>NZ_JBIDBB010000004.1:0-625451 GCF_043202775.1 Glycomyces sp. NPDC048151 | reverse complement strand
AGGCGGGTACTTCCGGATAGGCATGCGAACCTTGTCCCCTTCTGGTTCATTCCAGAACCAAGATAAAACCTCTCCGGAAAAACGGGGGGAGCACAGGTCCTGCCATTGGCATCGATGTGACAGGAGCGGAGCGAGTTCAGAGAACAGGAGTCCGACAAGGTCGGTGAGCTTATGATCGTCGGCGAGCCGGAGCAGCTCCGTCGCGGCTGCCCGGTGCTGCTCGAAATCGACGATGGCGCGGCTATTGGACGGGGCAGGCCTGGTCATTTCCGCGTCGAGGAACCCGATCGCCTCCCGCATCGACTTGAGCAAGAACACGTACGTGGCTGCCGCGTTGCCGGTCATTGCCGCGGCAACCGTGTCCGGCAATGCCGCAACATGATGCTGCTGGAACCGATGGATCAGGCCGTGCAGACGGAAGTGGTTCTCGGCGGGGTGCTCGACGAGGTTCAACTCGAATAGGTCGTCGAGGATCGCTTCAACTGCGGAGACTTCATCGTCACCGATCTCGTCGACTTGTCCGGCATGGGCGGTGGTGATGGCGTACAGGGAGATCGCGGTGCCGGGGAGGACTCCGAGCGTGCGCATGACCGACTGGTGCATGTCCGAGAGATGCCGGGTGGCCTCGTCGAGAATCACGAACATGTTCCGCTCGCCGACGACGAACGGCGCTACTCCACGGGCGGGATCGGTGATGATCGAGAGGAAGCGATCGACATCGAGGCTCGGCCGCGAGGAAATGCGGGCAGCGAGGATGCGAGCAGCCAGAGGGTTGCCAGAGCTTGCCTCCGACATCCGTTCGAGCTGCGAATCGGTGACGCGGCCTGTTGGGATGATAGAGCGCATCAGCGCCTGAGTTGCGTCCCTCGACAACGCCTCGAGCTCAACAGAGTTGATGTCGGTATCGGCGAGACCGCTCATGCGGGTCCTGCTGGTGCAGATGACTGAGACGCCGTCGAGAGCGAGCACCTGCCGTATGGATCCCTCGGTCGGGTCGCCATCGATGACGATCAGCATCCGCTTGCCTTCGACGAGGCTTCTCAGACTGGCGAGGTGCTGTCGTGAAGGCACCCGCTCGGGGAGAGCGGACAGATCGAACGCCGCCAGGAGCTCAGTGACGATGTCGAACGTCGCATCAGCGGTGCCGGGAGCATGAACGTAGATGGCGCCGTCGGGAAAGGAGTACGCGATCCGGTTTGCGATTTCGATGGCGAGCGCCGACTTCCCGATGCCCGGCGCGCCGTGAAGGTGCAGCAGCCGCGTGCTGGAGGTCGTATCGGTCGAAGGCGCCCCCCAGTCGACGGCGAGAGCGAGCTCGGCATCTCTCCCATGGAGACAGGTGCCGGCTCTGGGCAGTGTCGACAGCAGCAGCGTCCCTGCGCGGTTCCCGACCCGGCTCTCGTGGAGGTGCTTCATGCGGAGCAAGTCCTCGTCCGGGTAGTCCTCCTTGTGCGCATCGACGAGCCGAGCGTGCGTCTGGCACAGGAGGACCAGGTTGGCGACGCTCCGCCGGTCCTCGGCGCTGAGGTCGGACTTGCCGCGTGGCCCATTTTCCACCGCGCCAATGATGTGGGCGACATCGCTCGAAACGAATGGGCGTCCTGTAGGGGCGAGCTGCACAACGGGGGCCTGGCAGTCGGTGAAGGCGCATTGATTGCCGCTGACCGCATAGAGCCACTTCTGTACCGCTAGGACGGGGTTGAGACGTCGCACTTTGCTACAGCTCCTTGGGTTACTGGGGGTCCTTGAAGCTCCCTCGAACGGCATGGTGGAAGCCGCGCGATTGCGCCCGCTAGCCGTTCAAATGCCGCAGATGATGCGGGACCGTAGGCTCTGGACCGAATGCGATTCACAAGGCCTTCGAGTCCACATCCTGCATCGCAGATGCGGACTTCGCGACCTGGTTCACCCATGTGAGTGACCGGGACACAGGGGTTGCCGAAGGATGTGCCCCGCTCCGCCACCGGGTGGATGGTCACTGTCACCTCGTCCAATCAGCACCACGGTGAGCTCGTTTCAACCTGGATCGAGGTACGAACGTTGGCTGGGATACAGGGGCGAATTTGGCGTGAGTCGGCACAGCTGAGGATCGAAGCAGACGGCCGTCGACTTCAAGCTTTGCGAGCAATCGCTGTAAATGCCGAGCGTTCGGACCAGCCGAGCGCCCCGCTACCAGCCGTCCGAGACTGCTACGCCCATCACGTTGGATCATCTGGATATTCGGAGGTGAGCAAGCCTTGATCTCGCGTCCCGCCCAGCCGGACCCTTCCCATACTCCGACGGCCCGCAAGCTACAGCGGCGCGCCGGCCCAGAGCGTTGAGAGCGGTAGAGCGGTGAGGTCGGGGCCGAAGGGGCGGATCTGGTCGCCCAGGTAGATCACGTATCCGGCCTTGAAGCGGTCGCCGAGGCGCTCTTTCATCCAGCGGAGGTGTTTGAAAGCGTCGTCACGGACCGTGGCCGCGGCTTTGACTTCGATACCAACTATGGTGCCGTCGCGGCGTTCGAGGACGAAGTCGACCTCGCGGCCGTCCCGGTCCCGGAAGAACGACAGTTCGGCACGCAGCTCGCTGGTGGCGAGTTGCCGGGTGAGCTCGGCGAACACGAACGTCTCCACCAATGGCCCGGCGAGCTCGTGACCCGGTTGCGCGAGCGCGCCGGGCTCGGCACCGAGGAGTGCGGCGGCGAGGCCGGAGTCGGTGACGTAGGCCTTCGGGGTTTTGACCAGTTTGGAGGTGAGGTTGGTCGACCACGGGGGCAGGTTGCCGGTGAGGTAGACGATGTCGAGGTAGCCGAGGTAGTCGCGGACCGTGGCGTGGTTGAGTTCGAGGCTGCGCGCGAGGTCGGCCATGACGAGTCCGGAGCCGGTGCGGGCGGCGATGAGCCGCAGCAGCCGCGGGATGAGGTCGGCGCGGCGGATGTCGGCGAAGGCGGCGACGTCTCTGAGGACGACGGTGGAGACGTAGCCTTCGAACCAGTCCGCGCGCAACCGGTCCGAGCCGATCCGCACTGCTTCGGGGTATCCGCCTGCGCAGATCAGGTCGAAGTATGCGGCTCGTTTCCAGGTGGTGGCGAGTGGCAGGGCTCGCAGCTTTTCGGGTTCGAACAGCAGCGCTGGTGCGTCGATGTCGGCCCGGGTCCGCTCGACGGCGCTGAGGGGCCACAGGTCTACGAAGACGGCGCGGCCTGCGAGGGACTCTGAGAGGCTCGGTACGGTCAGGAACCGGGTCGAGCCCGAGAGCACGAACTGGCCCGCGCTGTCGTCGAGGTCGACCAGCCGTTTGATGGCGATGAGGAGGTCGTCGCCGCCGCGTTGCACTTCGTCGATGATCTTGGGTGCGGCCCCGAACTCGGCGAACCCGGTCGGGTCAGCTCGAACGGTTTGCAAGGTGGTGGCGTCGTCGAGCGTGTTGAAGGTGCCGCCGCGCTCTTCGTGCAACAGGCGAAGCAGCGTGGTCTTTCCTGCTTGGCGGGGCCCGCCGACGATGACGATCCGGAAGGCGTCGAGGCGCTCGTTGAGTCCGGTCAGCGCGCGCCGGGGTAGCAGCATAGACATGTCAGGAGCTTACAGGGCAGTGTCAACACCTAATAGTAGATATGCCGATGTTGTAATAACAGATTTGCCGATGCCCTGTTGACGGTTTGGTCGCGATCTGGAGGGCCGAAGGGCACCGAAGGAAGCACCTGATCGACGCTCCCCGCTGGGGTCCTGACCAGCAGTGCCCACTTACCGACCAGCGCCCCTAGCCAACGGAGCCCGGCGAGTGATGGTCGCGGTCGATCCAGCGTTTGCCCTCGGCGGCGATCCCTTCGAGGATTCGCAGGGCGTGTGTGAAGCCGGCAGCGCTGAGATTCATCCGGAGGAAGTTCACGGGCGTGTCGACGACGTCGGACTGCACAGTTGCGGGGTCGGGTTCCATGATCTCAGCGTCGGTGACGTTGATGATCCTGGTCGGGCCGTTCGTCAGGGTCAGGTTGAGGTTGCGGCTGTTGTTTAGGTCTTCGGTCACGTTGACCGAGGAGAGGGCTTCGAAGCGGAAGTTGTTGCGCTCTTGGCCGTTGAAAGCGATGTGTTCGAAGTCCAGTTCGGAGATGACTTCGCGGACCCCGTCGTTGGTGATCAGGAACAGCCGCAAGTCGTATCTGGAGTAGCGCCAGGGCCCGCCGCGCGCTCGGCCGGCTTTCGGCCTGCGGGCTGGGGATTGGAGTACCGCATGGGAGATGACGTCGCGCCATGACAGTCGGTAGTGGCGAAGCGCTTGATCGATCATGATGGTCTTGTCGCTGTGCAGCCAGGTTTCCATCTCGGTCTCGTCCGGTCGGGTCGCATCCAGTTTTGCCTTCCAGCGCTGGTAGGCCGCACTCCGTTCCTGCAATCGCTGTGCCGCCTCCACACCGTCGTCGTGGTAACGACGGGTTTCGCTGACGATGTGCTGCCATCGGATCGCAGCGTATGGGCCGCTGAACGCCGCGAGAACGATAGCGGCCGAAGCAGTTACCGGTGCAACCCCAGCGGCCGCGACGGCAACGCTGATCCCGGCGGCCAGCATGACCATCAGCGTCACCATGCATCTGGCCTTGAAGGCGAGCGTGACGTGATAACGCTCCCTGTAGTCGTAGAGAGTGCCCTGCTGCCAGCAGTGTCTGACGTCCCGTGCGAGGTAGCCGATGAGCCAGTTGACTCGGCCGATGGGTGTTGACTGTTCGCGGTAGATTTCGGCGATTTCGACGCGGAGGCGTCCTCGGACGCCGGCGGTTTCGGCTAGCCACGCGGCGTAGTCCATCCCGTGTGGCCGGTACTTGGCGAAGTAGTGTTCGAAGGAGCGGCTGACGTTCTTGGCGAAGCCCTTGCCGCGGAGGTGTTCCCCGGCTGGGCGAGCGGTGTTGCGGTAGTCCTCGAGTCTGACTCGGCCGGTCCGGTAGCGCCACATTGATGCGTCGCGAATCCCGGCGTAGCCAGTGGCAGCGGCGAGCAGGTACGCAAGCAACGCCACGACCTCTACCTGGGATAGGAGCAGCCAGCCGAGGTATCCGGTGGCAAGGGCGAACAGCACCGTTGCTGCCATGGCGCGCGGCCGGTCGGCAGGTCCGATCTGGGGTTCGTCCGCTCCGCGGGCCCGTGCTCGGATCGGCTCGGGGTGGAAGTAGGCCCACACTCGACTCGATCGGTCGGAGGCGTACCGGTCGGCCTTCGCTCGCTCTTTGGTCGCTTCCCAGAGTTTGTCCTTGGTAGCTCCTGAAAGCACCAGTTCAAGATGGCGTTGGATCAAGGCGAGCAGTTCGGGGTCAAGGGCCAGGATCTGCTTCTCTGCGGTGTCCGGGTCGCCGCCCTGGCCGCTCAGATGAGCCAGCAGCTCCTTGATGCCCTCCAGCGCACTGCGATACCTGCCGTCGGTGTAAGTGTGCACGCCGTTGGCGAAATCGTCGAGACTTTCGCGCTCGAGGCGATCAAGGTCCCGGTAGGAGCGTTTGCTGAACATTGCCAGCACCCAATGGAACCGGATCTCTGCGTTGTCGTGGCCGGCGGCGATGGCTTCGCTGATGAGTTCTCTAGCTTTGAACGGTACGCCGTCGTTGAGGTACCGCAGACCGGCTTCGAACTTTTCCTGGGGCGAAGCGCCGGGCGGCACTTGGTAGACGTTGACGTTGTGGACCACTTTCGCCTGGACGCCAACTGTGGCGCCCGGCCCGGCCGAGTTCACGGTCGTGTCGTGCGACGATGCTGCGGGAGGGGTGTGTGGAGTCATGACAGTCCGTTCACCGCGGCTATCACCAGGGCGATCTGGGCGGCGACGTCGGTCGTCTCGGCGGCCAGGCCATTGAGCCGTTTCAGTGCCAGCACCGCTTTCTTCCGGCCGTCCTTGTTAGGCGCTCGCAGCGCGGTCGCGGCGGTGTCCAGCTCTTCCTCGGCGGCCTCGTAGGTGTCGGCGTCGAATTCGCCTGCGGCCCGAGCCCGATCAAGTCGGACGCGCAGATCGGCTACCGCCGCAGCGAGATCGTCGATCCTGTCACTAGTCGGCGCGACGTTCATCCATACCGTGCTGCCAGTGACGGTCCCGGCTTGGATGCCGACTTGCCCGGAGGCGACGTTGTGGACGGTGGTGCCGCCCGTCGAAGTAGCTGCTTCAGGTCGTGATTCGGCTCGTGACATGTCGAGCGCCTTTCGTTCGGTGACGAGTTCCTCTGCCAGGGCGATGGCGAAGGCGGCGGCGTTGGCGGCTGCTCGCGGCTGCCACTGCACATCGCTGGTGGCATCCTTGGTGCCGTCGGCCATGTCGCTAATGCCGCGCACGATCCCGACCGTCGCGCTGTTCAGGTGGCCAGCGTGAGCGACTCCGGCGGCCTCCATCTCGATGGCGATCGCATCGTTGTAGTGATCGCGAATCCACTTCGCCTCACGGGACTTCGACGAGTTCTGCACGATCTCACCGGCTGCGATCGCACCGAAGCGGACGTCTGGCGAACCCGATTCGGCCGGCAGTCGCTCCCGCCAGTCCCCGGAGCGATCCAGCAAGTGGGCGAGTTGGCTGACCGCGTGCGGTGCCTCCCAAGCGCGGGGCCGCGCTTTGAGACCGCCGTCCTCGCTGGTCCCGCCATGGTAGGCATAAACCCGCTCTGCCACGACCACATCGCCGCGGACCGGCTTGTCCCACAAGGAACCGGCCACGCCGACGAATAGCACTGCCAGCGGGGAGAATTCCTGGATGACGCGCTCGGCGATCACCGCCGAGGACTGGTTGCCCACGCCGGTCAGGGCAAGCGCGATCCGGCATGAGGTGCCGCGGATGGTGCCGGTCTCGAATCGCGTTCCCGCCTCGTGACGACGGACCTCGGTATCGTCCAGATGCGCTCGGACCGCTTTGTATTCCAGATCCAGTGCCGTCAGAACCACCACGATGTCGGTGTCGGTCATCATTCCTCCTCGGATTCACTTGGCGGCTCGGGACGAGCGAGCGCGGGATGCAGCACCTTGGCGTTTCCGGCTCGGAACAACCGCGCCGGTCGGCCTCTGGCAACTCGGCGTTCGGTCCCGGCAGGCTCAATAAAGCCCGAGGCCCGTTGAACTTTGCGGTAGAAGTTGCGCTCGTCCAATTGCACTGCCCACACCGCTTCGTAGACCTGTTGGAGCTCGGCGATCGTGAACGTCTCGCTGCAGAACGCCGTTGCCAGAGGCGTGCGCTCGAGCTTCGCTCGGGCTCTTTCGACGGCATCGTTGACGATCTGCCAATGATCGAACGCCAATCGCACCTGTCCTGAGAGCACCGGTTCGACTGGCGTCCAAGCCGCTTCCGAAGCATCGGTACCGGCAACCGGGTCGGGGAGGCCGGGCGCGATCGCCAAGTAGGCCACCGACACCACCCGTCCGCGAGGATCACGGTCGGGTGCGCCGTAGGTGCCAAGCTGTTCGATGTGCAGCTGCGTCCCATCGAGACTCGCCTCCTCCTGGAGCTCCCGTAGCGCAGCGTCATAAATGCCTTCCCCGGCGTTGTTCAGGAACCCTCCGGGCAGCGCCTGACACCCCTTAAACGGCTCAATCCCCCGCTCGATCAGCAGCACATGGAATGTCGCGGCCCGCATGGTCAAGATCACGAGGTCAACAGTCATGAGCACCGCCGGCGGTGACCAAGGTTCTTCAGCGTGAGCCACAAGCAATCATCCTTTACTGTCTAAGTGACAGTAATAGTAGAACACGATGGAGCTCATGGCAACCCGCGAACACCACCGCTCCCAAGGCTTGACCGTCGAGACCACCCACCCGCTCCTCACCCCCGGCATGGACCGCAGCTCCTTGTACGCCGCGACCCGCGCCGCCGAGACCACGACTCTCTACGCCGTCTCCCACTCCTGACCGCAGCCTCGGGTTTCGGTTTCCTGTCATCCTGCGCGCAATACAGGAGGGGTGCGTTCATGAGCGGGTTCGCGCTGGCCAACATCGATTGTCCGATGTCGCTATCGTCGTGGGATGGCCTTTCCCACACCCCCTGAACCTGAGAATGTTCGCCGACGGTTGCGGTCAGCGGTTCTTGGCGCCGTCAGGCAGGCGTTCGCTAAGACGCGCAGCGGTACGCATCGGAGCCTAACCGCGATGTTCTGTGCTGGCGCGGTTGTGCCGGTCATCGGGGCGGCAGTTGGTGCCTCACCGGTCCTGGCGGCGGTGCTCGCGGCGATCGGCAGCGTCAGCAGCGGTGCTTTCACCAACGTCATCTCCCGGACCATCGACCGCCTTCGTGACGACGATGGTGCCGAAGTTTCCGACGACGATCTGGAAGCCGCGTTGGCCGCGGCTCTCGACGATGTCGTCTCACAGGTGGGGGAAGAGGCCGCAGAGGTCCGGCGCGGCATGGCGGTTCTGCTGGCCGAGACCGGGGCGGTTACCGCGGCCTTGGAGAGTGTCATCCGGGACTCGGACGAGCAGCTGCTGGAACGTCTACAGGGCGAGTTTGAACGGCTCGACGCCTTCGATGAGTTTGTGGGGGTTTTCGCCGAGGTCCGCGACGTGGTGATTGAGAACCTGCGCGTCAGTCGCGAATCCGCCGCAGGCCAGGTGCGTTTGGAACGGAGCTTGGCGGCCGACGTGACCGAGCGCCGCCGATTCGAACAGGAGAGCCTCGAGTCTTCGAGACGAATCACGCAGATGCTCCATACTCTGCTGGGCCGCATCAACCGTGGTGATGATGGCGCCAGGCGCACCGGTGGGTTCGAGCGCACTTCGCCTTACCGCGGCTTGTACCCGTTCAGGGAGGATGACGCCGAAGTCTTCTTCGGCCGCGATGATCAGACCTTCAAGGTCTTGGAGTACGCGTCGGCCAGTCTCGATGCGAACGGGATGATGGCGCTCACTGCCGCTTCCGGTGCGGGGAAGACTTCGCTGCTGCGCGCGGGCGTGTTTACCGCGATCGCCGAGGGCTGGTGGATCGACCAGCCAGGATCTGAATCTTGGCCCTTGGTGTACTTGACACCGGGCATCGACCCCTTGGGGGCGTTGGCAACCGAACTGGCCACCCGGATCGACGGAGCGCTCACACCCGATGTTCGGCGGGTATTGCGGGAGGAACCTCACCGCGCGAACCTACTCGCAAAACAGGCGTTGCAGCGATCCGATAGTGACGGGTCGGCAAGGATGGTGATGGTAGTCGACCAGTTCGAAGAACTGTTCACGCTCACTGATGACGAGTCCGAACGGCAGGCGTTCATCACCGCGCTCGCCTCGATCTCCCAGGGCCCCTCGCGGGAGGGTGATTCGACCTCGAAACGGAGTGCGCATCGCGGCGGTTGCGGCTTGGTGGTGCTCGGTGTCCGCAGCGACTTTCTCGATCAGTGTGCGGAGCATGTCGAGCTGTTGCCAGCTGTGGAGCGCCACCTGCATTTTCTTGCTCCGATGGACGCGGATCAGATGCGGCAGGCCATCACCGGTCCAGCCTTCGCCACCGGACTGGCCTTCGAGGAGGGCTTGGCCGAGGTGATCCTCGACGACCTGCGCGGCTCGGCGACCGGAGCCGAGTTCAGTCCTGCCGCGTTGCCGTTGCTGTCGCAAGCGATGCGCAAGCTCTGGGAGGGCCGCAAGAACGGGTGTCTCACCAAGACCGCCTACGGCCAGGTCGGCGGTGTATCCAGAGCCCTTCAGGCGAGCGCTGACGAGGTGTACGAAGCGCTGTCGCCGAGCCAGCGTGAGGCAGCTGAGCTGCTGTTTCGGAGACTGGCCAAGGTGACCAGAGACAAACAGCTGGTCCGGGTCCCCTTGCGCCTGAGCGCGTTGAAAGAGCTCGGCCCGGAGGGGAATGACGTGGTCGAGGCGTTCACTGCTGCGCGCCTGCTCGTGGTAGGCGAAGCTACCGTCGAGATCGCCCACGATGCGCTCCTGAGGCACTGGCCAAAGGTGCGCGAATGGCTCGAGAGCGACAGCGACAGCCTTGCCGTTCTCACCGCCCTGATCGAGGATGCCGAAGAATGGGAGGCGAGCGGTCGAGATCAATCCTTTCTCTACCGCGGCGGCCGATTGGAGTTGGCAGAGGATGAGTGCAAACAGCGCTGGGCGGAACATCCGGACCGGTTTGCGCCACTTGACGTCACTACCTTGGAATTCCTCGGCGCCTCACGTCGCCGTGAAGCACGAGCCAAGCGAATTCGGCGGGCGGTGACGAGCACCCTTGCCTCGCTCCTTGCGCTCGCGCTCATAGCGTTCGGGCTTGTCCTCGTTGCGAATCGCGAACTCACCGATGAACGCAACCGGGCGCTCTCGGTACAGCTCGCCGCCGAAAGTGCGAAGCTCCACAACGTCGACGGCCAGCTCGCTCAACTGCTTGCCGCGGCGGCATGGCAGCTCAGTGAAACCGACGAAGCTTTCGTGGCGATGACCAGCGCCGCAGACGATGCTTCCATCGGAGGGCTGACGAGCGATCTCGTGTCCTCGGTGCAGGCGCTGCGGTTCAGTCCTGACGGATCGAGTTTGTTCGCCAGGGAGGGCAGCGGTTCCTACACGCTCTGGTCGACCGAAACTTGGGAACCCTACGCACTCAACGGCAGCGCAGGCGGCGGCTTTGCCGACACAGAGTTCAGCCCAGACGGAAAGGTGATCGCCGCGAATATCGCTGAGGGCACGCGGATATGGGATGCCGAGAACGGCGACCACAAGATGACGCTCGAACCCTGGGACGTCTTCGATATCGCGATCAGCGCCGACAGCTCGATGATCGCGACCGCGGAGGGACTGGTGACGAGGATCTGGGATCTTGAGAGCGGGGAACTGCTGACCGAGCTCGAAGGCGAGGCCTCGGCCGAGGCGGTCGTGTTCTCTGCCGACGGGGAGTCCCTGTTCACCGGTGATGACTCCGGGGTCTACCAGTGGGACCTTGGGACAGGTTCGGTCGTCGCTTCCGAGCCCATCGGCGAACACTTGACCGCTCTTTGGGCGAGTCCGAGCGACCCGGAACGCGTGATCGCATGCGCCAACACAGGATGCCTGTCGCGGGGCAGCGACGGCGCGTGGACAACGTTCCTGTCGACCCCAGCTTGGCAGGCCGCAGTGAGCCCGGACGAAGATCGCATCGCCACCTGGGACCAGGAGGGCTCAGTGTCAGTGTGGGACCTGTCGAGCTCCGAACTACTGGCCCTCCTGCCCGCTACGGACGTCATCGACATGGCGTTCCAGCCGGGTGGCTCAATTCTCGCCGCGGGCACGGAAAAGGGCATACAGCTGTGGGACCTGGACCGGGTCAGAAGTACCTCGCAGGATCTCCTGCAATCCGATCTCACCAGTGCAGGCCACCAGCTTGGCTACGTATCGGCTTCCCAGTCGGACCGGCTGCTGGGGACAGGATGGGACGGCGCCTACGTCTGGGATCTGCATGGGGACCCATCAGTGGAGGCGGCGCTCGTCGGACAGTATCCCGATCGTGCAGGCGGGGTCAGCGCTCTGAGCCCCGACGGCACGCTCGCGGCAACCGCCCCGTGGGGGGAACGGTTGGAAGAGGTCGATATCTGGGATCCTGAGACTGGTGAAGTCCTCATGACACTGGGCGGCCACGATCGGACGGTCGAGGAGCTGGTGTTCAGCTCCGACGGCCGCGTTCTTGTTACTGCGGAGGGGCAAGCATCCGATCTCGATAGCCCAGACTACGGCCTAGTGCGCTTTTGGAGCATGGACACCGGTGAGGAGATCAAGACGATCGATATGCACGAAGGTGGTGTCGCCGCTGTAGCTTTCAGCCCCGATGGCCGAACTCTCGCCACCGCCGACGCTTTCGGGGTGGTCCGCCTCTGGGATCTCCAGGCACAGGATACGTGGGGCGCGGCGATGACGGCGAGGCTCCTCGGGAACGGCAGCTACGTCTCCGAGCTTGCCTTCACCAGTGACGGCGCCGAGCTCGCAGCGGCGACCGACAGCGGACTTTCCATATGGGACATCGACTCCGAAGCGCACCGCAATCTCGCAGCGGAACTCCTCGGTGGCAGCGACGCGCAATTGTCCCTCAGCTTGTCCCCGGATGACCAGTACGCCCTCATCAGTGACGGAGAAGGTCTGCATATCTGGGACATCACACGTGACATGGAGGCGGCCAAGACCTTCGAGACGCTCAGCTCGGTGGCTACGAGCGGCTTCATCTCTGACGGTTGGAGTCTTGTCGCTGCGAGCTATTCAGGGGTCTGGATCGCCGACATCGGCTACCTCGCCGATCCGTATGCCGCCGTGTGCGAAGAGACGGGTAGGGATCTAACCGATAAGGAATGGGAGACCTACCTGCCGGGCGTCGACCGAGACGAACTCTCCGTCTGCGGCAGACAGGTTTGACCTCCGCGGCGTTCCGAGACCCGACGCAGGCCCTGCCGACCGGCCCCGACGACTCTGCGTGAGACGAGGGGCTATGCAGCACCGGCTTCGAGCCGCACAGTGGGAACATTCGACCGCTCGAGAACCCGAGAAACTCGGCCGCTTTGCACCTCGTGGACAAAGAACAGCAAGAGGTCCTGTGCTCCCTTCGCCGGCGGCCTGCACCTCGCCGCGGGGCCGTCGGAGCGGGCTTTCCACTGGTCCAAGCGCTCACGGGCGTCTTCGGCGTTCAGGAGGGGGTTGTCCATGGGCGCTCCTCAGGCGGGGAATCGCTCGCGATGCGAGCTCGGGTAAGGCCACTCTATGGACGATAAGGCCGCGAGGCTCTGGGCACGGACTCGGTTTCCGGGACAGGAGATCCGCCTGAGCAGGAGGTCTGCTGGTGGGGCGAGAGTAGCCGGGCTCCCCGAGGATTCGAAACGAACGGGTGAGGTGCCGCTCATCCTTGCGGGCGCCCCTGAACGAGTGCGGCCGATGCACACGCCGGGCAGGACGGTAGCCCCAGCACCGATCCAGACTGGACGCAACCCAAATGCGCCGTGTCAAGCGGGTAACGACCCGTGTCACCCGGAACTCCACCCACCGCCACCTCACGCTCGCTGCGGCACCAGCGTGTTCATGGGCCGGAAGTCACCCCTCATCGACATGCCCGGGCGGATACCATGTGGTCACTCCCCTCTGGAGGTAGTTTGAACGACTTCCTGTCCTCCGCCGCAGCGGCGATAGTTTCCGGTCTGGCGATCACCGTCTTGTTCACGGTCCCCGGCTACCTGCTTCACACCGCCTACAGCCGCGGGATGCGGACGCCCGAGGCGCAGGATCGGGTGTTTCTGGCGCGCACGGTGGTCGGTTCGCTCATCGTCCAGGCGCTCGCGCTGCCGTGGACGGTCCACCTGCTCGAGCAGGCCCGTGCCGGCGTGGCCAGCCCGTGGAACATGGCAGCGTGGGCGCTCGTCGTACTCGTCGCGGCACCGGTTGTCGCGGGTTCCCTTGCTGCGGCTGTGGTCCGGTTGCGGCGCCCGCACTGGTTCGCGGCGGTGCTCGATTTCACCGGTCTGGCGCATCATGTCCGAGTGCCGGATGCGTGGCAGTGGCATTTCAGCGACCGCCAGCCGTACTACGTGCGTGTGCACTTGAAGGACCAGCGGATCGTCCTGGGCTATCTTGGTTCGCGGTCATTCGCCGCCTCAGGTTCGCCGAACCGGGACCTGTACTTGGAACGCCAATACGCGCCCGGTGAAGGCAAAGTCTACGGACCGGCGGTGCCGGGCAGCGGCGGAGTCTGGATCAACGGCGACGAGATCGCCTTCGTCGAGTTCCATGGGGGCGCGAGCCGAACCGCGAAGGCAGTGAGAAAGGACTCTGACCATGACTGATCCTGCGCTTCCCGAGAACTTCGACGGGCTCCCCGACGAGGTTCGCCTCCCGGACGGCTGGGACGAAGGTGTCCGTGGCTTTCAACCGAAGGACGACCTCGATGCCGAGCCGCCGGACATCGACGACTACGGCAGCCCGGCCTCGGGGCAGCGCTGATCGACTGCCGTCACGCTCCCGAGTGGATCCAGGCGCCCCACAGGTCGGGCCGCGAGTGGAGTCCAAACTCGGACTTCACCTCCCGCACGGCGGCGTGCAGTGCTTCCGCTGCGGAGGCGGGGTCGGAGCCGGGACCGAATCGGCTGTAGAACTTCTTAGCGATCTCGAAGGCCGCACGGTCGTTGACGCTCCACAGTGTTCCCACAACTGCTGCGTAGCCTGCTGCCTGGAACGCGGCGACGAGGTGGAGCGATTCGTCGAGCAGGTGCCCGTGCAGGCTCCGCGCTGTCCCACATGCAGACAAGTACGCGAACCGAGCGTCCGAGAGGTCCAATGCGGCCAGGTCGGCGACCGTCAGCGGCCGAGTCGCATGGTCGGCCAAGAGCAGTCGACTCACCGCCGGATCGTACCGGTCACTGACGCCGTGGCACGCGAGGTGCGCGAAGGAACTGGTCCGCATCGCCGTCGTGACGGCTTCGAAGGTGGCGGCTCCGTCGTCGAACGCGCGATCGGCAGGTGCGTCCCAACGCTCGCGGATCCAGTCCACCTCGGCCTTGACGAAGCGCAGGTCACCGAGGTCGCCCGCCTCTGCGTCGAGGAGCGGGGTGGTGGACATGGACACGGTCGCCATGACTCCGTTCCGGTCTCCCGCCGCGGCCCGGCGGCGCGCGAAGTGAAGCTGCCTGATCGATGGTGTCAGCGAGGAGACCACGTAGTCGAGCGCCACCGGCGCCGCACTGTCGCCGTCCGGATACGGGCCCGCCGCGTGCAACGGCAGCGAGCCGAACGCACCGCCGGGGACCCACCAAAGCCGTTGCGGCACTGGCGGAGGCTCGTCAATGCCCAAACGATCCAGCACCGGCGCGACGATCCCCTGCCACAGCCTCCGCAGCGCCGGCCGGAGGTCCCGGCCACTTCCCAATGCGCCCGTCGCCTCGTGAAACCCCACAACCAGCTCGGTCAGCTCTTCGCCTTCAATGTCGAGCGCGAGCAAGTCGATGCCACCGGTGGTGACAATGAGGGCGTGCGAGCCGTATGCGGAAGCGTTGAGCATGACGATGGGACCCGCGGCGGCCTCGGCGAGGATCGCGTCGAGGGACGGCAGCTCCATGAAATCCGCGAAGCCCTCGATCCCGCGGATCTCCTCGACAAGCCTCCGATGCGCTTCGGCGAGACGGTGGCGCAGATTGTGCGGGAGGCCGCCCTGAGCCTCCAGGTTGAACGGACCTTCTCCCGATGATCCATTGAGAACCGAACCGATCGCGACAAACCGCTCCGACAGCTCGGGGTCGTATTCGGCGAGCCGGTCCACCTCGCCCCTGGCCGCCACCGCCTGGTTGAGGAGCACTGCCCGCCCGGCTTCGAGGATCCGGACCGCCTGCCCCGCGGCCGTGGCACCACGCGTCTCAAGGAGCATCGCCGCCGCATCCGCTGCGATCCCCGGGAACTCGGACAAGACCTGAAGCCGCTGTTCCCAATCGAGCCGCCAGGCAGCAGCCTCCGGCAACAGCATGGCGGCCTGCAACAGCTCGCGGGCAGCTCGCTCGGGATCGAGGTCGGCGCGCAACCGACCGGCGTTTCCACCCGCCGTGATACGGCGCCGCACCGGCGCGTTGGTTGTCTCGAGAATCTCGCTGTAGCAGTCGGCAGCCAATGACAGGTAGTCGGCGGCAGCCGCCGCCTCCCCCGCCTCCTCGAGTCCGAGCCACCGCCGTGCCACCGCCCTGGCAAGGTTGTCCAGGCGCAGCGCCCGAACTGGGTTGGCGGGATCGGCGCCGTCGACTGCGGCTCCCAAGTGAGCGAGGGCCTGGTCGAGGTCCCTCGGATGGGAGTGCCGCTCATATCGGAGCAGGTAGAGTCCTCCGAGCGTCGCCACCGCCGACGGCCGCCGCGGGTTACTCTCCGGCATACCCGAGACGGCACCGGCTGCGTGTTCGACGGCCTCGTCGAGGTCCCCCTCATCGGCGAACGCCGAGTACCGGCACGTCAGCGCAATAGCGAGATTCGACTGGTACCACAGGTACTCCGCGCTCTGATTCGAGACGTCCGCCAACGCCTCCCGGCACAACTCGACGGCCTGATCGAGACCTTCCGAATCCCCCGTCGCCTGGTACACGACCATGAGCGTGAGCGCCAGGTTCGCGCGCGGCATGTGGAACGCCGACCCGGTCGCCGGCCCCGGCTCCAGCGCCTCGGTGCCGAACCGGACGGATGCCATGAGGTCCTCGATGTCGCCCATCGCCTCAAAACGCTGTCGGAGCACCATGCCGAGGTTGGAACAGTAGTCCGGATGCCGGTGGTCGCCGGGTCCTACCGTCGACTGGGCGAATTCGAGCTGGGCCACGGCGTCGTCGAGGTCGATCCGATTGCCAAGGACCGTGTACCGGCTCTGGAGCGCGCCGGCAAGATTGGAGCGGGCGAACGCTTCGCCATCCCGGTCGCCTTCGGCCGCCGACACGGCGTTCCTATTGTGCTCCACCGAATGCTGGAGCGCCTCCAGGTCACTGAGCCGTTCGAATCGGGCGAGGTGGAACTTGCCGAGGGCGATCTCCGCCGACCTCCGTGCGGACGCATCAGCCCTCGACCGCTCGACGAGGATGGTGCCGTACCGCACGGCGGCCTCAATGTCGGCCACATCGCCGCCGCGGCTGAACCGCTTCTCCAGCAGGATCGCCAGTCCCAGAACCAACTCGGCATAGCGCTGATGGTCCTCGGGCATGATCCCGAGGGCCGCCTCGCCGGCGCGGACGGCTCTGTCGACGGCGTCGTCGCTGCCGGTCGCGTCCACGAACCTCAGGGCCCGTTCATAGTCGGAGAGCAAGGCCCCGAATGGGTCTTGCGGCCCGCTCCCGGGGACGGTGCCCTGAGCGTGCCAGTCGCGCAGATGCTCCGCCCGTCCCAGCTCCCTCCTGGCCGTGCCTCTCGTGTCCAGGTCGAGCCCCGAGTCGGCCGCCGCTTCGCGAAGCATCTCGAGGGCCTCGTCAAGCAACGCCGGAATCCAATCGCGCTGGCAATGGTCCAAGAGCGCGCTGCCGAGCATGAACCGAGTCACTGGTCGGGCCGGATCGTCGGGCGGCGCCGACGCAAGGACGCGCCGACACAGTTCAATGACCGCGTCGCAGTCGGCCTCCCGGCCCTCCGCTTCGTAGCGGCTGAAGACCCTGGCGGCGAGAAGCCCAAGGTGTGCGTTCCGCAGCGGCCCGTCGTCGGTCTCGGTGATCTCGCGGAGCAGGTCGATCGATGCGTCGAGGTCGTCAGGACGCCCTCTGAGGCGGCTGCGCAACTCCAACGCGTTCGCGAGCTCCCGAGCGCCGCCCCATTCGATCGACCGGCGCATCGGCAGCGTGTTGACCGACACCGTAAGGTGCTCGATCGCGCCGTCGAGGTCCTCCATCCCATGGAAGTACTCGTACCGCCGCAGCATCGCGACACCGAGGGGCCCGTGGAGGTGCGGCTTGAACTCGTTCGTATCGGGTGAGGCCGCGAGGCCTGCCGCCATGTGCTCGACGGCCTCGTCGACATCGGCGGGGTCGCCGGAGGCCTCGAACCTGTTGAACAGCGCCAGGCCCAGATCGGACCGGTTGCGCCAGTACATCGGGTCCCACGGCCCGGAGATCGCCGCGAGCCGCCGCCAGACCTCGACCGCCAGGTCCTGCGCAGCCGGATCACCGCTGATGCCGCTGGCCCTGAGCAGTTCATACGAGGGCCGGAACAGGGATTCGAGGATCAGCTCTGCCACGGCGGCCGGAACGCGCTCGTACAACTCCAGTGGCGCTGAGGCATATGACTCGAACGCGAACAGCTGCAGGTAATGCCGCGCTGAGCGGTGGAGATCTTTGCGCTTGCCGCGGGCTTCGTATCGGCGGAAGTAGTGCTCGCCCTGCTGAATCTCCGACGCGAGGTAGTCCCGATCCTGCATGTGCTGATCCTTTGTGAAGCGGGCTCTCCGAAAATCGTAGGGCAGCGGATCCACCCGGAGGGGGCCCGATCGTTCCGGTGCATGTCGACCATGGAGCAGGCGCAGACAGCGCCGTCTTACCCGTCTGGCGAGGACCACCGCGCACCCCTATCCGGAAGGGGCCAAGGCGCTCTGAGCCCGGCGAGGGAACGGGGGAGGAAGGTCGACATCCTCGAAGCCGACAGAAATGACAATCTGGTAAGAGGTTCGTCGCCAGGCTGACATCAGATCTGCCGAACTACTACGGCCCCGGGCCAGTTTCACGGACGCGCTCGCCACCTCGCCACCGCGCACGTCGCCATCATCAGCCGCTGGCTCCGCGACCGGCTCCGGCGGCGGCGTTGTGGGCGCGCACGGTGGTCGAATCGACCCTGACGTAGGTGACTGGTGTAGGTCGGGTGCACTGTCCGTCCAGGACCTCGAGGGCCGCGCGATCACAAGCGAGGAGCTGCTCTGCGGCACCGACTTGATCTTCCATCTCGTATTCGAGGACGGATCGGACTTCAAAGTCCAGGTCCACCCAAGTCCGGAACCCGGATCGTTCGAACTCACCGAGTACACCGGCGAGCCAGTACGGAAGTTGACGTTTGAACTTGATCCTCGAACCTGACACGAGGCACCAAGCGTCGCAGCAGTACTAGGACTAGGTGGATCCTCGACCGGTCTGTTCTCGAGTCCTGAACGGACTGGTGCAGTCCCCATGAGACTTCCACATCAGCGTAGTGTGGATCACACATCGGTCGCGGTCAGCGACAATGTCGCCCAAGATCCCGCGCCGCCTCTGCCCGTTCCCTTCCCCAACAAAGGATGCACGATGAGCTGGAGATTCATTGTCCGCGTCACCGACTGCGTCGGCGGTTCGCCGATCTCGGGCGCGACCGTCCATGTGAAGGGCTATTACGAGTACGAGGACCAGACGCCTGAGGTGAGCTACACGGCGATCGCCGACGGCGGCGGCCGACTGATCGTGGAGCCTGCCGACAACATCGACGACGTCCGCCTGCTCATCGGTCAGGGCGGGTACGCCGCGCAGCTGCTCCAAGTCTCGTCAGATCAAGCCGGACAGGAAATCGGCGTATGCCTCCAACGGGCGGAGGCGTCCGCCCCCACCCAGCCGCCTTCGGGCCTGCACGTGACCGGCTGGGGCGACGACCATGTCGACGTGGAGTGGTGGAACGGCCAAACCTACGGGGAGGTCTTTGTCGGTTGGACGAACGTGACACTGGAGCCCGGGGCGCACCACCAACTCAAACAAGCCGGAGGATCCACGTCGGGCGCGATTCGCACAAGGATAGCGGTCGGGCACGTCTTCGACCTCAAGGTCAAGGGCTACGGGTCGGCCCACGGCTGGTCTCCTTGGACAGTTATCCGCTGGCAACGCCCGGCGCCCGCGCCTGCCCCGATGCCAATCGCCCCCGCGCCGGCGCCCGCGCCGATGGGGTCGTCCACCCAAGAGGGTTGGCGCTGGTGCAGGAACTGCCAGGCCCTGATCTTCACCGACGGCACCGGGCACGACCCCGCAGCGAGCGTATTGGGACTGGTGCCCGCGTGTACCGCAGGCGGAGTCCACAACGGCAACGGGAGCGGGCGGTACCAGGCGTTCCACGGGTACATGGCCGCCGCGACCGCTGCACGGACCCAAGGCGGCTGGAGCTGGTGCAAGCGCTGCAACTGCCTTGTCTACAGCGGTTTCGGCGAAGGCATCTGCCACGATGGCGCCGCGCACGACCTGTCCGCGAGCGGCCGCTACTTCCTCTACTACGAAGTGGGCCAGCCGCAGGGGACGCAGAACGGCTGGCGCTGGTGCAACCGGTGCCAGGTGCTCGCATACGGTGGCACCGGAAACGGCGGTGGTGGCGGCGTCTGCCACGACGGGAGTTCGCACGATTTCCAGGGCAGTGGCGACTACGCGATCAACCACACGTCGTAGCAAGTCCAGCGTGTGGGCGAGAGTCTGAAGTGCTGGTTATGTGGTGCGATTCCGATGTACGGCAGTGGCCCGTAAGGGTTTCGGGTCTTTGTGCCGGGTGGCGAGGTTGTCGTGTCCGGCGAGAACGGAGCGCTCCGATGGCGAGGTCGCGAAACTGACTCCAGGGCGCTCTAGAGCTGGCAGTCGAGGGTCATCCGGTTCGCCTTCAGGACAGTTCACGGAGAGGGATGAGCCAGGGGAGGGAATAGATCAAACCCACCTGGCGGGTGCGCGCCTGCCGGTGTGTTGAGGCCGTGGCGTTTGAGGATGAGCCAAATGGTGGATTCGGCGATGGCCACGTTTTCGGCAGCGAGGTGTTTCTTGATGCGCCGGGGTCCCCAGCCGGTGTGTCGGCGCATGTCGCAAATGCGTTGTTCGAGGCCGGGCTCAGTGCGGCGGGGCTGCTCGGCTGAGCGGTCGCGGGCCGGCTGGGGCGGTTGCAGGCCTGCCAGCGGTGCCAGTGTGGCGGGGAGGAGTACCGCGGCGCGGTGGTCGGCTTCGGGCCGCCAGGCGGCGTACATGTCCGCCGTGGTCGACGGCGTCTTGTGTCCGAGGCGGTGCGCCACGGCGACGAGGTCGATGCCGCCGGTGATGAGTTCGGTCGCGGCGTAGTGGCGCAGTGCGTGGGGGTGCGTGTCGATACCGGCCGCGGCGCCCATGGCTTTGAAGCGGTGAGTGAAGTACCCCGCTGTGCCGGGCCTGCTGTGGTCGGCCCGATAGGAGTAGAGGTACTCCTCCCCCGTGACCGGTATACCGGCGGTGGCGAGGCGGTCCTCGATGCGACCGCGCAGCGTCGACAGCAAGCCCATGGTGGCCTCGTCGAGCCCCACCCAACGGGCGGTCCCCTCGACCTTCGTCGAGCCAATGAACAGCCGGCACCGCGCGAAGTCCACATGCTTGAGCTGAGAGCGGACGATCTCACTGCGGCGGGCGCCGGTGACCAGCAGCATCCACACGGCGGTGCCCCAGTCCGCATCCTGTGCGAATGCCGCCTTGATCAGCGCGGTGACCTGGACTCGGGTCGGTGCAGCGGGAAGTGTGTGCGGCGCCTTCGGCGCGGCGATACGTGTGGAGGGATAGGTCGTGATCCAGCCCCACCGGTAGAGCATGGCGCACGTCCCGGTCACCACTCCATGGACCTTCCGCAGCATCGACGCCGACGCGGGCATGCACACGTGCGGTCGGCATCGCCGGCCGCACACATGGCCGGCAGTTTCAGGCACGAGGCGGGCGTTGCCTGAACCTGGGGCGTGGTGTTCAATACTCATTCGCCCCGTGCAGCGAATGCGGCATACGCCCAGGTCGCGGTACAGGCGCTCGGCGGCGAACACGAGTTCGCGTTCCAGAGCGGGCAGCGGGATCGGGCCCAGGACCGGTATGACGTGGAGCTCGGCCAGTGATCGGGAATGGGACTGGCTCGTCACCGCGAGGTCGCCCGCCCTGACCCGCTCGTCACGAATGGCAAGCCACTCTCCGATCGCATCACCGAACGTCCTACAAGCCACCGCGCGATCGCTGGCAGTGATCGGCTCTCCGGGCGCGACTCCGCGCGCAATAGGGTCCTGGCCGGTCGCAGTGAAGGAACGCTGGCGAGTGGCCGCTGCGCTGAATCCGTTGTAAACATGCACCTGAAACGCACTTCCACGAGCGTGGAGGGGTCCTCGCGGCCGTGGGGCTCGTGCAGATGAGTGAGCCATACTTCCATACTCGCCGTCGAAAGAGCCCTTGGCAGGCGAAGCTGGAACAACACGTATTGAGACCAGGATGCTTGCGTGCGTCACCGCCGTCAATCGCTGCAGCCACGCCTTGAACCATAAGCGTCGGTTCCGACACACAGCTGCAGCACATTGAGGCGGGAATAGCGAGAGGGCTCCGTCGCCTGCCGCCTCCGCGCTCCGATCCTTGGCCGTTGATGCCCGGAAACAGCTTTACGGTCCCTGCGTCCGTTTTCCCAAATCGGCCGTACCTGCTCGCGTGATCTGGCGGCCTTGGCGCCAGACACCTGGAGCCTGGCTAGGATGCGCTTGCAGAGCGATGTGTGCGCCCGGACGTCACCACAGGCGCGAGACATCCGATTTCAACCCCTCAGCAAAGATCCGGCCGCTTGCTGAGGTTCTGACTCGCCGAAAGCGTCACATTTGCAAATGACCGACCGCTGAGGAGTCACACCAGCACATGGATGTGTGATAATCACACACATGGACAAGGCATTGCTGGGCCAGCGGGTTGCGCAAGCTCGCGAGGACGCTGGGTTGACCCAGGTCGACCTGGGCCGTGCCGTCGAGCTCGATCGCTCAGCGATCTCTCGACTTGAGCTGGGCGAGCGAAAACTCAATGTGCCCGAACTCGTACAGATAGCGGAAGCCCTCGGCCGTCCGCTGTCCTTCTTTGTCGCCGATCCGGTCCCTGCAGTGGTCAGCCGCCGAACCGACGCTGCACCGACCCATGAAACCACACAACGACTCGACGTCGAACTCGAGCAGTTCGCTTCAGACATCCAAGGGCTGCTGCGACGCGGTTTCCTACCTGTACGCGAGCGGGTTGACTACCGCACTCCTCGAAACCACACCGAGGCTGAGCACACTGCCACGGCCGTCCGCGCCCAAATAGCACTCGAGAGCGGCCCGATCGAGGATCTTGGCCAAGTCTGTGAAGAGCTCGGGATGTACACGTTTTCGGCCCACCTCGGCGCGCAGGGCGCCGATGGTGGTTGTGTTGAAGTCGAAACTGAGACCCGCACAGCGGGCGCCGTGGTACTGGACGGCGATATTGCCCCTGGTCGACGGCGCATGACCCTGGCGCACGAGCTCGGTCACTGGATCTTCGGCGATGCGTACGACTCGGAAGCGACGAACGATGCCGAGAGTATGGTCAGCTCCTTTGCCATCCACTTTCTCGCTCCCCGGGCAGGTGTGAGCAAGGTATGGAACGAGTACCGAACTTGGAAGCCTCGTGATCGCGCGCTGGCCGTCGCTGCGATATTCCGGCTGAGCTGGTCAGCTGCCATCAACCAGCTGCGAAACCTCGAACTCGTCAACCCCAGCCAGCACCGCTCCTTCAGAGAGCATGAACCGAACTCCGGGGACTACCTGCGACTCAAGCTCAACTGGCGCGAAGAGTGCGCCGCCCCGTACCTATCACCATCGCTCACCGCTGCGATCCTTAACGCTTACGTTGATGGTCAACTGACCACCGCACGTTCACTCGAGCTCCTGCGCGGGACACTCCCCGTAAGCGAACTCCCCACTCGAGCCGAAGATTCGATCGAGGACCTCCGCCGCTCCTTCGCAGGACATGACGGCTGAGCATCGGCGCTGGGTCATCGACACCAGCACATACACGCACCTCTGCCGGGCCGGCCATGCCAGCCTCCTTGAGCAGCTCGCGCCGGGCGGTGTCGTCGTCGTCCCGACCGAAGTCAACGACGAAATCGAGCGGGGGCGGGAACGCTACCCAGGTATTCGCGCAGCCACCGACGTGGACTGGGCCGAGTTGGCAGTGCTCACCGAGGAAGAGCGGTGGACTGTGCTCCAGGTCAAGGCCGAACTCAGCGGCGGGCCGCTCCAACACCTCGGCGAGTGCGCAGTCATTGCTTGTGCACATCACCGTGGCTTCACCGCGGTGTTGGATGATCGCAGCGCCATAGTGCAGGCCGAGGCGCTTGGGGTGCGCAGTGTGGACACGCTGTGGATTGTCGTCGAAGCGTTCAAAACGATCTTCAATCGCAGCCGTGACCAAGCGGCCCAGGTAGTCGACGACCTGGTCGCAACTGACATGCGCCTCCCGATCAAAGACGGCGCGAGCCTGTTCGCCTGGGCATACGAACAAGAACTACTTCCTTGACTTGAATCTCAAGCTTTGGTTGCTGCCCAAGCGGATCCTGCGTCGTGTGCGCGTCGTGCTGACGGTCTTGTCCGACGTCAGAGGTGAAACGCGTATCCGTGTTTCTGCGTGCAGGCGCCCAGATGTCCGTGCCGGCCGTCACCGATCGGAACGACAGCCCGGGCTCTTCCGCCCGCTCGATGATTGCTTGCGCTGCAAGCCCGACACGAGCCGCGATGTAGTTTCGGACTCGCTCCCGCGGCTCCGGCCTGGCGAACCTCGGGTCGATCCGGTACATCAGTTCCCCGAACTCCGCGCTCCAGCGAGCCAGATTCACATCCTCCATGACCGGAGAACGAACCACCCTCGCAACCGGAAACGCCAAGTGCCGCAGCAGTACTAACACGACAGCTGTATTTCGTTGTGCTGCTTGTGATCTAGCATCATCGGGATGATGGATGATGTTGTGGCAGAGGATGTTTCGGCGTGGAAGTCGAGCCTGGACGACATGTTTGCGCTGGTCGCTGGCCTGTTCGGTCGGGTGGAGCTGCGGCGGCGGGCCAGGTCGTACCTGGTCGGGTTGCTGGCGCCGGTGGAGCGGAAGAACTCCTGGCAGTTGGCCGAGGCGGCCGGAGATGCCGATCCGTGGCGGGTGCAGCACTTTCTGGGTCGCGCGAAGTGGTCAGCCGATGCCGTTCGCGACCAGCTGCGCTCCTATGTGACACAGAGCCTGGCCGGGCCCGACGGCGTGCTCGTGGTCGACGAGACCGGCTTCGTCAAGAAGGGCCGCAGGTCAGCCGGAGTGCAGCGGCAGTATTCGGGAACGGCGGGCCGAGTAGAGAACTCCCAGCTCGGAGTCTTCCTCGCCTACGCCGCCCCGACCGGGCGGGCGCTGATCGACCGCGAGCTCTACCTGCCCGAGTCCTGGATCGCCGACCGCGAACGCTGCGACGACGCCGGCATCCCCGACGACCGCTGGCACCAAGGCGTGCTCACCAAGCCGCGCTTGGCCGAGGCCATGATCGGCCGGGCCCTGGCCGCCGGGGTCGAGGCCGGATGGTTGACTGCCGACTCGGCCTACGGCAGGGATGGCAGGTTCCGTGCCTTCCTCGAGGCCCGCCGCATGCCCTATGTGGTCGAGGTGCCGGTGAAGCAGACCGTCGAGGACCTGGACGGCAAGCGCCGTGTGGACACGCTGATCGGCCGCGCCCCGGACGAGGCCTGGCATCGGGTCTCGTCAGGGCCTGGCGTCCGCGGTGAGCGCGAGTACGACTGGGCTTGGGCAACGGTGCCCTCCTATGGTGATCTTCCGGTTGGGTTCGTGCGCACCTTGCTGGCCCGCCGCTCCATCGAGGACCCCGCCGACATCGCCTACTACCTGTGCTTCCACCCCGACTCGGTCGAGCGCGAAGCGATCGTCCAAGTCGCCGGAGCCAGGTGGGCGATCGAGGAGTGCTTCCAGGCCGCCAAGGGCGAATGCGGGCTCGACCACTACCAGGTCCGCAGGTGGGAGGGCTGGTACCGGCACATCACCATGGCCATGCTCGCCCACGCCTTCCTCGCCGTCACCGCCGCAACCGACCCAAAAGCCCACGCGAGCTGGGAAGACTCACAGTCCCCGAAATCCGCCGTCTCCTGGCGGTGATCCTCCACCCCGCTCGCACCCTCGCCCACGCCCTCGCCGCCGCCCACTGGCGACGCCAACATCAAACCCGCGCCCGCCAATCCCGCTACCAGCAACAATAGTTGCAGCACAACGAAATACAGCTGTCGTGTTAAGCTGTGCGAGCGTCTTACAGTGGTAGGCGAGAATCGCGATCCGGAACGACAGCCCGCTTGAACCTGGCTCGAGTCTTCTTGCGAAGCGGAGTCGCTTCGCGTAGCTCAGTAGGCGCGGTCCTCCTTGCTGGTGATCCAGACACGATTCGACTGCACTGGTGCGACCGCCCATACCGGGGTCTTCCTACTCTCGGATCGGGATCTGAACCAGTGGATGGACCACTGTCGACGACGTCACCGTGCTGCGTCTTGTGCCTGTCCCCGAGCCCCCCACCCCGTCACCTGACCGAGCTGGCAGCGCTGGCCTCGAACGGAGCAAACGATGCGAATAGTCGACCTGGCGGCCCCGCTCGTGGACCGCATCGTGAGCGCTGGACGCTTATGCTGGGGCGATGCCCCCGCAGCCTCCCCCGGCCGAGCCCGCAGTGCCCAGCAAACGGGTCAGCATGTGGACCTGGACGGCGCTGATCGCGGTCCCGCTCATCCTCGCGGCGAGCTTCGCCTCCTACTTCTTCCTCGCCGCCCCCATCCCCGACCACACCGCTGCCCCCGAGGCCGGCCAGGGCACCCAGAATGCTTCGGCCGAGCAGGTCGCGGTTGAGCTGGAGATCGCGCGGATGCGCGCCGAGGCCCGCCGCAACGCCCTGGCCACCGGCGCCGGGTTCGTCGCCATTGCCGCCCTGATCCTGGCACTGCGCCGCCAGCAGCACCTCGAACGCTCGACAGCCAACGCCGAGGCCGACGCGCTCCGCCGCCAGGAGCACCTGGAGCGGACCGCAACCGCGACCGCGGACGACGCCCTCCAACGCCGGATCACCGACGCCAGGATCCGCGCCGTCGAGCAGCTCGGCTCCGACAACCCAGCGGTGCGGATCGGCGGGCTTCACAACCTCGAACGCATCGGTCAGCAGCACAGGGAATTGCGCCAGGTCGTCCTCGACGAAGTCTGCTCCTACCTCCGGCTCCCCCACAGTCCACCAGGACCAGTCATGAGAGAGCGGCTCCCGGCCAGACAGTTCGAGCCCATCGGCCCGCCACCGGCCGAGCCCGCAACAAATGGTGCCGACGCCGAGCACGAAGTTCGGCTGATCGCACAGGAGATCCTGCAACGCCACCTCAAACGCGGCGATGATCACTGGGAACACACCCGTCTGAATCTGCGCAACGCCAACCTCAGCGGCATCCGGTTGAGCGGCTGCCACTTGGCGTCGCCAGATTTCAGCAGCGTGACCTTCACCGGCTACACCGGATTTGAAGCCGTGACCTTCGCCGGAGACGCCAACTTCTCCGCTGCGGTCTTCCATGACTCCTCCAGCTTCGAGACCGCGACCTTCACCGGCGATGCAGAGTTCTCCTCTGCAGAGTTCAGCCGCTACACGAGCTTCGAACTCGCGACGTTCACGGGCGAGGCCGACTTCCAAAGCGCGAACTTCCACGGCTGGGCCGAATTCGGGGCCGCGACGTTCACCGCCCTTGCCAGCTTCGTCGCCGCAACCTTCACTGGCGAAGTGGACTTCAGCAGCGCGACCTTCACAAAGCGCGCACTGTTCCTCGGCACCACGTTCTTCTCAACCTCAAGATTCAACAACTCGACCTTCAATCGCCCCGCCAACTTCCACGGTGCCACCTTCAACGACACCGAATTTGAGAGCACGATCTTCACGAAAGGCGTCAGTTTCTCAAAAGCGACCTTCGCCGGCGCAACGGACTTCGCCGGCGCCACCTTCGCCCATGGCACCGAAGACAGCAAGTTCACCGATTCTCGGATTCGCGGTCCACTCCGGCATCCGAGCCCGACCCTCCTCAACCTTCTCAAGGACCAGAAGGTGCTGTTGGACATGCGTGCGCCACACCAGTTCCCCGACGGCTGGCGTCTTGATCCAAGTACAGTAGACCCGCGATGGGGATACGTGACGCGTACCGATCAGGACGGTCCCGACCCAAGCGACTAAGCCCCACGACCGGCATCAGCCATCCCACCGCACCCGGCAACATCACACACCAACTGGGCGGCAACAAAAACATCCCAGCATGCGCCGATCATCGTATGAGAATCAAGCGCCGAGGCAGGTCAGGCCCGCTCGGGGTCCACGCCGACCTCTGCAATGCGGCGTCACCGAAGCCCCATATGGTCAACGACTCCAGTAGCTAAGCCGGAGGGCAATCGTCAGGCGCCGATGACGGCGCTCATTCCGGATCTGGTTGGCCATCATGCAGGGTCGTTCCGATTGCGGCCGGTGGACGGGTGATGTTGGGCTCGTGGCGATGCAGAATCTTCCAAATGGTGGATTCGGCCCTAATGACGCCTTCGACGGCGAGATGGTGCTTGATTCGCCGCGGTCCCCATCCGGTGCGTTGGCGTACCTCGCGGATGCGCTGCTCGATCTCATGGGCGGTACGGCGGGGTTGTTCAGCGGAACGGTCACGGTCTGGTCCCGGCACCTTCGCGGCCGGGGCCTGCAGACCACCGGCGAGCAAGGCGGCGGCACGGCGGTCGACGTCGGGCCGCCAGGCAGCATAGATGTCAGAAGTCGATTTAGGGGACCGGTGCCCGAGGCGGTGCGCCACGTTGACGATGTCGACTCCACCGACTATGAGCTCGGTCGCCGCATAGTGGCGCAGTGCGTGCGTGTGGGTGTCGATGCCGATCGACCGCCCCATCGATTTCAAGCGCAGACTGAGATATCCCGCTGAGCCGTGCAGGGCGTGGTCGGGCTCAAACGAGTACAGGTACTCCTCCCCCGTGACCGTCCGCCCCAGGGCGCCGAGGCGGTCGGTGATGCGGGCGCGCAACGCTTCGAGCAAGTCCATGGTGACGGGATCGAGCGCGAGCCACCGAGAGGTGTCCTTGACCTTGGTGGGGTCGATGAAGATCAGGCTGCGTTCGAAGTCGACGTGCTTGAGTTGGGATCGGACGATCTCCGAGCGGCGAGCGCCGGTTACCAGGAGCAGCCATACGATCGTGCCCCAATCCTGGTTCCGGGCAAACGCAGCGTCGACCAGTGCAGCCACTTCTACGGTCGTTGGCGCTTTCGGGTTCAGCGGTGGTTTCGCTGGAGCCACGATGCGTTTGGAGGTGTTGCCCGGCATCCATCCCCACCGGTGCAGCATGCCGCAGGTGCCGGTCACCACGCTGTGGACTTTGCGCAGCATCGAGGCCGACGCGCGGGGACACTCGTGGGGTCGGCAACGTTTGCCGCACTGGTGACCGTGCAGATCACGCGCGATTCGGGCGTTGCCCCTGCCCGGTTCATAATGTTCGAAGTCCGTGCGGCCCCGGCAGCGCAGACGGCACTTGCCGACTTCGCGGTACAACGCCTCGGCAGCCGGGACAAGTTCACGCTCGAGATCGCCGAGGGCGATGGCCCCGAGCACCGGGATGACGTGGGTCTCGGCAAGTTGTCGCGAGTTGCGCTGGCTGGATGCGGCAAGCTCCCCTGCCGCGACGTACTCATCGCGGGAGGCAAGCCACAGCTTGATCGCGTCACCGAACTCAAGCCTGCCGGCGAATCCCTTGCCGGAGTCGGCTTGGGCGACCATTCGCACGCGTGCCGCCTCCGCCTCATCCGGGTTCCGGCACGTCTCGGTGAGGTACCGCTGCTTCCCGGTTTCGGGATCGACGCCCACGTACACGCGGACCTGGTAGGTGCGCCCGCGGGAGCGGACGCTTCCGCGTCGACGACTCGTCAAGGCTCCTGGTGTTGCCGTCATTTCTTCCTGTTCCCGCCCATGGACCGACTCATGGACACGCCCCGCGGGCCGCCCGAGCGCTCCTGCCACATCACGTTGACCTGCACCGTAACCCATTGGCGCCCAACATGTTCGAGCGCTCAGGCCGCTCGAGACACACTAGGTCCGATGCATAGGGCGGGCAGTGAATCACCGCGCGACCTGGGGATTCAGCCCCTGAACTCCGATGCGGGAACTCGAACCTGGAGTGTCTGTTCGCGGCCGGAAAGCTGGAAAATTCGTACAGAGAGACGAAAACAGGTCAGAGCTTAAAGCTCTGACCTGCGAAAACGTCGGGCTGACAGGACTTGAACCTGCGACCCCTTGACCCCCAGTCAAGTGCGCTACCAAGCTGCGCCACAGCCCGTTTTCCGCCGCGTTGTCCGCGGCGGTCACAACTTTAGCCTATAGCCCCGGGGGCCTCTGAGGCGAGGTCCCCGGTGTGAGCGAGGCTATTTGCGTTTGTCCTTCTTGCGGGATTCACGGGGTTTGACCACCAGTTCGATGGGCGATCCCACGAAGCCGAAGTCCTCGCGGAGCTTGCGCGTGATGAACTTCAGGTACTGCTTCTCGAACGGCGCGTTCGTGAAGAGGATGAAGCGCGGCGGTTCCGCGGCGGCCTGGGTCGCGTAGATGACCTTCGGGGCCTTGTTGGCGCGGACCGGGTGCGGCGTGGCGGCCTGGAGGTCGCTGATCCACTTGTTGAGCTCGCCGGTGCTGATGCGCTGGCCCCAGCCCGCGAGGGCTTCGCGGAGGGCGCGGGCGATCTTCTCGACGGCGCGGCCGGTCATGGCCGAGACGTTGACGCGCGGCGCCCAGGAGACCTGGCCGAGCTCGCGGTCGATCTCCTTCTCCAAGTAGTAGCGCCGGTCCTCGTCCACGAGGTCCCACTTGTTGAAGGCGAGGACCATCGCCCGGCCCGACTCGGTCACCTGGGTCAGGACTCGCTGGTCCTGCTCGCTGATGGGTTCGGACGCGTCGAGGAGCACCAACGCGACCTCGGCGGCTTCTACGGCTGCTTCGGTACGGAGGCTGGCGTAGTACTCGGTGCCCGAGGCGAACTTGACGCGCTTGCGCAGGCCCGCGGTGTCGACGAGGATCCAGTCCTCGCCGTCGATCTCCACGACGGAGTCGACCGGGTCGACCGTGGTGCCCGCGACGTTGTCGACGACCGCGCGGTCCTCCCCCGCGATGCGGTTGAGGAGGCTCGACTTGCCGACGTTCGGACGGCCGACCAGGGCCACCTTGCGCGGGCCGCGCTCCTTGAGCTGCCCGGTGGGCTGCTCCGGGAACGCCCAGATGATCTTGTCGAGCAGGTCGCCCGAGTTGCGGCCGTGGAGGGCCGAGATCGGGAACGGCTCGCCCAGGCCCAGGCTCCACAGCTCGTGGACCTCGGCCTCCTGGCGCTCCGAGTCGGCCTTGTTGGCCACCAGGATCACGGGCTTGCGGGTCGAGCGCAGAATGCGCACGGCCGCCTCGTCGGCGTCGGTGGGGCCGACACGGGAGTCGACCACGAACACGATCACGTCCGCGGTGCGCATCGCCAGCTCCGCCTGCAGGGCGATGGACCTCGCCATGCCCTCGGCGTCCGGGTCCCAGCCGCCGGTGTCGACCAGGCTGAACTCGCGCCCGGCCCATTCCGCGTCGTATGCGACGCGGTCCCGGGTCACGCCCGGCTCGTCCTGCACCACCGCGGCGCGGCGGCCCAGGATGCGGTTGACCAGCGTCGACTTGCCCACGTTGGGGCGGCCGACGACGGCCACCGTCGGGACCGGACCGCGTTCTTCGAGGTCGTCGCTCTCGCTCCAGTCCCCGTCGTCGGTCCAGGTCTCTTCGTCACTCATCGATGTCCCTGTTGTTCAGCAAGGCCAGAATCTTGGCCACTACCTCCACGATCGGCAGCGTCGTGGAGTCGATCACCACGGCCCCCTCCGGAGCCTCCAGGGGTTTGGTGGTCTTCGAGTCGGCGGTATCCCGCCGTTCGATGTCCTTCGCGGTGGCGTTCGCGTCGGCGCCGTTCTCGGCGGCGCGGCGCTTCGCGCGCTCCACCGGGTCGGCGGTCAGGTAGACCTTCACGTCGGCGTCGGGGGCGACGACCGAGACGATGTCGCGGCCTTCGACCACGATGCCCGCCTTGGCATCGGCGATGATCCGCCGCTGCTCGTCGATGAGGAACTTCCGCACGGTCTTGTTCCCGGCCACCGCCGAGACCGCCTTCGTCACGTCGTCGCCGCGGATCGCCAGGTCGGCGTCCTCCCCGTCGACGCGGGTGAACGGGTCGTCGGGGGTGGTCCCGAACTCGAGCTTCGCGTTCTTCACGGTCTTGGTGACCTGCGCGGTCTGCGAGGGGTCGACGCCGGCGTTGAGGACCGCCAGGGTCGCGGCGCGGTACATGGCGCCGGTGTCGAGGTACGCGGCTTCGATCGCGGTCGCCAAGGTCTTGGCGACGGTCGACTTCCCGGCTCCGGACGGGCCGTCGATCGCGACGACCGGTCCGCTCTTCTGCTCAGGCACTGTCGCGCTCCGTTCTTCGAATGCAAACCAAGCAAACCTACATCATGCCCGGTTCTCCCTGGTCAGCGCTTGTCGACTACCCGCGCGCCCATCGGCCACAGCGCCATCGGGATCATCTTCCAGTTCGCGACCGCCAGCGGGATGCCGATCACCGTGATCGCCAGCGCGAACCCGGTGACGAGGTGCGCCAGCGCGAGCTCCCAGCCGAACAGGATCAGCCACAGGACGTTGCCGATCAGCGAGAAGCACCCGGCGCCCCGGTCGTAGACGACGGTGCGCCCGAACGGCCACAGCACGTACCCGGCCAGGCGCATGTTCGCGATGCCGAACGGGATGGTCACGATGAAGACGCAGAAGAGCAGGCCCGTCAGGAAGTAGCCGATCGCGAGCCACAGCCCGGCCAGCACGAACCAGATCACGTTCAGAATGGTTGACATGTCCGAACCCTAACCGGGCCTTGCCCTTCAGTCATTACAGCTAGCTAGAGTCCGACCTCGCGGAAGAGCTCCCCGATCTCGTTCGGGGTGAGCCTGCGGAGCGTCCCCGGCTTGAGGTTGCGCAGCTTGACCGGCCCCATCTCGGTGCGGACGAGGCGCGAGACGTGGTGCCCGACCTCGTCCATGAGCCGCCTCACAATGTGCTTGCGGCCCTCGTGGATGGTGATCTCGATCAACGACTGCCCGGCGTGCTCGTCGATGATCTTGAGCTTGTCGGCCTTGGCCATGCCGTCCTCGAGCTCGACGCCCTTGAGCAGCCGGTTCCAGGTGTTGCGGTCCATGATCCCGGCGACCTGCGCCCGGTAGACCTTCGGCAGGCCGTGCGAGGGGTGCATGATGCGGTTGGCGAGCTCCCCGTCGTTGGTGAGCAGCAGCAGGCCCTCGGAGTCGGTGTCGAGGCGGCCGACGTGGAAGACGCGCTGGTCGATGCCCTTGGCGAACTCGGCGAGCGAGGGGCGGCCCTCCTCGTCCTCCATGGTCGAGACGATGCCGCGGGGCTTGTTGATCGCGAAGTACACCTTGTCGACGTCGGTCACGACCCGCTTGCCCGAGACGTGGATGACGTCCTTCTCGGGGTCCACGCGCTGGCCGAGGTGGGCGCGCTCGCCGTTGACCTTGACCTTCCCGCGGGAGATGAGGTCCTCTGCGGCCCGGCGGGAGGCGATCCCGGCCTGCGACAGCACTTTCTGCAGGCGGATGCCCTCTTCGTCAGCGTTGTTCATCTTCCTCGATATCCGTCACGTCGTCAGGTAGGAACGGGGCCAGCTCGGGGAGCTGGTCGACCGTGTCCAGTCCGATCTTCTCCAAGAACAGGGTGGTGGTGCGGTAGAGCGTCGCCGTCGAGTCCGGGTCGGTCCCGCACTCCTCGACCAGGCCGCGCGACACCAGCGTGCGCATGACGCCGTCGCAGTTGACCCCCCGGATGGCCGAGATGCGGCCGCGGGTGACCGGCTGCCGGTAGGCGACCACGGCAAGCGTCTCCAGTGCCGCCTTGGTGAGGCGGGCGGAGGCGCCGTCGGTCACGAACCGCTCCACGTAGCGGGCGTAGTCGGCCCGGGTGTAGAAGCGCCAGCCGCCGGCTTGGCGACGCAGATCGAATCCGCGTCCGTCACCAGTGTATTCGGCGCTGAGCCGACCCAGTTGCTCGCGCACCTGTGAACGTGGCCGCTCCAATACCGCGGAGAGGAACTCCTCGCTCAGGGGTTCTTCGGCGATCATGAGGATCGCTTCGAGGACGGCGCCGAGGTCGACGTCGTCGGGGACGGGGCTCGTGGCCGTGACCTCGGGTTCTTCGTCGTCGTCGGGTCCGGTCTGGGCCGGGACGGCGGCGAGGGCGGCCGCGTACTCGTCGTCGGCCGCGGGTTCGTCGGCGGGCGTGTCGGGGCGCAGCGGCGCGGCCTCCTGGCGTGCGCCGGGCATCTTCCACGTCGCCAGTTCCTGTTCGAGGGACTCCCCCAGGTGTTCGGTCATGCGTTCTCCCCCGCTGGTGCTTCCGGTTCCGCAGGGCTCCCTGCGTATTCGTCGACTTCGATCTCAGTGTTGCCGGTGCCGCCGAGCCAGCGCACGGTGAGCTCGCCGAGGGCCTGCATCTGCTCGAACCCGACGAGGGCCTCCCGGTAGAGCTCCAGGAGCGCGAGGAACCGGGCGACGACTTCGAGGTGGGATTCGCAGTCTGAGGTGAGGGCCCGGAAGGTCGCGGTCTGGACGCGTTGGAGGCGGCGGGAGAGGATGACGGCGTGCTCGCGCACCGAGACGCGCTGCATGTGGATGTGGCCGGTGCCGACGGTGGGCGGCGGTTTGGGCTTCATCGCCTTGCCCGCCAAGGCGGCGAGGGCTTCGGGGGTGAGGTCGAGGACGAGTTCGGGGAGCAGGCCCTTGTAGCGCTCTTCGAGGCCGACGTTGCGGGCGACGCGGGTCGCGGCGGACTCGGCGAACATCGAGAGGACCCCGGCGGCCTCCTTGTAGGCCTTGTACTGCAGGAGCCTGGCGAAGAGGAGGTCGCGGGCCTCCAGGAGCGCGAGGTCCTCTTCGTCGTCGACGACGGTGCCGGGCAGGAGCCGGGCGGTCTTGAGGTCGAGGAGGGTGGCGGCGATGAGCAGGAACTCGGAGGTCTCCTCGAGGTTCCAGGCGTCGTCGAGGCTCGTGACATAGGCGATGAACTCGGAGGCGACCTGGTGGAGCGCGAGTTCGGTGACGTCGAGCTTGTGCTTGCCGATGAGCTGGAGCAGCAGGTCGAACGGGCCCTCGAAGTTGGCGAGCCGGACGTGGAAGCCGCTCTCGGCCTCCTCCGGTTCGCCCTCCCGCTGGGTCGGGAGCTGGGGCGGCTGCTGGTCGGTCACGCTCGCAAGCTTAGACGGGCGCTGCGGACGCTAAAGGGTGAACTCCGGGTTTCTTGGGGCGGAACGCGTTCGATGACCTACTTGTCCGTCGCCGCGATGAGCTCGCGGGCCAGCTGGCGGTAGGCGCGCGCGCCCGAAGACGCCGGGGCCCAGGTGGTGATGGGCTCGCCCGCGACGGTGGTCTCGGGGAAGCGCACGGTGCGGGTGATGACGGTGGAGAACACCTTGTCGCCGAAGGCTTCCACGACGCGCTGGAGGACCTGGCGCGAGTGCGTGGTGCGCGAGTCGTACATGGTCGCGAGGATGCCGTCGAGTTCGAGGTCGTAGTTGAGGCGTTCGCGGACCTTGTCGACGGTGTCGAGGAGGAGGGCGACGCCGCGCAGGGAGAAGAACTCGCACTCCAGGGGCACGAGCACCGAGTGCGCGGCGGTGAGCGCGTTGATCGTCAAGAGCCCCAGGGAGGGCTGGCAGTCGATGAGGATGTAGTCGAAGTCGGGGATGACCGGTCGCAGGACGCGGGCGAGGGTCTGCTCGCGGGCGACCTCGTTGACGAGCTGGATCTCGGCGGCCGAGAGGTCGATGTTGGCCGGGAGGAGGCGCAGGCCGGCGACGTTCGTCTTGACCATGACGTCGTCGATGTCGACGTCGTCCTGCATGAGGAGGTTGTAGACGGTGAGGTCGAGCGTGTGGGGGTTGGTGCCGAAGCCGACTGAGAGCGCGCCCTGCGGGTCGAAGTCGACGAGGAGGACCTTGCGGCCGTATTCGGCAAGGGCCGCACCGAGGTTGATGGTCGTGGTGGTCTTGCCGACCCCGCCCTTCTGGTTGGCCATGGCGATGACGCGGGCCGGGCCGTGGCGTTCCAGCGGCTGGGGCTGCGGGATCTCCCGCTTGTTCGTGTAGGTCTCCGGGTCGGGCGAGGAGAGGTCCTCGGTTCCGTCAGCGGGAGGCATCTGCGCGGCACCGCGCAGGGCCGCCCATTTGTCGTTGCTGTCCACACTGCTCATTTCTTCGCGCCTCCGGGTGCGAGGTCGACACCGGGTGCCGGGCGTCTCACCATTGCCTGTCTTAGCGACTGTACGTCAGTGTATCGAGGCTGTCGACGGCTTGGGAGACTCCGAGGCACCCGGCGTGAGTTCGCCCGCTGTGCGGCGTGGGCCCTGAGTCCTGTTGGGACGTCAGTTCTCCGCGAGCACCTGCGCGATCGGCTTGAGCGGCAGGTGGTGCGTGATCGCGACGGGCTCGTTGACGACCTGCCCGGCGAACGTGTTGAGTCCTCGCGCGAGGGCCGGGTCGGCCTTGAGGGCCGCGACCCAGCCGAGGTTGGCGAGCTTCATGACGTACGGAAGTGTGGCGTTCGTCAGCGCGTACGTCGACGTGTTCGGCACGGCCCCGGGCATGTTCGCGACGCAGTAGAAGAGTTTGCCCGCATGGGTGAACGTCGGGTCGTCGTGCGTCGTGGCCTTGGAGTGCGCGAAGCAGCCGCCCTGGTCGATCGCGATGTCGACGAGGACCGCGCCGTCCTTCATCTCGGCGAGCACTTCGTCGTCGACCACGGTGGGGGCCTTGGCGCCCGGGACGAGGACGGCGCCGATGACGAGGTCGGCCTCGCGGCAGGCGCGCTTGACCTCGAAGCGGTTGGAGACGATGGTGCGCAGGCGGCCCTGGTAGAGGTCGTCGGCAGCGTGGAGCTTGTCGATATTGAGGTCGAGGAGCTCGACGTCGGCGCGCATGCCGACCGCGATCGCGGCCGCGTTCATGCCGGAGACGCCCGCGCCGATGATGACCACGCGCGCGGGCGCGGTCCCGGGGACGCCGCCCATGAGGGTCCCGCGGCCGCCTTCGGGGCGCTGCAAATGGTACGCGCCGGCCTGGACGGCAAGGCGGCCCGCGACTTCGCTCATCGGGGCCAGGAGCGGCAGGCGGCCGTCGCCGGTCTGCACGGTCTCGTAGGCGATCCCGGTGATGTGGCGCTCCAGGAGCGCGTCGGTGCACTCGACGCTCGCGGCCAGGTGGAGGTAGGTGAAGAGGGTCTGGCCGGGCCGCATCCGGTGGAACTCGTCCTGGATCGGCTCCTTCACCTTGAGGACGAGATCGCCTGCGCCCCAAGTGGCGTCGGCGTCGGGGCAGATGAGCGCCCCGGCCTCGCGGTAGTCGGCGTCGCTGATCGCGGAGCCGAGGCCGGCCCCGGTCTCGATCGCGACGTCGTGGCCTGCGGCGACGAGCTCGTGGACCCCGGCGGGGGTGAGGGCGACGCGGTACTCGTTGTTCTTGATCTCGCGGGGGACGGCGACTTTCACGTGCGGGTTCCTTCCGAAGCGTTGTGCCAGTTCGGGGCCGGTCGGCATCCCGCACGGGCAGTCTAGGACGCCAGACGTCCAGGAGCCCGCATTCCTTGTGGGTTCAGCGGTTCGGACGGCGTCGTCGCCGTGATCGTAAAGCGGCCCGCCGCACAACGATGCGACGGGCCATGTGAGCGTGCGCCTTGGAAATGACGGATCAGTTTCGGTCGAGGTGCAGTTTCGTGAGGGTGAGCGCGAGCGCGCAGACGCCGTTGCGGATCTCCCCGTCCGCGACGGCGGCCAGCGCCTTGTCGAGGTCCCACCAGACGAGCTCGATGTGGGTCTCCTCGTCGGTGCGCTCGTGCCGCTCGTCCTCGGGCACGGGGGTCAGGCCCGTGGCGAGGTAGTAGTGGATGACCTCGCTGGAGATCCCCGGGGTGGAGTAGAACTCGCCGAGCTTGACGAGGTCGGCGGCGTTGAGGTCGGCCTCCTCGGCGAGCTCGCGGCGGGCGGCCACGGCCGGGTCCTCCCCTTCGATGTCGCGCAGGCCCGCCGGGAGCTCCCACAGGAGTTCGCGCGCCGGGACCCGGAACTGGCGGATCAGGCCGACGCGGCCCTGCTCGTCGAGCGGGACGGTGAGGACCGCGCCGACGTGCTTGATGAACTCGCGCTTGGCGGTGCCGCCGCCGGGCATCGCGATGGTCTCGGCGGTCAGCTCGTAGGCCCAGCCGCGGTGGATGATTTCACTGTCGAGGACTCGGTACTCATGCACGAGGGCCACACTAGTCCGCTCAGGTTTCGGGATCACGGTTCTCCGGCGTCCGCCTTGAGGCGCTGGAGGATCGCGTCGACCGTGGCCTGGGACGGCAGGGGCGCGCCGGAGAGGGCGGAGAGGAACAGCCCGTCGCCGACCAGGCGCACGATCTCGGCCGTGATCGGGTCCTCGATCTGCTCGTGGAGGACGGCGGCCCAGCCTTCGAAGATGAAGAGCACGTCGGCCTGGGCGGCCTCGGAGAGCTGGTCCTTGCCGCGCATGGCGGTGAGCAGCGCCCACAGGCCCGCGGCGGACTCGGCGTTCTCGATCTCGGAGACGCGCAGGAAGGTCTCGACCGCGCCCGCCTCCCGGGCCCTGGCGATGTTGGCCTCCTCCTGCTCGCGGAAGCGCCGTGCCAGGCCGTCGTAGAGGTCGGGCTTGGACTTGAAGTGGTACAGCAGGCCGCCTTTGGAGACCCCGGCCTCGGCGGCGACCTTCTCCAGGGTGACGCCTGCGCCGCCCTCCTCCACGAGGAGTCGCTGGAGCGCGTTCAGGATGCGGTCCCGGGTGGTGATCTCCGGCTCGTTCATGTTTCCTCCTGGTGACAACTGTACCGTCCGGACGGTACAGTCAAGGGGCGTGTCGGCCTCCGACCCGCCCATCTTCCGGGATGCCCTTCGCGAGCCGTGCTCCGGCTCACGTCCAGAAAGTCGAGAAACCCATGACCACCACGCTTCGCGCACCGCAGGAGCCCCGCGCCCGCATCAGCGCCAAGCAGGGCTGGGCACTGGCCGCGCTGGTGCTCCCGGTGCTGCTCATCTCCATCGACATGACCGTGCTCGGCTTCGCCGTGCCGTTCCTGTCCGAAGACCTCGGCCCCTCCAGCTCGCAGTTGCTGTGGATCGTCGACGTCTACGGCTTCGTCCTCGCCGGACTCCTGGTCACCATGGGCACCCTCGGCGACCGCGTGGGCCGCCGCAGGCTGCTCGTCATCGGCTCCGCCGCGTTCGCCGTCGCGAGCGTCCTCGCCGCCTACGCGCCCAGCGCCGAAGCGCTCATCGCCGCGCGGGCCCTCCTCGGCCTGGCCGGGGCGACGCTCATGCCGACCACGCTGGCGCTCATGCGCAACCTCTTCCACGACGACCGCCAGCGCAAGTTCGCCATCGCGATCTGGGCCTCGGGCTTCTCCGCCGGGGCGGCCCTCGGCCCGATCCTCGGCGGCTGGCTCCTCGAGCACTTCTGGTGGGGCTCGGTGTTCCTCATGGCCGCGCCGGTCTCGATCGCCGTGGTCATCGCCGCGCCGTTCCTGCTGCCGGAGTCGAAGGACCCGAACCCGGGCCGGATCGACATCGCCAGCGTCGCGCTGTCGTTCCTCGCGATGTTCCCGTTCGTGTACGGGGTCAAGACGATCGCCGAGCACGGCGTCACCGTCACGGCGGTCGCCGCGATCGCAGTCGGGGCCCTGGCGGGCGTGTGGTTCGTGCGGCGCCAGAAGCGCCTGGAGCACCCGCTGATCGACGTGCGCCTGTTCCGGCTGCGCCGCTTCAGCGCCTCGCTGGCCACGAACTTCACGATCGTGTTCGCGATGATCTCGTCGCTGTTCCTGCTGACGCAGTACCTGCAGCTGGTGCTGGGCTTCTCCCCCATGCAGGCGGGGCTGCTCCTCCTGCCGGGCATGGCCGTCTCGGTGCTGGCCGGACTGTTCGCGGTCCGCCTCTCCGAGCGGATCGGCCTGGTGCGCACCATCATCGGCGGCCTGGTGTTCATCATCGCCGGGTTCGCGGCGATGACGCTCATCGGCGTCGACTCCGGCGCGGCCGTCGTCGCGGTGGCGTTCGCGCTCATCGGCGGCGGTTCAGGCCTGGCGCAGACCGTGACCAACGACGCGATCCTCGCGGCGGCCCCGGCCGACCGGGCGGGCGCGGCCTCGGCGATCTCCGAGACCGCGTACGAGCTCGGCGGCGCGATGGGCGTGGCGCTGCTCGGCTCGCTCGCCACCGGCATCTACCGGGCCGAGCTGGGCGACGCCCCGGCCTCGGCGTCCGAGACCCTGGGCGAGGCCGTCCACGTGGCCGCGACGCTTCCGGCGGAGGCCGGGAACGCGCTCATGGAGGCCGCCCGGGTCGCGTTCACCGACGGCCTGCGGACGGTGTCCGTGGTCGCCGCGGTCCTCGTCGTCGTCGCCGCGGTCGCCGTCGGCCGGGCGCTGCGCACGCGGAACGCCGAAGTCGGCTCATAACCGTGTAATTCGTCCTACGATGCCCTGACCAGGTGCTATCCGGCACCTGGTCAGGGCATCGCCCCGCGGGGGCGGGAAAGGGGCACGGCAATGAGCTGGTACATGACCACCCTCAAGAAGTACGCGGTGTTCAGCGGCCGCTCCCGCCGCCGCGAGTACTGGTGGTTCGTCCTCGTCAACTTCATCATCACGTTCATCCTGTCGATCCCGGCCAACGAGCCGGACGACAGCAGCTACTGGAACTACCTCGGGGACGATCCGAACTTCTGGAACTGGATCCTCACGATCTACGCCCTCTTCGTCCTCATCCCGAGCATCGCCGTCCAGGTGCGCCGCCTCCACGACACCGGCCGCACCGGCTGGTGGTGGTGGATCGGCCTCGTCCCGTGCGTCGGCTGGATCGTCCTGCTCGTCTTCAACCTGTTCGACAGCCAGCCGGGACCCAACAAGTACGGGCCCAATCCCAAAGGCGCGTAACCGGATACGACAAAGGCGGGGCTCATTCGAGCCCCGCCTTTCCCATTCCCGAAGACCAGCGCAAACTGCCGCGCCGAATCCACAGCGGACGTGATACGTTCTCTCCCGGCCCAGCCCAGGGCCCATACCCCGATAGAACCCCCCGTCGCGTCCTGCCCCGGACGCTCCTGAAAGGAATCACCATGGAGTGGATTCTTGCTCCCCTCAAGAAGTACGCGACCTTCTCCGGCCGCGCCCGCCGCAAGGAGTTCTGGCCCTACATGGGCGTCTTCTACGTCATCTTCCTGGCGCTCTTCATCCCCGTGCAGACCGACCCCGGCTCGCCGATGGTCTTCGCGCTCGGCCTGTTCTCCCTGGCGCTCCTGGTGCCCACGATCGCGGCGTTCGTGCGCCGCCTGCACGACGTCGACAAGTCGGGCTGGTGGTACCTCATCAACTTCGTGCCGTTCGTCGGCGGCATCATCCTGCTGATCATCTGCATCCCCGAGGGCACGCAGGGCGCGAACCAGTACGGTCCCGACCCGAAGGCGCCCCCGGTCGGATAGCCCTGACACGAGCAAGCGGGCCGCTCCCGGTGGGAGCGGCCCGCTTGCTCGTGTCTGCTTACGCCGCTTCGATGTCGAGGCGTTCGCCGGCTTGGCGCTTGAGGGCCGCTTCGACGAGCCCGGCGAAGAGCGGGTGAGGGCGGGTCGGGCGCGACTTCAGCTCCGGGTGGGCCTGGGTCGCGATGTAATACGGGTGCACCTCGCGGTCGAGCTCGATGAACTCGACGAGGCGCCCGTCCGGCGACAGGCCCGAGATCACGAACCCGGACTTCACCAGCTGGTCGCGGTAGGCGTTGTTGACCTCGTAGCGGTGGCGGTGGCGCTCGTTGACCTCGGTCGCACCGTAGACCTCGGCGGCGATGGAACCCTCGGCGAGCTCCGCCGGGTACGTGCCCAGGCGCATCGTGCCGCCCATGTCGCCGCGCCCGGCGACGATATCGGTCTGGTCGGCCATCGTCGAGATGACCAGGTGCTCGGCCTCCTGGTTGAACTCCTCGGAGTCCGCGCCGACGAGCCCGGCGACCTCGCGCAGGCCCTCGATCGCCATGCACTGCATGCCCAGGCACAGGCCCAGCGTCGGGACGAGGCGGGTGCGCGACCACGTGAGCGCCTGCAGCTTCCCGGGCACGCCCCGGTCGCCGAAGCCGCCCGGGATCACGACGGCGTCGACCCCGGCGAGGGCCTTCGCGGTGCCCTCGGGCGTCGCGCACTCGTCGGAGATGACCCAGCGGACCTTGACCTTCGCGCGGTTCGCGAAACCGGCCGCGCTCAGCGCCTCGACCACGGACTTGTACGCGTCCGGCAGCTCGACGTACTTGCCAACGATCGCGACCTCGACGGTGGCGACCGGGTTGTGCACGCGGTCGAGCAGGTCGTCCCAGCGCGCCCAGTCGACGTCGCGGAACGGCAGGTCGAGCTTGCGGACGACGTAGGCGTCCAGGCCCTCGGCGTGGAGGGTCTTCGGGATCTCGTAGATCGACTTCGAGTCGGGAGCGGAGACGACCGCCGCGTCGTCCACGTCGCAGAACCCGGCGATCTTGCCCTTCAGCCCGTCCGGCAGGGGCCGGTCCGAGCGGCACACGATCGCGTCGGGCTGGATGCCGATGCTGCGCAGCTGCGCCACCGAGTGCTGCGTCGGCTTGGTCTTCATCTCCGAGGACGCCGCCAGGTACGGCACGAGCGAGACGTGGAGGAAGAAGCAGTTGTCGCGGCCGATGTCGTGCCGGTACTGGCGGATCGCCTCCAGGAACGGCAGCGACTCGATGTCGCCGACCGTGCCGCCGACCTCGGTGATCACGACGTCGGGGACGCGCCCGGTCTCGGGGTCCGGGTCGGCCATCGCCGCCAGGCGCGACTTGATCTCGTTGGTGATGTGCGGGATGACCTGCACGGTCGCGCCCAGGTAGTCGCCGCGGCGCTCCTTGGCGATGACGTCGGAGTACACCTGGCCGGTGGTCACGTTCGCGTGCTTCGACAGGTTCCGGTCGAGGAACCGTTCGTAGTTGCCGATGTCGAGGTCGGTCTCGCCGCCGTCGTCGGTGACGAACACCTCGCCGTGCTCGTACGGGTTCATCGTGCCGGGGTCGACGTTGAGGTAGGGGTCGATCTTCTGCATCACGACGTACAGTCCGCGCGCGGTCAGCAGGTTGCCGAGACTGGCGGCGGTCATGCCCTTGCCCAGGGCGGAGGTTACCCCGCCGGTGACGAAGAGGTGCTTCGTGGAACGGATCTGACCATTAGCGGCGCTGGCCAAGGCGGACTCCCGTGATGTTCGTGGCGAACGAGCCGCTTACAAAAGCAGCCGGTGGATCGCATCATCCACGGGATTCCACACTAACACTTTCACCGCCGTTTTCCTCATCGACCCACGACGGTGCGTCGACGATCATGTCCGAGTACTGGCCGTCCTTGACGTGCGCGCGGGCCAGGACGCGGTGACTCATGATGACCGCCAAGGGAACCATGACGGCGAGGGCCGCGCCGAGGCTCATGAGGCCCTTGCCGAGGAGGAGGCCCGCGACGGCCGACCCGGCGACGGCGGCCGAGAACGCGGCCCGCAGCGGCGGGTACAGGCCCCAGGCGCGGCGCAGGCCGCCGCCCGGACGCAGGAGGACCAGCCAGCAGTAGGCCCCGGCCATGACGGTGAGCACGCTCAGCGGCGACGTGAAGACCGCCACGATGTTCGAGCCGACGCCGGAGGCGATGACCCCGTTCGTGTCGCCCATGATGTCGCCGAGGAACGAGCCGAGCTCGCCGCGCTCGGCCTCGGGCCGCTGGTAGTCGATCCAGGAGAGGCCGAACAGCACCGCGACCCCGGCGAGGCCGGACCACACGAAGCGCGGGAACGTGACCCAGCCGCCGGTGGCGAGCGCCGCCGCGAGGCAGGTGCCGACGATGATGGCTACGGCCGCCGGGACGGAGTCGCCGAGGAACCCGGCCGAGACGACGAGCACGCCGACGCAGCCGATCCCGGCCATCGCCGGGGACTGGAAGCGGCGCGGGAGCCGCCACGAGACGGCCGCCGCGAGCAGCCACAGCGAGGCGATGAACATGCCCGTGGCGACCGGCCCGAGCTGGTTCGACGCGGAGTCGGCCACGGTGTAGTCGCCCAGGAGGGTCCCCAGCGGGTCCTCGGTGTGCAGGAGCATCGCCAGGACCGTGACGAGGATCCCGAACGCGGACACGGCGACCATGAGGCTCGCGGGGCCGCGGCGGCCGGGCAGCGCGATCGCGACGAACGCGCACACGACGGCGATGCCGAGCGCGGTGAGCGGCCCGACGACGCCGGGGTGCGCGGCGGACCACCAGCCGAAGAAGTCGGCGAGGATCCCGGCGGCGACGAACAGGGCGCACACGAGCGCCGAGACGATGTTGAGCCGCATGAGCCACAGCGGCGGCGGCTTGACGCCGGGCTGGCCCGCCTCGCGCAGCAGGTGCAGCAGCGGCCAGGCCACGAACGTCAAGGCGAGGAACAGGAAGACCTGGAGCCACTGCGTGGCCGGGGCCGCGACGGCGGCGGCCATGAGCCGCGTGTCCGTGTCGTCGAACACCGCTTGGCGGTCCTCATAGGACAGCGAGTCGGCGGTGGCCCCGGCGGCCGTGCCGGTCACGGTGTCCGGCGGCGGGGAGTCCAGGAGCGTCAGGATCGTCGCGGTCAGGTCGGTGAGCCGCAGGTAGCCGGGGCGTTCGGCGGGCAGGTCGATGAGGTTGTGGCCGTCCTCGCCGCCGAAGTTCGCGATCGTGGCGAGCAGCCGGTTCGGCTTCTCGACCTGGCTCAGGCCCGAGACGATGAGCGCCGAGTCCGCGCCGCGCGCGGCCTGGAGCTCGCCGACCCTGGCGTCGAGGGCCGCGAGCGAGCTCGCCCGCGAGTCGGCGTCGACTGGCAGGACGCCGCCGTCGACGACGGTGAGCGGGCATTCGGCCAGGAACTCGGACAGCTCCGGGCCGGTCGGGAGGACGGACTCATACTCGCCGACGCGGCCGACGGAGTTCGCGGTCGCGTACGCCGCGCCGGGGCCGACCGCGGTCGAGCAGCTCGTTCCGGCGGCGAGCGTGCCCAGCTGGGTGCCCTTGTCGAGGTCGCGGTTGAGGGTGACCAGGTCGGTCATGTCCCCCACCGTCGCGGTGCCGTCCTCGACGCTGATCTGGTCGGCCGAGACCGGCTCGCACTCGGCGCCCTGCCCGTAGGGGTCGCTCACGGCGGGCGCGCCCGCGGAGAGGGTGAGCCAGCCGTCGAGGGCGCACGTGAAGTTGCGGCCGGAGTTGGTGTTCAGCTCGGCGAGCGAGCCGTTCTGCGCCAGCTCGGCCAGGTTCGGCGTCGTCTCGGCGTCGATGTCGGTCCAAGTGAGGCCGCTGACGCCGAGGACGACCACGGAGTCCACAGTGGTCGGCAGCGACTCCTCGCCGTCCTCTGGCAGGAGCTGGAAGACCGCGAGCGCTGCGAGGGCGGCCACGCCGAACCAGGCCCCGATCAGGCCGAGGTTCTCGGAGACGCCGCGGGCGACCGCCTTGCGGGCTTTGCGGGTCAGGCGCCCGGCATCGAGTTTTCGCGACACGGCGGCGCTATCTTCCCGTCAGTTCCAGGTAGAGCGCGTCGAGGGAGTCGAGCATCTGGGCCTCGTCGGGCCACGTGGCCGCGCGGGCGAGGCTCTTCTCCCCGTAGGAGGCGAGGCGCGCGGGGTCGCCGAGGAGGTCTTGGACCGCCCGGTCGAGCCCGTCCACGTCGCCGACCTCGAAGTACACGGCGGCGTCGCCCACGAGTTCGGGGATGCCGCCGGTGCGGGTGGTCACGAGCGGCACGCCGGCCTGCATGACCTCCTGCGCGAACAGCTGGCGGGCCTCCCATTGGCTGGAGATGACGGCGAGGTCGGCGGCGGCCAGGAGGTCGGCCACGTCGGTGCGGTGGCCGAGCAGGCGCACGTCGGCCTTCGCGGCGTCGATGAGCCCTTGCAGGCGTTCGCGTTCGGGGCCGTCACCGGCGACGACCACGACCGGCTGCTCGCCGAGGGCGGTCCAGCGCTTCGCGGCGGCGATGAGCGTGTCGTAGTCCTTCTGCGGGTGCAGGCGGCCGACCGAGAGCAGCAGCGGGCGGTCGCCGATGCCGAGCTCGGCGCGGACCGCTCCGGCGTCGCTCACGGCGACGCGCGGCGGGGCGGCCACGGGCGCGAGGCGGGCGTCGCGCGCGCCGAGGGCCACCAGGTGCTCGTGCAGGTCGGACGAGGCCGCGAGGGCCACGTCCACGCCCCGCGCGAGGCGCTTCTCGATCTCGTCGGAGACGCGCCGCTTGAAACCGGCGGTGATGAGCTGGTTGTGCCACGTGGTGACGAGGGCGGCGCCCTGTGGACGGGCCGCGAGCGCGGTGATCCCGGCGGTCAGGCCGTGGGCGTGCACGAGGTCGACGCCGCGACCGGTGATGCCGCGCAACGCGTTCCGGGCCGCCCACCACGCGAGCGGCAGCTCCGGCGAGGGCTTGGCGGTGATCGGCGCGGGCGCGAACCGGGCGCCCCTGGCGCGGAAGCCGAAGCGCTCCTCGGTCTCGGGCGGGCCGACGACCAGGACGGCGTCGCCGCGTTCGACGAGGCCCGCGGCGAGCGACGCGACGTGCGTCCCGATGCCGCCGGTCGAAGGGCCGAGCACCAAGGCGATACGGCGTTGGCTCACTGGTCTGCTCCACGGTTCTCGTCGGGTGCTTGCTCGTCGTCTGAGGGACTGTCGCCGGGTTCTTCAGACGCTCGGATTATGCCAGCGCGTCGCAGCACCGGGCGCACGACACCGGAACCCCCGATGAGCGCGGCGACCCCGAGGTAGACGACGGCGGTTGCGGCGCCGACGACGACGCCCTGGACGAGGGCCGAGATGATCGTGTCGGCGTGGCCCCACAGGAGGATGAGTTCGCGTGCGGCGAGGACGGCGACGATCGCGCCGACGATGGTCGCCAGCGCTGCCCGGGGGATGCCCTTGAGGCTGGCCGCGCCGGTGTGGCGTGCGATCGCGGCGGTGAGGGCGAGGCCGATGACGGTCATGCCGATCGACCACGCGATCGAGAGCGCGAGGGTGCGGTCCACGGGGGGCATGGTCTCGGAGAGGACGACGGCGGCGACGGCGGCGGCGGCCCAGCCGATCGAGGTCGCTCCGGCGGCGTACTTGTTGCGGCCGATGGCGTAGAGGCCGCGCGAGTAGATCGCGAAGACTGAATAGCCGAAGAGGCCGAAGGCGAGGCCGGTGAGGGTGCCTTGGATCTGCGCCTGGGTGTTGGTGCCGCTGTCGGCCGAGAGTGAGGCCAGGACCGTCCCCATGGGCTCGGCGAGGCCCGCGAGAGCGGCGACCCCGAGTCCGGAGAGGAGCAGCACTGCGCGGCCGGTCTGCGACAGGCGGCGCTGGTAGCGGTCGTTCTCTCCGAGGGAGAACGCTTCGGCGAGAACGGGATAGGCGGCGGTGGCGAGCGGGACGGCGAGGATGGCCCAGGGCAGGAGGAAGAAGGTCTGCGAGACCGTGAACACTGCGACGGCGCCGGGATCGGAGCTGCCGTTGGCGAGCCGGATGAGCAGGGCCTGACACAGCTGTTGCGCCCCGACGGTGATGGCTCCGGCGATGGCGAGGGACTTGAGGCCGGAGGCGACGTGGGTGTCGAGCCGCCAGGCGGGGCGCAGGTGCAGGCCGAGGCCGCGCAGCGGGAAGATGAGGCAGCCCGCGAGGACGGCGACGCCGCAGGTGGTGCCGAGGGCGAGGAAGACGATCTCACCTTGGCCGAGGTTCTCGACCTTGTATTCGCGCCCGGACATGCCTCCGTAGACCACGTAGACGATGGCCATCACGATGCTGGAGAGCAGCGGGGCGAGGGCGGGCCACGCGAAGCGGCGGTGGGACTGGAGGATGCCGGTGAGGACGACCGCGACGCCGTAGAGCGGGATCTGCGGGGCGAAGAGGACCAGCATTTCGGTGGCCGCGTCGATCGTCGCTTCCCGGGCGGCCGGGTTGTCGACGGCGTCGTTGTCCGGCATGAGCAGGACGATGATCGGACGGGCGAACGCCGCCACGAGCAGTCCGGCGGGGATGAGGATGGTCAGCGCCCAGGTCATCAGCGCCGAGGCGATGTGGCTGACCTGCTTGGGGTCGTGGCGGGCGAGCGGGGCCGCGAGGAGCGGGATCACCAGGGCGGCGAGGGCGCCACCGGCGACGAGCTCGAAGATGATGTTCGGGATGGAGTTGGCGGTCTGGTAGGCGGTACCGAGGGTCCCCAGGCCGATCGCCCACGTGAACACCATCGTGCGGCCGAATCCGGCCAGGCGGGAGGCGACGGTGATCGCACCGATGACCGAGGCGGCACGACCGACTTCGCGTCGGGTCTCGGTCAAGACTTCGTCCGACCCAGCTCGTCCAACTCCCGGAGCACGGGCGTCTCGGCGATCACCTTCGTGAAGCTCACTTTTTCGGAGGCGGCGATGAGGGCGGCGACGCCCGCGAGGGCGACGTGGCGTCCGATCATGCCGGTGCGCGCGATGTAGGCGAGGCCGAGGAGCGCGCCGAGGGCGTTCGCGCCGCCGTCGCCGAGCATGGTCTTGCCGTCGAGGTCTTCGGCCATCGCGGCCCCCGCGGCCGCGGAGACCGCGAGCGCGGTGTTGGCGCCGCCGGCCGCGGTGCGGCGGCGGGACTTGGCGCCCACCGGGCGCGACAGGGGCGCGGAGGCGAGGGTGACGACCTTGAGGGCGCGGCCGGGCCGCAGGTCGAAGAGGTTGATCACGTTGGCGGCGCCCGCGATGACGCCGCCGCCGACGCCGACGTTCCACAGGCGGCGGATGAGCGGGCGGCGCTCGTCGGTGAGTTCGCCGTTCTGCAGGTCGATGAGGGCGGCGGAGGCGATCCCGGCGGTGGAGATGCCGAGGACCTTGACGAGTCCGGCGCTCAAGCGGCCCTTGAGGAGCGCGCCGACGTGGCCTTTGAAGCCCTTGGCCTTCTCGCCCTTGGCGTCGGCGATGTCGTCGTAGAGGCCGACCGCGCCGGAGGTGAGTCCGGCGGTCGCCGCGGCGGCGGCGTACGCCGGGGAGTTCGCCCCGACGACCGCTCCCGCGGTGGCGCCCAAGGTGATCCCGGGGCCTTCTGCCAGGGAGACGGTGTCGCCCTTGTGGTTCGTGCGTTCCAGTTCGGCCGCCCACTTGGAGCGGCGTACGGCGCTGATCGCGGCGATCGTGCCGCCCGCGGCGAGGCCTCCGATGAACGCCCGCCCTACCGTGCGCGTTAGCTGGCTCATGGGCGCGATACTAGGCCGCGGCGGGAAGCAGGTCTGAAGCGCCCTCCCCGGTGCCGAGGTGGTTGACGGTGTTCGTGTTGATGAAGTCGGCGAGCGCGGCGACCGCGGCGATCTGTCCCTGCAGCACGGCGACGTTGTCGACGGTCGCGACCGTCTCGGCGTCGTCGGTGCGGATCGTCTTGAGCGGGTTGCCGTCGCCGGTGTCGGTGGTGGCGGCGTAGACGGTCGGGTCGTCGGCGGCGTACTCGTTGGTGAACGCGACCATGCCCGCGTTGCGGTCGGCGGCGTCGGCGTCGGTCGAGCCGGGCCCGGCGAGGATGATGACGCCGTCGGCGACGCCCGTGGGCGGGGTCTCGACGGTGAGCATGCCGAGTTCGCTCAGGCCCGTGGTGACGGTGGTGATGTCGCCGGGGGCGATCGCCACGGTCGCGCCCGCGGCCTCGCCGGTGGTGACGGCGGCGAGCACGTAGCTCATCGCGGTCACGCCGTCGTAGGTGACGGGCGTGGTGACGGTGTCGGGGGTGGTGGTCTCGGCGAGGTCGCCGAGCTGGTCCGCGTTGGCCGGGTCGAAGTACTCGTCGAGGACGGAGATCCGGCCTGAGACGGTGGCCCCGGCGAGGCCGAGCATCTCGACGGTGCCGTCCACATAGGCGGTGTCGGCGCCGGGGAGGGCGATGACGAGGACGTTCTTCGCGGTGAGCTGCCCGGCGAGGTAGGACGGGGCGACGGCTTCGGCGAAGGCCTGGTCGTCCTCCAGGTCGTTCTCCATCTGCTCGACCTGGGAGCGCAGCTGCTCGTTGCTGTCGCGCAGGGACTGGATGTTGCTCTCGAAGGCCTCGATGGCCGGGCCGTTGAGGGCCGCGGTGCCGAGGATGAGGCCCACGGTGAGGGCGAGGAACACCGCGGTGAGGCTCACCAGGTGGTAGCGGAAGTTGATCACGAGAACAGCCTTTGGATTTGGAAGAGCAGTCCGTCCCACCAGTCGGCGATGACGTCAACGAAGGAGCGGCCGACGGTGGAGATGGCGACGGCGGTGGCCATGGCGGCGAGCCCGGAGACGATGAGCAGGAGCAGGGCGGAGATCGACATGTCCTGGCGGTAGAGGCGCGAGACGCCCTTGGCGTCGACGAGCTTGCCGCCCACGCGCAGGCGCGTGAGGAACGTGGAGGCCATGCCGCCGCGTCCCTTGTCGAGGAACTCGACCATGGTGACGTGGGTGCCGACGGCGCAGATGAGCTCGGCGCCCTTCTCGTCGGCCATGAGCATCGCGATGTCCTCGGAGGTCGCGGCGGCCGGGAACGGGATCGCGGGGACCCCGAGCTTGTCCATGCGCTCCATGCCTGGGGCGCGCCCGTCGGCGTAGGCGTGGACGACGATCTCGGCGCCGCAGCGCAGGGCGTCGTCGGAGACGGAGTCCATGTCGCCGACGATCATGTCGGGCGTGTACCCGGCTTCGAGGAGGGCGTCCGCGCCGCCGTCCACACCGACGAGCACGGGCTTGAACTCGCGGATGTAGGGGCGCAGGACGTCGATGTCCTCTTTGTAGTTGTAGCCGCGGATGACGATGAGCGCGTGGCGGCCGTTGAAGGAGGTCTTGACGTCGGGCACGCCGACGCCGTCGAGCAGGAGGTCCCGCTCGCGCTTGAGGTACTCCATCGTGTTGGCGGCGAAGGCCTCCAACTGGATCGAGAGTCCCTCCTTGGCGGCCTCCATGTCGGCGCTGACCGTCTCCTCGGTCTGCACCGCGCCTTCGGCGATGAGGTCGCCGCCGGAGAAGATCTGGCCCGCTTCGAGGTCCACCGAGACGGACTTGCCTTCGCGGACGCGGTCGAAGATCTCGTCGCCGACGCCGTCGATGAGGGCGATCCCGGCCTTGACGAGGACCTCGGGGCCGAGGTTCGGGTAGCGGCCGGAGATCGACTTGGAGGCGTTGACGACCACCGGGACGCCGGTGCCGACCAAGGTGTCGGCGGCGACCCGGTCGAGGTCGACGTGGTCGATGATGGCGATGTCGCCGGGTTCGAGACGGCCGCACAGCCGCTTGGTACGGCGGTCGAGGCGGGCGGTGCCGACCAGCCGATCGTCGGAGGGGTCGCCCTCCGGGTTCCGCCCGGGCAAACGCAAGCTAGGTACACGCATCGTGCATCATCATGCCATCCGATCACACGCGCCGAAGCGACGGCACGCCGCAACGACCCGCACTCGCGGATCGTTGCTACGACTTCATCTTCGCAGCCTCTGCCAGGAGTTCCTCGGCGTGGGCCACGCCCAGGTGGGAGTCGGGCATGCCGGCGAGCATGCGAGCAAGCTCACGCGCCCGCGCCGCGTCGTCGACCACGCGCACGCCGGAGACCGTGACGGCCCCCGAGGTGTCCTTCGAGACCACCAGGTGGCGGTCGGCGAAGGCCGCGACCTGCGGCAGGTGGGTGACGACGAGGACCTGGTGGCGGCGGGCGAGTTTGGCGAGGCATCGGCCGATCTCGATCGCCGCGCCGCCGCCGACACCGGCGTCGACCTCGTCGAACACGAGGACGGGCGGGCCGCCGATCTCGGCGAAGACCACTTCGATCGCGAGCATGACGCGGGACAGCTCGCCGCCCGAGGCGCCCTTGTGCAGGGCGGCCGGGAGCGAGCCCGGGTGCGGGCGCAGCAGCAGCTCGACCTCGTCGGCACCGTCCTCGGTGGCCCCGGAGATCGCGGCGTCGACGGCGAGGTCGACCCCGCCGCGTCCGGCCGGGCGCGGCTCGACCGAGGCCGTGACCTCGGCGTGCGGCATGGCGAGGCCCTTGAGCTCGGTCGAGACCGCCGCGGAGAACCGCTCGGCGGCCGCGCGGCGCGAGGCCCGCAGCTGCGCGGCGAGCTCGGCGGCCCGCGCGGTCAGTTCCGCGTGCTGGGACTCCAGTTCGGCGACGCGCTCGTCCGAGACGTCGAGCTCGCCGAGCCGCTTCTGGGCGTTCTCGGCCCACGCGAGCACGCCGGGGAGGTCCTCGGCGTACTTGCGGAACAGGGTCTTCATGGCCGCCTGGCGCTGGTAGATCTCCTCCAGGCGCTGCGGGTCGGCCGAGAGGTCGTCGAGGTACGCGGAGAGGTCCACGGCCGCTTCGGCGAGCAGCGCGCCGGCTTCGGCGAGGCGCTCGGCGAACTCGGCGAGCTTGGGGTCGGCGTGGGCGTCGTGCTCCAGGGCGCGCGCGGCGGCGCCGACGGTGTCGGTCGCACCGCCTTCGCCGGTGGCCGGGTCGCCGGTGATCGCGCCGTACGCGGTGGCGGCGGCCAGGCGCAGGGCCTCGGCGTTCTCCAGGCGGCGGGCCTCTTCGGCGAGTTCGGCGTCCTCGCCCTCCTGGGGGTCGACGGCGGTGATCTCGTCGAGGCCCAGACGCAGCATGTCGGCCTCGCGGGCCATCTCGCGGGCGCTGGTGCGCAGGCGCGAGAGCTCGGCGGCGCACGCGCCCAGCTCGTGGAAGACGGCGCGGTAGGCGTCGAGGACCTTGCCGTGGTCGGCCCCGGCGAACCGGTCGAGCGCGGCCCGCTGCTCGGCGGCGTTGAGCAGCCGCATCTGGTCCGACTGGCCGTGCACCGAGATCGCCAGCTCGCCCAGTTCGGACAGCACGCCGACGGGCGCGGCGCGGCCGCCGACCCAGGCCTTCGAGCGGCCCTCGGACGACACCGAGCGGGCGAGCAGCAGCTCGCCGTCCTCGAGGTCGGCACCGGCCTCGATGGCGCGTTCACGCAGCTCGAGAGCGCGCTCGCCTACGGCGAAGCGGCCCTCCACAAGGGTCTTTTCCGCACCGAGGGGGGCACGGGAGGCACGACCGCCGAACAGCAGCCCCAGACCGGCGACGACCATGGTCTTACCGGCGCCGGTCTCACCGGTGATGCAGGTCAGGCCGGAATCGAGCGGCAAGGTGGCGTCAGCGATCACGCCCAGATTCTGGATGCGAAGCTCCTCCAACACGCTTCGAAGCCTAGCCGGTCGGTCTGACAATCGGCGCCCGAGCGGCCTTAGATGCGGCCGTGACGCCAACCGTCAACGGGCAGAGAGAGTTTCGACACCAGGCGGGAGGCGAAGGGCTGACCGGACATGCGCACCAGGCGCACCGGGCGCTCCGAGCGGCGGATCGTGACCGTCGAGCCGCTCGTGAGGCGGGTCAGCTCCTTGCCGTCGGCGATGAGCGCGCCCTCGGTGCCCGTGGACTCCACGCCGATGCGGATCAGCGATGAGGAGTGGACCACCATCGGCTTGGCGAACAGGGCGTGGGCGTTCATGGGGACGACCACGAGGGCGTCCACATCGGGCCACACGACCGGGCCGCCCGCCGACATCGCGTGCGCGGTCGAGCCGGTCGGGGACGCGACCACGACGCCGTCGGAGCCGTAGCGGGCGATGCGGGTGCCGTCGATCTCGATGTACAGCTCCAGCATCCGCGCGGGCTCGGCCTTCTCCACGGCGATGTCGTTGAAGGCCCACGAGACGTGGTCCTCGCCGTCGGTGCCCATGGCCTCGACCGCCAGCGCGGTCCGCTCCTCGACGGTGTACTCGCCGGCGAGGAGGCGCGAGACGACGGTCTCGAGCTCGCCGGTCTCGGCCTCGGCGAGGAAGCCGACCTTGCCGAAGTTGACGCCGAGCAGGGGGACGTCGGCGCTCGCGGCCTTCTTGGCGGCGCGCAGGACCGTGCCGTCGCCGCCGAGGGCGAGGACGAGGTCGGCGGTGTGGCCGGTGACCTCGCCGCCGACGAGGAGCGCGTCGGGGCGCTGGAGGGACTGGGTCGCGCCGGAGCAGACCTTCACCTCGACGCCCTCGGCCCGCAGGGCGGCGGCGAGCTTGGCCGCGAGCTCGGCGACGTCCTCGCGGAGCGGGTGCGTGACCACCAGGACACGGCTCGGCTTCTGCTGCGGCTCCACTGCGCTCCTACTCAGACGGTTTCAGGGCCTCGAACTGTACTCCAGGCGGCCTCACCGGGCGTATCGGTGAGCATACCGAGGATAGCGCTTGCAGCGGGCGGTTCGGCGCGAATGCCCAGCGTCCGGCTTCCCTTGCGGGGCAGGCTCCTCTGAGGTCTGGCCTGGTGTGATCCCTTGCGGCACAATGTGTCCCCAACACCACCGGAAACGAAGGAGACCCCATGGCCACCCGCAGACAGCTCTTCGGCTATTCCGCGCTCACGGCGGCGGCAGCGGCCGGACTCACCACGGTCGGCCCGCGGGCCGCCGCCGCGAACGGCGCGCACGTCCCCGCGATCGTCATCGGCTCCGGCTACGGCGCGGCCGTCTCGGCCCTGCGCCTCGGCGAGGCCGGGATCGAGACCACCGTCCTGGAGATGGGCCGCCTCTGGAACGAACCGGGCGAGGACGGCAACGTGTTCTGCACGATGACCGCGCCCGACGAGCGCAGCATGTGGTTCAAGCGCCGCACCGAGGCGCCGCTGTCGACGCTGCTCTGGCTCGACGTCGTCAACCGGAACATCGACCCGTACCCGGGCGTGCTCGACCGCGTCAACTACGCGGACATGTCCGTCTACGTCGGACGCGGCGTCGGCGGCGGCTCACTCGTCAACGGCGGCATGGCGGTCGTCCCCCGCCGCGACTACTTCGAGGAGGTCCTGCCCGGGGTCGACGCGGCCGCGATGTACGACCGGTACTTCCCGCTCGCGCAGGCCGAACTCCAGGTCAACACCATCGACCCCGGGTTCTACGAGAAGACCGAGTACTACCGGTTCAGCCGCGTGGCCGCCGCCCAGGCCGAGGCGGCCGGGCTCAAGACGGTGTTCGTCCCCGACGTGTACGACTTCGACTACATGGAGCGGGAGGCCGCCGGGACCGCCGAGAAGTCCGCGCTCGGCGGCGAGGTCATCTACGGCAACAACCACGGCAAGATGAGCCTCGACAAGACCTACCTGGCGTCGGCGCTCGCCACCGGGAAGGTGACGATCGCCGCGCGCCACCAGGTGACCGCGATCGAGGTCGACGCCGACGGGAACTACGTGCTCCACGTCGAGCACCGGGACGACGCGGACGAGCTGGTCGAGGCCAAGCGGCTCACGTGCCGCCACCTGTTCCTCGGCGCGGGGAGCCTCGGGACGACCGAGCTGCTGCTGCGGGCCCGCGACACCGGCGCGCTGCCGGACCTGGACGCGGCGGTCGGCGCGGGCTGGGGCCCGAACGGGAACGTCATGACCGCCCGTGCGAACCACCTGTGGAACCCCACGGGCCTCAAGCAGTCGACGATCCCCGTGATGGGCATCGACGACTGGGACAACCCCGAGGCCCGGGTCTTCGCCGAGCTCGCGCCGCTCCCGGCCGGGATCGAGACGTGGATCAGCCTGTACCTGGCGATCACCGACAACCCCGAGCGCGGGCACTTCACGTACGACGCGGCCGCCGACAGGGCGGTGCTCAACTGGAGCCTCGAGCAGGCGCAGCCGGGCGTCCGGGCGGCGAAGTCGATGTTCGACAGGATCAACAAGAAGCACGGCACGTCGTACCGGTACGACCTGTTCGGCGACGACCGGGCCTTCGCGGACGACTTCTGCTACCACCCGCTGGGCGGCTGCGTCCTCGGCGAGGCCACCGACGCGTACGGGCGGCTCAACGGCTACGAGCGGCTGTACGCCACCGACTCCTCGCTCATCCCCGGCTCGATCGGCGTCAACCCGCTCGTGACGATCACGGCGCTCGCCGAGCGCAACCTGGAGGCGATCCTCGCCGCGGACTTCTAAGCCGGGACGCCGCAGGCCGCGTCGACGCCGGCGCGGCCGATCGGTTCGCCTTCGGTGACCATGCGGCAGAAGAACTCCACGTTCCCCTTCGGGCCGGGCAGCGGGCTCGCGGCCACCGCGGTGGTGGTCCAGCCGAGCTGTCCGGCCTTCGCGATGACCCCCCACACGGCTTCGGCGCGCTGGGCGGGGTCGCCGACGACCCCGCCCGCGCCGACCTGGCCCTTGCCGACCTCGAACTGCGGCTTGACCATCGGCAGCATCATGCCGCTCGGTTTCGTGCACGCGGCGAGCGCCGGCAGGACGAGTTCGAGCGAGATGAACGACAGGTCCCCCACCGTGAGGTCGACCGGGCCGCCGAGCTGCTCGGGGGTGAGGTGGCGGACGTTGGTGCGGTCGTGGACGACGACGCGGTCGTCGGTCTGGAGCTTCCACGCGAGCTGGCCGTAGCCGACGTCGACGGCGAGCACTTCGGCCGCGCCGCGCCGCAGCAGGACGTCGGTGAACCCGCCCGTGGAGGCCCCGGCGTCGAGGACGCGCAGGCCCTTCGGGTCGACGTCGAAGGCGTCGAGCGCGCCGATGAGCTTGTGGGCGCCGCGGGAGACGTAGTCGTCCACGTCGCCGACGAGGCGGATGGAGTCGTCGCCGGTGACGCTGGTGGCGGGTTTCGTGGCGGGGATGCCGCGCAGGTGGATGCGGCCCGCCGCGATGAGTTCGCGGGCGTGCTCGCGGGAGCGGGCGATCTTGCGGCGCACGAGTTCGGCGTCGAGTCGGTAGCGCGTCGGCATGGCGCGGTGTCGGTGCTTTCTAGTTCTGGCGGGTCAGGCGTCGTCGACGTTGCTGAGGATCTCGGAGAGGCGCTGCTGGACGCCCTCGAAGACCTGCACGTGCTCGGTGACGGGCAGGTCGGGCAGGGCCTCGAGGCGGCCGAGGGCCTCCTCGACCTCCATCTCCACGTCCTCGGTGTCGGCCGAGGGCTTCAGGCGGTCGGCCAGGGCCCCCGGGCTCGGCATGTCGGTCATGCGTCCTCTTCCTCGTCGTCGATCGGCTCCATGGTCGCGGCGGGGGCGGCGGGAGTGGGTTCGGCGGCGGGGGTCGCGGAGGCGCGCTTCTCGGCGGCGTTCGCGCGGGCCTCGGCTTCGGCGAGGCGGATGCGGAGGTCGCGGATCTGCTCCTCGGAGTGCTCGAGGCGCAGGTTGAGGTCGTCGAGGTCGGCCTGGGTGGCGACGCCGAAGCGGTTCAGGTTGGCGTCGAACTCGGCGCGGAGGAAGTTCCCGATGTCGGAGGCGGTGCGGTTGCCGTGCTCGCGCACCTGCTCGGTGCCCGAGCGCAGGTCGCTGCGGACCTTCCCGGCGAACTCGCGGGCGCGGCGGGCGGGTTCGCCGGCCATGCCGAGGAATGAGTCGAAGTAGGCGCGGGCGTTGTCGGTCATGGTGGTCCCACTCCCTTCAGGGTCTGCCGAGACCGCGGGTTGGCGTCCCCGCCTCGGTGAGGCTCGCGAGCCGTAGTCTGGCTCTGGCGTCAACGGTACTGCCAAGCTACCGGCACACGGCCGTGCCCGCATGGTCGTACTGGCCGGTAACATTCTGACGGGGCGCACCGCCGCGCCCGCGCCGATCGAAACAGGAGGGCCCATGGCCACCATCGACGAATGCCGGACCGCACTCGAGCAGTTCGCGGAGAACCTCGCCTCGAACCCGAAGTCGGTGCGCAAGCTCCAGGGCTTCCAGCGCTCCCTCGCCGCCGACATCACCGACCTCGGAGTGTCGTTCAACGGCAAGTTCGACCAGGGCAAGCTGTCCGGCATCACCGACGGCGACAACCCCGACGCGGAGATCCGCATGATCGTCTCCTCGGACAACCTGCTCGCGCTCGTCGCCGGGGAGCTCGACTTCATGAAGGCCTTCACCGGAGGCCAGGTCAAGCTCAAGGCGAACATGATGGACCTCATGAAACTCCGCGGCGTGCTCTAAGGCGACCGCTTGGGCCGCTTGCACATCGTACGGACGTAGGGTGCGCGGGCGCGGGCCGTGAGGCCCGTCCCGCGCCTACCGTGTTCCACAGGGTCAAATGCGTCCCGGTCGGACGCAACGGCATTCGGGCCACGTTGTAATCTCTCGGCAGTCGAGCGCTTCGAGCTCAAGAACTAATCCGGGAGGACCGTATGGCCACTGTTGACGAATGCCGCAATGTGCTGGAGAAGATGGCGGGCAAGGTCGCCCGGAAGTCCGACGAGCTGGAGCTCGAAGAGGGCTTCGAGCGCACGCTGGCCGTTGAGATCACCGACCTGGGCCAGGCCTTCAGCGCCAAGCTCGCCGGCAACAAGCTGACCGACCTGCTCGACGGCGACGCCGCCGACGCCGAGGTCCGGATCCTCATCAGCTCCGACGACCTGATCGCGCTGTCGAAGAAGGAGCTCAAGCCCGCCAAGGCCATCCTCACCGGCAAGATCAAGATCAAGGCCTCCGTGAAGGACCTCGCCAAGCTGCGCAAGGCCCTCAAGGTCGACTAGAGCACTGAGACGCTGCGCCCCAAGGGCACGGCACTCGCAAAGAAAACGAAGCCCGGACTGCGGCAGTCCGGGCTTCTCGCTTGTCCGCGGTCAGTCCGCGAGGACCTTCTGCGCGGCGTCGCCGGACCCGACGAGCGGGAACGGCATTCCGTTGTGGTGCCAGGAGAACTCGCACATCGCGCGCCAGGCGTCGAGCGGATCGCCGGAGCCGCCGAGCAGGAGCGAGCCCTGCTCGAGCTTCACCGACCAGCCGCCGCACTGCACCGCTTCGCCGTCCTCGACCCATTGCGGCTCAGCGTGAGTCTCGGTCAGCGCGCCGAGGCTCCACCCGAGGTACGTCGGCCGCTGCTCGGGCGGCAGCGTGAGCGCCATGCGCGGCGACGCGACGCCGGTGAACACCAGGAGCGAATCGAGCCCGGCCCGGTTGGCCCCTTCGATGTCGGAGTCGGGCCGATCGCCGACCATGATCGCCCGGCCGCCGGGCTTGCGCGCCAACGCGGCCTGGTAGATCGCCTGCTCGGGCTTGCCTGCCGTGAAGTGCGGCCCGTGGCCGAGCGCGGTCGCGACCGCCTGCACCATCGCGCCCATGCCGGGCAGCGGCCCGTCCGAGGTCGGCAGGGTCGCGTCGAGGTTCGCGACGGCCCAGTAGGCGCCGTTGCGGACCGCGATCGTCGCGTCGGCGAGCAGACGCCAGGTGGCCTCAGGGAAGAGGCCGAACGCGACGCCCGCGGCGGCCTTCGGGTCCTCGACCGGTTCGAGCCCCGCTTCGGCCACGACGGCCCGCAGCGCGGGAGAGCCGTGCACGAAGACCTTGCCGCCCTTGCCCAGCCGCGACACCAGCTCCGCGGCGAGGACCTGCCCGGTGGTGATCACCTGGGACGCCTCGGCCGGGATCCCCATGCCGCGCATGGACTCCGCGACCACCTCGGTGGAGCGGGACGCGTTGTTGGTGACGAACACGGGCTCGCAGCCGAAGCCCGGCAGGGCCGTGATCGTCGGCGCCGACTCGGGGATCGCGTTGTGCAAGAGGTAGACGACGCCGTCGAGGTCGAGCAGCGCCTGGTCGTAGGCGCTCGCGAGCGGCGCGGCCGTGCCTTTCAGCCGGGTCATCCGGACTCCTTCATGTCGGGGGCGACACGACGCCTCCGCCCGGAGAGGCGGAGGCGTTGCGGAAACGGCCCCTTGCGGGGCCGTTCACTGCTTACTTCGACTCGGGGTTCGACTTCTCCTCGGGCCGCGCCTCGCGCGGGGCCTCGGGCTCGCCGTCCTCGTCTTCCTCTTCGTCTTCGTCTTCGAGGTCGTCCTCGTCGAGGTCGTCGTCTTCATCGTCTTCGTCGTCGAGGTCTTCGTCATCCTCGTCGTCGAATTCGTCGTCGTCGTCCTCGTAGTCGTCCTCGTCATCGAGGTCGTCGTCGGAGTCCTCGTCCTCGTCGTCTTCGTCGTCGAGGTCGTCTTCGTCGTCCTCGAATTCGTCGTCGTCTTCGAACTCGTCGTCCTCGTCGTACTCCTCGACGACGATGCCCTCGAGCTCCAGCAGCCGCTCGGCGGCGCCGGTCTCGCCGGTCTCGTCGGCGGCGACCGCCTTCGAGAGCCATTCGCGGGCTTCGTCTTCGCGGCCGTCGGCCAGCAGGCCCTCGGCGTACGCGTAGCGGAGGCGGGCGACCCACGGCTCGGTCTTCGGCGAGTTGAGCCCGCCGACCTTCAGCATCGCGGTCGCGGCCTCGCCCATGCCCATGTCGCGGCGGGCGCCGGACGCGACGATCAGCAGCTCGACCCGCACCTCGGGGTCGACGCTCTCGTCGCCGCCGAACTCGCGGTAGAGGTCGATCGCGCGCTCGGGGTGCCCCAGGGCGCGCTCGCAGTCGGCGATGAGCGCCACGTGGTCGTGCGTGCCGCCCAAGCGCTGCGCGGCGCGCAGTTCGTTGACGGCCAGCTGCCACTCCTCGGCGCCGTACGCGGCCACACCGGTGACCTCGCGGACCACGGCCACGCGGGACGCCTTGCGGCGGGCGTAGCGGGCCTGCTCGAGAGCGCCTTCGACATCGTCCTCGGCGAGGAGCGCGGCGGCGGCGATGAGCCGGTTGCCGACGGCCTCGGCGAGCTGCTTGTTCAAGCTGCGCAGCCCGGCCTTGGTCTCCTTGTCGAGCTGGTCGTAGCCGTACTCGACGCCTTCGGGCAGGTCGGGGGCCTCGTCGGACTCGCCCATGCGGATCGGGCCCTCGTGGCCGGCCTCGCGCTCCTCGAGCGGACGCAGGTTGTCGCGGCCCCGGCGCTCGCGGCCGTCACGGCCCAGGCGGTCGTCGCCCCGGTCGTCGCGGCGCGGGCCCCGGTCGTCACGACGCGGACGGTCGTCACGGTCGAAGCGGCGCGGGCCGCCCCGGTCGTCACGGCGGGGACCGCGGTCGTCGCGGTTCTCGAAGCGGCGGGGACGGTCGTCGTCGCGACGCGGCCGGTCATCGCGGTTGCCCTCGAAGCGACGGGGACCACGGTCGTCACGGTCGAAACCGCCACGCCCGCCACGGTCATCGTCGCGGCGCGGGCCGCGGTCGCCGCCCTCGAAGCGGCGCGGGCCGCGGTCGTCGCGGTTGAAGCCGCCACCGCGGTTGTCGCCGTCGCGGCGCGGGCCGCGGTCGCCGTCGAAGCGACGCGGGCCGCGGTCATCGCGGTTGAACCCGCCGCGGTTGTCGCGGTCGCCCTCGAAACGGCGCGGGCCCTGGCCTTCACGGTTCTCGAACCGGCGGGGCCGGTCGTCGCCGTCGCGACGCGGGCGGTCCTCGCGGTTGCCTTCGTAGCGACGGGGACCACGGTCGTCGCGGTTGAAACCGCCGCCGCCGCGGTTGTAGCCGCCACGGCTGTCGCCGTCGCGGCGCGGGCCGCGGTCGTCACGGTTGTAGCCGCCGCTGCGCGGCCGGTCGTCACGGTTGAAACCGCCACCGCGGTTGTCGCGGTTGTAACCACCACGGTCGCGGTCGCCGCCTTCGAAACGGCGGGGACGGTCGTCGCCGTCGCGGCGCGGACCGCGGTCATCGCGGTTGTACCCGCCGCTGCGCGGACGGTCATCGCGGTTGAAGCCGCCACGCCCGCCACGGTCGTCGCGGTTGTAGCCGCCGCCGCGGTTGTCGCGGTTGTAGCCACCGCGGCTGTCGCCGTCGCGGCGCGGGCCGCGGTCGTCACGGTTGTACCCGCCGCTGCGCGGACGGTCGTCGCGGTTGTAGCCGCCGCCGCGGTTGTCGCGGTTGTAACCGCCACGGCTGTCGCCGTCGCGGCGCGGGCCGCGGTCGTCGCGGTTGTAGCCACCGCGGTTGTCGCCGTCGCGGCGAGGACGGTCGTCCCGGTCCTCGTAGCGCCGCGGGCGGTCGTCGCGGCCTTCGCTGCGGCCGTAGCCGCCCCGGCTTCCCCGGTCGTCGCGGTTGTACCCGCCTCGCCCGGAACGGTCGCCGTAGCCGCCGCCCTCGCGACGGCCGTAGCCGCCTCGTCGGTCATCTCCACCCTTGCGGGCGCGGCCGTCTTCAGCCACTCGATTCTCCCCCTCTATTCACCGCGACAAAACCAACCAAGTGTATGCCTCAGCCGACGACCTCGAACCCGGCGACGGTCTTCTTGCCGCGCCGGATCACTCCGTACCGCCCGTAAAGCAGGTCAGACGGGTCGATAACGGCCGCAGGATCACTCACACGGACGTTGTTCAAGTAGGCCCCGCCCTCCTTCGCGGCGCGGCGGGCCTCGCCCAGGCTCGCGACGACACCGGACTCCTTCATGGCCTCGGCCACGGTGACGTCCGGCTTCGTGAACTCGGCCAGGCCGGCCTCGACGAGCGCGGCGCGCAGCGTCGGCTCGGGCAGTTCGGCCAGCTCGCCGCGGCCGAACAGGGCCTGCGAGGCGGCCACGACGTGCGCGGTCTCCTCGGCGCCGTGCAGCAGCGTCGTCAGCTCCTCCGCGAGGGCCTTCTGCGCGAGGCGCGCGGCGGGCTTCTCGACGGTGGCCCGCTCGAGCTCCTCGATCTCCTCGTGGGACTTGAAGGAGAAGTACTTGAGGTAGCGCACCACGTCGGCGTCGCCGGAGTTCACCCAGAACTGGTAGAACGCGTACGGGCTGGTCAGCTCGGGGTCGAGCCAGACCGCGCCGCCCTCGGTCTTGCCGAACTTCGTGCCGTCGGCCTTGGTCACCAGCGGGGTCACGAACGCGTGGACGTGCTCGGCGGCCCTGCGGCGCACGAAGTCCACACCCGCGGTGATGTTGCCCCACTGGTCCGACCCTCCGAACTGGACGGTGCAGCCGTGGCGGCGGAACAGCTCGTAGAAGTCGTTGGACTGCAGCAGCTGGTAGGAGAACTCGGTGAAGGAGATGCCGGATTCGAGGCGGGCCTTCACGACCTCGCGGGCGAGCATCTTCGAGATCGGGAAGTGCTTGCCGACGTCGCGCAGGAACTCCACGACGCCCATCTCGCTGGTCCAGTCGAGGTTGTTGACCGGGATCGCGCCGTTCTCGCCGTCGTAGGTGACGAACGGGGCCAGCTGCGCGCGGATCTTCTCGACCCAGCCCGCGACGACCTCGGGCGGGTTGATGCTGCGCTCCCCCGCTTCCTTCGGGTCGCCGATCTGGCCCGTCGCGCCGCCGACGAGCAACAGCGGCTTCAGCCCGGCCTGTTGGAGGCGGCGGGCGGTGATGACCTGCATGAGGTGGCCGACGTGCAGGCTGACCGCGGTCGGGTCGAAGCCCACATAGAAGGTCACCGGGCCCGCGTCGATGTGCTCGCGGAGAGCATCGGTGCCGGTGGAGTCCTGGAGGAGGCCGCGCCATGCGAAGTCGTCGAGAATATGCACGCGTTCATTGTGCCCTAGCGGGCGAAACGCTTTTCGCGCTCCGGGAGCGGGCGTGACCCGCGCCGTCAGGCCTCCGCGCGGCGGCCCGCTTCGCCGAGCGCGAGCGCGGTCTCGATGTGGACGCGCAGCTCAAGGGCCGCGTTGGTCTTCGCGACCTGCTTGGTCGGGCCCTTGCCTTCGGCGGCGACGTGCTCCTCGGAGGCCGGCATCCAGCCTTCGGCGCGGCACGTGAAGGTCCGCTCGTGCGAGGGACCGTCGACCGAGAAGTCCCACGTGAGCGGCTTGACGACGCCGCGGGCGGCGTAGATCTGGACCGCCTCGGCGGGGTTCACCGAAGCGTCGACGAGCAGTCGCTTCGGGCCCTCGACGCGCGGCTTGGCGGCCGCGTCGGTCGACGGGTCGGGCAGACCGGCGAGCTGGGCGACGAGCGCCAGCGCGGCCTGGTTGCGGGCTTCCTTCTTGTTGCGCTGCAGGCGTTTCGGTGAGTCGACCTGTTCGCCGTTGTAGCGGATGGAGACCTGAGCGGAGAACAGCGGGCCTTCGAAGGCGGGCTCGTCCTCGACGGTCCAGAGGACGTTCGTCTCGTTGCTGACGGGGCCGCCGAGGCGGTCCTGGAGGTAGACGTTGACGATCGACTGGGCCTGCTGCGGCTCGTCGGCGAGGAGCCGGTTCATGCGCTCGCGCAGCGGCTCGAACTCGCCGCGCCCGTAGAGGTAGACGGAGGCGAACTCGCGGAGCTGGAGCTCGCGGGCGGCGAGGCGGCGGGCGGTGTCCTCGGCGAGCCCGGCGGGGGTCTCGCCGCGTTCGACGGCGAACTGGAGGACGCGGGCGTACTGCTTGTAGGGCAGGGCGGTGAAGTCGGCGGCCTCGGCGTGCCGGGCGGTCTGCTCGTGGGCCTTCTGCTTGAAGTACTCGGCCTTGGCGCGGCGTTCCTCCTCGACGCGTTCGTTGACGTGCGCGGCGATCGCGTCGAGTTCCTCGGCCGGGTAGGGGCTGGGGCGCCCGAGGGCGGCGGCGAGCAGGATGCGCTGGACGACGAGGTCGGGGTAGCGGCGGATGGGGCTGGTGGCGTGCGTGTACGCGGGCAGCTGGAGGCCGTGGTGGCCGTGGACGGTGGGGCCGTAGGTGGCGGCGCGGGCGACCATGCGCATGCGGGTGCGGAGCATCTCGAAGGCGGTGCCGTCGCCGGACGCGGCGATCGACTCGAGTTCGGCGCGCAGCTCGGCGGGGTCGCCGGCGACGGCGGCGAGGCGGTGGTTGCGGAAGAGGATCGGCAGGTCCTCGCGGACGGCCCACGCGGCGATCTGCGCGTTGGCGGCGATCATGAACTCCTGCACGATGATGTACCCGGAGTTGCGCTCGGCGCTGTCGAGGCGGACGAGCTGGCCCTCCTCGTTGGTGGCGAAGCCGGAGAGGAGGTCGTAGAACGCGAGGGCGCCCGCGTTGCGGCGGGCGGCGAGCATGGTCTGGGCGAAGCGCAGGGCGAGCGCGAGGGTGCCGTGGAGGGGGTGGGCGGGGTCGTTCGCGGCGGTGGCGGCCTCGCCGTGGGTGAGGATCCAGGACGTGGTGAGGCGGCCGGGGCCGAGGTCGGCGGAGAGGATCTGCCCGGCGTGGTCGAGTCGCAGGTGGACGGCGAAGGTGTCGTTGTCGCGGCCGGGTTCGAGGGAGGCTGCTTCGACGACGGGCGCGGGGAGCATGTGCCTGGTGTGCTCGGGCCGGTACTTGGTGTGGACGCGGCGGCGGGCCTCGGTGTCGGCGCGGCCGCCGGTGGTGACGTGGTCGGCGACCCGGGCGATGTGGACCCAGACGTCGAAGCCGTCGTCGTGGGGTTCGATCCAGATGGCATCGTCGCGGTCCACGGTGGTCGCGGCGTCGATCATGATCCCGGTCTCGGCTGGGTTGTGGTCGGCCAACTGCGCTCCTTCGAAGTCCAGCAGCAATGGTAACCGCAGCCACACACTGAGAGAGTGGACGGCGCGGGTCGGGAGTTCGCCATGGGAACTCCCGGCCCGCGCCGCGCCAGTGTCAGGGACGCAGGTCCCAGGTCTCCAGGCGTCCGCACATGCCCCACTTGGCGGCGGGGTCCCCGGCGTCGGCGACGTGGGCGTCGCACAGGTGGGCCGGGTCGGCTTTCGCGAGGGCGTCCAGGTGGGCGCCCGTGGCGTCGGCCTGCGCCTTGGGCCCGTCGGCCCAGAGCTTGCGCCAGGTCTCGGTGCGGGACGAGACGAGGTTCGCCGCTGCGTCCCACAGGGGTCGCATGGCGGCCGGGCCCTCGGTCTCGACGCGTTCGCGCAGGGCGAGGTAGCCGTCGATCGCGAGGTCCCGGCGGGCCCTGGTGGCCTCGCCGCGTTCGGTCTCGTTCAGGCCCTCCGCGGCCGGTGCCGTCGCGGCGGCGCGGTACGCCTCCGGGTCGGCGAGGACCGCGTCGGGGAAGGTGAACACGGCGTCCCCGGCCTCGGGGATGCCCGCGTTCTGCATGACGACGACGAGCTGGAGGTCGCCGGAGCCGTTGACCAGGCGGTGGACCGTCCCGGGGGTGAACCACAGGACGGTCCCTCGCGCGAGGTCGTGGCGCTGGTAGCCGTTCCCCGAGAGCGTCTCGACCGCTCCGGTGCCGCCGGTGACGACGTAGCCCTCGGTGGAGGCGGTGTGCAGGTGCGGGCTGCCGCCCGCCTGGCCGTCCGCGGTGGGCCAGTCGTACACGGTGACGAGGGAGACGGCGGTGCCGCCGGGGAAGCCGCTCATCGCTACCCCAGCCGGGCCAGTTCTGCGGCGGCCAGTTCGGCGGCCTTGGCGGCCCCGTCGATCCCGGTGTCGCCGTTGCAGATCGCGACGGCGTGGCGGAGGGTGACGGTGTCGCCGGGCGCCATCGGCAGCTCGGTGTCGAAGAACGGCGCGGGGCAGACCGCGGCGAACGGGGTGGTGCGGACGAACCACTTGACGGGCGCGCCGGGGTTCTCCGCGTGGTCGGTGAAGACCAGCGTGGAGGAGGCGTCGACGGAGTCGTGCGCGCCGCGGAAGGCCATCCAGTCCCCGCGCACGCCCATGAGCTCGTCGCCGCCTTCGCCGTCGGCGGTGTAGACGCGGCCCTCGGTGAAGGAGCGCGGCCCGCGCCAGAAGAAGCCGCCGTAGCCGGCGTTGTCGCGACCCTCGGTGGTGGGGCTGCCCATGACGACCGTGTCCCGCGTGTCGTTGGTGAACGCGGTCGAGAAGGAGAGCACCCACTGGTCGTCCGAGAGCAGGGTGACCGCGAAGGCCCGCTGCTCGGAGAAGAAGTGGCGGCCGTCCTCGGTGATCCAGTCGAGGGTCTCCGCGACGCGCACGCCGTGCTCGTTCGCGGTGAGCTCGGTGAACTCCTTGTGGGCCATGGTGCCGTCGTTCTTCTCGTCGACGTAGCCCTGGTCGCGGCGGAAGGTGCGCCCGCCCCAGAAGTTCTCTGGGCCCGCGTTCGGCAGCGAGAGGGCGATGCCCTTGTGCCACACGTGGTCGTGCGGGCGGTACAGGCTGACCTGGTGCCCGGCGAGGTCGTGCAGCGGCTCGAAGTAGGGCCGCGGGGACTCGAACTGGTCGTTGTCGGGGCGGTACACGTACCGCAGGATCTCCAGGTCGCCCTTGGTGATCGAGAGGGCGGTGCCGTCGTCGGCGAGTTGCAGCGTCATCGGTGTTCTCTCCAGTCGGTTCTCTGCGGTCACTTGCGGTCGGGCCAGGGTGCGCCGGATCCGTCCATGCGCTGGTAGAACGGCGAGGTCGGGTCGATCTCCCCGGCGCGGACGCGCTTGCCGGTGAACGCGGAGGCGTAGATCGCGGCGAGGAGCTCGAGGGTGCGGCGGGCGTCGTCGACGGTGACCGGCGGGGCGGTCTTGCCGTCGAGGGCGTCGGCGATGCGCAGGAACTGGGCGTAGTGGCCTGAGGACTTGCCGCGGGGCTCGCCCGCCCAGGCGCGGTTGACCTCGTCGGCGGCCGACTCGATCGGGTGGATCGACCAGTTGTCGTCGCCGTAGCCGTAGAGGTGGTCGAGTTCGACGGTGGCGTTGTCGAAGTCGAGCCGGATCTGCGAGACCTCGCGGGGGCTGAGCAGCGAGTTCGTGATGACCACGGACGCACCGGACTCGAGGGTGACGATCGCGTGAGAGACGTCCTCGGTGTTGGTGATGCGGCGGTGGCGGTGCGCGGTGGCGACCACCTCGGACCAGGGCCCGACGAGGGACAGGAGCGTGTCGATCTGGTGGATGCCGTGGCCCATGGTGGGGCCGCCGCCCTCGGTCTCCCAGCGGCCGCGCCACTCGACGGCGAAGTACTCCTCGGGGCGGTACCAGAGGGTGTCGCACTTGGCGACGGCGAGGCGTCCGAGGACGCCGGAGGCGGTCATGTCGCGGACGCGCTCGGCCGCGGAGCCGAAGCGGTGCTGGGAGATGAGCGCGAAGTCGGCGGTGGAGGCGGCCGCGGCGGCCGCGATCCGGTCGAACTCCTCCAGGCTCAGCGCCGGGGGCTTCTCGCAGATGACGCCGACGCCCGCTTCGAGGGCGGCGATGGCGCCGGGCGCGTGGGCCACGGGCGGGGTGCAGAGGTCGACGAGGTCGAGGGTCTCGGCGGCGAGCAGCGCTTCGATCGAGGCGTAGCCGCGCTCGACGTCGAACTTCGCCTTGAACGCCTCGAGGCGGTCGGCGTCGGGGTCGACGGCCGCGACCAGTTCGATGCGGCCCTTGCAGTGTTCGCGCAGCTGCTCGGCGTGCAGGTGGGCGATGCCGCCGGTGCCGACGACGGCGAGGCGGTAGGGGGAGGACACAGTGGACTCCTTCGTCACAACGGTTGTGTAAGCGTTTTCCAGCGTCTTGTCGATACTAGCCGACGACGGTCTTCGAAGTGACCTGGGTCGCCAGGGCGCGCGTGCCCGGCTCCAGGCGGCGGCTGCCGGTCACCTCGACGTTCAGCGAGGCCACGGTGTCCGCGGCCGAGCGGGCCAGGCGCAGTTCGAGCGCCCCGGCCTCGACGGTCCACGCGCCGTCGACGCCGACGAACGCGGCGAGGTCGACGGGCATGGCGAAGCGGGCCTCGCGGGCCTCTCCGGGGGCCAGGTCGAGCCGCGCGAAGCCGACGAGGCGCTGCACGGGCCGGACCGCGGAGGCGACCGGGTCGTGGAGGTAGAGCTGCACGACCTCGGTGCCGTGGCGCTCGCCGGTGTTGCGCACGCGCACCGCGACCTCGACCGTCCCTTCCGGGCCGACCTCGGCGCCGGACACCAGTTCCGGTTCCTCCCACGCGAACTCGGTGTAGGAGCGGCCGTAGCCGAAGACGTAGCGGGCCGTCGGGTCCACCGACGAGACCGACGAGCGGCGCGCCAGCTCGGGCGCGAGGTAGGTCGCGGGCGGCGAGTCCGGGCGCGCGGGGACGCCGACGGGGAGGCGGCCCTCGGGCTCGGCCGCGCCGGTGAGCACCGCGCTGATCGCGCTCGCGCCCTCCTGGCCGGGCAGGAACGCCTGCACGATCGCGGCGGCCCGCTCGGGGGCGGTGCCGAGCGCGTACGGGCGGCCGGAGATGACGACGACGACCGTGGGCGTGCCCGAGTCGAGCACCGCTTCGAGCAGTTCGGCCTGGCGGCCCGGCAGCGCGTGCGACGGCGCGTCGCAGCCTTCGCCGGAGGTCCCGCGGCCGAACAGGCCGGAGCGGTCGCCGACAGCGACGATCGCGAGGTCGGCCGAGGCGGCGGCGTTCGCGGCCGCGCTGATCTCGGTGTCGGTCGCGTCCAGGACCGAGCCCGCGGCCAGGTGCTCGACGACCGCGCCCGGCAGGTCTGCGGCGAGCCGGTCGAGGACCGTGCTGATCGCGACGCCCATGTCCACGTGCGGGTAGGGGTCGTCCGAGTCGATCGACGCGGCGTCGTTGCGGCCGTGGTGGTTCGGGAAGGCGTAGCAGCCGAGCATGACGGCCTTGTCGTCCGCGACCGGCCCGAGGAGCGCGACGCGGCCCAGGTCGGCGCGCAGCGGCAGCGTGCCGTCGTTCTCCAGGAGCACGATCGACTTGCGGGCGACCTCGGCGGCCAGCGCGCGGGCGCTCGGCGGGTTCAGGTCGATCTCGGCGGCGGGCTCGGGGAGCTCGTCGAGCAGGCCGAGGTGGATCTTCTGGGTGAGGACGCGTTCGACGGCGCGGTCGACCACGCCTTCGTCGATGCGTCCGGCGGCGACGGCGGCCTGGAGGGGCCCGCCGTAGCAGTCGACGCCGGGGAGCTCCACGTCGACGCCGCCCGCGAGTCCGAGGACGGCGGCCTCGGACTTGTCGGCGGCGACGCTGTGGAGGGAGTTGAGGAAGTTGACGCCGAAGTAGTCGGAGACGACGGTGCCGTCGAAGCCCCATTCGTCGCGCAGGACCGTCTGCAGGAGTTCGGGGTTGGCGTGCGAGGCGATGCCGTCGTTGGCGGCGTAGGAGGGCATCACGGACCCGGCGCGGCCGATGCGGACGGCCATCTCGAAGGGGGTCAGGTAGGTCTCGGCGAACTGCCTGGGGCCCATGTAGACCGGGCCGAAGTTGCGGGCGGCGTGGGAGGCGGAGTACCCGGCGAAGTGCTTGAGGGTGGCGATGATGCCGGAGTCCTGGAGGCCCGCGACGTAGGCGGTCGCGAGGGTGCCGGTGAGGTAGGGGTCCTCGCCCATGGTCTCCTCGGTGCGTCCCCAGCGGGAGTCGGCGACGACGTCGAGGACGGGCGCGAGGCCCTGGTGGACGCCGACGCCGCGCATGGTGACGCCGATCTGCTGGGCCATCGCGCCGATGAGGTCGGGGTCGAAGGTCGCGCCCCAGGCGAGTGCCGTGGGGAAGATGGTCGCGCCGTGGGCCATGAAGCCGGTGAGGCATTCCTCGTGGGCGAGGGCGGCGATGCCGAAGCGGCTGTTGGCGCGGATGCGCCGCTGGAAGGCGGCGAGGTTCGCGGCGCCTTCGGCGGCGGGGACGGGGGCGGATCCGAAGGGGCGGGTGATCTGGCCGAGTCCGTGGGCGGTGGGGTCGCCGCCGTCGTCGTTGCCGCCCGCCTGCTCGCTCTGGTGCGGGGCCATGTCGCCGGCGTCCGCGTCGACGCCGAGCCAGAGGCTGTACAGCTGCGCGCACTTCTCCTCAAGCGTCATGCGCTTGACCAGACTTGCGGCCCGTTCGGTCGCCTCGGCGGGGGTGTCGGTGTCCATGCTGCTCCACTCAAGCGGCCCTGGAGGTTGAACTGCTAGCTCCGGGGCCGATAGTTTCTGAAACTTTTCTGATCGTTTTCGATACAGGTTTGCACACCATAACATTGATGACGGGGTACTTCTAGGCTTGATTTCATCGTGGGATGCGTTTGCCCAGGCCGCTTGATCGAGCAAAGTTCTCGAAAGTTTCGGGTGGAATCCGGGAGCCCAGAGGCGCCGCTATAAGATGTCGGCACTACGGTTGGGCAGGAACGACCAGGAGGACCCTTGAGCGAAGACGAACACGGCCGGATCACCATCCGCGCCATCGCGGACGAGGCCGGCGTCAGCGTGCCGACGGTCTCGCGCGTCATCAACGGCCGCTCGGACGTCGCCCCCGAGACGCGCAAGCGCGTCGAGGAGCTGCTGAACGAGCGCGGCTACCAGCGCCGCCGCTCCACGCGCGCGCCCAGCCGCGCCCGCCTGGTCGACCTGGTCTTCAACGAGCTGGACAGCCCCTGGGCCGTGGAGATCATCCGCGGCGTCGAAGACGCCGCGCACGCGGCCGGGGTGGGCACCGTGGTCTCGGCGGTCCACCGCCGCCGCGCCTCGACCGAGCAGTGGCTGGACAACCTCCGCACGCGCGCCTCGGACGGCGTGATCCTGGTCGTCTCGCAGCTCGCGTCGCCGATCCTGGAGCAGCTGCGGCACCTGGGCGTCCCGATGGTCGTGCTCGACCCCTCGGGCGGCCCGACGATGGACGCCCCGGCGATCGGGGCCACGAACTGGGCGGGCGGCCTGGCCGCGACCGAGCACCTGATCTCCTTGGGCCACACCCGTATCGGCTTCATCCACGGCCCGAAGCAGGTCTTGTGCTCGCGGGCGCGCTTCGACGGCTACCGCGCCGCCCTCGACGCGGCGGGCATCGCGTACGACCCGGCGCTGATCTACGACGGCGACTTCTACCACCAGTCCGGCTTCGACGCCGCCGCCGCGCTCCTGCGCCTGCCCGAGCCGCCGACCGCGATCTTCGCGTCCTCCGACCAGATGGCCTTCGGCGCGTACGAGGCGATCCGCCAGCAGGGCCTGCGCATCCCCGAGCACGTCAGCGTCATCGGCTTCGACGACCTGCCCGAGTCGCGCTGGTGCAGCCCGCCGCTCACGACGATCCGCCAGCCCCTGGCCGAGATGGGCGCCCTCGCCGCCCGCACGGTCCTGGAGATGGCCGCGGGCAACGACATCGACTCCCCGCGCCTCGAGCTCGCGACCGAGCTCGTCGTCCGCGAGTCGACCGCGCCGCTGAACTAGCCCTGCGGGATGCCGAGGTGCTCCAGCGGCACCGGCGCGGCGTCGACCTCGACCACCTCGGCCACGTCCACGCGGTAGGTCGTGCCCTCGTAGCTCTGGACGCCGTCGCTGATCGTGGCGATGCCGACGGTCTGGTACCCGGCGTGGTTGCTGTCGCTGTAGCCCAGCGGGACGATGCCGTTGCCCTGCAGCTCGCCCGATTCGACCGCGGCGATGAGCGACTCGCGCGTCGGCTCGTCCCCCGCGGCGGCCAGGGCCTCGGCGAACAGGTAGCCGACGCTCATCCCGAACACCGTGTTCGCGGTGAACGGCGCGCCGTCGTTGTACTCGTCGTTGATCTCCCTGAACAGGACGTTCCACTCGCTGTCGGCGTTGAACGGCAGGTAGTTGACGCTGACCATGCCCTCGAGCAGGGCCGGGCCCGCCTCGCCGAGGTACTCCAGGAGCGTCGGGTAGTCCGCGCCCGAGGAGGAGACGTACCACTGCGGGAACCAGTCGGCCTGCGCGGCGGTGGCCATCGCCATGGCGGTGAACCCGTTGATGGTGCCGAGGATGTTGACCTCGCATCCGGCGGCCATGAGCGCGCCGATCTGGCTGTTCAGGTCCTCGTCTGAGGACGCGTAGGTCTGGACCTCGGTGATCTCGTTGCTCTCCACGATGATCTCGACGCCTTCGAGGATGCCTTCGCCGTAGTCGTCGTCCTGGCCGAGGACGCAGACCGTGGCGTCCGGCTCCCGGTCGACCGCGTACTGGGCCAGCGCGGCGCCCTCGGTGACGTACTCGGCGTTGAAGCCGAAGGTGTTGGGGTAGATGTCCGGCTGGTTCCACACGCGCGAGCCCGAGGAGATGAACAGGTCGGGCACGCCCTCGTCGTCGACGTAGTCGAGGACCGAGGAGTGCGTGGGGGTGCCGAGGCCGTTGACGATGGCGAGCACGTCGTCCTGCTCGACGAGCTCGGTGACGGCGGTCTGGGTGGCGACCGGGTCGTACGCGTCGTCCTTGACGAGGTACTCGATGCTGCGGCCGTTGATGCCGCCGTTCGCATTCACGTACTCGAAGTACGCCAGGGTCGCCGCCGAGACGGCCGCGTACCCGGCCGCCGCGGGCCCGGTCAGCGGCTGGTGTGTGCCGATCGTCACCGTCGTCTCGGTGACGCCGGGGGTCGGCGCCTCCTCGGGTTCGGAGCACGCCACGAGGGCGATCGACGCCGTCGCGGCGAGTGCTGCGAGCGCCGACGTTGTTGCGGGGGAACGCATTCCGATCACCTCAAGGTGTATTCGCTACCGATGGGTCACTTACTGGCGAGTAAGTAAAGGTCGAAGCGAAATCGTATGCGCTTTTGTCGATTTTCGGGGTCCGGCGTTCGGCCGGATATCAGATCGGCCGTTCGGCGTCCTACGCGTTCGGCGCCACGTCCGTGCCCGCGCCGCGCTTGCGCGGCTTGACCGCTTCGCGGACCGCTTCCGGAGCACTCTCGAGTCCGAGCGGGACGAGCCCGGCGTCGGCGATGAGCGCGAGGTCGTCCTTCGCGGCCTGGCCCTCGCTCGTCAGGTAGTCCCCCAGGAAGATCGAGTTCACGACCTGGAGCGCCACGCCCTGCATGTGCCGCAGGTGCACCTCGCGCCCGGCCGCGAGCCGCACTTCGGCGGCGGGGTTCGCCAGGCGCACCATCGCGAGGATCCGCAGGCACCGGCGCGGGTCCAGCTCCCACGTGTCCTCCAGCGGCGTCCCGTCGAACGGCAGCAGGAAGTTCACCGGGATGGAGTCCACGTCGAGGCCCCTGAGCCCCAACGCGACCGAGACCAGGTCGGCGTCCGACTCCCCCATGCCCGCGATGAGGCCCGAGCAGGGCGAGAGGCCCGCGCCGTGGGCCGTGTTCACGGTGTCGACGCGGTCGTTGAACGTGTGTGTCGAGCAGATCTCGGCGTACGTGTCCTCGGAGGTGTTCAGGTTGTGGTTGTAGGCGTCCGCGCCGAGGTCGGCCAGGCGCTCGGCCTGCCCGTCCTTGAGCAGGCCCAGGCACGCGCACACCTCGACGCCCGGCGCCGCGTTCTTCACCGCGGCGATCGTCTTGCCCACCCGCTCGACGTCCATATCGGTCGGACCGCGCCCGCTCGCGACCAGGCACACCCGCGATGCGCCGCCCGCGACGCCCGCGGCGGCCTGCTCGGCCGCCTGCTCCGGGCTCAGCCACTTGTAGACCAGCACGTCGGCCTTCGAACCCAGCCGCTGCGAGCAGTAGCCGCAGTCCTCAGGGCACAGCCCGCTCTTGAGGTTCACCAGGTAGTTCAGCTTCACGGTGTTCCCGAAGTGGCGGAAGCGGAGTCGCGCCGCGGCGGCGACCACGTCCATGAGCTCGGCGTCCGCGCTCGCCAGCACCGCTTCGAGGTCGGCGGCGGCCGGGGCCTCCCCCGCGTCGGCGGCGGCGGACAGGCGGCTGAGGGCTTCGTGCACTGCGGTCATGGCAAAAATCTTGCCACAGGGCGGTCACAGGGATATTTCGCATGGTTCACGGCCATTGGGCGGAATAGGCCTCCGGCATCACACTCAGACCGCAGCGTCGCGATCTGGATACACTTGCTACAGTGGGTGGTCGGTGCTGCGACGAACGCGGCGGGCTGGTGGAGGTCCCCCCTGCTCGCGTTTCATACGACGAAACCGCTCAAGCCATCCGGAGAGAACCAACCGTGCCGATCGCACCTGGACAACCGGCGTTGATCAACGTCGCAGTCGCGACCCTCTGGGCCCAGCCCTCGGCCCCCGGACCGGAGGACCGGCTCGCGCTCGGCGTGCCGTCCGCCATCCGCGAATGGGTCGCCCGGCTCACCAACGACATCCGCGCCAACGGCCTCAAAGGACGCGTGCGCACGCAGTGCCTCCTCGGCACCCGCGTCGAGGTGCTCCAGATCGCCGACGGCTGGGCCGAGGTCTCCTGCGCGCAGCAGCACACCTCCGGCTGGGTCCCGCTCGACCAGCTCGTGCACCCCGCCGAGGGCGACACGGACGGCGTCGAGCACTTCGTGAGCGCCACCGCGACGGCCGTGCGCGACGAGCCGGGCGGCGACGTCGCCATCCCCGGCGTCACGCTCGGCACGCGCCTGCGGGTCGTCGGCGCCGCCTACCGCGGCTGGGTCCCCGTGGGCCTGCCCGGGCCGCGGCAGCCCGGCTGGGTGCCCCAGCGCGACCTCGCCAGCGAGCCGGTCAGCGAAGCGCCCGCCACCGGCCTCATCGCGGCCGGGCTCGACGCGGTCAAGCTCGCCCAGCAGCTCCTGGAGATCCCGTACCTGCACGGCGGCGTCAGCGCCTACGGCATCGACGCGCCCGGCCTGATCTGGGTGGTCTACCGCCAGCTGGGCATCGACGTGCCGCGCTTCAACGACGCGCTCATCGAGTCCGGCGAGGCCGTCGAGTTCGAGGACCTGCACCCGGGCGACCTTGTATTCATCGAGCACGGAGGCGACCCGAAGACCCCGGCGATCATGGCCGAGCGCAGTCAGTCGGACCTGCCCGAGGTCATCTTCTCGTCCTCGGTCTACGGCAAGGTCGTCATCGAATCGCTCAAGGACTCCGAGCTGTCCGGCATCACCGCGTGCCGCCGCCTGCCCGTGCGGCCTTAAGACAAAAGGAACGGCCCGCCTCCCCGTGATGGGGAGGCGGGCCGTTCCGCTTGCTGGGCTTACTTCTCGGCCACGGCCACGGCGGGGGCCCCGCCGCCGGTCGCGTCCATCTCCGCCTCGGACTCCGCGAAGAGCTCCTTGAAGGACTTGCCCTGGCGGCGCAGGATGATCCAGTTGGCGAGCACGACCGCGGCGAGCACGCCGGCGATGACGCCGAGCGAGAGCGTGGTCGGGATGTGCGGCATCCACTCGATGTGGTGGCCGCCGTTGATGAACGGCAGCTGGTTCTCGGCCAGGCCGTTCATGACGAGCTTGACGCCGATCCAGCCGAGGATCGCGGCCAGGCCCAGGTGCAGGTACTTCAGCGACTTGAGCATCGCGGCCAGCAGGAAGTACAGCTGGCGCAGGCCCATGAGCGCGAAGATCGTGGCCGTGAAGACCAGGTACGGCTCCTGGGTGAGGCCGAAGATCGCCGGGATCGAGTCGAGCGCGAACAGGATGTCCGTCGAGCCGATCGCGATCATGGCCAGCAGCAGCGGGGTCACGAACTTGACGCCGTCGATGCGGGCGAACAGCTTGCTGCCGTGGTAGTCGGCGCTGACGCGCAGCTTCGACTCGGCGAACTTCATGAAGCGGGACTTCTCGTAGTGCTCGGGGCCCTCTTCGTCGTTCTCGTGGGCGTTCTCGCGGAGCTGCCCGATCGCGGTCCAGATGAGGATCGCGCCGAAGATGAGGAAGACCCAGCTGAACTTGGCGATGAGCACCGAGCCGACGGCGATGAAGCCGCCGCGCAGGACGATCGAGAGCACGATGCCGACGAGCAGCACGCGCGACTGGAGGACCGCGGGGACGCGGAAGCCCTGGATGATGAGCAGGAAGACGAACAGGTTGTCGACCGAGAGCGCGAGCTCGGTCAGGTATCCGGCGTAGAACTGGCCGCCGTAGGTCGCACCTTGGGTGACGAACATGATGGCGCCGAAGACCAGCGCCGCACCGATGTAAACGCCCGCCCAGGTGGCGGATTCCTTTGTCGAGAGTTTGTGGGGGTTGCGGATGGCCATCGCCAGGTCGAGCACGACCACGGACGCCAGCACCACCATCGTGAGAGCCCAGGCCCACGCGGGGAGGTCCAATGTGTTGCCTTCCTTGCCTTTGGAGGGTCACATGGTCTCTCCCGATCCTCGCGGACCAGCGCCACCGGGGACCGATCGCGGTCCCGTGCATTGACGACGACGCTAACAGCGCTGGGCGCTGCGGGATACTCCCCACATACCTGATTCTGAACAGACGGGACCATTCTGCCTGCCGAAAGCCGACTTGTCACCAGTCAGATTTGTGACTTCACTCTCGACACTACAGCGGGTGGTGCCGCTGTGGCGGGAGCTGTGGAAGGCTCCGCCTATGGTTCTCGAAGTCGCTGAAATCAAGATCACCCCGGGGCAGGAAGACGCTTTCAAGAAGGCGTACCGCGAAGCCCGTGAGTTCGTCAAGGTCTCCCCCGGCCTGCGCTCGATGCGCATGACCCAGGGCGTCGAGACGCCCCACCGCTTCGTGCTCCTCATCGAGTGGGACTCCGTCGAGGCCCACGAGACGGGCTTCCGCGAGACCGACCGCTTCCCGAAGTGGCGCGAGGCCATCGGCCCGTACTTCTCCCAGCCCCCGCTGGTCGAGCACTTCGAGGACCTCGACTGACGCCCGGGCCCCAGGGGCCGTCTGAGTGGAAATCTGGCAAGGATCGTGAGGAAGCTAGTACGTAAGCGGAGCGCAGCGGAGCAGTACTTGCGACGAGGGATCCGCAGTCCAGATTTTCTCTCAGGCGGCCCACCCGGGCCACGGCGGAGCTCTAGCTCGCCTCGTCGATCTCGCGGAGCTCGCGTTTTAGGTCGGTGATCTCGTCGCGGTAGGCCGCCGCGAGCTCGAACCTGAGTTCCCTTGCGGCCGCAAGCATCTGCTCGTTGCGCTCCTCGAGCTGCTTGAGGATCTCGGAGCGGACCTTCCCGGCACCCTGCTCGCGCTTGCCCTTCGGGAGGGTCGCCCACGGGTCGTCCTCGAGGACCTTCGCGGTCTCGGCGGCCGAGTCGTACAGGTCCTCCATGATGTCGCCGATGCGCTTGCGCAGCGGCTGCGGGTCGATCCCGTGCTCCTTGTTGTAGGCGATCTGCTTCTCGCGGCGCCGGTCGGTCTCGTCGAGCGCGGACTTCATCGAGTCGGTGAGCTTGTCCGCGTACATGATCACGGTGCCCGAGACGTTGCGGGCCGCGCGGCCGATCGTCTGGATCAGCGAGGTCCCCGAGCGCAGGAACCCCTCCTTGTCCGCGTCGAGGATCGCCACGAGCGAGACCTCCGGCAGGTCGAGGCCCTCGCGGAGGAGGTTGATGCCCACGAGCACGTCGTAGTCGCCGCGCCGCAGCTCGCCCAGCAGCTCGACCCGGCGGAGCGTCTCGACCTCGGAGTGCAGGTACCGCACCCGGATGCCGTTGTCCATGAAGTAGTCCGTGAGGTCCTCGGCCATCTTCTTGGTCAGCGTCGTGACCAGGACGCGCTCGTTCCGCTTCGCGCGCTCGTTGATCTCGTGCATGAGGTCGTCGATCTGGCCCTTGGTGGGGCGGACCTCCACGTGCGGGTCGACCAGGCCGGTGGGGCGGATGACCTGCTCCACGAACTGGCCCTTGGTCTGCTCCAGCTCCCACTTGCCGGGCGTGGCCGAGAGGTAGACGCTCTGGCCCACGCGCTCGCGGAACTCGTCGAAGCGCAGCGGCCGGTTGTCGAGCGCGCTGGGCAGCCGGAACCCGAAGTCCACGAGGTTGCGCTTGCGCGAGGCGTCGCCCTCGTGCATCGCGCCGATCTGGGGGATGGTCTGGTGCGACTCGTCGACGATGGTGACGAAGTCGGACGGGAAGTAGTCGAGCAGCGTGTGCGGCGGGGTGCCCGCCGCGCGGCCGTCGATGTGCCGCGAGTAGTTCTCGATGCCGTTGCAGGTGCCGATCTGCTTCATGTTCTCCAGGTCGAACACGGTGCGCATCCGCAGCCGCTGCGCCTCCAGGAGCTTGCCCTGGGACTCCAGCTCCGTCAGCCGCTCCTCCAGCTCGACCTCGATGTCGCGGATCGCGCGGGCCATCCGCTCGTTGCCGGTGGCGTAGTGCGAGCCGGGGAAGATGAGCACCCGGTCGACCTCGCGGATGACGTCGCCGGTGATCGGGTGCAGGTAGTAGAGCCGGTCGATCTCGTCGCCGAACATCTCGATGCGGATCGCCAGCTCCTCGTAGGCCGGGATGATCTCGATCGTGTCGCCGCGCACCCGGAAGGTGCCGCGGGTGAACGCGACGTCGTTGCGGCCGTACTGGACGTCGACGAGCCGCCGCAGCAGCTTGTCGCGGTCCCACTCCTGGCCCACGGCGACCTCGGTGGCCTGCTCCAGGTACTCGGCGGGGGTGGCGAGGCCGTAGATCGCCGAGACGGTGGCGACCACGACGACGTCGCGGCGGGTCAGCAGCGAGTAGGTGGCGCGGTGGCGCAGCCGCTCGACCTCCTCGTTGATCGAGGCGTCCTTCTCGATGTAGGTGTCGGACTGCGCGACGTAGGCCTCGGGCTGGTAGTAGTCGTAGTAGGAGACGTAGTACTCGACCGCGTTGTTCGGCAGCAGCTCGCGCAGCTCCTTCGCCAGCTGCGCGGCGAGGGTCTTGTTGTGGACCATCACCAGCGCCGGGCGCTGGAGCTGCTCGATGAGCCACGCCGACGTGGCCGACTTGCCGGTGCCGGTCGCGCCGAGCAGGACCACGTCCCGCTCGCCCCGTTCGACGCGTTCGGTCAGCTGCTTGATCGCGGTCGGCTGGTCCCCCGACGGCTCCCAGTCGGATACCACCTCGAAGCGCCCCTCGGCGCGCGGAATATCGAATGCCACGGCCCAACCGTAGCGCCGGGGTACGACACACTTCGCGATCGGCGGTGACTTTTCCCGGTCCGACTCGTTGGTCCCTGCGTGAGCTCCACTACCGCAGTTCCCTGGAAATCGGCCCTGATGTGGGTCATGGCCATCCTCGTCGCGATCGCGGTCGCCGGCTGGTTCGCCGTCTCCTGCAGTCCCGGCGGCACGAACGCCGAGCGGCCCGTGAACGAGGAGGAGGCCGCGCTGCTGGCCGGGATGCGCGAGCGCAACTTCGGCGCCGAGCCGGTCGCGCTGCGCTTCAGCGTGCCGATGGACGGCGAGACGGTCGTCGCGGACGGCTACCTCGACTGGCAGGTGCCGCTGCTGTACGCGCGCGTGCCCGACGGCGAGGGCCACCGGCTGGTCCAGGCCATCCCGGGCCTGATCGCGACGCACGCGGACGACGAGGCGGCCTTCGACGAGCTGCGCGTCCCCGAGGACGGCTGGACGACCCGGCAGATGCTCTCCGGCGCGGCCACGCCCCTGGAGACCACCGTCGACATCCTCGCGTCGTCGCTGTTCACCCTGACCAGCGCCGAAGCGGACGACCCGGCCGAACTGGCCGAGAAGGCCACCTGGCGCGAAGAGGGCGTCATCGACGGCCAGCCCGTCGACTCGTTCCGCGCGCCCATCATGGTCGAGTCGAGCCAGCGGGGCGCGGCGAGCCCCGAGGCGCTGTACTCGCTCGACGCGGCCGGGGACCTGCGCCGGTTCCAGGTGAACACCGGCGAGGCGAGCCTCTCGTCCGTGGACTTCCTGCGCGACGTCGAGTTCGACGCGAGCGGGCTGGTCGCCAACGACCTCCTGGGCGGCCCGGTGATCGCGCCCGCCCCGGTCGACGAGGACCTGGCGGAGACGATCGCCGCCGTGCGTGAGGGCAACTGGGAGGACACCGCCGAGGTGGAGCTGACCGTGCCGACCGGCGACGGCCAGGTGACCACGGGGTACGGCTCGGTCGACTGGCGCACCATGACCGCCTACCTGCACCTGACGGACGCGAGCGGCCAGCGGCTGTTCCTGGCCAGGCCCGGCGGGTACGCCACGGTCGCGGCCGAGGGCGATGAGCTGCCCGAGACGCCGCCGAGCGAGGGCTGGGAGGCGCACGCGCTGGCGGACGAGGACGCGGCCGAGCACTTCGGCGCGGTCGAGTCGCTCGTGTTCCGGCTCCTGGAGATGGCCGCTGCGGAGGCCGACGACCCGAAGACCATGCAGGAGAAGGCGTTCCTGCTGCGCACCGATGAACGGGACGGCGACCAGGTGCAGGTGGTCGAGTTCCCGGTCGCCGGGGACGCGGAGGCCGCCGCGGGCCAGTCGGCGTTCCGCTACCACCTCAGCGGCGAGGACCTGGCCGAGGTCGAGATGATGTCGTTCTACGGCGTCGCGAGCGCCGAACTGTCCGATGAGGACTTCCCGATGACGGAGATCCCCCTGGAGCTCGCCGAGCAGATCGGCTGACCCTTCGGCGATGCGACGGGCCCGGTCGAGAATGACCGGGCCCGTCTGCATCACCTCCCGATCAGCAAACCGGGGCGTGCCATCCGGTCTCGTCGGCCCAGCGGTTCGCACGGGTCCAGGCCTCGTTGTCGAACCAGGGCTCCTTGGCCGCGGTGTAGTCGCCGGCCAGCTCGAACTTCGCGGCGAGCGCGCGCTTGGCGTGGGCGTACTCGTCCCTCGCCCGCGCGTCCGAGCGGAGCCAGTCGCGGAACAGCAGCGCGAACCGCTGGCCGGGGCTCTCGATGGGCCGGAAGTGGATGTGGGCGATGTTGCCCGGGTCCGCGTACCCGTAGAAGCGCTTCTCCCACTGGGCCGGGTCCGGGAACTCGGGCTTGACCGAGTCGTGGAGGACCTTGCCGAAGTACCCGGCGTCGCCCAGGGACTCGGCGAAGGCGTCGACGATGTGCAGCGTCACCACGGTGACCTGGATGTCGATCACCTCCTTCGCGATGAGCCCGGGGACGGCGGTCGAGCCGACGTGGTCGATGCGGACGGCGCTGGGGCCCATGACGCGGCGCAGCCGCGCGGCGTGGTGCTCGAAGCGGTGCGCCCAGGACGGGTCGGTCTCGACGAGCTGGAGCTTCTCGGGCCGCGGTTCGTAGCGGCCGAGCTGCAGGTTCTCGGCGAACGGCACGATGCGGTCCTCCCACAGGAGGGTCACGCGTCGTTCGAGCTCGTGGCGGTCGCCCCCGTTCTGGAGGACCACGTCGCAGACCTCGCGGCGCTCCGCGTCGGAGGCCTGCGCGTCGATCCTGCGGAGGGCGTCGGCGCGGGGCAGGCCGCGCTGTTCGAGCCGTTCGAGCCGGAGCTCTCGCGGCGCCTCCACGTCGATGTTGAGGTGGAAGCCGGGCGCCTGGCCGGTTTCGGCCAGGAGCGGGATGTCTTGGACGACGATCGCGTCGTCGGGCATGGCGTCGGTGAGTTCTCGGGCGCGGGCGCGGACGCGCGGATGCACGATCGCCTCCAGCTCGGACCTGGCGGCCGGGCTGTCGAAGACGATCTTCGCGAGCGCGGCGCGGTCGAGCGCGCCGTCGGCGTCCAGGACTGCGGGTCCGAAACGGGAGACCACCGCGGCGAGGCCCTCGGTGTCCGGGGCGACGACTTCGCGGGAGAGGGCGTCCGCGTCGACGACGCGGGCCCCGAGATCTGACAGCTTCGCTGCGACCGTGCTCTTACCGGCTCCGATGCCACCTGTCAATGCGACTCTAAGCACAAATAAAACACTACCCGCCCCAGGCGAACGGCCTGGGACGGGCAGTGTGTATTTCAGCTAAACGGGCGACGACTAGTTGCCGGCCAGCTTCTCGCGAAGCGCGGCGAGCGCCTCGTCGGTGGCGAGGGTGCCCTGAGGCTCGGCCGGGGCCGACTTCTTCTCAGGGGCCTTGCCGCCCTTCTTGTCACCCTTCGGAGCCGCTTCGCCCTCGGCGGGCTTGGCGGGGGCCTCGGTGATGACGCGCTCGGCGATCTGCTTGCCGTGCTCTTCCCAGCGGGTGCGGGCCTCGGCGTACTGACGCTCCCACTCCTCGCGGGCCTCGTCGAAGCCTTCCATCCACTCGCCGGTCTCGGAGTCGAAACCGTCCGGGTAGATGTAGTTGCCCTGGTCGTCGTACTGCGCGGCCATGCCGTACAGCGTCGGGTCGAACTGCTCCTCGTTCTCGACGTAGGCCTCGTTGGCCTGCTTGAGCGAGAGCGAGATCCGGCGGCGGTCCAGGTCGATGTCGATGACCTTGACCATGGCGTCGGAGCCGACCTTGACGACCTGCTCGGGAACCTCCACGTGGCGCTCGGCCAGCTCGGAGATGTGCACCAGGCCCTCGATGCCGTCCTCGACGCGCACGAACGCGCCGAAGGGGACGAGCTTGGTGACCTTGCCCGGCACGATCTGGCCGATCGCGTGGGTGCGGGCGAACTGGCGCCACGGGTCTTCCTGGGTCGCCTTCAGCGACAGGGAGACGCGCTCGCGGTCCAGGTCCACCTCGAGGACCTCGACCTCGACCGGCTGACCGACCTCGACGACCTCGGACGGGTGGTCGATGTGCTTCCAGGACAGCTCGGAGACGTGCACGAGGCCGTCCACGCCGCCCAGGTCGACGAACGCGCCGAAGTTGACGATCGAGGAGACCGTGCCCTTGCGGACCTGGCCCTTGGCGAGCTGGTGCAGGAACTCAGTGCGGACCTCGGACTGGGTCTGCTCGAGCCAGGCGCGACGCGACAGGACCACGTTGTTGCGGTTCTTGTCGAGTTCGATGATCTTGGCTTCAAGCTCGCGGCCGACGTACGGCTGCAGGTCGCGCACACGACGCATCTCGACCAGGGACGCGGGCAGGAAGCCGCGCAGGCCGATGTCGAGGATGAGACCGCCCTTGACCACTTCGATGACGGAGCCGCGAACGACGCCGTCCTCTTCCTTGATCTTCTCGATGGTGCCCCAGGCGCGCTCGTACTGGGCGCGCTTCTTGGAGAGGATCAGGCGGCCTTCTTTGTCTTCCTTCTGGAGGACGAGGGCCTCGACGTGGTCGCCCACAGAGACGACGTCTTCAGGGTCGACGTCATGCTTGATCGACAGCTCGCGCGAGGGGATGACGCCCTCGGTCTTGTAGCCGATGTCGAGCAGGACTTCATCCCGGTCGACCTTGACGACGGTACCTTCGACGATATCGCCGTCATTGAAGTATTTGATGGTCGCGTCGATCGCGGCGAGGAGGTCCTCGTCGGAAAGAAACTCTTCGACCGTGCTGTTCTCAGCGTTGCTCGAGGTGGCCTCGATGCTGCTCGTCATGTGGGCTGGTGCTCCGGATACGTAAATTCGTGGGCTCGCGCCCGCGCCCTCGCTAGACGCGAATGCTCGCAGTTCGTTCCCGGGCCGCCCTTGCCGCTGGCAACGCGTCCTGCTCCCTTCTGAGGACGCGGACATGCCCAGGCCAGTCCAGGTTACCGTGCGCGATTACCGCGCGCCAGTCCGGGCCTGTACCTCGTGTCGACAGCCACGGCTAATGGGCAGCGGCTTCCCACGATTCGCCGAACCCGGCCGACACCGTGAGGGGCACCGCGAGTTCGGCGGCGTTCGACATCTGCTCGCGCACGAGCGTTTCGAGCGCCTTCGACTCACCGGGTGCGACTTCGCACACCAATTCGTCGTGGACCTGGAGCAGCACGCGCGAGGCGAGCCCGGAGGCGCGCAGTTCCCGGTCGACGCCGAGCATCGCGGTCTTCATGATGTCGGCGGCGCTGCCCTGGATCGGGGCGTTGAGCGCGGCCCGCTCGGCCATCTCGCGGCGCTGGCGGTTGTCGGAGGTGAGGTCGGGGAAGTACCGGCGCCGGCCCATGATCGTCTCGGTGTAGCCGGTCTTGCGGGCCTCCTCGACGACGCGGTGCAGGTAGTCGCGGACCTTCCCGAAGCGGTCGAAGTAGTCGTTCGAGAGCTGCTGGGCCTCCTCGGTGGAGACCGCGAGCTGCTGGCTGAGCCCGTACGTGGACAACCCGTACGCGAGCCCGTAGGACATGGCCTTGATCTTGCGGCGGTGCTCGGCGGTCACCGCGGTGGGCGCGACGGCGAAGACCTTCGCGGCGACGGCGTTGTGGATGTCCTCGCCCGCGACGAACGCGTCGATCAGCCCCTCGTCGCCGGTGAGGCTCGCCATGATCCGCATCTCGATCTGGCTGTAGTCGATGGTCATGAGCGACTCGAAGCCCTCGGAGACGACGAACCCGGCGCGGATGTTGCGCCCGGCCTCGGAGCGGACCGGGATGTTCTGGATGTTCGGGTCGGCCGAGGAGAGCCGCCCGGTCGCGGCCACGGTCTGGTGGAACGTGGTGTGGATGCGCCCGTCCGTCTGGATCGTGGCCCGCAGGGTGGCGACGATCTGCTTGAGCTTCTCCACATCGCGGAACCGCAGCAGCTGCTCCAGCAGCGGGTGCTGGTTCTTCGCGTAGAGCTGCTGCAGCGCTTCGGCATTGGTGGTGTAGCCGGTCTTGGTGCGCTTCGTCTTCGGCATCTTCAGCTCCTCGAAGAGGATCTCCTGGAGCTGCTTCGGGGAGCCGACGTTGAACGGGCGGCCCACGATCTCGTGGGCGCGGTCCGTGGCCTCCTTCGACTGCATCGCGAACCCGGCCTCGATGTCGGCGAAGTGGCCCTCGTCGGCGGCGATGCCGGTGATCTCCATGCGCGCCAGGACGCCCGCGAGCGGGTACTCCATCTGCTCGGCGAGCTTCGCCTGGTGGCGGTCGGCCAGGCGCGCGGTCTGCTCGACCGCGAGGTCGGCGATCACCGCTGCGGCGGCGCAGTCGGCTTCGAGCTTCGCGGTCGAGTCGTTCATGGCGGCGTCGAGGCCCACGAGGGCGCCGTCGTCGGCGGGCGTCTCCGGGGTCTCCAGCTCGCGGCCGAGGAACTGCATCGCGAGGTCGCCGAGCGCGTACGAGCGCTGCTCGGGCTTGAGGAGGTACGCGGCGAGCACCGTGTCGGCCTTCAGCCCCGCGACCTCGGGCCAGCCCGCCGCGTCCGCGCCCCACAGGAACGACTTCGCGTCGTGCACGACCTTGGCCTTCGCCGGGTCGGCGAGCCACGCAGCCCAGGCCGACTCGTCCTCGGCGTCGAGCTGCGACGGCTCGAACCAGAGCGCCTGGCCCCCTTCGGCCAGCGCGATCGACTCGAACGAGCCCGCGCCGGACGCGAAGGTCCCGGAGTAGGCGATCGCCACCTCCGCTTCGCGTTCGCCGAGCCAGGCGGCGAGCCCGCCGGGGACGAGCGCGGCGGCCTCGGTGTTGCTCACCTCGACGGCGGGGACGGCGGCCACGGCGCCGACGGCCTTCGCGGCGAGGTTGGCGTTGAGGCGTTCGCCGAGGGCGCGGAACTGGAGGGCGTCGAACAGGCGGTTGGTGTCGGCGACGTTCCAGCCGTGCCATTCGAGGTCTTCGACCCCGGTGTGGAGGTCGATGTCGAGGTCGCAGACGAGGCAGTTCAGGCGGTAGTTGCGCAGGACGTCGTCGAGGTGGTCGCGCAGGCTCTGGCCGGCTTTGCCGGTGATCTCGTCGGCCTTGGCGACGAGGCCGTCGAGGGAGCCGTACTTGACGATCCACTTCGCGGCGGTCTTGGGGCCGACGCCGGGGACGCCGGGGAGGTTGTCCGCCTTCTCCCCCACGAGCGCGGCGAGATCGCGGTAGCGGTCGGGGGTCACGCCGTACTTCGCCTCGACGGCTTCGGGGGTGTAGCGGGCGAGCTCGGTGACGCCCTTGATCGGGTAGAGCAGCGTCGTGGCGTCGTTGACGAGCTGGATGGCGTCGCGGTCGCCGGAGGAGATGAGGGTGGCGAACCCGGCCGCCTCGCCCTGGGTGGCGAGGGTGGCGATGATGTCGTCGGCCTCGAAGTTCTGCTTGGTGAGCCACTTGATGCCGAAGGCGTCCAGGAGCTCCTGGATGATCGGGATCTGGCCCTTGAACTCCTCGGGGGTCTCGCCGCGGCCGTCCTTGTACCCGGCGTACTCCTCGGTGCGGAAGGACTTGCGGGAGACGTCGAAGGCGACCGCGACGTGGGTGGGCTCCTCGGCCTTGAGCAGGTTGATGAGCATCGAGGCGAACCCGTAGACGGCGTTGGTGACTTGGCCGTCGTCGGTGGCGAACTTCTCGGCGGGCAGCGCGAAGAAGGCGCGGAAGGCCATCGAATGGCCGTCGATCAGGAGCAGGCGCGATTGCGAAGCGGTCACGTCCCCGAGCCTAGCGAGTGGGTCCGACAAGTCCGGCACAAGCCGGTGACGGCGTGGCCCGGGCAAGAGGAAAGGCCCGCGTCAGGTGACGCGGGCCTTGTGGAACCTGTGGGAGGCCTACTCGGCTTCCTGGGCTTCCTTCTGCTCGGCTTCGGCGATGACGCGCTCGGCGACGGCGCGCATCGAGAGGCGGTGGTCCATCGCGGCGCGCTGGATCCAGCGGAACGCGTCGGGCTCGGGCATGCCGTACTGGGTCATGAGGAGGCCCTTGGCGCGGTCGACGAGCTTGCGGACCTCGAGGCGCTCGGTGAGGTTCGCGACCTCCTTCTCGAGGGCGGTCATCTCGGCGAAGCGGGTGAGGGAGAGCTCGATCGCGGGGACCAGGTCCGACTTCTGGAAGGGCTTCACGAGGTAGGCCATGGCGCCGGCGGACTGGGCGCGGCTGATGAGGTCGCGCTGGCTGAAGGCGGTGAGGATCACTACCGGGGCGATGCGCGCGGAGACGATCTTCTCCGCGGCCTGGAGGCCGTCCATGATCGGCATCTGGATGTCGCAGATGACCAGGTCGGGCTGGTGCTCCTGGGCGAGGCGCACGGCGGCTTCGCCGTCGGCGGCCTCGGCCACGACCTCGTAGCCCTCCTCGGTGAGCATCTCGGCCAGGTCGAGGCGAATGAGCCCCTCGTCTTCGGCGATGAGCACGCGCTTGCGCGGCTCCTCGGCGGCCTTGCTCGTCATGCGGGTCCGTACCTTTCGTGCGCTGGACGGTGTGGGGGCGTGCGTCGTTTCCGGCACACCAGGACGCTAGCTTAGCCGCCGCGTTCCGGGCCCGCACGTTCCTATGCCGAGCGTTTCGGACGATGGAACCGAAACGTGAGCGGCGCAACCCGCGCTGTACGGGTTCAAAACCCGTACAGTGTGGGTTCGAATCCCACCCGGGCTACTTCCCCAGCCCCAGGTCACAGCGGCTAATCGGCCTTGACCTGGGGTTCTCTTGTTCCTTGCGTATCGTCGTCGGTCAATGTAGGCCGTTGTGCGCCGACCTGTTCCCCCACTATTCCCCCACCAATCCCCCCGAGATCGATACCCGAGATGAACCCCTCCACGGCCGCCGCCGTGTCATCTTCAACCTCTGGCAGCAGCCCGCCGTACACGTCGGAGGTGACCTGGATCGAGGAGTGCCCGAGCCTGCGCTGGATCACCGTCAACGGCCGTCCGATAGAGATAAGGTGCGCGGCGTGCGTGTGCCGCAGGTCGTGGATCCGCACCCCCTCGAACTTTGTCGTCTTCAACGCCTTCTGCCAGACCTCCCTGAAGTAGTCGTAGAAGATCGGCCCCCCGCGGATCGCAGTGAACACGTACGCTCCCTCGTCGATGTCGGCCCGCTCGGCGAGCATCGCCACCAGCGAAGGCGGGATGCCGATCGTCCGGCGAGACGCCTTCGTCTTGAGTGGCACGTCAACGTAGACGCCTTTCACGTAGGACAGTTGCGACTCGAACCGCACCCGCGCGCCGAGGACATCCACGCACCGCTGCTTCATCCCCAGGGCTTCGCTCACGCGGCACCCGGTCGCGGCGATAAACAGGCCCAAGGGGCGCCAATGGGCCGGGATCTTCGCGATTACCTCCCCCAGCTCGGTCTGCGTGAGGTACCGGTGCTGCGGCGGCTCCCACTTCGGCAGCTTGGAATGACCGCACGGGTTCGCCCGGATAACCCGCTCGGCGACCGCAGCCTCCATGCACATGTACAGGTAGGCGTGGGTGTTCTTGATCGTCTTGGCGCTGATGGGGTCGTAGTCGGCGTCGTCGGGTTCGGCGAGCTGGTCGATCCACCAGCGCACAACGGACGCATCGACCTCGCGGATGGAGAGGTGCCCGAGGCGTCCGACGATGTGGCGGGTGAATCTGGACCGTTCGGACTTCTTGGTTGCTTCCGAGCCGAGGGTCCGCTCGTGGGCGTTCCACCAGGGTTCGGCCCATTCCTTGAAGCTGATCTTGTCGGCTCCGGCCTTGATGGGCCCGTAGTCGGCCTGCTCGATCTCCAGTCGCTGCTTGCGCTGGCGGGCGATGGTCTTGGTGGGGATGCCGGATTCGACGGTGATCTTCTTGCCGTTGACCAGGTCTCGGATTCGGTACTTGCTCTTATGCTGTTCGATCCACACGGGGTCTCCGTTCAGGGGACCGGGGACAGGGAGGTGGCCCCGGGCTGGTCCCCACGAGCCCGGGGCCACTCGTTCTATGGCAGCGACCGCGGGCCGAGCCGCTGTGCTGGGGTCTCGTCAACCCCGAGGACGAGCTTGCGCAGGTGTGCGACTTCCTTGGTGACCTCGTCGAGGGCCTCGTCGGTCTGGTCGAGGTGCCGGTGCAGGCCTTTGATGGACCGTTCCATCGCTTCGAGCTTCTCGAGGATGACGTTCTGGTTCTGCTCGAGGGTTTCCCCGAGGACGAACATCTCCTGTTGGAACCGCTCGATGCGGTCGACGGTTTTCTGGTGTCGCTGGATTTCTCGCTGTTCGGCGGCCTTGTCGTTGTCGTCGAACTTACGGTCGGTGCGGTCGACTTTGCCTGCGATCCAGACGGCGATCGGCCAGATCCAGGCGATGAGGACGGTGATGAAGAGGAATCCGCGGTGTCCTGGTGGCATGTAGGGCTCGAGGACTTGCCAGAGGGCGGCGATGGTGGCGACGGCGGGTGGTGCTGCTCCGAGGAGGAACCGGCTGACTGGGTTGTATGGGCTGTCGGGTGGAGAGGTGGGTGCGGTCATAGGTGTGGTCCCCCGTGACGTTGTGTGTCCTGTTGTGGGGCGAGAGGGTGCCGGACTCCCTGTCCGTCTGAGAACGGTAAGTGTCAGGTTACCGACAGTACTGTGACCCACGCTTCACCCGAATGGACGATGGTGTCCACCATGTGAACAACCATGCAGGGGATCAGTGCAACCGCAACCTATGCCGCGCCGTGCCGCTTCAACGCCTTGTCGGCAGAAGCGAGTGCGTCGTCGCTCATCTGCTTCGCCACCTGCAGCCGAACCATCTGCGTCTCGAGTTCTCGTCGCTCCTCCGGCTTGATGCCGGGCCTGTTGATGGCAAGCCAGAGGAGATCAATCCGGCGATCAATCCCGGACAACGGAGCAGGTTCCGGAGCAGGCGGAGGTTCAGCGAACTCGCCAACCACGGACCAGCCAAGCTTCTCGAAGATCGGCCGCCACGACTTTCGGACGCCCTTGTAGAAGCGAACGACGCGTTCCTTCGGCGGGACCTGCTTGATGCCCTGGGAGCCCTTGCCCATCCAGGCGTAGAGCTGGTTCCTCGAGAGGCCACCGGCCTTGGCGATGGCGGTCCTTGACATGGGGTATTCGGGGTCGTCTTCGAGCTCCCGGACCGTGGCCCTGATGGCGCCTTGGAAGTCCTGGAGCTGTCCCGAATTGTCATGTCCGGATGACATACGAACAGCATACCCGTCATGTGCATGACGGCGCCGATAAGTGGACGGACTGTCATGTGGTCGGCTGAGAACGATGCCCGTTCGGGCCTTGCGTTTCGCTCTCGCGGTTGCTACTACGCGGGTCATCAGGCAATCGTATGTCATGTGCACATGACAACGATCATCCAAACGACTGTCATGTGCTGACCGAAAGTATGACCTCCAGACACATGACAAACATGACACCGCTCTGCTAAGTTCGTCATGTGAGCATGACACTCAGTCGTCCGGACTGCGTAATCCGGATCAAGGACAGAGACCACTACCTGGTCAAAGACATCGAAGCCATGTTCGGCGTCGAGTGGCGGACTGTCATGCGCTGGCTGGAAGACGGCAAGCTCACCCGCGTCGAGTACCCCAACGGCATCTGCGTGCCGGCCGACGAAGTAGAGCGCTTCTACCTCGCCCGCACCCCGGACGGAGATCGCCCGCAAGGAGCTCCCCGGCCTGGCCCCAAACCCTCAGATGGACCTGGGAGGCAGCAATGAACCGTGAATCCGTGACCGTCTACCCCGACGGCCTGCTGGACATCCCCGCTGCCGCCGAGTGGCTGAACGTCCCCGAGGGGTGGCTTCGCAAGAAGGTCAGCGCCGGAGATGTCCAGTGCACCCGCCTGGGAAAGCACGTGCGCTTCGACGCAGACGACCTCGCCGCGATCGTTGCCGACGGCAAACAGCCGGTGTGGCACTACGAACAGCCGGCGCGTTCCAGGCTCCGCGCACCGGCCTGACGCAGACTCCCGGCCACGCCCTTGAGGGGTGGGGTGTGGCAGGGACGGGGCTTGAGCCGCTTACGGCTCGCCCCATTGGGGTCCTCGGTTCGAGGGGTACCGGGGACCCCGTTTAAGCCCCGCGTTCGGGGACGCGGCAACTGAATCAACAGGACAGCGCCCGCCCGGTCGCATGGGGAACGAGAACCGGGCGGGGCACAACGACAAGGACCGCCAGCCGATGCAACGGCTGACGGTCGGAGGCGGACAACCAGATCTAAGGAGAAGTGGATGTCCAAGCAGAACGATAACCAGACCGCCGAGGCGCGGCAAGGGTGGCGCGAGGACGGTCACGTCGACGTCGACGCCATCCGCGAGATCGTCGAGTCCGGCGAGGTCACCAAGCATCGCGCCGAGGACCAGTTGCTGGCCTTGTGCGACGAGGTCGAGCGTGTGCGCGAGATGCACGCGAAGCTCCGCGCGTTCCACGACAAGAACGTCGGCGCCCTCATCGACCAGCTCGACGCCAGCACCGACCTGCTGAGTGAGGTCGCGAAGGCCCTGACCCTGCCGCTCCCCGCGCGGACCCCCGAGGCCGAGAACGACTACCTGTGGGCGCTGCGGGACCGCGCCCTGGTCGTGCGCGAGTCCGTCGCGGCTGCGCTCGACGAGAACGACGCCGCCGACTTCACGATGGCGGCTCGGCACGTCAAGTCCCAGTCCGCGTGGCAGGACCGGGGCTACCAGGCCCGCGAGGACGGTGAGTCCCGATGACCATCCTCATGCAGGACCAGTCCCCTGCCGTCAAGGTGTGCAAGCGCCGCGGGTGCAGCGCCGCCGCCATGCCTGGCTCGGCGTACTGCACGGAGGTCCACGAGCGGTGGGACAACCCCCGCGTGGCCGCTCAGGGGGTGCAGCGATGAGCACCGACCTCGAACTCGTCGTACGCCGCGAGCGTGCGATCTTCACCCCCTCGTACCACGTGACCGTGGCGAGCACCGACCCGATGATCGTGGTCGAAGCGTTCGACGTTCGCACCAACGACGGCATGTCCGCCGCCGCCGAGGCCGCCATGGTTCAGTTGCGCTCCAAGGGCTACCGGCTCACCGAGGCCATCACCCAGCACGACTCGGCACTCGGCGGCCAGTACGCGACCGCGCACCTCGCACGGGACGAGCGGGAGGCCGCGACGGTCGTGCTCGCTGGCGACCTCGTCCAGGATGCCCGCCAGATCGTAAAGGCGCTCGCGGCAATCGACTCCGTTGAAGGTGCCCGTGAGGTTGCCCGGCTGGCTTCCTCGGTGATCGCGAACGCGCAGGCGCTGAAGGCGAAGGCGGACGCGGTCCTGTGTTCGGACGCCCAGGTCGAGGCCGCTGCTGTCTACGACGATGTCGTGTCGAGCGTGGACGGGGGTGTGTCATGACCCCGCTGATGGTGGTGTTTCTGTTCTGGCTGGCCGTGGTGGTCGTGGTCGCTGGCACGGTGGCTGTGATGGCTGCTGTCGGCGCGTGGTCGTCCCCGGAGCCTGAGGTGGAGTCGCTGCGGTTCGTGCCGGGGCACCGCGCCGGGCGGTGGTCCCGGTGACCTTGCATCTGTGGATCGTGCTGGTTCTCTCTGCCGTCCTCCTGGTGACGTTGTTGGTGGTCGAGGAAACGCGGGTCGCTGAGGCGCACCGTGAGGCCGACTCGTGGCGGGCTCGAACCTGCCACCACGGGGGCACGAGCTTCGCTCCGTATGACGGCGACCAGTCCGAGAGGGGCCGGTCATGACCGCGATCGCGTGCGCTCTCCTGCTGGCCGTCGCGGGCTGCTCGCGCTTGTGGCGTTGGTGGACCGCGCGCCTGGAGGCCCGTGAGCGGCAGCGGGCCGAGATGGACGCCCGTCTCCGGGACATGTTCCAGGCCAGGGCGTCGGAGTTCCGGCGTGAGGTCCATGGGAAGACGGTCGCGGAGATCCTCGCTGAGGACCCGGAATCGGCTGCCCAGTTGGCTCGCGAGCTTGACGCCGACACGGACGCGTGGACCGAAGCGCGGTTCCGTGTCATCGCCTACCACCTGCGCCGTGACTTCCGCTTCCGGCTTCGCCTGCGGGCTGCTGCCCGCACCACCCGTTCCAAGACCTGATTCGCCTGCCGGGCCGCTGCTGCTCGCGGCCCGGCACCACCCGAAAGGAACACCATGCACGAGTACCCGAAGATCTACGGCCCCTACAAGCGCCACACCGAAGGCCCCGACCGGAACAAGCTGATCGAGGGCGTGTGGACTCACCCCGCCCTCGAAGCGCTCCAGCACACCACGTGGCTGTTCACCGAGAAGGTCGACGGTACGAACATCCGCGTCCACTGGGACGGCCACAAGGTCAACTACGGGGGCCGCACCGACCGGGCCCAGATCCCCGCGAAGCTCATCGCCGTCCTCGATGGGCTGTTCCCCGAGGAGCTGTTCGAGCAGACCTTCGGAGAGAACACCGCGACCTTGTTCGGTGAGGGCTACGGCGCGGGCATCCAGTCCGGCGGCACGTACCGGCCCGACATGGGGTTCGTGCTGTTCGACGTGTCGGTGGGCGGCTGGTGGCTGCTGCGGGATGCGGTCGAGGACGTCGCCGAGAAGCTCGGCGTCGACGTCGTCCCGGTTGTCTTGGAGGGGACACTCCACGACGCGATCGCGCGCGTCTCCGGTGGCCTGGACTCGTCGTGGGGGCCGTTCACCGCCGAAGGCCTGGTGGGTGTGCCGAAGTGCGGCCTGCTGGACCGGGCGGGGAAGCGGATCTCGGTGAAGGTCAAGGCGAAGGACTTCAAGCGGGAGGGGCACTGATGCCCGCGCCTCGCCGTCGCCGTCCTGGCCGTCGTGGTGGACGTAAACACCGACCCAAACCCACACCCGTTCGCACAGAGGAGGAGCAATGAGCACCGAGCCCCGATACGTCAACAACTCGACCATCGCTCGCCGCTTCAACGTGCACCACGTGACCGTCATCGGTTGGCGCAAGAAGTACCCGCCGGAGCACCAGCAGGTCCCAACTCCAGCCCCTGCGGCGTTCGTCGTTGAGAAGTTCGGCGCTGAGATCCCCCTGTGGGATGAGGCCCAGCTTCTCGATTGGGACGACTGGTACGCCGCATTTCGGGCCTACTCCCAGATCAACAGGGTTGCCCGGATGCGGTCGCTGCGGGCAGATCGTGGTGCCTCATGACCGACGTGATCCCCATGCAGACGAAGCTGTACCGCGCCCGCCGCGACCTCGAACACGAACGCGCCGCCCGGCAGCAAGCCGAAGACCGGGTCGCCGAACAGATCATCCTCACCGAACGCGCCGAGACCCTCGCCGACAACGAGAAGAACCGCGCCGACGGCCACGAAGCCCACCTCCACAAAGTCCTCGTCTGCCACGTCATCGAAACGAACATCGGAGTCCTGCGGGGCGTCTCCGACGGCACCGACGACCACGAGGTCCCGGAGAACGTCCTCGACGACATCGCCGCCGACCTCATCGACGACCTCAACCACGGCCTGGACGTCGACCGCCTCCCCGAGATCGCCCGCACGCGCCTCACCGACTGGGGGGAGGAGGCCCGTGGCTGAGCGCGTCACCGTCACCGAGGCTTGCGTCTACGAAGACATGGACGAGGCCATCTACCACGCCGACCCCGTCCCCGGCGGGTCCCTGTCCTCCACCGGGGCACGCGCGCTCCTCCCGCCCGGGACACCCGCGAAGTACCACTATGAGCGCGGCCGCACCGTCCACAAGAAAGCGTTCGACTACGGGTCCGCAGCGCACAAGCTCATCCTCGGTACCGGCCCCGAGATCGCCGTCATCGAAGCCGACAACTGGACCACGAAGGACGCGAAGAACCAGCGGGACGCCGCCTACTCGGACGGCGCCGTGCCGCTCCTGGCCCACGAATACGAGAACGTCCTCGCGATGGCGACCATGATCCGCCGCCACCCGATCGCAGGGCCCCTGTTCAACCGTCCCGGGCAGGCCGAACTTTCCATGTTCTGGGTCGACCCCGACACCGGCGTGTGGTGCAGGGGCCGCCTCGACTGGCTCCCCGACCGCAACGAGGGGCAGCGGCTCATCGCCGCCGAATACAAGACCTGCCGGTCCGCCGCGCTCCCCGACATCGCGAAAGCCGTCCACGACTTCGGCTACCACCAGCAGGCCGCCCACTACCTCACCGGCATGCGCGCCACCGGCCTCGACGAGAACCCGGCGTTCGTCCACATCTTCCAAGAGAAGACCCCGCCGTTCCTCGTCAACGTCGTCGAGATCGACGCCTACAACCTCAACATCGGCGCCGCCAAGAACAAGCGCGCCCTCCAGATCTACCGCGAGTGCACCGACACCGGCACCTGGCCCGGCTACGGCGACCTCGTCACCTCCATCTCCATGCCCGCCTGGGCAGAAAACCGCGAAGCCGAGGAGTACCTGTGAACACGAACCTGCCCGCCCAGGCCGCCACCAACACCATCAACCTGCCCTCATCCGCCTCCGAAGCCGGGAACATCGAACGCGCCCGCGCCATCGCCGAAGTCCAAGCCATGGTCGTCGTCGCCCAGCAGTGCCCCCGCAACGTCGCCTCCGCGCTCGCCCGCATGGAAGAGTCCTGCTCCCAGATGGCCCTCGCCGAACGGGCCTTCTACTCGTTCTCGCGCGGCGGCGGCGCCGTCTCCGGCCCGACCGTGCACCTCATGAGGGAGCTCGCCCGCGTCTTCGGGAACGTCACCTACGGGATCTCCGAGCTCCGCCGCGACGACATCCGCCGCGAATCCGAAGTGCAGGCGTGGGCGTGGGACCTCGAGACGAACACGCGCGCCGTCCAGAACTTCATCGTCCCCCACAAGAGGGACAAGCGCGGCGGCGCAACCGACCTCACCGACCTGCGCGACATCTACGAAGCGACCGCGAACAACGGCGCCCGCCGCGTCCGTGAAGCGATCAAATCCGTCCTACCCACCTGGTTCGTCGAACGCGCCGAAGAAGCCTGCCGGCGCACCCTCGCAGGCGGCGCGGGCGAGAAGCCCCTCGCGGAACGGATCGCGGGCGCCATCAAGACGTTCGAGAACGACCTGAACGTCTCCGAGGATCAGCTGGAGCAGCGGGTCGGCCGCCCCTCGGCGAAGTGGACGGTGCAGGACGTGACCCAGTTGATCGTCACGTACAAGGCGATCCAGCGCAACGAGCTCGACGCAGAGGAGGCGTTCCCGCCACCCGCTGTCACCGCCGCCGAACTCACCGCCGCACCCGCGAAGGAGCCCTCCGATGGCTGACCGCTGGGACGAACGGGCCGCCTGCCAGGGCATGAACACCGAGATCTGGTTCGGATCGGCCGAAACCACCATGCCTCTCGCCAAACTCATCTGCCGCAGATGCCCCGTCCAGTACGAGTGCCTGCGAGCCGCGCTCCAGGTCCCCGGCACGAAGGGCGTGTGGGGCGGCCTGTCGGAAACCCAGCGGTCCCGGCTGACTGCGAAGACCACTCCCACTGGGAGGGTCACGCGCACGGTCGCACCGGGCGGCATGGCCGCTGTCAACGCTGCGAAAACCCACTGCAAGTACGAGCACGAATTCACCGAGGAAAACACCATCGTCTACGCGGGCAAACGATCCTGTCGTCAGTGCTACCAGGACCGACTGCTTGCGAAGCGGAAGACCAACCGGAAGCGAGTGTCGGCATGAGCATCGACGGACGAGGAAGCAGCCCTTCACGGGCGGCCCAGGACACCATCTCTGCGCTCAAGTCGGAGCGCGACCGGTTGAAGTACGAGCGCGATGAGGCCAGAAGGGACCGCGACGCATTCGCCGAGGAAGCTGCGGAGCGCACCGAGGAGCGCGACCGGGCGCGCCGGATCGCCGTCGAACTCGAACAACAGCTGGCTCGCGTAAATCAGCAGGTCAACCGGATGGTGGGTATCTACGAAGTGGGATACGCCGACGACCCTACCGAGGGCAAGGCGTTCGCCTACCGAGCCGCGCAGACCTTTGAGCACGTGGTCGACCTTGCCACAGACACGCTCTTCAACGAGCTGACAGAAGGCGGTGCGGCGTGAGCGACACGAAGCCGTTGAACAACCTCCGCGCCGCCGCCGAGAAAGAACGCGACGCCATGGCCGCCCAGATCGAACGCATCGGCGCTGGCCTCTGGCAGATCCTTGCCACCACCATCACCGCCGCCCAGACCAACCCCGGCGAACTCACGCTGATCTCCCGCGCGCAGACCGCGGCCTCCATGTACGAGACGTGGGTTGCCGTCGTGGACGGAGACGACCGTGGCTGACCTCGCTCCGGCACCGCAACCCGTATCCGCGTCTACCAGCGACGACGACAACCTGACCCACACCGTCTGCGTCTGCGACACCAACCTCGGCCTCTGCGGCGCCGACTGCACCGAATCGAACTGGGTCGAAGAAGACGACAACGAATGCCTCGTCTGCGACTACCTCGACGACTACTACACCAGCATCGGCACCTGCTGCCGCATCGGAGCGGAGCACGACTGTGGCTGACTCTTGGACGCTCACCATCCCCGCACCCACCCAATGGGTGTCCGCGAACGACCGGTCCCACTGGCAGTCGAAAGCGCGCCTCGTGAAGATCTGGCGCGAAGCCGGAGCCCTCCACGCACGCGCCGCGAAACTCCCGCACATCGACACCCCGGTCCACATCACCGGCTGGGTCTGCCGCACCGACACCCGCCGCGCCGACGCCCACAACCGCATCCTCACCGTCAAAGCCGTCATCGATGGCCTCGTCGACGCCGGAATCCTCGACGACGACAACGACAAGCACGTCACCGCCGTCACCATGCGCGCTGGCGAACCCGTCGACCGCAAGCAGCACCCGCTCGGCGTGCTCGTCATCGAGATCTCCGAAGAGGAGGCCTCGTGAACATCAAACCGATCCCCACCGTCTACCGCGGCATCAAGTTCGCCTCAACCCTGGAGGCCGATTGGGCCGCCATGTTCGACCACCTCGGCTGGACGTGGGAGTACGAGCCCGTGGGCGTCCAGCTCGACGACGGCCAGTGGTACCGGCCCGACTTCTACCTGCCGGTACAACGTGTCTGGGCCGAGGTGAAAGGTCCGCACAACGAACGCATCGACAAAGCATCGACGCTGCAGGCGGGCCTGTCCACCGACTCCTTCGACTGGGACACCGACCTCGTCGTCATCCTCCGGCCCCCTCGAGTCGGCCGCAACGGCATCGGTGAACGCGCCTGGTGGGAGAACGCCGTCAACGGCCAGGACCTCGTCATGGTCCTGTGCCCCGAATGCGGCCACCACGGATTCATGGACCTCGCCGGTACGTGGTCGTGCAGGAGCCACATGCGGATCCGCAAGGAGCCCAACAAGTTCTGGACCGAGCCCGAGGGCGACCTGTTCCGTCCCGGTGAGCTGCCGTTCACTCGCGCGCCGCGGGGGCGCCGCGAGACGCAGCGACTCAACGAGTTCTTCAACGAGGGGGCCGCGTAGATGGCGAGGATCAGGACGCTGAAGCCCGGGTTTTTCAAGTCCCGGTCGCTGGCGAAGCTGCCGCGTGACGCTCGTCTGACGTTCGCGGGCATGTGGTGTGAGGCTGACGATCACGGTCGCGGGATCGCTGATGCGCGACTTCTCAAGGGCGCGATCTGGCCGCTTGACGACGACGTCACTTTCTTGCACGTTTCTGCACACGTCGACATGCTGGCTGCGACGGGCCACATCAGGCTGTATCAGATCGATGATGAGGCCTACTACGAGGTCGTGAAGTGGGAGCAGCACCAGGCCGCGGCTTACCGCAGGGGCGAAGCCAAGTACCCGCCTGTTTCCGCAGGTCAAGAGATCGAAACGCTTGGTTCACGCGGAAGTGTGCAAGAAAGTGCAACAGGCACACAAAGCAGTGCTGGAACAGGGAACAGGGAACAGGGAACAGGGAAACACATATCTCGATCGACTTCGTCGACCGAGGCGTTCGAGGACTTCCAACTCGACGAGCCATTGATTGATCCCACGTATGTGATCGGCTCCGACGACGACCCGAAGTTCTGCGAGTTCTGGGCCGCGGTCCCCAAGAAGGACGGCAAAGACGACGCTCGCGCCGCCTGGGCCAAGCATGTCCAAGGGAAAGGCACGTACAAGGGCCAGCCGATCAAGCAGACCGACCCTGACGTGATCATCGCCGGGATGCTCGCCTACGCCGAGCGTGTCCGCCGCGACGGCACCGAACGCAAGCACATCAAGATGGCCGAAGGCTGGATCAACGGCCGCCGGTGGGAAGACGAGCAGCATCCCGAGCCGCGTCCGATGCAAGGCGCCGGGAGCTCGATATGGGACTGACCGATGTGCTCCGCGAGATCGTCCTCCCCAAGCTCGACCGCGTCCAGAAAACCGCCGACGGGTTCACCGCCCGCTGCCCCGCCCACGAGGACAACTCGCCGTCCCTGTCCCTCACATACGGGACCACGCACCCGGTGATCTTCAACTGCCACGCCGGATGCGCCCCCGAGGACATCCTCAAAGCCCTCGGGCTCGAATGGGCGGACCTGTCCGCGCCGAAGGAAGAACGCGCCCAACGGTTCGGCAAGACCGAGATCATCTCCACCTACGACTACCTCGACGAACACGGCGAGCTCCTGTTCCAGGTGTGCCGCCTCCAACCGAAGTCGTTCCGGCAGCGGAAACCCGACGGCCGCGGCGGTTGGGACTGGCGGCTCGGCGATACCCCCCGCGTTCTCTACCGGCTCCCCGAAGTCGTGAAGGCGGTCGCCGCCGGAGAGCTCGTGTGGATCGTCGAAGGCGAGAAGGATGTCCATGCCGTCGAGCACGCCGGCATGGTCGCCACCTGTAACCCCGGCGGGGCCGGGAAGTGGCTCTTGGAGTACTCCGAGGTGTTCCGGGACGCCGCTGTCGCGATCTGCGCTGACGCCGACAAGCCCGGCCGCGCCCACGCCCGCATGGTCGCTGAGGCACTCGCGAAGGTCGACTGTGAAGTCACCGTCTACGAGGCCCCGAACCACAAGGACATCGCCGACCACCTCGGCGCCGGTCACGGCCTCGAGGACCTCGTCGAGACTCGCGTCTCCGGCGACGAGACCGCACCTGTGCTCGCACCCGACCTGTGGGCGTTCCTGGCCGCGGGTGACGACGCCTACGACTGGCTCGTCCCGGACTTGTTCGAGCGCGGTGACCGGCTCATGGTCACCGGCGCCGAAGGCCTGGGCAAGTCCGTGTGGTGCCGACAGCTCCTCGTCATGCTGGCCGCGGGCATTCACCCGTTCCGTCACGAGGAGACCGTGAAGCCGCTGCGCGGGCTCGTGGTCGACTGCGAGAACTCGCCGCGGCAGAACCGCCGCCACTATGGGGCGCTCGCAGGCCTGTCGGTGACGAAGGGACGCCGCGTCCCAGAAGGCGGGCTGCGGCTCATTCACCGCCCCGAAGGCATCGACCTCGTCCGCGGCGACGACGCCGAATGGCTCCTCGAACGTATCCACGCGCACAAGCCGGATGTCGTCTACATCGGCCCGTTCTACCGGCTCCACAACTCCGACATCAACGACGAGGTCGCCGCCCGCAAGACCGTCGCAGTCCTCGACGCTATCCGGACCGTCGGTAGCGGCTGTGTGCTCCTGATGGAGGCGCACGCCGGGCACACCAAGGACGGCGCTGGCCGGATGCTCCGCCCCGCTGGTTCGTCGCTGTTGCTGCGGTGGCCGGAGTTCGGGTTCGGGCTCAGGCGCGCGAAGGAGTGCGACCCGTCCGACCCGCGGCCGTCCCTGGTCGACCTCGAGGCGTGGCGCGGGGCCCGTGATGAGCGGGATTGGCCGGTCGGGTTCCGGCATGGCCGATCCGGTGACTGGCCGTGGATGCCGGAGTGGCCCATCAAGCCCAACCCTGGGGTGCTGTCCGCTGACGCTCTCTCGAATCGAGCCGCAACATGACCGACCCGCAATCTCTCGGCCGCGCCGAGGCCCTCACCCAGATCAACAACGCACGAAGGGAAGCAAACCGATGAGCACCCTGACCACACCGAAGCGGGTGCGGATCACCCGCACCCGAGACGCCGACGGGAAGACCTGGCGGGACCTGAACCCGGACGCCGTGATCGTTGACCGGCGCACCGTGTTCGGCAATCCGTTCCGGGTCTACCGCTGCGACTGCTGCGGCCACTGGGACGTGATCGACGACAACGGCGTGTCCCACCACGTCGACCACGCCGCTGCCCGGGGCGAGAAGGCGACCATGGGCATCGTGCTCGACCCGGGCCCCTCGCCCTCGGACGAGCTGCAGCACCGCGCGGCGATCGTCCACGCGGTCGACCTGTTCGAGCAGGACATCGAGTGGGGCTCGGCGGCGTTCACTGCCGACCAGGTGCGCACCGAGCTGGCGGGCAAGGATCTCGCCTGCTGGTGCGAGCCGGATGCGCCGTGCCACGCGGATGTGCTGCTGCGGGTTGCGAACGGGGCCACCCGATGAGTGATCTCACCCCAGCCGAACACGCCGCCGCCGAGGCGCTGGCGCGGGACTTCAACATCAACCACGGTGACGGCATCCAACGTCTCCGGCCGGACGACTTCGAGAGCGAAGCTCGCGCGGTGGTCGCCGCAGCGAGGCCGCTGATCGCCGAGGAAGCGCTCCGCGAGGCATCCGCATACCTCCTCGAACACCGCCGAGACAACGACGGCGCCTACGACTTCTGGCGGATGTACGAGGCAGGCGGCCCCGAGTGGCTCGTCAGCCGTGCCGTCGCCGCCCGCCCTTCCACCTCTGAGGAGACCAACCGATGACCGACCACGAGCTGTGGGACGACCAGTCCCCTGAACGCGACCCCGACTACGAATACGAGACCCACATGTCCGAGGACTACGCCAACGACCCGAAGCCCGCGCAGGCCGCCGAGTGGATCAAGACGTTCACCAACTCGGTGACGCCGTTCGTGCTCCGCCGCACCGAGGACGTCACCGGCGTCTCCGGCACCGGGGTCGTCGCCGACGGGGTGATCTTCCCCGACATGAAGACCGTGACCCGCTGGCGCGGCGGCACGTCCGGGATCGCCCAGACCTGCGTGTGGGATTCCCCGCACCACGTCAAGCGGATCCACGGCCACAACGGCGCGACCGAGATCGAGATGGTCCCTGTCGGCGACCTGATGAAGGCGCTGCTCGCGGCGCTCGCAGTCGAGCAGACCGATCCCGAGTCGGTGGCTGAGGAGGACCGGGACGCGCAGCGGGGCTGGAACGAGGCCGTCTGGCACCTCCAGGACGAGATCTGCATGGCGTTGTCGTTCTCGTTCAACACGTTCGGGCCCGGCTCCAAGGAGGAGTCCTGATGATCGACCACCTGCTGACCGTCGAAGTCGACACCGAGTACGCCGAGCGCTTCCCGGACGCCGAAGCACAGCACCGCTGGGGGATCACCTGCCTGTACCCCGACCAGTGCAAGGGCTGGCAGGAGTGCAACAAGACCCACGAGGCCAACGGCGTCAGCGCCGCCAACGGCCCGTACGACGCCGAAGAAGGCGCGCCCTGGGACGGCCTGGATGAGTTCGAGTTCCACGGCCAAGAGCACAAGTGGGTCGACTACCACGGCTGGACCGTCCCCTATGTGGGGTGCGTCGTCCAGGGAAACGACGTCGAGGTGCCCGACGAGCTGCGCCCGCTCCGACCCGGCAAGTGGATCGTCGAGGACGACTGGGACGACGACCTCTGCACGCTGACCGTCGTCCGCGAGGAGTCCTGATGTCCTCTGTCCCGCCCGCAGACCGGGCCGCCGAGATCCGCGCGCGCCTCGACGCCGTCAGCACTGGACCGTGGTCCACCGAGTACAACGACTACGGCGACGAATGGTGGTTCGGTGGCTCAAGCGGGGACGGCGAAAACGTGCTGTCCTTCGGCGATGACGACTGCGGGGTCCTCGCCGGGAGGCACCGCTCCGAAGCCGCCTTGATCGCCAACGCCCCCACGGACCTCGCGTACCTCCTGGGGCGCGTGGAGGAGCTGGAGGGACAGCGCGGTGCGGTCGGCGCCCTGCACGTCCGCGAACGGCGCTACACCGACCCGGACGGCAACGGCTCCTGGACAACCGCGGCCCGCTGCTCCGCCGAAGCCGACATTCCTATGGCGGAGGTCGAGCACTTCGACATCTGCGCTCACTGCGGCGAGCTGGAGATGTCCTTTTCAGTGCCCATCGCCGACTACATGGACGCGATGTGGCCGTGCGCTACCGCGAAGGCCCTCGGACTCGGGGAGGCCACCGATGAAACCTGAACCGACGCGCGCCGAGGAGATCATCGGCCCCGACACCCGCTGCCCGTGCGGCCAGTCCGCCGAGGGCCACCCCTCGGGCTACTGCTCGTACGACTGCTTCAACGATTTCGAGATGGGCGGGCGGCCTGCGGAAGCGCCCCGTCCGCCCGCTGTGGAGCCCGTGGCGGCTCCCGCAGCCGAGATCCGGGGTACGGGAGACCGAAACCCGCACGCGCGTCCTGAGGCCGTCGAATACTGCTGCCCGCAGTGCGACCGTTGGGCTGAGTGGACCGACGGCCTCCAGGCCTCGGACGGCGAGGACCTCGACGAGTTCTGGTGCCAGACCTGTGGCGCGCAGACCTCGTTGGACGACATGGACTCCCGACCGGCCCTGATCCCGGCGGCCCTCGTGGAATCCCACCCGGGCATCCGCGGCGGCGAGCCCGTCATGCGCGGCACCCGCGTTCCCGCCGCCGACGTCGCCGGGCTGCTCCACGACGGACTCCCCTGGAGCAACATCCACGAGTACTACCCGTCCATCCCGGTCCCCGAGGGCACCATGTGCACCGGCCGCCAATGTGACTGCTTCGCCGACCGCACGACGGCCGCCCTGGAGCCTGCCGCCGCCGCGGTCTTCAAGGCTCTCTGCGGCTTCAACTCCGACTACGCGCACGGCTACGACAACGCCGACGAGATGGCCGTCCTCGCCGCCGACGCCGCCCGCCCCGTCCACCTCAGGGAGGCCGCGGACTCGCTCGACCAGATCGCCGATGCCGCCACCGCCCAAACCCCGGAGTGGTGGGCAGGCGTGGCCTACGCCGCGACCCTCCTGCGCCACACCGCCGACGACCTCGACGACGCCCTCACCGACACCGAAGGGACCCACCAGTGACCACCGAACCCACCCAGCCACTCACCGGCGAGGAGCTGGACGCCATCCAGCAGCGCACCAGCGCGCACGGCCGTGGCGGCATCTACGGGTACGTCATCAACGACATCGAGTACCAGGGGAACTGGGTGCACGACATCCGCCTTCTCCTCGCCGAGGTCGACCGGCTGAAGGACCAGCGCTCGCACGCCCGCCGCCGCTACCACCAGCTCCGTCAGGAATTGGACGAGGCTCACGGAGAGGTTGCTTTCCACCACTCGTGGGACGGCCTCATGGCCCTTGTGGAGCAGCACTACCCGGAGAACATCTTCCCGACCATCGCGGGGCCGGACCAGCGGGACCCAGGCCCCCGGATCGTGTCCCTGGTCCGGTGGGTCGACCGGCTCCGTGCCGAGCTGGCCGACAGACCCAGCCGCCGGGATCTCCTCGTCACCGAGGAGATGCTGCGCCAGGTCGAGCTCAACAAGCACAAGGCCGAGACTGCTCTGGCGGCCGTGACCGGCGAACGCGACACGCTCGCCGCCGCCCTGGACCAGTTCCGCTCGTTTCCGGACAACCCGGGACCCGGCACATGGTCCACCAGCTACCGCATGGGGTACGGGGACGCGGGCCGTGATGTCCGCGCCATCGCCGCCGCTCTCGGTGAGGACGGAGGCAGCGAGTGATGGCCCTCGTCCAGCCCGACCTGTTCGGCGAGTGGGAGGCGCGGCAGGAACGCGACCGGGCCGCGGCCCTCCCAGCCACCTGCCCCTGCTGCGGCACCGAGGAACCCAACTCCTACCTGCTGCTCATCAACCACGGCATCGAAGAAGACGGCACCGTCTACGGGGCGCCGCGAGGAGAGCACCCGATCTTCGAGGACCGGTGCGCCGCACAGGACCTCACCCGGAACCACATCTGGTACGCCGTCACGCACGGCCTGGACGAGCTGGCGCGCGACGTCGCCCGGGGCCGCGAACTCGGCCTCGACACCGACGCGATCATCGCCGAGGCACGAACCGAGCTGGGCGGGGGCTCCTGATGGGCACCGAGCAGACCACCGAGGCGCGGTTCGCGCAATACCTCACCGCCCGCGACCAGGAGCGCCGCGACGCTCGAAACGCCGCCATCCGCGCGATGACCGAGGACGAGCGGAAGCTCCTCCACAACGCCGCCGTCATGGGCTTCGTCCACGGCAACATGCACGGCGAGGTCCACCGAGGCGACTTCCACAAGTTCCCAACCGACCTCGACATCATCGTCCGCGTCCTTGACGCCTGCACCACCCAGGAAGACAGGTCCTACCCGTTCCTGGCCCCGCTGATGAAGACCGGCGCACGAGCCCGGGTCACGTGGGCGCACGTCGGCAAGGCCGCTCGTGCTGCCGGGTTCACCGCCGAGGTATGGATGCCCGGCGAGGTCCACTGGGGCCGCCGCAACCCGAACGGATTCATCGAGCACCAGCACGGATGGTGCAGGGCCCGACGCCGATCCGGCCGACTCGTCATCGACATCTACGGACCGGCGGACCACGAGGACGCGGCAAGCTCAGCTCGCTTGGTCGACCCGATCCCGGCACGCCTCCTCACGATCGCGCGCGCCCTCGGCCTCGGAGGTGAACCCGATGCGTGACGTCCTCGCGCACCTCGGCCTGCTCGCGCTGTCGGCCGTCATCGCCGTCGCTGTCGGGTTCCTCGACGAGCCGGTGTTCGGCACCCAGATCCCCTGGTGGGTGTGCGCGCTCATCGGCTTGGCCGTCGTGTACGGCGGGCTCGTGGTCGTGGTGGTGGCCGATGAGTGAGCCCTGGAAGCCCGCCCCGCAGCCGCCGTGCACCGAGCCGTGCTGCACCGGGGAGTTGTTCGCTGGCCTCGGAACCAACACCACCGCCTACCGCGACGACCCCGGGCTGCGCACCTGCGGCGTCACCGGCTGCGGCCACTGCCCGCCCGTCACCGATCCCGCGCTCCGGCAGTGGATCACCGACACCGACCCTGCCCCCGCCGAGTACCCCGGGGACCGCCTCTACTACGGAAGGCACCTCGCATGACCCAGACCCACCGGCCAAAGCCGACCTTCATGACTGTCTGCGACCTGTGCGACGAGGAGATCCCCGAAGGCCGACCCGATGAGGGCGGATCACTCACCGATGGGTGGATCGCCCGCAAGGTCGAGATGCCACGCACCAAACGCGTTTGGCTGCTGTGGCCGCCAGACCTGCGCAAGCGCCGCCAATCATGGGAGGAGCAGCAGAAGCCCGAGAACCGGCAGCGCCGCTACGACTTCCACGCGGACTGCATCCTCCACCTCGTCGAAGACGCTGTCCAGCAACGACTCGGCACGAAAGGAACCACATGAACGACATCGTGACCCTGACCATCGAGGCCGCCTTCCTGGCGGTCAGCATCGCCTTCTGCTACCGGGCCCGCCACTGGGCGCTCCGCGCCGAGAGCGACGCGAAGCGCACCAAGACGGCCGCGGCCGCCGCGAGAACGCACAAGGACGCCATGATCGCCCGCGCAATCGAACTGCGCAACCAGTAGACGACCCGGCGCGGGTCCGGCACCCGCGCCCCACCCAACGAAAGGAACGACATGACCATCCGATCCTGCGAGAACTGCTACGGCGAGTACGACGACGCCGAGGACGGCGCCGACGGACTCTGCGAGGACTGCTACAGCGACCAGTTCGAAGAGGAGGACCAATGAGTGACCTAAAGCGCACCTGTCCCGGATGCAACTCTTGGTCATCCAGCATCGGCATTGCATGGCGCAACGGAGACCCGTGCCCAAGCTGCGGGCTCTCGGCCGCGGCTGCTGCAGAAATCGACGAGATCCGCGACAAGCGCGGCAATGACGAGCTGAAGGAACGGCTGGAGAAGGCCCTCCTTGAGCGGGATGCAGCCCTCAGAGAGGTCAGCCGGATGTACGAGCAGTTCAGCGTGATCCTCGATGCCGTTGAGGAGATCAAGCGATGAGTGACCGCATCAACGACGTCCTGGCAGCGATCGACGCCCAGACCGCGCTCTGCATCTGCGGCCGGGAGATCCCCGAAGGCGGCGCGTCCCTCGACTACTGCTCACCCGCATGCCAGTACGGGTACACCGGTCCCCGGGACCGCTACCGGCTCGGCCACGGCCTCCCCGACGGGCCCACCCTCAACCAGCAGGTCACGGCTGCCCTCGAACGCACGCAGCCGTACCAGTCCGACGGCGACACCATGCGATGGACGCCGACCATGGCCGACAAGATCCGCGACTTCATGAAAGCCACAACAGGACAAGACCTCCACCCTTGGCAGGCGCAGCTCGCCGCAGACCTCCTGGAAGACCGCAGGCGCCGCGCTGAACAGCCACCGGACGAGTACCCGCCGCCGCCCGACTCGATGGCAGCCGATCTCGCCAGGATCCAACGCAACCTCGATGCCGTCACCGACGAGATCTTCACCGGACTCAACGAATAGACGCTTACACATGCACTGCCCGAACTGACACCATCGATCGTCCACATCACGGGGGAACCATGAACACCAACCGCAAATGCGTCCTCTGCGCCGCCTACGGGCAAGAACCCGTCCACTACGAGCACGCCCACGCCTGCTTCCCGTGCCGAGACCGGTTCCGCCACCACCTGAACGGCATCGCCGAGCAGTGGCTGCTCCTCGACCCCACCCCCGGCGGGACCGCGAGCGAGAAGGTCACCGGGTCAAGGGAGGCCCCGATCGGCGCCCGCGTCGATGTCCTCGACCAGCTCCTTCCCGTCGGCCCCTACACGGACGCACCGATCCGGGATCTCTACCGGGACCAGGTGGGAGAGACACCAGCCGCCGCCGTCCTCGACGCGATCGCGAAGGAGTGGCTGGAGGTCCGGCGCGAACGTGGCCTCCGCGAGCACCGTCCTGTCCCGACCGTCGTCAACCTGTGCGCGTGGCTCACGGACCGGTTGGACTGGGCGTGCGAACGCCTCCCGGACTCCATCGGCGACAACGCCACCGAGATCCGGGCCCTCTGCGGCAGGTTGCACGCGTTGAACGGCAACACCCGGAGCCGCGACCCCGAGCCGCTGCCCGCCACGCCCTGCAAGAAGTGCGGGCACATCGCACTCGTTCGCGTCGACACCCAAGTGGTGTGCACCAACTGCTCCCAGTACTCCGGAGCGTGGGTGGACGCGATCGCTGACGCGGTGACCCGAATGACCGACCAACAGGCCGCATGACCTGCGTGAACTGTCTTGCCAGTATGGGAGAATGAAGGATGACCGACCAGCAGTCCTACCCGACACCTGAACGGGTCCGATGGCTCATGGAGCTCCGGGCGTACATCATCGAACTCGGGCTCGTCCCGTCCAGCATCATCAAGATCCGTGAGATCCAGGACCGGTTCGAGCGTTTCGAGTTCACGTTCACCGACGGTCGCACCATGACCCACCCCGGCCCCGAACACCTCTCTCCTGACCAGAGGCGATCTATCACGAACGCGGGCCGCGACATCGAACAGATCTGGAACCAACTCCACGACGTTCCCGGCCTGAGACCGAAGGACTGGCCGCCGCTCCCCCCGGACTACCGGGACACGATGCAGAGCGAAGTCATTTTCCGCGTCATCGGCAGACTGGAGCAGTGGTGACCCTCTCCATCGTCGACTTTCTCCGCGAACGAATCCAAGAGGACGAGGACGCAGCGAACCTCATGGCGAAGTACTACCCGCCGCCGTGGGACGTGTACGACCGAGGCTGGATGGCCCGCGTCTACGGCGGAGACCCGTTCTGGGAAGTCACCTGCCTTGAGCAAGGTCCGTGGGCCGAGGACGGAACACCTGACCTCGGAGGGATCATCGAGCACGTCGCCCGCCACGACCCTGCCCGTGTCCTCCGCGAGGTCGCGGCCAAGCGGGCGATCATCCAGCGCGAGTCAAGGGTCGACCTGCCTGAGTGGACGCCCGACTGCGGCGGCGACTGGTGCCTCAGCGGCCCCGGGTTCTTCGCGAACTACTGGCCCGACAACACCGTCAGTGCCAGCATCGGCGGCGAAGAAGGTCCCGGGATCGCAGCCTCCGGCATCGTTGCCAGGGAGACCCGAACCGCCTGCCAAGCGTTCGCTGAAGACTGGATCCGCCAGCACCTGCCTGAAGCAAATGCGACCCTCCGGCGCCTCGCCGCCGTCTACAGCGACCACCCCGACTACCGGTCTGAGTGGGCACCTGAAACCAGCCCAGAGACCGACTAACAGCCCTACCATCAGGGCATGGACCAACACGATCAGCTACTGGAAGGCAACCTCTACTGGGCTGACCGGCACATCCTGACCGGACGCATCGAATGGCTGTTCCAGGGAGGGAACTACGCAGCCATCAGACTGCACGTCAACCCTCTGACCAAGCAACAAGTCGACCTCATCGGAGACGCCCACCTTGGCCTGAAGCTTGCCTTCCAAATCGGTGACACCCACTACGGCCTCGAAGAGGGAACCATGCGCATCGATGCCGGGCTGCGGCCAGGAGCGGAAGAGGTCATGATCTTCTCCACCGGAGACGACGGATGGAAACTCAACTTCTGAACCAGTCTCCTTGACACTGTAAACATCTCGCGTTACCATCGACCTAGACAGCTGTGCTGTGCCCTGAACACGACCAACCCCGCCCCTCGCCAGGCGGGGTTTCGTCATATCCGGGAGGCGACCATGTTCAACCCCAACGAACCCGTCACCCCCAAAGCCGTCGCCCACTGGTTCGGTATCACCCCCCAAGCCATCCACAACTGGGCCCGACGCGGCTACCTCACCCCCGCCGACCACAACGGCCCACGCAACGGCGCACGCTACAGGCTCGCCGACCTCCGCGAAGCCGAAATGAAAGCCCGAAGCCAGACGCAACGGTCACGACGACGCAAGCTCGTAACCGCATGAACCACCACCTCCCACCTTCCCTGCGCATCCTCGACGACCTCGCAGCCCTCGCGCTCTCACACGCGGAACGTCTCCTCGACGGCATCCGCCACCGGCACGCCATGCAAGACCTCCCCGCCGACGAGATCTCTCTACACCAGGACGAACACTGCCTCTGCCGCCCCGACGTCGAACTCATGCCCAACCACGTCGACGGCGCCTACTGGATCGTCAGCCACGTACCCATCCTCGACTACGAAGACGCCGAACACGAAGACTGAGGGAGCAGGCATGAACAACTGCCCCTACTGCTTCCGCCCTGAAGGATGGGACGCCTGCCCCATCCACAAGGACCACCACGGCTAGCCCATGCCCCGCGCTAAACGCCCCTGCTCCGTACCCGGATGCCCCACACCAGTACCCGTCGGCACCTCCCGGTGCCCCACCCACACCCGGCAGGCAGACCAGGCCAGGGGTACCGCAGCACAGCGAGGCTACGGACACCGACACACCAAGTACTTCAGGCCAGCAGTACTCCAGCGTGACCCCATCTGCACCTGCCCACCAGACCACACTGCACACGAGGGCAGGCCATGCACCCACTGGTCCACCATCGCCGACCACCACCCCAAGAGCAGACGCGACCTCGAAGCACTCGGCCTCGACCCCAACGATCCCAAGCACGGCCGGGGCCTATGCACCCCATGCCACAACCACCACACCGCCACCACCCAGCAAGGCGGATGGAACAACAGCGACCAGACCAGCTGACCCCGAACAGCCATCGAACCACATCAATCGATCGTCACACACAGTGACGAAAACCCGGGGGGAGACCCCTCGACCGGCAGGGGCCCGGACCGCCGGGGAGGGCGCTGCCTGGTCCGGCAGGTTCAAATTCCAGACCCGGTTACCCAAAGTGACAACCATCCAGGTCGGTGCGATGCCGTCCTGCGACCCTGAGTGCCGTGCGATGCGGCCGAAGGAGACCACCATGGCTAGTGGAGGCGCACGCATCCGCTCGGGCCCGCAGCCCGATCCGAACTCGCTTCGCGGGGCCTCTCGGGCGGCATTGCGGGTGTTGCCGGCGAAGGAGTTCAACCGGGCGTACCCGAAGGTCCCGCTCCCGGACGCGACGCCGCGCGAGGTGGCGTTGTGGAACGCGGCGTGGAAGTCTCCGCAGGCGTGGGCGTGGATCGAGGAGTCCTGGCGGTGGCAGACCATCGCTCTGTGGGTGCGTCGGTCCGCGATCGCCGAATCGGGGGATGCGACGGCCGCTGACGTGGCGGCGATGATCCGCCTGGGCGACCAGATCGGGATGACGCCCGCGGGGTTGAAGGAGAACGGCTGGACGATCGGCGGGCAGAAGGCCTCGGCCAGCCAGGATGAGTCGAAGCCTGACGCTCCGGCGGCACCGTCGTCGAAGTCGCGCTTCAAGGTCATCAATGGCACTGGCGCGGCCTGAGTATGTCGTCGACTTCCCGACGTTGTGGATCGTCCCGGACTGGATTCAAGCGCACTGCCTAGTCCCGGACGGGTTCCAGCGGGGGAAGCCGTTCGACCTCTACGACTGGCAGCTTTGGTGCCTGGTCAACCACTACCGGATCAAACCTGGTACGCCGTGGATACCGGAGCGGCCGATTCTGGCCCCGGCGTTCCACAACCGCCGCAGCCTGATTGTCGCCCCACAGAAGACCGGTAAGGGCCCGTGGTCGGCGGCGACGGTCTCTGCGGAGGCGGTCGGGCCGGTGGTGTTCGCGGGCTGGGCGGTCGGCGGCGAGGTGTACCGGTGCGAGGACCACGGGTGTGGTTGCGGCTGGGTGTACGAGTACGAGCCGGGCGAGCCGATGGGCATGCCGTGGCCGAAACCGCTGATCCAACTGCTCGCGACCGCTGAGGACCAGACCGACAACATCTTCGGGCCGCTGCAGGAGATGATCCGGCTCGGCCCTTTGGGTGAGCAGATGCGCGTGGGCGAGCAGTTCATCCGCATCTCCAATGGCGGCCGGATCGACACGGTGACGGCCTCCGCGCAGGCTCGCCTCGGCAACCCGATCCATCACGCCATGATGGACGAGTCGGGCCTGTACAACGACACGAACAAGCTGCGGAAGGTCGCGGAAACGATGCGGCGCGGCCTCGCCGGTATGGGCGGCCGGTCGATCGAGACGACGAACCCGTGGGACCCGTCCGAGGACTCGGTGGCGCAACGCACGTTCGAGTCGAACGTGAAGGACATCTTCAAGTTCTACGAGCCGCCGCCGGAGCAGTGGTCGTTCAAGAACAAGGTCGAGCGGCGCAAGATCCTCCGCTACGTCTACACGGGCTCCAAGCACGTCAACATTGACGGCATCGAGGCTGAGGCCTTGGAGCTCATGGAGAAAGACGCCGCACAGGCGGAGCGGTTCTACGGGAACCGGATCGTGTACGGCGCGGGCCACTGGCTCGAAACCGTCGAGTGGAAGCGCCGCGCGGCACCGAAGGCAGTCGAGGACGGCACCGCGATCGTGCTCGGCTTCGACGGCTCGGACACGGAGGACTGGACCGCCATCAGGGCGGAGACCGAGGACGGCTACCAGTTCACCCCCACCTACGGGGATGGGCTGCCGACGATCTGGAATCCTGCCGACCACGGCGGGCAGATCCCGCGGCTCCAGGTTGCTGCGGCGGTCGAGGAGCTCATGGACCGTTTCCAGGTGGTGCGCATGTACTGCGACCCGTGGTGGTGGTCGACGGAGATCGACAACTGGTCCGCGATGTACGGGGACGACATCGTGTTCCGTTGGGCGACGGGCCGGATCACGCAGATGCACGCCGCCGCCGAACGCCTGCACGTGGATATCACGAAGGACGAGGCGACCTGGTCGCACGACGACTGCCCGATCACGAAGCTTCATGTCCAGAACGCCCGCAAGGCACCTCGCACGATGAACCGGTACGTCCTGGAGAAGCCTTCACCGACGCAGAAGATCGACGCCTGCGTGACCTCCATCCTGTGCCATGAAGCGGCGTGTGACGCGACCGCCGCCGAGCTGTGGCCCGAAGCCGACCAGTACGTGATCGTCATGCGATGAGGAGGTGCCCGTGACCTACCCGACCACACCTGACGAATGGGTCCTGTACCTCCAGCGGCTGCACGACACCGAACTGCCTTCCCTGGAGGGCCTGGACGCCTACTACGAGGGCGAGCAGCCGCTCACCTACATGAACCCGGAGATCCTCGCGGAGGTCCAGGACCGGCTCAAAGCCGTGATCATCGGCTGGCCGCAGCTGGTGGTGGACGCGATCGAGGAACGCCTGGACATCACCGGGTTCCGTCTTCCTGGCGCCACGGGCGCTGACGAGGACCTGTGGAAGGTCTGGCAGTACAACGACCTCGACGAGCAGGCCCCGCAGGCGCATGTGGACGCCCTCGCCTTGTCTCGTTCGTATGTGACGGTCGGCAGCCGTGAAGGCAGTGACATTCCGTTGGTGACTGCGGAGTCGCCGCTGGAGCTGTTCGCGGCGATCGACCCGCGAGACAGGTCCGTCCGGGCCGCGCTGCGGCGCGTCAACCAGCCTGAAGACCTCGCGCGGGTCGCTGAACGCACCGCGACGCTGTACCTGCCGGACGAGACGATCTGGTACGACTGGTCGGGCGGCGCCTGGAAGGAAGTCGACCGCGACGAGCACAAGCTGGGCGAGGTCCCGGTGACGCCGATCGTGAATCGGCCGCGCCTGCGCCAGGCACGAAAGACGCGCACGAACGCCTACCAGCTCCGGTACGGACGAAGCGAGCTCGCATCGGTGCTGCCGCTGTCGGACGCGGCGAACAAATTGGCGACGGACATGATGGTCGCCGCCGAGTTCGTCGCGATCCCGCAGCGCGGGTTCCTCAACGTCGGCCCGGACAAGTTCCGCGACGGCAACGGCAACCAGCTCTCCCCCACCCAGGTGCTCATGGGGCAGCTCCTCGCCATCCCCGGTAAGGGCACTGACGCGAAAACGTTCGAGTTCTCCACGGCGGACCTGAACAAGTTCATTCAGGCGATCAACGCGCTCGCGCATGTCGTCGCGGCGATGGCGGGCCTGCCGCCCCAGTACCTCGGGTACGCGTCCGACCAGCCCGCCTCGGCGGATGCGATCCGGTCGGCCGAGTCCCGGTTGATCAAGCGGGCGGAGCGGAAGCAGGTCGCGTTCGGCGGCTCGTGGGAGCGGGTCATGCGTCTCGTACGGCGCTTCCAGGACCCCTCCTCCAAGGACGACCCCGCGCTGCACCGCATGGAGACGATGTGGCGCAACGCCGCCACACCCACGATCGCGCAGGCCGCGGACCGGGCTATCAAGCTGTATGCGGCGCCTGCCGGGCAGATGCCGATCGTCCCGCTCAGGCAGACCCGCGAAGACCTCGGGTACACGGACGTCCAGATCTCCCGCATGGAGGAAGAGGACGAGAAGGCCCGCCAGCAGGACCCGGTGGCGGCGCTGGGCCGTGCACTGGACATGAACTCGACGAACGGCACCGGCGATGACGGAGGCGCAGAGCCTGCTGGGGATCGCGCACCGCAGACAGCGCCTGCTGAAGGCGACTAGCTCGACGGCGACCGCTGAGGCGAAACGCCTGTGGCGGCTGGTCGAGACCGGGAACATCCGCTCCTCCTGGGCGGCGCAGGTCCCCAGGCTCCTGACCGTGGTGGCCGCCTCGCAGCTGTTGGCCGGGCAGACCGCGGACGGGTACATCGCGGCCGCACTGAACGAGCAGGGCATCGAGCGTGAACCGGACGGGGTCATCAACCCTGAAGGGCTCGTGGGTGTCGCGTCGGACGGGCGGCCGCTGGACACCCTGTTGATGCAGCCGACAGTGACGACGTTGACCGCGATCTCCGAAGGCGCCGCCCTGGAGGCAGCGCTCTCGCAAGGCCTCGCGGCCCTGTTGACGATCGTCGCAACCCAAGTGGAGGACGCGTTCCGGGTCGCCGGGACCATCTCTGGCGCCACCCGGGGCGTCCAGATGTACACCAGGGCCCTGTCCCCTCCGTCGTGCTCCCGCTGTGTGGTCCTCCTCGGCGAGGTCTCCTCGTGGCGGACCGCGTTCAAACGCCACCCCAGGTGCCTTCCGGCGGGGGCGGTGGTGTCAGGGCCTCAGTTCGAGGCGACCACGAGGCGGTGGTACGAGGGGGAACTCGTTGTCCTCACGACCGCGAGCGGCCAGGAGCTCCCCCTGACCGGTAATCACCCGGTACTGACACGTCGCGGGTGGGTTCCGGCGAACCTCCTCGATGTAGGCGATGAGGTAGTCCGCAGCACCAGGCCCGAGGGCGCTACGCCCCTCGTAATCCCAGACCATCACGAGATGCCATCCCTCATCGAGGATGTATGGGGTTCGTTCAGTGTGGATGGTTTTAGCCGCGTGCCATCCTCCCCCGAGGACTTCCACGGCGACGGGCAGCACGGCCAGGTCGACATTGCAGACTCCGATGGCGCGTTGTCGCGTCGGTTGCAGACCGCGTTCGACGAGCAGGTCGTGGAGCAGGGTTTCGCCTTCGCTTTGGGCGGCTCCGGCGGACTCAACAGCGAGTGCATGCCGGAGTTTGTCAATCTGGCTGGAGCGGCGCATTCGTGCCGCACGGTTGGCCGCAGCGGCTTGCTTCTTCCGTTCAGCGCTGGTCATCTGGCTGGCCCTGACTACACCAGCTTCGCTGGTTCCTCGTCGTTCGATGCCAGATTCCTTCAGCAGACGCGAGATTACCTGCCGGGAGACCTGGTATTGGCGGCTCAGCGCGAATTCGCTAGCCCCGGATTCGTAGGCGGCGGCGATCGCTTCGGCGGGCAGGTCGTTGCGGATGCGGCGAGGTGGGATGCCCCTGGCGACGCGTTCTCGGTGGAATCGCGTGCTGGATACGCCAGTCGTGGACAGGATCTGTTGGATCGGCTCTCCGACCAGGTAGAGCTGGATCGCATTGTCGAGCTTCGCAGGGTCCACTGGAGCGGTCACGTTTACAACCTCAGTTCCTCAGAGGGTTGGTACAGCGCTAACAATCTCATTGTATCAAACTGCGACTGCATCCAAGTGCCGCTCGGCTCCCAGGACACCGACGCGGTAACGGACCCCAACGTGTACTTCGATTCACTCTCCCGCGCCGAACAGGACCGGGTGTTCACCGTCGCGGGCGCGCAGGCGATCCGCGACGGCGCCGACCTCCGCAGGGTCGTCAACGTCCGCCGCCGGGCCGCGGGCTTGTCCGTCGCCGACTCCATCCCCGGCGCCCGCAGGGCCTTGCAGCGGGTTGAGCTGGCGAACGGCCTCAACGTCCCCGTCACCTACTCGGGGCGCAAGAACGACCGGCGTGTCCAGCTCATGCCGGAAGCCATATATGAGATCGCACGCGACAGGGAGCACGCGCTTCAACTGCTCGCCGCCAACGGCTACATCACCGAGGACTGGCGCGCCCGCCTGTTGCGGACGCGCGGCTTCGTGTAGCCGCCCATTGCCCGGCGCGATGCCGGGCCCGACCTGGAGAGACCGCGATGGCCGACCCGGACAACACCAACCAACCGTCGGCGCCTGCCGACCCGACCCAGCAGCCGGGCGACCCGGCCGCGAACCCTGCCGCGGGCGACCCGCAGCCGCAGGACGAACCGCTCGGCGAGGGCGGCAAGAGAGCCCTTGAGGCCGAACGGAAGGCCCGCTCCGAACTGGAGAAGCAACTCAAGGACCTCAGCGACACCTACGCGCCGTTGAAGGGCCTCGTGGAGGCGATCCGCGGCGGCAAGCAGGGCGTGGCCGACGAGGACAAGACCGATGTCGAACGGCTCCGCGAAGAGCTCGAATCGATCCGCGCCGAAGCCGACCAGGAACGGCTCTCACGGCTCCGCCTGGAAGTCGCCACCGAAGCCGGGCTCACCGCCCAGCAGGCCGCCCGGCTCCAGGGCACGACGCGGGAAGAGCTCGCCGCCGACGCCGCGGCACTCAAGGAACTATTCCCCGCCGTCCAGGAGGGGCCGCGCCGTCCCGCGCCGGACCCGACACAGGGCGGCCGAGGCGCACCGCCAGACCTGCAGACCCAGATCGCCGCCGCCGAGAAGGCAGGCGACTGGCAGCAGGCGATGGCGCTCAAGAACCAGATGTTGATCAACTAGGCAGGCCCGGCCTGCCCAAACACCAAGGAGGACACCAGCATGGCTGGTATCACCGGGCAGGGCACGACTTTCAACCTGCCGAACTACGTGGGCGAGTTGTTCGCGATCACGCCCACCGACACGCCGTTCCTGTCCGCGATCGGCGGGCTCACCGGCGGCGAGAGCGTCAACCACACCCTGTTCCAGTGGCAGGGCTACGACCTCCGCGACGCGTCGGCGACCCGGCAGCGCCTGGAGGGTGCGAACGCCCCCACCGCTGAGGAGCGGACCCGTTCGAACGTCGTCAACGTCGTCGAGATCCACCAGGAAGCCGTCGAGGTCTCCTACACCAAGATGGGCGCCACCGGCCAGTACAACTCGACCGGCTCCTCGCACGCGGGCGCCGTCGGGATCGCCGGGTCGAACCCGATCGCCGACGAGCTCGGCTGGCAGATCACGCAGGCGCTCACCCAGGTGGCGCTCGACATCAACAAGTCGTTCATCACGGGGACGTTCAACAACCCGTCGACGAACGCGACCGCCCGCCGCACCAAGGGCATCATGGAGGCCACCTCCACGAACGTGTCCACCCAGGGCGGCGCCGCGGTCGGTACGGCCACGATCGAATCGGACACTGAGGTGTGGACGATCACCGGCCACGGCCTGGCCGTGGGCGACGAGATCGTCATCACCACGCCCACCGGCGGTGCCGACGGCGTGCTGGTCGAGAACCAGCTCTACTACGTCGCCACCGTCCCGGACCCGAACACGTTCACCGTGTCCGCGCGCGCGGGCGGCTCCGCAATCGCGTTCGCGACCGACGGCGGCGCGGTCGTGTACGAGCCGACCCCGCTCACGGAGGCGCTCGTCCTCGACCTCATGCAGCTCGCGTGGGAGAACGGCGGCCTCTCCGGCGGCCTGGGCACGGTCCTGTGCAACGCCACCATGAAGCGGGCGCTCACGAAGCTGTTCATCACCGACAAGAACTACCAGGAGCAGACCCGCAACATCGGCGGTGTCGCTGTGCAGACCATCGAGACCGACTTCGGTCGCCTGAATCTGATGCTGGAGCGGCACATGCCGACCGCGGCCCTCCAGATCGTGTCGCTCGGGGAGTGCGCCCCGGTGTTCTTCCCGATCCCTGACAAGGGGTTCCTGTTCGTCGAGGAGCTCTCGAAGGTGGGCGCCTCGGAGAAGCGGCAGATGTACGGCGAGGTCGGCCTCAAGTTCGGCAACGAGCGTCGCCACGCGAAGATGCTGCGCGTCGGCGCCGCCGCCTAAGGGGGCAGTCATGCGCTTCACGTGCTCGCGCTTCCCCGTCGGGGAGGTGCCGATCCGCACCAAGGCCGGTGTCGTCATGTTCGTTGACGGCACCGCCGACGTCGAAGGCGACCTCGCCGCGGCCCTCAAGGAAGTCCCGGGCTCGTTCGGGATCTCCTGGGAGGAGCCGAAGAAGCCAGTCAAGAAAGCGACCCCGAGGTCGAAGGGGTAGGCGATGGCGGCGCTGGCGACCGAGGCTGAACTGGAGCTGCTCACCGGGCAGCAGATCGACTCCGACAAAGCCGCACTGCTGTTGAACACGGCGAGCGGTGTCGTGCGGGGCGCGGTCGGCCAGACGCTCTCCCAGGTGGTCGACGACGAGTTGACCATCATGGGCACTACGAGCGTCTGGCTTCAACTGCCCGAATCGCCGGTCACCGCTGTCGCCTCCGTCGAACTGGACGGGGACGCGCTCACTGTCGGGGACGACTACAAGCGGTTCGGGGACCGGCTGTGGAGGGGCACGGGCTGGCGCCCGTGCCCGTCCGAGCCGACCGCCGTCACCGTCGTCTACACGCACGGGTGGGCCGCCGGGGACTGGCACCTGGAGACCGCAAGGTCGATGGTGCTCACCTTGGCGGCGAACAAGCTCGCGAACCCGACATCGGCGGTCTCGGAGTCCATCGACGACTGGCGGGTCCGGTACGCCGTCACCGCCGAAGACCTCCCTGATGCCGCGCGCGCGAACCTGCTGGACGCGTACGCGGGGAAGGCGGGGAACTGGTGAGCCTCGAAGGCGCGCTCGCGCGGGGCCGTGCCGCAGCGGAGGCGATCATGGTCGACTCGTGCACGATCCGGCGCCGCACCGGCACCACCACCAACCCGGACACGGGCGCGGTCACGCCGACCTACTCGGTGCTGTACACGGGGAAGTGCCGTGTACAGACCAGCGGGAACTGGGGCGAGGCGAGGGACGTCGGCGAGGCCGCCCTGGTCCTGTTGACACTCCAGGTGCAGTTGCCGATCGCTGTTGTGGGCCTGCAGAAAGCCGACGAGATCACGATCGACGCGTCCGTGCACGACCCCGATTTGGTCGGCCGTGTCGTGCGCATCAAGGACCTGCACCACAAGTCCCATGCGACCTCACGGCGGGTCATGTGCACGGAGGTGACCGGGTGATCGACATTGATGACTCCGAGATCCGCGCCTACATCACCGAGCTCGGGCGCCTTCCGAAGGACCTCCACGACGAGGTCGTGAAGGTCGGGGAGAAAGCCGCCCTGAACATCAAGAAGGACTGGGCCCGGGCCTGGTCCGGGCACGCCCATATTCCGGCGTTGCCGGGGGCGGTCAACTACGACCGGCGTATCCGCGGCAACGAGATCGAGTGGGAGATCGGGCCCGACAAGTCCCGCCCACAGGGCCCTTTGGGGAACATCATCGAGTTCGGGACGGTGAACAACCCGCCGATCCCCGGCGGCCTCCCCGCCCTGGACCGTGAGGCCCCGCGCCTGGAACGGTACCTCGGCGACGCCGTTGAGGACGTGCTCGGTGCCTAGCCCTGTCGCGCAGCCCGCGGCCGCCGCGTTCCTTGCCCTGCTGGGCACGAACGTGAACCTGACCGTCGTCGACGGTGACGTCCCGAACGAACAGGACCCGCCCTATGCGGTCGTGTACTTCGCGGGCGGGCATGACGGCGGCGACAACCTTGCCCGCTCGTCGAACGAGGCCACGATCCGCGCCTACGTCCACTCGGTCGGCAACACCGCGGCCGCGGCCCGGATCGTCGCCGGGCAGGCCGCCGCGACCCTCCTCGACGCACGGTTGACCGTGTCGGGCTGGGCGTGCGGGCCGATCCGCCGCGAGCTGACGAACCCGCCGAAGCGCGACGAGTCTACGGGCGTCGCGGTCATGGACCAGATCGACGTCTACCTGTGGCGGATGGCTGCTGCTTAGTCCTTGTCGAACGCCTTGCGGACCGAATGCGCTGCGGCGGCGATCGCCACCACTACGGCACCGGCCGATGCGACGACAACACCGGACAGTTGCCCGGTCTCGTTCGTCAGGTTCTCCATGAACGGGTTCGGGTCGAAGTCGGTGCTGGCGATCAGCACGGACACGCCGACGGCGACAAGTGCTGCGCCGAGCAGATAGACGAGGGCAAATCGGCTCATCGGGGCCTCTCTCTTGGGGTTCAACCCCTCACCGTACCTGCGGCCACGCCGCTCCACATCGGCCGAACGTGCCGTTTCGTAACCACATGAACACCAGGAGCACTCATGTTCGTCAAGTTGTGCCACCCGAAGACGGGTGGCGAATGGATGTGCCCGGAGGCCGCCGTCGAGGCGTGGCTGGCGAAGGGCTGGAAGAAGGCCGACGCACCCGCGGCGGCGCCGACCACCGGGAAGGACAAGTAAGCCATGGGCGACATCATTGTCGACGGCACCGTCAAGGTTGCCTACGTGCCGACCATCGCCGCGCTCGCCGCGCCGACCACGACCGAGATCAACGCCGGCGACGACATCGACGGGTTCATGACCGCCGACGGCCTGGTGGGTTTCGAGCCGGAGACCGCCGAGGTGGACACCACGGCCCTGTCGTCCACGTTCGACACGAAGCGGCCCGGCCGCGCCAGCTTCAGCGGCACGATGCTGCGCATCAAGAAGCAAACCGGCACCGACACCACCTACACCACCTTGGTGCGAGGCGTGGAGGGCTACATCGTGGTCCGCCGGTACACCGCCGCGTCCGCCGCGTGGACGGCTGCCGACAAGGTCGCGGTGTACCCGATCCAGTGCGGTGAGCGCCGCGACCTCGCCCCTGAGGCGAACACGACCGCCCGGTACGAAGTGCCCACGATGATCACCAGCTCCCCGTCGCTGAACGCCGTGGTGGCCGCCTGATGGCAATTGAAGCTGTCAAGAAGGCGAAACTCCCCGAGAAGGTCGTCCCGGTGTGCCTCGACGCGTCCGCGATCGAGGCCTACCGGGAGGCCGAGCAGGAAGCCGCCCGCGCCGCTGCGGACTCCCTCGGCGGGAAGATCACCGTCCCCGAAGAGCTCGCGACCGCGGTCGAGGCGGCCACGATCCGGTTCACGATGCGAGGCCTTCCACGCAAGCAGTGGACTGAACTGCTCAAGTCGCACCCACCGCGCAAGGACAACCTCGAAGACCGCAAGGTCGGGTTCAACGAGGACACCCTGTATGAGGCGCTGGTCCGCAAGTGCATCGTCGACCCGGTCCCCACCGACGAAGAGTGGGAGCAGATCGACGAGGCCTTGACGCAAGGCGAGTGGACTCGCCTGGTCACAGTGGCGCAGACCCTGAACCTGATCGGTTCGAAACTCCCTTTCTAGCGGAGCGGCTCCACGAATCAGCCGAGCTCAGAACGAAAGTCGAGACTGCCCGCACCCTCGGCATCAGCCTCAAACGGTTCGACGGCTGGGAGCCCCGCGCCTACTCGTGGCGCGAGAAACGCGACGGCCGCATGGTTACCGTCACCGAACGCGAAACCGAATGGGACGACGAGCAGCAGGACTGGATGCTCGCCCTCGCACTCGCCGAGGCCGACGAATGCCCCGGCTGCCACGGCCGCTTCTCTGAGACGACGCTCCCGGAGAACGACGGCAGGTACCTCCCCGACGACCCCGCCCGGTGCCACCGGTGCACCGCGCTGGCGATCGGCGCCGACCAGATCCGGGACCGCAAGAGCCCGCAGCCGCAGGCCCTGTTTCCCAGAGTGAAAGAGCGGGGGTGACATGGCCGAACGGACAGTCTCTGTCGCCCTCCGCATGCAGATGGCCGGAGCCATCGCGGCAGTCAAAAACTACCGGCGGGCGTGGGTCGATGCCCGCGACGAGCTCCAGAAGAACATCCTCGCCCACCGCGACGCGGCCGACCAGATCTCCCACGCGGCCATGATCGCCGGAGCCGGGCTCGCTGCCGGCGTGGGACTCGCGGTCGCGAAGTTCGCCGAGTTCGACGCCCAGATGTCCAACGTCAACGCGGTCATGCGCGAAACCGACGCCAACATGGAGATGCTCCGCGAAGCCGCACTCAAGGCCGGAGAGACCACGGTCTTCAGCGCGACTGAGGCGGCGCAGGCGATCGAGGAGCTCGGCAAGGCTGGTATCTCGACAGCGGACATCCTCGGCGGCGGACTCGACGGTGCTCTCTCGCTCGCCGCTGCTGGCGGCATGGCGGTCGCGGATGCCGCCGAGGTCGCCGCGCTTGCCATGCAGCAATTCGGTCTCTCCGGCAACGAGATCCCGCACGTCGCGGACTTGCTGGCGGCTGCGGCAGGCAAGAGCCTCGGGTCCGTAGACGACCTCCGCATGGCCCTGCAGCAGTCCGGCCTCGTCGCTAACCAGTTCGGGCTCTCCATCGAGGACACGACTGGCGCCCTGGCCGCGTTCGCCTCGGCGGGCCTCATCGGCTCCGACGCCGGTACGAGCCTCAAAACCATGCTCACCATGCTCGCCAACCCGTCCAAGGAATCAGCGCAGCTGATGGAAGAGCTCGGGATCAACGCCTACGACGCCTCTGGGCAGTTCGTCGGTCTCACGAACCTCGCCGGGCAGCTTGAATCGCAGATGGGCGGGTTGACGCAGGCTCAGCGGGACCAGGCGCTCGCGCAGATCTTCGGCACCGACGCCCTGCGGGCCGCGAACGTCCTCTACGAGGAGGGCTCTGCAGGCATCCGCGATTGGAACCTCGCTGTCAACGACTCCGGGTACGCCGCCGAGGTCGCCGCCGACCGCATGGACAACCTCCAAGGGGACCTGAAGACGCTCCAGTCGACACTGGAGACGGCGCTGATCCAGTCGGGTTCGGGCGCGAACGATGCGCTGAGGTCAATGACGCAGAACGTGACCAACGCAGTGCAGGCGTTCTCCTCCCTACCTGAGCCCGTCCAACAGGCCGCCGTCTGGGTCGGCGCGGCCGGCGCGGCAATCACGCTCCTGGGCGGGGCCGCAATCGTCGCAGTACCGAAGGTACACGCCATGAACGTGGCGCTCACGGAGATGGGCACCAGCAGGGCGCTGCTGGCGAAGAAGGCCCTCGGCGGCCTGACGGGGTTCCTGTTCGGCCCGTGGGGTGCTGCGCTCGGGATAGCCGTCGCCGCCTTGGGCGCGTTCGCCGCCAAGCAAGCCGAATCGAAGGCCAAAACCGACCAGCTCGCGGACACACTCGACCAGCAGACCGGGGCGATCACGGAGAACACCCGTGCCATGGTCGCCAAGGAACTGGAGGACCAGGGCGCGTTCGAGATGGCGAAGAAGCTCGGGGTGTCCCAGGCGGAACTGGTCGACTCGGTCCTGTATGGGACTGACGCGTTCGCGGCCAACCGCGCCGAGGTGAACCGTTGGCTCGAAGACGTGAGCGCCGCGGGCGGTGTCGTCGGCGATCTCAATGAAGGCCAAAAGGAGCAGTACGACACGCTGTCGCAGCTGGACAACATCATGTCTGAGCAGCAGGGGACGTTCTCGGATGCGCAGGAGCGGCAGGAGAACCTGTCTGCCGCGATCGCCGCGGGGACCGAGTCCGCCGGTGGTGCGTCCGCCGCGACCCAGGTGTACGCGGATGCGCTCGGCTTCACGGCAGAGTCTGCGACGGACGCACAGTCAGCGGTGCAGGAACTCGACGAGGCGTTCCGGGCGATCACTGAGACCCTGTTCGCAGTCGAAGAAGCCGAGGACGCTGTTGCGCGGATCGTCAATGAGGCCACGGAGCAGTTCGAGGAGAACGGCGGCGCAATGTCGGGCAACTCGGAGGAGGCCCTGGACAACAGGGACACCATTCTGAGCCTGATCGACGCCTACCTGGCCCAGATTTCGGCGGTGGCCGAATCGACCGGGTCGCAAGAGGACGCGATCGCGACCGCTGAGGCCCTTGAGGCCGAGTTCCGTGCACTGGGGAGGCGGCTGGGACTCACCGAGGACCAGATCGACCACTACGCCCAGGCATTCGACGCCGTCCCTGACCTTGTCGAGACGGTCTTGAGGACCACCTACGTGACCTCAGGGAACCCTGCCCCGATGCCTAGGCATGGCGGGTTCTCGCCCGCGTACGCAGACGGCGGTTACGTGCCGGGGTTCGCGAACGGCGGCATTCCCCGCTTTCCCACTGGCGGCCTGTTCCATGGCCGCGGCGGACCCCGCGAGGACGCGAACATCATCGCGGTCAGCGACGGCGAGTTCATCGTCAACGCGGCCTCGACCGCGCGGTACCGGTCGCTGCTGGAGGCGATCAACTCCGGGCGCGGCATCTCGGCGTGGGCGGGCATGGGCCGCGGCATGAACGCAGGCTATGCGATGGCGGGCATGGGCGTTGAACGGAGCGTTGTCCGGGTCAGTTTCGACTTCTCGAACGTGTCCGGGTCGCTTGAGAGAGCGATCAAGGACTCTGTGCGGATCAACGGCAACGGCAACGTCCAAGTCGCGTTCGGGAGCCGCTGATGGTGTTCCCCACCGACCCGCTCGAGGTCAAAGCAGAGATCGCGCTGGGCGCGGACATCAACGGCGACCCCGCATCGTGGTCATGGACGGACATCTCCGCGTACGTGCGGACCGCCGACGGCACGAAGGTCCAGGTGAACCGGGGCCGCCGGAACGACTCGGGGTCGACGCCTCCAGCGACGGCGACGTTCGACCTGGACAACACCGGCGGCAGGTTCTGCACCCAGAACCCCACCAGCCCGTACTACCCGCTGCTGCAGGTGAACACGCCGGTCAGGCTGTCGGTGTCCACGGATTCGGGCGCGACGTGGTCGGTCCGGTTCTCCGGCTACTTGTCGAAACTCCCCACGAACTGGCGTGGCGCGGCGGGCTCGGATTCGTGGGTGTCGGTGACCGCGGACAGTGTGCTGCGGCGTCTGGGCAAGGGCCCGTCGGCGTCGCCGATGCGGTGGACGACACCGGCGCTGGTGTCCGGGGGCTCGTGCATCGAGTACTGGCCGATGGAAGACGACGAGGACGCCACCGAGGCCGCCTCGTACTTCCCTGCGGGCGTGCCGATGACCGCGTCCGGGAGTATCGACATGGGCGCGTCCTCGCCGCCGTCTGGTTCACGGGCGACCGCGCAGTCCGACTATGCGTTCATGAAAGCGAACCCGCCCAGCCTGTCAGGGGTCGTCCGCCCGTACACGGGCACGGGAACGTGGACGGTCCTGGGAGCCTTCAAGGTTGACGCGGAGTCGATCATCGACCAGGTGTTGATGTCGCTGGACATCAACGTCGGAGAGGGCTCCACGGACCCGTCCCAGGTGCGGGTGGTGATCGAGGGCAACGCCATCCAGTTGGAGGCGTACGACCAGGACGGCACCGCGTTGGGCGTGTACCCGGGGGCGGCGCTCACGGTGCCCCCGAACGACGGCGGGTGGCATGCGATCGCGGTGATCGCGACCCAGGCGGGCGCCGATGTCGACTTCGACTACCGGTACGAGGGGGCCACGTTCGGGTTCACCGTGTCCGGCAAGACCCTGGGGACGATCCGTAAAGCAGCATTCCCGGCTACGTCGATCGCGACCGCCGGGCAGCTGCTCGCGGTCGGGCATCTCGCGGTCTACGACGACGACCTGTCGCACAACTCGATCGACGCCTACGCGGACGCGATGCGGTCCCATCTGACCGATGACGGGGAGCGGGTGGATCTGCGCCTGTCCCGGCTCGGCAGGGAGTCGGGTGTGCTGGACTCGGTCAACACCATCCCCGGCGAGGTCGACATGATCGAGCAGTCGGGGTCGCAGGCGCACGGGACGATCCTGTCGGCGATGGAGGACGCCGCCGAAGCCGACGGCGGGATCCTCTACGAACCCAGGGACTTCCAGGACGGGTCGCTGGAGTTCGTGTCGCGGTCGGCGATCAACGCGCACACGGTCGACACGCCCGCGCTGACGCTCACACAGGACGATTACGCGGCCCCGGAGCAGGACGACGACGACCACTACCTGACGACGAGGGTCACGGTCACGGGCGCGGGATCGTCGGCGACAGCGGCCGCGGGGCCGGTGGAGAACGAAACGTCGACCTCCAGGAACGTCAGGTTCCCTGACCGGCTGCCGGACCTGGCGGGGTGGGCCCTGTACCAGGGGACCCGCAGGGACTACCGGTACCCTCGCATCCGCTTCCTCCTGAACGGCGCCACGAGCCTCATCGCGGACTGGAAAACCACCGAGCTCGGCGACCGCATCCTCATCACCGGCCCGCCGCCGGGGGTGGTCGACGACATCGACCTGATCCTGGAGGGCTACACGGAGTCGTTCGACCAGTTCTCGTGGACGGTGGAGCCGTACTGCTCCCCCGCGTCCCGGTACCGGGTCGCTGAACTGGACCACACCACGTACGGGCGCATGGACACGGCCTCGTCGAGGCTCGTCAACGCCGCCGCCACCACGGGAACGAGCCTGGACGTGGAGACCGTGGAGGGCGCCGAATGGTCGACGGCCGCGTCAGGGTTCAGTCTGGGTGTCGGGGGGGAACACATGAGCGTCTCCGCGGTCACCGGATCGTTCTCGGACACGTTCACCCGTTCGGTGTCGAACGGGTGGGGCACCTCCACGTCCGGGCACGCCTGGTCGACGACCGGCGGTGTCGCCGCCGACTACAGCGTCAACGGCACACGCGGCATCATCAACCTGACCACGGTCGGCTCGCTGCGCTCCACCTACATCAGCGCCCTGCCGGTGGCGAATATCGACCGGACGGTCACGGTCCGCGTCCCGGTCCTGGCGACCGGCGCGGGCATCCAGGTCCGTAACGCCGCCCGGTGGGATGTCGCCGCGAACACGTACTACGCGGCGATGGTCCGCGTCGAGACCACGCAGGCGGTCACCTTGCAGCTCCTGCGGGTCGTTGCCGGGTCCACGACCACGCTGCGGCAGAAAACCATCACCGGTTTGACGCACACCACGACCACGGATTTCAGGATCCGGTTCAAGGTCCAGGGGAACTCGTTGTGCGCGAAGGTGTGGTCCGCCGCAGCATCTGAACCGGCCCAGTGGAGCGACTGCGCCTGGGACGACCAGATCAGTGCCGCGGGCGCATTCGGGGTCCGGTGCGTGACCAACGCCGGGAACACGAACGTCACGCCGATCGCCATCCAAGTCGACGACGACGCGACCCTCCACCCGCAGAAGTTCACCGTCACCCGCTCCGTCAACGGCGTGGTGAAATCCCACGCCGCGGGCGCCGCGGTGGGCCTGTTCCAGCCGAATTACTTGGGGCTGTGATGACCCACTACTACCGGTACCTCACGGCCGGGGACACCGCCACCAAGGCTCTCTTGGACGACCGGGAGCCCTTGTCGGTGATCCGGACAGGCAACCAGACCGTCAACAACTCGACGACGTTCGTCAACGACGACACGCTGACGCTCGCGCTCGCCGCGTCCTCGACCTACCACGTGTCCCTCGTCGTCAACGTGTCCGGGCCCAGCGCTGCGGACTGGAAACAGCAGTGGACCGCCCCCGCGGGGGCGACAGGGACCCGGTTCACGCACGGGCCCTCCACCGGGGCCAGCTCGGTGCGGGCCAACAACGTGAACTTCCGGTCGGCGCCGTTGACCACGAGCCTGTCCTACAACACCGACGGCACGGAGATCTCCGCGATCAGGGAGGAGATCTGGATGACCACCACCAACGCCGGAAACCTGACGTTGACGTGGGCGCAGCTCGTGGCCACGGTCGGGTCCACCACCGTGTGGTCGGGGTCGTACATGTCCGCGTACCGGGTGGTGTGAGGTGTCCGTCAACGCGATGCCTCTCAGAGCCGGGGACCGGTTCACCGCGCACGGGTTCAACCTCGGCCAGCCCCAGTACGCGTGGAAAACCGTTGCGGAGTCGGTGACAAGCTCCGATGTCGACCAGCTCGACGACGAACTGTTCCTCCCACTCGAACCGTTCTCCGTCTACCTCGTGACGACGTGCCTGTCCGTGAGCGGACCGACCGCCGCGAAACTGCGGTTCGGGTATGCGGTGCCCGCCGGGGTGCAGGGGCGGCGCACGAACTTCGGGCCCGCGCACACCGCCACGACCACGACCGACCGGTTCCGGGTGTCGATGCACGCCTGGCCGACCGCGGTCTCCTACGGGACGGTGACCGGCACGCCCGTGTCGATCATCGAGGAAGGCGTCCTGTTCACCGAAGGCACCGGCGGGCTCCTGCAGGCGCAGTGGGCGCAGAACTTCGTGGACGCCACCGCGGTGACGATCGAGGCGCGCTCGTTCCTGATGACACGGCAGGTCATCGGATGAGCCTCGCATGGAACGCCTCGGAGCTGCTGACCGGCCGCAAATTCCAGGCCCGCAGGCCGTTCGTGGCGTTCAAGAACGGCAAGCAGTCCTACTCCTCCACGACCTCCCTGCAGTCCGATGCGGACCTGAAAATGGTCCTCCCCGCAGGCGGGACCTACCTCGTCGAAGTGAACTTCGGGACCACCGGTGCCACCGCGGGCGACATCACCTGCGGGTGGGACGTCACCGGCGACGCCACGGTCCACCGGTCCACGCAGGCGATGACGCTCGCCGGGACCACCTCCAGCGACACGACCGTCATCTCATGCAAGCAGTCCACCAGTGCGTGGGCGTCGGGCACGGCACTGACGCCGGCGCCGTGCGCGGTGCGGGAAAAACTCGTCGTCGTCACCGGCAACCAGCCCTCCACATTGACGCTCCGGTGGGCGCAGAACACCAGCTCAACCACTGCCACGAGCGTCACCGACTACGGGTGGGCTGTCGCCCACCGCCTCGATTAGGGAGACCCATGTCCACCACTGTCTCGGCCCGACGAGTATTCGCGGGCCTGCTCGTCATCGGATTCGTCGCGGTCGTGTTCCTCGCCAACGGCGGGCCCTCATCCGGGTCCACGTACACCGCCAACAACACCGTCACCTACCAGGATTTCGGCGGGACGATCCGCGCGAACTCCAGCGGCTGGTACGTCATCGACGACGCCGCCCACACCCCGGACGACATCACGATCGGCGCGGTCACCTCCACGTCGGTCCGGGTCGACTACCCGGCCTGCGCGGAGATCATCTCCGTCCTGGTCACTCCTGACGACACGTACGCGAAAACGTACGGCGCGACGTTCGGCGCCAGTGTGGGCCTCTCGTACTCCCTGATCTCCGGTTCTATCAACGACGGCTCGGACGCCGGTACCGCGGCGGACGTGTGGGACCCGACCACGGACTGGGCGTCGGGCTCGAACATCTGGATCTCCGGCCGCTGCATCCCCGCATAGGCCTCGCAACTACAGGCAGGAGGGGCGCCATGGCTGACCCGCACGACTGGCACGAGTTCGACGCTGAATGCGGCTACGAGGTCCGCCAGACCACACCCGGCTCCGAAGGCAACCGGTGGGAGGTCCGCGACCGCTCCGACCGTGTCGTCGTCCTCGACGACGACGAGTTCGAGCAGCTGCGCGCCGACGGCCCGAACCCGCGGGGCCTGTGATGCTCGCACTCATCGGCTCCCCGTACGCCAAGACGCCCGACGCCGTCTATTCGGTGTTCCACCACGTCAAGGCCCGCGTCCCTAGCGCGCGCTACGGCGGGGCCTACGTGCGCAAACCCGGGTTTCACGCCTCAGTCGAGGACAACCTCGCGTCATGGCCGTCGAACTACTCGGTCCGTGAGGCCATCAACCGACGCGACCCGCGCACCGTCACCCGCGCCCTCGACATCACCCTGTCCGACAGCGATATGCGCACGCTCACGCGGCGCCTCGCCGACGCCGTGCGCGCCGACGACCCGCGGCTTGAGGGCCTGCGCGAGTTCTTCGGCACCCTCGACGGCGACGAGGTCTACGGCCGCTCACGGCTGGGCCCCGACACCGCCTGGTACGCATCAAGCGCCGACGACTCTCACCTGTGGCACATCCACCTCAGCTTCTTCACGCCGTTCGCCGACGACTGGTCGGCACTCGCAGGCATCGTCTCGGTGCTCATCGGCGAATCACTCGACGAATACCTCGGAGGCACCATGGAACGCATCATCGCCGAGCACGGCGACTCGGGCATGTGGGTGGCGTTCGTGCAACGCTACCTGCATGACGAGGGCGCCAAGCTCACTCGCGACGGCCGGTGGGGCGACGAGACGACCGCCGCCGCCAAGTGGGTGTTCGTCAACCGCCTCGGAGGTTCGGCGGCCAGCTACAACGGCCGCGCCATGACCGATTGGATCCTGCGCGAGCTCATCCGCCGCGACCAGGACCGCCGCACTACTGCGGCGATCGCCGCGGCTGTCGCCAAGCTGCCGACGGCCACAGCCCCGACTCAGGCACAGGTGGACGCCGCCGTCGCCAAGTTCTTCGCCGCGAACCCGGTCAAGGTCCCAACCGGTGTGCGAGTGGAGATCGGCACCGTAAGCGGCACGCTTACCGGGGCTGGCGAGTAGTCGTGTGGGCGAGCTGGCTCCACTCGTCACGGCAGGTGGCGGTCTCGGCGTGCTGGCCTTCGTCATCGTCTATCTCCTCACGAACAACCGGGCGGACCGCGGGCAGGCGGAGGAGCGGATCGACGCGGCCGAGCGCCGCGCTGACGCCGCTGATGAACGCCGCCTTGCCGCTGAGAAACGGGAAGAGGAAGCGCACGCTGCCCGCCGGGCCGCTGATGCGCGCGCGGACAAGCTCGCTGCGGAGGTCGAGAAGCTCACAGCTCAGATCGCTGGCTTGCGGAAGCAGGTCACGTCGATTGAGGAGCATGTGACATGACCAAGGGGCTGCCGAGGATGCGGGTGGTCATCGCGATCGTCACGTTCCTCGTTGGGGGCGTCGGCGGTGTTGGTGGGTCCATGTTCTACCTGTGGACGCAGCAGCAGGAGCAGACCGAACGCGCCGATCAGGCCGTCTCGATGGCCGAGGGAGCGTGCGCTCAGGTTGAGCGGCTGGGGGCCACGTGTGTCGAGGACCTGGAGGAGCTCCGTGGCGACCCGGGCGCGGAGGGCCCCCGGGGGCCTGAGGGTGACCCGGGTCCGACTGGCCCGGAAGGCGATGCGGGTCCTACTGGACCTGCAGGTCCGACCGGGGAGCCGGGACCTACGGGTGCACCGGGTGTGAACGGGAGCGACGGCGCGGATGGGGCTGATGGCGCGCCAGGCCCTGCCGGGCCGTCTGGCCCGCCGGGGCCTCAGGGTCCTGCCGGGGAGGACGCCGAGGACTGCCCTGAGGGCTACTCCTGGCAGGAACGACAGGTATTGACCGGCAACGGCTACGAGCCCGGATGGGCTTGTTGGCCTGATTCTGAACCAACCGAGACCCACTAGGAGAACTGAAATGTCCGATACCACTCGCGCGGCGATCTACGCCGTGTTCGTCGCTGTGCTCGCGCTGCTGTCCGGCCAGGGCTGGGTGACGGCTGAAGAGTCCGAGGCGTACACGGCCGCTGGCGCGCAGACCCTCGCCGCTGCCGCGTTCCTGATGGCCGCGGTCAAGACCTGGAAGCAGCGCGCCGCTAAGAAGGACACCAACTCTGGGACCTGAGGCTTGAGATCTGCCTGATCATGCCAACCAGCGTTGGTGGCATGTGAGTGTGCATGATGGCCCCGGCTTCGGCCGGGGCCTTTCGTCGTGTCCACTGGATACGCTTGGCGGATGCTTCTCAGTGACCGTGACCTGCTGGCGGCGATCAAAAACGACCGCCTCGGCATCCAGCCGTTCGAAGACGAACTCGTGCAGCCCTCCAGCATCGACGTCCGCCTCGACCGGCGCTTCCGGGTGTTCAACAACCAGAAGTACACCCACATCGACCCCTCCAAGCAGCAGGACGACCTCACCTCCGCCGTCGAGGTCGCCGACGACCAGCCGTTCGTCCTCCACCCCGGCGAGTTCGTCCTCGCCTCCACCCTCGAGGTCATCACCCTCCCCGCCGACCTCGCCGCGCGCCTCGAAGGCAAGTCCAGCCTCGGCCGCCTCGGCCTGCTCACCCACTCCACCGCCGGGTTCATCGACCCGGGCTTCTCCGGGCACGTCACCCTCGAGCTCTCCAACGTCGCCAACCTCCCCATCACCCTGTGGCCGGGCATGAAGATCGGGCAGCTGTGCGTCTTCCGGCTGTCGTCTCCGGCGGAGCGGCCGTACGGGGCGGGGGCGTCGGGGTCGCGGTATCAGGGGCAGGAGGGCCCGACGCCGTCGCGGTCCTGGCAGGGCTGGCGCACCTGGCCGACGACGTAGCGAAGCCCCCGCACCAAGTGCGGGGGCTTTCGTTGTGCCCGGAGTGCCGCTATTCGATCCCACTCGACCACGGAGGACCGGACACCCGCACAGGCTAACCTGCCGCGGCGGAGTCCCGCAGTGCCGCTTCCCGTGACTGCGCTCGCGTGCCTCCAATCTCGTCGATAGTGGCGTCACCAAGGAGATACTGGACGGCGGCCGACAGGGCAGCTTCCATGCGGTTCTCGGCGAGGAATCTTGGAAGTTTTCAGGGCAACACGAAGCGGCTCCCGGTAGTCACCGGGAGCCGCTACTCTTAGTTCTCAGATGTGCGTGTTGCCGTCGCTCAACTAGTCCTGCCGGGGCCGCCGGAGACTAGCGGGCGGCGCGCAGCAAACTCTGGAAGTCCTCAACCCTGACACCGAAGATCGGCGAGTCATCGCCGAGCTTCGAGTCGCGGACCTCGAACGATCCCTCGCTGGCGCGGGCCTCGACGCAGTCGCCGTTGCCCTGGCTGCTCGAGCGGCTGGACTTGCGCCACTCTGTCGTCATCGCAGGTACTCCTCTACTTGAACGGTTTTCTCGCGAGCCGACCCGAAGGTCTGCTCGAACATTGAGACTATCCGCCGTTCTTCGATGTACCTGCAGCCATCCTGTGCGTCCATGAACACGAACGGGTCAGTCGCGTCACCGGGGTAGGGGATGTTGAACGACCCGGCCGACGCGGCGTGCAGCTGTGTGAGGACCCGGATCTGGACGTTCGGGATCGCAGCGACCTCGAGGAGGCGCGCGATCTGCCCGTCACGTACGGCGGCGGGCATCGCATCGAGGTAGTCGATGGCGGCCCGTCCGATGACGAACTCGAGCACGGGGAACGGGTCGCGCCCGTACAGGAGCTCCTGGCGTTTCGTCCGCAGCCCCCGCCAGTTCTCTGCGACCTCGTCGGACATGGGCAGCTGCGCGGCCTGCAGGACCCGCAGGTACTCAGGCGTCTGGAGGAGCCCGGGGATGACCTCGGTCTCGAGTACGGAGATCCGCAGGGCGGATTGTTCGGTCTCGAGGAACAGGGGGATCTTGGGTCTTGAGGTCTCCTCGGCGCCGATGTCGAAGTACGGCTCCCACCAGCCGCGTTCCTTGCTGCGGGACGCGAGCGTCGTCAGGTGGCTCATCTCGCCGGGCGAGATGCCATAGCGGGCGCAGAGTTTCTCCACGACGATGGTGCGCGTCGCCTGCGTGCCCTCTTCGATGCGCTGGATGGTCTGCCCGGAGTACCCGATGGCGCGCCCGGCTTGGGCCCGGCTCAGATTGTGCGACTCGCGGTGCCGCTCGAGCGCGCGCCCGAGGCTGCGCCTGGCGATCGTCGGCTGTGATTCGGTCATACAGGCAGGATCGCATGGGATCTTCCGTATTTCAACCTCCAACACGGAGACTCCTCAACGGAGGCTCCAAAACGGAGTTGGGCGCGCCCCTTCCCAACCTCCGCAAACCTGCCTTACCGTCAGTGTATGACCGGCGTCGCAGCTCACTGCCCCGTCCGGTCATGCGGGGTTCCAGCGTTTTCGCACATCTGCTGGGCCCCAAGTAAAAAGGTCCCCGCCAGTTAAGGCCTGGCGGGGACCCACGCGCCAACAGAGATGAGACCTCTCATGGCATCACCTATCGTACGGACCGAGAGCCCCCCCGAGCAAGACGCGCGCGAGGTAATCCGGTCGTGGCGAACGAACGGGTACCGCATCTGGCTCGCCGCCACCGGCGGGTATGACGCCGCCATCATGTGCGCGGTCGGCGACAACGCCCCCGAGGAGTTCGGGGAGGTCGGGTACGACGAGGAGTACGGCCGCCACGTCGTCGAGTGGAACGGCCTCGGACGTTCCTCGATCGAGCAGAACTCGCGCGACCTCCACGACACCGAGTTCTACTACGCACTCGCGAAGTGGATGCGGTACCGATGAGCACGTTCACTCTCGGCGGCATGTCATTCCGGGCCCACACCGCCACCGACCCGAGCAGTCGTGAGTCCATCACATGGATCTACCGGACGGACCTCCACCCGGAGGCGCCCGTCGCCCACGTCCACGACTACGGCGTCTACATCCAGCCGAAGCACCGGTACCTCGACGAGGACGTGCTCAAGGCCGCGGTGGACGATTCGGCGAAGGCTGCGGCATGACCACGTACGTGTCGCTGGCGACGGTGAGGCGCGCCGAGGAGGTCCAGCGGCGCCACCGCGCCGACCAGGACGGCTGGTGTGGTCACCACCGTGTGCACTTCCATGTTCGTGTCCGGGCGGGCGAATGCGACCCGTGGCGGCTTGCCCAGGGGATCATCGTCGCGTACGCGCAGCAGGTCGGTATTCCCGTCCCTTCGGATCTGGCAGCCGACTCTCGAGAGACCTGATAGCGCGGGCCGCTGTGCATGACACGTTCCGGCGGCCCGCTCCCGGACCCTCCAGTGGTGGGGGAGGGTCCGGGACACCTCCTATCGAGCCTCGTTCTTGTCGGAGTCGGCCTCGTTGAGGTACTGCTCGAGCGCGAGCATCACCAGGCCGCTCGTCGTCATCCTGCGATCGCGCGCGTACGCCTCGGCACGCCTCCACAGATCAAGGTCGGCCGCACGCACATAGATCGATCGATTCATTCCTACTTTTTCGCTCACCCCAGACACGATGAGGTCTGCGCAGACCTGTACAGGTCTGCGCAGGCGCGATATCGTCTCGGACTCACCCCCAGGTGCTCCCGCTGCAGCGTCGGCGGGATGTCTCACACCGAGTGGGACAGTGGCCCGGCTCCACGAGGAGCCGGGCCACACTGCTGCGTCTGGCCACCACCAGCGGGCCGAGGTAGATCGGGGGGTAACATATTGCGCGGTCCCGCCCTACTACTCCAACTGGCAGAGAGAACGGATTCAAAACCCGTAAAGTCTGGGTTCGAATCCCAGGTAGGGCACAGCACACCGACACGAGGCCGCCACCTGGATCAGGTGGCGGCCTCTTCGTGTCCGAGGGGGGATTCCCCCACTATTCCCCCACCACCGTCCACATTGCAACTGGACAGTGCCAGTCACCTGCTACGGAGCACGCGTGGCGAGCAGAGAAGTCAGGGTTCGAATCCCACCCGGGCTACAGCATTGACCCGCACGGCATCTGATGCCCGTGCGGGTTTTTGGCTTTCCGGGAAGCGGATCCTGGCGGGCGCTCGCGAAACGGCGGCCCGGCGCGGGAGCAGCCGAGGGCTCGGAGGCCGGCCGGCGAGCCCGCACGGCTTAGCGGGCGCACTTCTCGGGCATCCTTTCGGCGTCTCCCGGCGGGCTCGCGTCCGCGCGGGACGCCCCCACCAGGGAGGAAGGAGGCCTCATGGACACGATGTTCACCGCGGACGAAGCTGCCGCGTTCATCGCGGAGAGGAGCTTCACCACCGGCCCCTCGCGGCGCGTCGGCGTCGAGCTCGAGTGGCTCGTCGCCCCCCGGGGCGACCTGGAGACCGGATGGGAGCTGCCCAACGGCGGCGGCGTCAGCCGCGAGGCCGGAGGGCAGGTGGAGATGAGTTCCGCCCCTGCCGACGACCTCGCCGCGTGCGTCGCCTCCGCCGAGGCCGACCAGGCCGCGCTCGAGGCGGCCCTGGCGGCGCGGGGCCAGACCGTCCGCGGCGGGGGCTTCGACGGCGTCCGCCACCCTGTCCGCTACGTCGACGAAGCGCGGTACCGGGCGATGGAGGCCTACTACGACCGCGAGGGGCCGTGGGGCCGGATGGTCATGTGCGGCACCGCGTCCGTCCAGGTCAACCTCGACTCCGGCGACGACGACGCCGACCTGCGCCGCCGCTGGGACCTCGCCCACCGGCTCGGGCCGGTCCTGGTAGCCGCGTTCGCGAACTCGCCCGAGCTTGGCGGACGCCCCAGCGGGTGGAACTCCACCCGCTGGGCGCTGTGGTGCGAACTGCCCGGATGGGGCCGCCCGGTCTCCGAGGACGGCGACCTGCGGCGCGACTTCGCTCAATGGGTGCTGGACGCCGAGGTCATGTGCGACCGCGGGGATCCGCCCGCCGAATGGGACGTCCCGCCGGGCCTGACCCTGCGCGACTGGATCCGCGACGGCCACGACGGCAGACGGCCCACGCGCGACGACCTCGAGTACCACATGAGCACGCTCTTCCCGCCCGTGCGGCCGCGCGGCTGGCTCGAGCTGCGCATGATCGACCAGCAGGACGGCGACGGCTGGATCGTCCCCACGATCGTCGCGGCGACCCTCATCGACGATCCGCGCGCCGCCGACGCCGCGTACGAGGCCACCGAGGCGCTGTGCGGGGGCCGACCGCAGCCGCCCGCGACGGTGTGGGAGCGGGCCGCGCGCATCGGCTTGGCGGACAGGGAACTCCACGAGGCGGCGCTCGCGTGCTTCGCGGCCTCGGCTGCGGCGCTGGCACGGACGGGCGCCCCGCAGCGGCTGCGTTCGCGCCTGGCCGAGTTCCGGCTCCGCTACACCGACAAGGGCCGGTGCCCGGCGGACGACCGGCTCGATTCCCTCCGTGCGGGCGCCCGCGAACCCGAAGGGGCCGCACCGATGCGGTGACGGCCCTCTTGGTCCGTCGCCGGCGTCAGGCGCGGGAGCCTTCGACCACCGACATGACCGAGTCCGTGGGGATGACCCGTTCGACGGTGAGACCGGCGCGGTCGAAGAGGGTCGCGAATTCGGCCGCCGTCCGCTCCCGGCCGGTGAAGGCGACCATGAGCAGTACGTCGAGGACCTTGCCGTGGTCGTAGGCGTTGCCTTCGGGGATGACGGTGTCGACGGCGTAGATCCGGCCTCCGGGGTGCATCGCGTCGCGGCAGCGCGACAGGATCTCGACGCACTCGTCGTCGCTCCAGTCGTGGAGGACCCGCTTCATCAGGTAGGCGTCGCCGGCGGGCACCTTGTCGAAGAAGTCGCCTTCCGCCGTCTCCCAACGGGTGTCGTCGCCGAGTTCGCCGAGGCCGTGCTCGGCGACGACGTGCGGCCGGTCGAACAGGACGCCGTGCACGCCCGGGTGCTCGCGCAGCACGGTGCGGAGCAGGTGGCCGTGCCCGCCGCCGATCTCGACCAGCCGGGTGCCTCCGGCGAGGGGCAGCGCTCGGGCGACCGGGAGGTTCTCGGAGTCGGAGTAGGAGGCCATGCCCTCGTGGAAGAGCGCGACCGTGGCCGGGTCGGTGGCGAAGTATTCGAAGAACGGCACGCCGAAGATCCGCTCGAAGACCGGCCCGCCTTCGCGCACCGAGTCGGTGATCGCTCCAGAGGTGGACCAGAACATCGCGTCGGTGACCATGATGACGCCCGAGCGGACGGAGTTCGGGGCGTCGCTGCGGAGCGGGTCGGCCTTGGGAGTCAAGGCGATGCGGCCCTCGGCGTCCTCTGCGAACACGCCGCGGGTGGCGAGGAGCCGCAGCGCGCGGTACAGGTTGCGCGGGTCGGCCCCGACTGCTTTCGCCAGGTCCTGCACCGGGAGCGGCCCGTCGGCGAGGTGGTCGGCGACCCGCAGCTCGGCGGCGGCGCGGAGCGCCGCGGGCCAGAAGAACTGCAGGACTTCGTCGAGGAGGAAGAACGCGTTCGCGCGGTCGGCGTCGCTCTGGTCGATGCTCATTTCACAGCTCCTCTGAGGCGCAAGGGGCGCAAGGGATTCGTGCAGATCCACTTTAGAATAACTCTCGGCAGTCTAGCAACTACGCCCCATGATCGCCAGAGTCGAATCCGGGTGCCGCCGCGACCACGGGCGCGCTTCGCCTCAGCCGCCGCTGACCGCGGCCTCCGTGCCGACTCGATCGGTCGCCGCGACCGGCCCCGGCGCCGCGAGCGCCCTCGCCGCCAGGCACATCCAGGCCAGGTCGGCAGCGATCGCGAGGCGCTCGGTCAGGCCGATGAGGTTCGGCAGCTCACGGAAGAACATGGCGTCGAAGGTGCAGACCATGAAGAGCCCCATGGCGACGGCGGCGGCGACGGCGGTCGGCACGAGGCCCGTCGGGAGTTCGGAGCGCCAGCGGCGGCTGAACCGCACCGCGCCGATGTTGAAGCAGAGCAGACCGACCCACGCCGCCGACCCGTGCACCTGCTCCGAGACCGAGGGGCTCGCCCACTGACCGGGCGGGTCGGCGGGGAAGACCGCGGCGAGCAGCAGCCCGGCGGTGAACACGCCGAACAGGACGCGGACGGCGCGTTCGCGAACGGCGAGCGCCAGCGCCAGCGCCGCGGCGGTGAAGGAGCAGAGCCCCGCGGTGACCAGCCAGCCGTGGCCGGTGTTGACGAAGCGGCTGACGGTCTCCGCGACCGGGCTGTACTCGTGGTTGACGAGGTCGGAGGCGAGGAAGGCGGCGGCGGTGAGAGCGGCGCCGGCGACGACGGTGGAGGTCTTGATTCGCATGACGTGAATCTAAAGTGGCGCAACAGTTCTCGTCGTACTCCTGTGGTCGCTGATCTGAGCGGTGAAGATACCGCTCAGGGATGATCTGCGGTGCGTTCGAGGAAGGGGATCACGATCGCCGCGAGTTCGTCGGGCGTGGTGTAGTTCGCGTCGTGCGGCGCGCCGGGCACGACTGCGGTCTCGGCTCTCGGCAGCAGCCGGTCGAGCTCGCGGACCCAGCGCTGCGAGGCCACCGTCTCCTTTGCGCCACGGGTGATCAAGACGGGGGCCTGCACCTGCGGCAGGCGCCGGTCGATCCGGTCGGCGAGGGCGATGTCGAAGGTCCGCCAGGCGCGTCGCAGGCCGGCGTCGGCCAGGTCGCGCAGGATCACCGGCAGTTGGCCGGGGTCCTCTTGCGGGAGGCCGCGGACCCAGTGCCACGCCTGCCGCGTCTTCGTGGGGTAGGCCGGGTCCATGGTGGGCCCCACCAGGACCAGGCTCCGCACGTGCGCCGGGTGCTCCGCGGCCAGGGCCGTCGCGACCTGCGCGCCGAATGAGTTGCCGACGGCGGCGACCGGCCCCTCGCCGGTCGCTTCCAGCCACGCCGCGATCCACTTCGCGAGGGCCGGGACGTCGGCCGGGGCGCCCGGGTCGCCGCTGAGGCCGAAGCCCGGCATGTCGAGTGCCCGCACCGGGAACCGCTCGGCGAGCCGCGCCGCGAGCGGCATGAGGTACCGGTGCGAGACGGCCATGCCGTGGACCAGGAGGACCGGTGTTCCCGGCGGATCTTCGCGGGTGGCCCGCCAGTGGAGGCGCACGCCGTCGACGCGGGCCCAGCGGCTCTCGAACACCGCGTCCGGCCGGGGCGCGGCCATGGCGACCCGGTAGCGCTCGCGCAGGCGCCGCCAGTCCCAGTCGCGCATCGCACCCCCTTTTCACGGTGGAATGAGGGTATCGCCGCGGCGGTCCTTCGGGAACGTGAAGTGCGACGGCTGGCCACAAGGGAGCTGCGGGCCGGCCCGGATCAGGCGACGCCTGCGTCGACTGTCATGTCGTCGGGACGATGTTCGCCCGGCCCTCCCAGGCGCCGTGTTCGGCGAGGGGGCGGAAGCGGAGCGTCGTGAACTCGCGGTGGAAGTCGCGGCGTTCGCGTTCGGCCATGGCCTCGTGGTGGAGGCGGGCGGCGGGGCCGGGGTCGCGGCCGTGGACCATGCCGGTCATGGCGCGGGAGCTGGTCCAGACGGAGAAGGTGCTCACCGTGCGGGCCGGGCGCATGGCGGCGAGCGCGAGGGTGGTCTCGGGGTGGTCGCGCACCTGGCGTTCGACGGGCCGGCCCCAGTGGAGGAAGCGCGGGAGTTCGGGCAGGCGCATCCGGGCGAGGGTGACGGCGACGACGGGTTCGGCGGGGTCGGTGCGGCCGGTCTCGGCGGGGAGGTGGGCGAGTTCGCGGACCTCGCCCCAGCGGCGGAGGTACTGGAGGCGGACGTGCCAGCCGGTGCCGAGGACGCGGCCGAGGGGGTGTTCGGCTAGGAACGCGTCGAGGGCGGCGTCGTCGGCCCATTCGGCGAACACGGCGAGGTGGCGCAGCTGCATGCGGCGCGGGGAGACGACGGGCGCGCCGAGTTCCATGGCGGCGAGGACTTCGACGTGACGCAGCCCCGGGGCGGCGGGCGGGCGCGCGATGGCGCCGACGGACCGGCGCAGGGGCGCGTGCGCGAGGTGGAAGGAGTGGAGGGCCATGGGTGCCATCCAACCCCGGATCCGGGCGGTCCGCTACAGGCGGGTCAGCGGTGCCTGACGCGCTGCAGGGCCTCGCGGCCGCGCTCGGGGAGCTCGGCCGCCGCGGACAGGACCTCGCGGCCGCGGTCGGGCAGTTCGGCTGCGGCCGTCAGGAGCGCCTCGCGGGCGTCGTCGAGGTATTCGACGGCTTTGCGGTAGCCCTGGGCGGACTTGCGGCGGTCGTAGGCGATCTTGGCGCCGACCGCTGCGGCGGCCGCGATGCCGACGACGGCGGCGATCATGACGATCCGCGCGGTCCGGCCCTCGGAGGCGGGGACGGGGAGGTCGTCGTGGATCTCGGCCTCGTAGAGCTCGGGCCGGTCGTCGCCTGCGATGTCCGACAGGCGGAGCGCGTCGGTCTCGACGCCGGGTTCGGCGTCCGGTTTCGGCATGTCCCGCTGTGATTTCATCGTCACATCCTCCCACGATCGGCCCGTCGGGAGTTCCCCATTTCCGGGCGCGGAAACGCGTCGTCAGCCTTTGACGAGGAGGTAGCGGACCTCGGGGCGGCCGACGCTGCCGTAGTGGGGGCGGCGCTGCGCGATGCCGTTGTCCGCCAAGTACTCCAGGTAGCGGCGGGCGGTGACGCGGGCGATCCCGACGGTGGTGGCGATGGCGGCGGCGGACATGCCCTCGGCCGCGTCGCCGAGCGCGGCGCTGATGGATTCCAAAGTGGAGGCGCTGAGGCCCTTCGGGAGCGGGCCCTGGCCGGGGGTGCGCAGTTCGGAGAGCATCCGGTCGACGTCGTTCTGGCCGCCGACCTCGCCGGGCCCGACGACCTGGGCGCGCCAGGCGGCGTAGGTCTCGAGCTTGCCGCGGAGGGTCGCGAACGTGAAGGGCTTGAGCAGGTACTGCATGACGCCCGAGGAGACGGCGGCGCGCACGACCGAGAGGTCCCGCGCGGAGGTCACGGCGATGACGTCGACGGGGGCGCTCGCGGCCCGCAACGCGGCGCACACCGCGAGGCCGTGCGTGTCGGGCAGGTAGAAGTCGAGGAGGACGAGGTCGACGGGGTTGCGGGAGCAGAACCGGATCGCCTCGTTGCCCGAGTGGACGACGCCGGCGACGGTGAACCCGGCGACGCGCTCGACGTAGGCCCGGTGGGCGTCGGCCGCAACCGGGTCGTCTTCTACGACGAGTACTCGTATCATCGGCCCGACGATATCGGTAGGCGGACGGTGAACACGGCGCCGATGCCCTCGGTCGGGCTGCCGTTGGCGACCCTGATGCGGCCGCCGTAGCGGCGCACGGCCTGCCCGACGAGGGCCAGCCCCAGACCCCGGCCGGTCGCGGCGGCGGGCTTGGTCGACCAGCCGCGGCGGAAGATGTCCGCCTGGTCGGCGACGCCCGGACCGGTGTCGGCGACCCGGAAGAACAGCCCGTCCGGATCCGACCGCACGGTGACCTCGACCTTCGGGGCGCGCTCGGCGGCGTGCTCCACGGCGGCGTCCATCGCGTTGTCGATGAGGTTGCCCAGGATCGTGATGAGGTCGCGCGCGTCGACGCCCTCGGAGTCCTGCATCGCCGTGTCCGAGGTCAGCTCCAGTTCGACGCCGCGCTCGCTCGCCTCGCTCAGTTTGCCGAGCAGGAGCGCGGCCAGCACCGGTTCGGCCACCGAGCCGACGACCCGGTCCGTGAGCTGCTGCGCGACCTCCAGCTCCGCCGTCGCCAGCGCGACGGCCCCGTCGACGCGACCGACCTCGATCAGCGAGATCACGGCGTGCAGCCGGTTCGCGGACTCGTGGGCCTGGGCGTGCAGGGACTCGGCGAAGCCGCGCACGGTGTCGAGCTCGCCGGTGAGGTTCTGCAGCTCGGTGTGGTCGCGCAGGGTGACGGCGTTGCCCATGCGGCGGGTGCCGGAGAGGACGGGCACGGAGTTGACCAGGAGCAGCCCGCTGTCGGTGAGGTGGAGTTCGTCGCTGCGCGGCTCGGCCGCGGTGAACGCCTCCGAGAGGTCGGGGGCGAGGCCGAGGTCGGCGACGGGGAGGTTGCGGATGTCGTCGGGCAGGTCGAGGAGGTCGCGTGCGGCGTCGTTGCAGAGGACGACGCGGCCGTCGCTGCCGACGAGGACGAGGCCTTCCCTGACCGAGTGCAGGATCGCCTGGTAGTACTCGAACATGTCGCGCAGCTCGTCGGGCGCGACGCCGCGGGTCTGGCGGCCGAGGCGGGCGCTCACGAAGTAGCTGCCCGCGATCCCGCCGACGAGCACGGCGGCCGCGACCCCGGCCAGGGGCAGGAGCCGCTCGTTGAGCTCGTCCGAGATCGCCTCGACGGTGATGCCCGCGGCCACGAGCGCGACGACGTCCCCGGTGCCGTCGAAGACGGGCACGACCGCCCGGATGGACGGTCCGAGCGTGCCGGTGTAGGTCTCGGTGAACGCCTTGCCCGCGAGGGCCGGTTCGGTGTTGCCGAGGAACGGCTCGCCGATGCGCGCGGGGTCGGGGTGGGTGTACCGGATGCCGTCCGGGTCCATGATCGTGATGAAGTCGACCCCGGTGTCGGCGCGGACCAGCTCGGCGAAGGGCTGCAGGTCGCGGGAGGGGTCGGGCGTCGCGAGGGCGGCGGCGACGCTGGGCGAGTCGGCGACGGTCTCGGCGACCGCGACGGCGGTCTGGCGCGCGTTGTCCTCGGTCGCGCGCCCCGCGTCGACGTAGGCGAGTGCCGCACCGGAGCCCACGAGCAGGCCGACCAGGACCAGCTGCAGCACGAGGAGCTGCCTGGCGAGGGTCCAGGGTTTGGTCACCATCCATGTGTACACGCGGCCGCCACGAGACCGAAATGAACAGAATCGTGACTGGCTTCACAACTCGGTGGAAACTTTCGTCATTCCCCACCTGAACCGAGGAGACGAAGATGTCCACTCCCCCACCCCCGAAGCGGCGCGACCGCACCCACTACCTCTACCTGGCCGTGATCGCGGCCGTGGTGCTCGGCGTCCTCGTCGGCTTCGCGGCCCCGGAGCTCGCCGTGCAGCTCAAGCCGCTCGGCACCGGGTTCGTGGCCCTGATCAAGATGATGATCGTGCCGATCATCTTCTGCACCATCGTGCTCGGGATCGGCTCGGTGGCGAAGGCCGCGAGCGTCGGCCGGGTCGGGCTCATCGCCCTGTGCTACTTCCTGCTGATGTCGACGTGCGCGCTGGCGATCGGCCTGGTCGTCGGGAACCTCCTGAACCCGGGCTCGGGCATGGACCTCGACCCGGAGGCGGCGAGCACGGCGCAGGAGACGGCGGCCGAGGCGGGCTCGCACACCACCGTCGACTTCCTGCTCGGGATCATCCCCGAGAGCATGGTCTCGGCGTTCACCGACGGCTCGGTGCTGCAGGCGCTGCTGGTGGCGCTGCTCGCCGGGTTCGCGCTGCAGAAGATGGGGAAGTCGGGCGAGCCGATCCTGCGCGGCATCGGGCACCTGCAGCGGCTGGTGTTCCGGATCCTCGCGATGATCATGTGGGCGGCGCCGGTCGGCGCGTTCGGGGCGATCGCGGCCGTGGTCGGCGAGACCGGCTGGGACGCGCTGAAGAGCCTCGCGGTGATCATGTTCGGGTTCTACGCGACGTGCCTGGTGTTCGTCGTGTGCGTGCTCGGCGCGGTGCTGTGGCTGGCGGCGCGGGTCAACCTGTTCAAGCTGCTGCGCTACCTGGGACGGGAGTTCCTGCTCATCGTGTCGACGTCCTCGTCGGAGTCGGCGCTGCCGCGCCTGATCGCGAAGATGGAGCACCTGGGCGTGAGCAAGCCGGTCGTCGGCATCACCGTGCCGACCGGGTACTCGTTCAACCTGGACGGCACCGCGATCTACCTGACGATGGCGACGCTGTTCATCGCGACCGCGCAGGGCCAGCCGCTGGGGCTGGGCGAGCAGATCTCGCTGCTGGTGTTCATGGTCATCGCGTCGAAGGGCGCGGCCGGGGTGAGCGGCGCGGGCATCGCGACGCTCGCGGGCGGCCTGCAGTCGCACCGGCCGGAGCTGGTGGACGGCGTGGGGTTCATCCTCGGCATCGACCGGTTCATGTCCGAGGCGCGGGCGGTGACGAACTTCGCGGGCAACGCCGTCGCGACCGTCCTCATCGGGACGTGGACGAAGGGCTTCGACCGCGACCGGGCGAACCGGGTGTTCGCGGGCGGCGAGCCGTTCGACGAGTCGGTGCTGGTCGACGACCACGTCCCGGCGAACACGTTGCCGCCCAAGCAGGCCCGGCCGAAGGAGTCGGTGTCGGTCTGAGGGCCCGGGAGGCGCGCTACAGGAGTGGCACGATCCTGGGAGGAACCGGTTTGCGATTGCGATCTATGGTTTCCGATGACAGCACCGAACACTTCTCAATCCCGAGGCAGGGCTAGCGATGAGCGAATTCGACACCGTCGAGGACGACTACACCACCGACGGTTACGGAGCCGACTCGGTCGACGAGTTCTCCACCGACGACTCCACTTCGTACACGGAAGACTCGTACACCGAGGACGCCTACACCGACGACTCGTCGGACGACGTCTACACCTCGGTGGCCGACACCGACGTCGACGGCGACGGCGTGAACGAGTCGACCTCGTACGACTACGACGGCGACGGCTACGAGGAGACGATCGAGTCCGACCTCGACGGCGACGGCTGGGTCGACACCGTCACGACGGACGCGGACGGCGACGGCTACTCCGAGACGATCCTCGTGGACACCGACGGCGACACGTTCCTGGACACCGAGGGCACCGACACGGACGGCGACGGCTTCGTCAACACCGTCACGTCCGACACCGACGGGGACGGCTACTACGACACGTACGCCGAGGACAACGACAGCGACGGCAACTACGAGGTCGTCGAGAACATCTAGTCGCAGGCTCGACATGGAAGCCGCCGCACGGCATCGCCGTGCGGCGGCTTCTTCGCGTCTTCAGTGGGCGTGCCGCTCGCCGTAGCGCTCGCGCCAGCGCGGCGCGGCCGCGCCTTCGAGGACCGTCATGACGGCGTCGTGGGCGAGGCGGCCGTCGACGGGCAGGTGTCCGAAGAGGATCCGGTGGCAGGCGGTGGCCGCGAGGAGGTCCAGGAGCAGGTCGAGGTCGGCGTCCTCGCGGAGCTCAGCCGAGGTCTTCGGGGCGGATGCTCAGCTTCGCGGCGATGCGGGCGAGGGCCCGCCGGTCCTCCTCGTCGAGCGGGTCGATGACGTACCGGCGCACCGCGCGGACGTGCACGGGGGCGGCGGCCTCCACGACCGCGAAGCCCGCGTCGGTGAGCGCAGCGATCGTGTACCGCCCGTCGTCGGGGTCGGGCGAGCGCTCGGCCCAGCCGCGCTGCTCGAACCGCTTGACCACGTTGGACAGGCGCGAGAGGGACCCGTTGGCGAGGTAGGCGAGCTCGCTCATGCGGATGCGGCGGCCGGGGGCCTCCGAGATGTGGCTGAGCGTCAGGTAGTCGAAGAGGCTGAGCCCGAACTCCTGCTGCAGCGGCGCTTCGAGCCGCCCGGGGAGCAGCCAGGCGAAGGAGGCGGCACCGGTCCAGGCCGCCTTCTCCTCGGCGTCGAGCCACAGCCGCTCATCGGGTTCGGTCATGGCAGCAATATACCCACGGACCGTGACTTCAAGCTTGAAGTTAAACGTGCTAGGTTGACTTCAAGCTTGAAGTCAACTTTGAGGAGGCCGTCATGGACAAGCCGGAATTCTTCGTCACGCCGGGCGCGGGAGAGAAGCTGGAGGCGATGCTGCACTACAAGCAGGCGTTGCGGATCGGGGACCGCGTCGAGATCTCGGGGCAGGGCGGGTGGGACGACGACCTGAACTTCCCCGAGGACCTCGAGGCGGAGATCGTGCGGGCCTTCGACAACGTCGAGCGGACCCTGGCGACCGCCGGGGCGACCTGGCGGGACGTCGTGCACGTCAACTCGTACCACCTGCCCGACGAGGCGGACACCATCGGCGAGCGGCCCACCCGCGTCATGGCCGAGCAGTTCCGCGAGCGGATGGGCGACCGCGCCCCGATCTGGACCCAGCTCGGGGTCGCCGCGCTCGGCGCGCCGAAGATGCGCGTCGAGATCCGGGTGACCGCGATCCTCGGCCGGGACTGAACGCGAGCGGCCGGTCGGCGGTGCACCGCCGACCGGCCGCTGCGCTAACGCTGCGCGCCGATGCGTCCGCTGACGATCATCAAGATGCCCGCCGCGAGGAGCAGCAGGGCGCCCATCAGGGCAGTGCGCAGGTCGAGGCCGGTGACCGAGAGCGCGTCCGCACTCCAGTAGTTGTAGACCTCGGCCTCGTCGCAGGCCGCCGCGTCGCAGGCGGTCACTTCGAAGTCGGCGGTGTCCTCGCCGTTGACCTCGATCGCGGTGTCATGGGCGCCGCCGTCGTCGGTCTCGCTGAGCGAGCAGGCCGCCCCGGCGGGCAGGCCGGTGTACGTGACCGTCTCGCCGCCTTCGATCTCGCGGGACGCGCCGCCGGGAACGTCCACGGCCACCCTGTCGCCGTTCACATCGCGGGTGCAGACCAGCTTCACCGTGAAGGTCCGGTCCGCGTACTCGGCCGCGTCCGCGCCGGACACGTACTTCTCGACGGCGAGGCCGCCGAGGTCGAAGCGGTTCGTCACGGTGAGGTCGGCCTGGGTGCGCGGGATCCTGACGGTGTCGCCGTCGCCGGTGCCGCCGGAGATCACCGTCTCGGTCGCGCCGCCCGTGGCGGTCTCGGTGAGGACGCATTCGGAGCCGATCGGCAGGCCGTCGTAGACCGCCGGTTCGTCCACTGAGTACTCACGGGTCGGGCCGCCGGGGATGTCGACGCCGACGACGCCGACCCCGGTGTCGAAGGTGCAGTCCAAGGCGACCTCGAACGGTCCGGCGCCGTACAGCTCGGCGCCGTCGCCGGTGACCTCCTTGACGACCTGGAGCGAGCCCGCGCCGAAGGCGTTGACCGCGTAGATCGTCACGGGCCTACCGGAGTCGACGGCGACCGACCTCGGCAGGACCACCGAGAGGGACGCGCCGCCGTCGTTGGTCTCGGTCGCCTCGCAGGTCGCGCCCGCCGCCACGTCGTCGATCCGCGCTTCGAGCGGCTGGCCGCCGCCGAGGCTGAACTCGCCCTCCCAGACGACGCGGCTGCCGCTCGCGTCGTCGAGGGTGCAGGTCACGTCGATGATGAACGGCCCCTCGTCGATCGGGTCCTGGCCCGGCCCGAAGACGCGCTTCTCGAGCAGGACCTGCCCGGCCTCGTAGGCGTTCGTCACGGTCGCCGTGTTCGCAGTCGCACCGTTGTCGTCGGGCGACAGCGTGATCGGCGCGGTGGCCCCGTCGACGACCACGGGCGTGTCGGTGCCGCTCACCGTGGTGACGGTGGTGCTCGCGGCGTCCATCGTGTCGGTCTCGGTCACGGTGCACTCCGCACCGGCTGGCAGGCCGGTGAACTCGGCCTGCTCGCCGTCGTCCAGCGCGGCGGTCATCGGGTTCGCGGCGCTGTAGCCGGTGCCGTAGACGGCCTCGCCGAGGAAGGTGCAGGCCACATCGATGGTGAACGGCCCGTAGGTGATCGGGTTGCCGTCGGCGTCCTTCGCGTCCGTGGTGACGGTCTTCTCGACGACCAGTCCGGCCGCGTCGAAGACGTTCTCGGCTTGGATCACCAGCGGGTCCTCGGTCTCGCGGACCACGTTCACGGTGGTCGCGGTGAACGAGGTCGCGCCTCCGGCGTCGTCCTCGGTCACGGTGCACTCCGCGTCGTACGGCAGGTCCGTGACGACGGTGGTCTCCCCCGGGGTCACGGTCTGGGTCGCCTTGTCCCCCAGCGGGACCTCCCCCTCGACCCAGGTGCCCACAGCGGACGTGCACTGCAGGTTCAGCGTGAACTCGTCGGGCGCGTACGCCGCGCCGTCGCCGGTCACGGTCTTCTCGATCGCGAGGTGCCCGGTCGCGAGCGCGACGCCGACCTTGGATCCCTCCGAAGGCAGCACGGTCGCCTCGGTGACCCGCCCGGACTCGTCGGTCACGGCCGCGTGCGCCTCGGTGTTCCAGGCGATCGTGTCCGCCCCGGCGGTCTCGGAGTAGTGCGGTGTCGTGGTGGTGAGCTCCCAGGTGAGGACGTCGAGCGGCTCGAACAGGTCGTCCTCGGGGAACGTGATCTCGTAGCGCAGCCCGGTGACGCTCTTCAGGATCTCCTCGGTGTAGGCCGGGCCGCCGTCCTGCGGCGACGGCGTCCACGAGCCGTCCGGGCAGCCGTCGACCGAGACGCACGGATCCGGGTCGTCGGTCCACTCGTACAGGATGTCGGTCCCGGCCGGGGCGCCGCTGACGATCTCGGTCGTGCCCTCGAACAGCGGCCGCCACTGCGAGCCGCGCGGCGTCGGGTTGATGCCGCCCGTGTCCCCCACGGCCGGAAGCTGGTCGACGCCGATGACCTTGGTCATGGCCACGTTGCCGGTGTTGGCGATGTTGGCCCGCCAGATGTGGTCGCCGCCGGGCTTGGTGATCGGGACGCACGGCTGCACATGGAAGCCCTGGTCGTTCTCGACGCAGTCCTCGGCGGGCACGTCGTCGGAGACCGAGAGCTCGCCGAGCTCGTCGTCCACGGCGCGGACCATCTTCACGCCGCGCAGCGACGCCGTCGTGGAGACGGTGACGGACGCGGACGCCTGGCATTCGCCGGTCGCCGCGTCGAGCGTGCCGTCGCACTCGTCCCAGGCGCGGTCGCCCGTGACGCCGAAGGTGTTGGCCACCAAGGTGTCTCCGGCGAGGCCCGGGCGGATCATGAGCTGCACGGTGATCGTGTAGACCTGGCCGACCTCGAGCACGGTGCCTTCGGGGAAGGTGAACACGATCTGCTCGACGTCCCCGGTGATGTCCGTGGTGACATCGGCCGGGTCGGTCGGCATCGCGGTCCCGTTGGCCGGGTCCGGCGCGGAACCGGTGAGGGCGTAGGAGAACGCCCCGTCGCCGCCGGGGTTGTCCTCCGGGTCGAACATCAGCTGCGCGCCGTCCGCGTCGGTCGGGAGCACGTCCCGCACGACCGGGTCGACGATCGCGCGGTCGCCGGTGTTGGTGACCTGCAGCGTGTACGGGAGGGCCTGGCCCGGGGGCTTGACGCCGCCGTTCGCCGCGCCGTCAGCGAGCTTGACCACCGAGACGCCGTTCACCGCGTGCTTGTAGCGCACCTGGGCGTCAGCAGTGTCGGTGTCGCTGATCGACTGCCCGCCAGAGGTCGCGCTGGTCGCCGTCACCTCCACGGTGTTCGAGGCGACGCCGGGCTCGGTCTCGCCGGGCGCCGGGTCGTTCGCGGCCAGGTCGCTCGGCACCGGCCCGCCGGTCCGCATCTCGTCGCGGCGGGTCAGCTGCACGTTCACCGCCTGCAGCGGGTTGTGCGGGTTCTCCCAGATGTCGCCGTCGTCGCGGGTGAACATGAAGCGGAGGCCCTGGACGTCGGCGGCGGCCACCCCGTCCGGCAGTGCGGGGGCCGTCCCCGGCGTGCCCTCGGTCCAGGAGCCGCCGGTGACGGTGACGCCGTCGGCTCCGGCCGTGTAGGTCGCGCCGGTGAACGCGTCCACCTGGACGCGGTCGATCGGCGCGGCGAACGAGAAGTCGCCGAACCCGGCGAAGTCGTACTGGTTCCACAGCTTCGGCTCGTCATCGGTCACGGTCATGTACTCGGTGCGGGTGTCGCCGTCGGGCTGCCCAGTGAGCTGCATGGTGACCGGCCCGTTCGAGGGCTCGGTGATCTCGTTCGGGCTGAACGACTTCCCGGCCGTGACCGAGATGTCGAGCGGCGCGAGCTCGATCTGGGCGTCGTCGGTGTCCGTGGGCGCGTCGTCGGCGGTGCCGCCGAGGTCGGCCACGGTGACCTGCGTGTCGTTCGTGATCGGCGAGTCCGCGAGCGTCACGGCGTCGCCGCTGGAGCGGTGCTCGGCGCGCAGGCGCGTGTCGAACACGAGCGTCGCGGTCGCGCCCGCGTCGATGCGGCCGGTGTTGCGGAAGGTGACTCCGACGACGCTCGCCAGCTGCGCCTCGGTCAGGGCGAGGGCCTCGTCGACGGTCCACTCGATCGCCGAGCCGTCCTCGTAGGTCAGGACGACCGCGGCGGTCTCGGTCCCTGAAGCCGGTGTGGCCGTGACGATGTCGGTGATGTCGAAGACGTCCATCGGGTCGGTCGTGAGCGGGTCGGCGATCCGCAGCTCGTCCACTTTGGCGGCCGTGTTGTTGGTGCCCTCGATCGTGATCCGGCCCGACGGGTAGTCGTCCGGGTCGGTACCAGCGGGCGGCAGACCGAGCGGGCCGCCGGTCCACTCCTTCGTGACCTCGGTGTTCAGCGGCACGTCGATGATCGTCACGTCGTCCGAGTCGGCGTCGGTCGCGACCTGCGTCCCGTCCTGGTAGCCGGTGGCGCGGGCCGTGTCGAGCACGTCGCCGGGCGAACCGGCCACGTTGTACTCGCGCGAGCCGAGTGCCGGGTCCGGCGTCGACTGCGGGTCGCGGACCTCGTCGCGCACCGCGAACGTGAGCGTCACGAGCCGGTCGTCGCCCGAAGAGCGCGAGACACCCGAGCCGACCTGCGGCAGCGTCGGGTCGGTGCCGATCCGGTCGGCGCGCGTCGGGCTCTCGACGAACACGAGCCGCACGCCGGTGGTCGACTCCTGCTCGGCGTCGGTGAGGGTCAGGCCGGGGAAGGTGCCGTCGCATGCGCCCGGGCAGGGGTCGTTCGCGGCCTGCACCCAGGCCGAGCCGTTCCACAGCTCCACGGTGGAGACGGCGTCGTAGGTGAGCCAGGGGTCCTGCGCGGCGCTGATCGCCGGGATCGCGACCAGGTCGAACGCGTTGAAGAACGAGTCGGCGACGGCCGTCGTCTCCGGGTCGGCCACATCGGACACGACGACCTCGTCGAGACCGGAGTAGCCGCCGGTGGACCAGTGCAGCTGCGCGTCGATCTGCTGCTGGGAGCGCGCGACCACGGTGGTGCCCGCGCCCGGGGTCGGCTCGACGAAGTTCTTCGACATGAGGTCGCCCTCGCCGGGCGTGACCGGCGTGAGGGTGACGATCGGACACGGGTCGGGCACGACGGCGGTGCCGCTCACCTCGTCGGTGCTCGCGGTCGCCCCGGCGCAGTCGCTGATCTCGTCCGCTCCCCCGGCCGCCGCGCCGGAGCCGTCGCGCTTCTGGTCGCGCAGCTCGGCGGTGAAGTTGGGCTGCACCGAGGTCCCGGGCGGGAAGCCGTCGGGGTCGTAGTAGTCGAAGCGCAGACCCTGGACGTCGTCCCGGATCGACGCGTCGATCGGAATGTTCACGACATCGGGGCCCGCCAGGTCCTGTGCGCCGGGCAGGACGAGCCACTGCGAGCCGTCCCAGTAGTAGATCGTGAGGGTCGCGCCCGCCGGGATCGCGGTCTGCGTGATCGCGATGGCGTCGAACGAGTTCCAGAACTCGTCGGGCGACGGGTTCGGCGGCACGGTCGGCGGGTCCTGCACGATGAAGTGCGTCGCGTCGGTGGACGAGGCCGGGAACGGCTCGATCTGCGCCGGGAGCTCCACCACGGTGGTCTCGCCCGCGACGGACAGGATCTCGTCGGGCGTCATGCTCTTGTCCACGTCGACCGCGAGGCGGGCGGCGATCGTCGTCAGCGAGGCGGTCGCGGTGTCCGTGGCGGTGCGGCCGCCGCGCGCGACCTCGACGAGGACCTGGTTGTCGTGCAGCACTTCCTCTTCGACTTGGTCCGGGTCGGTGTCCACGGTGAAGGGGATCGTGGCGACAGCGCCGGCCTCGATGTCGCCGGTGAACACCACGGAGAACCCGGTGACCGTGCCCGTGGGCGCGGGCAGCGTGTCCGCGGTGGTCGTCGACAGCGTCTCGGTCGTGCCGTCGTCGTAGGTGTAGGTGATCTCGGCGCTCGTGGCGGTCGCGGGCCAGACCACGCCGTCGGTGAAGCCGGTGAAGGTGAGGCCGCTCGTGAACGGGTTCGACGCGGCGGCCGGGTCGGGTTCGGTGACGGTCATCGTATCGACCGGCGTTCCGGCGTTCGTGCCGGTCAGCGTGACTGTGCTCGGCTCGCCCGCAGGAACTTGGTCCGGGTCGAAGGACTTCGCGGCACCGGCCGTGATCTGCTGCGGCGTCAGCACGTACGTGTCGCTCGCGTCGCCCGTGGCGGTCTCGCCGTCGGCGGCCACCTCGCTCTGGACGGTGTTGGTGAGCGTGGTCTGGGCGGTCAGGTCGACAACGTTGTCGCGCTGTTCGAGCTGCAGTTCCACCGATGCGCTCGCGCCGATCGGCAGCGGGTCGCCCGAGGAGGCCGTGAACGTGAACCGCAGGCCCATGACGGCGTCCGCGCTGACACCGGTGGGCAGCGCGGCGGTCGCGGCCGGGGTCCCGTCGACCCACGCCGAGCCGGTCCACGCGTCGACCTGGACCTGGTCTGCCCCTTCGGGGAAGGTGACCGCGCCGAACCCGGTGAAGGCGAGGTACTCGAAGGGGTTGCCGCTCGCGGACGGGTCGGTCGGGTCGGTGATCCGCAGGTAGTCCACTTCGGCGTTCGCGTCGTTCGTGCCGGTGAGCGTCGCGGTCGCGGTGGTGCCGGGCTCGGCGACGGCCTGGGCCGGGTCGATCGACTTCGCGGCGGAGGCCGCGAGGTCGAGGGGCACTTCGGGGGTGACGTCGGCGCTGGCTGGCTTCGGGTCGGCGTTGTCGGCGTCCACGGTGGCAGTGTTGGTGACCGGGACGCCGTTGGCCGAGTAGGGCAGGTCGGGGTCGGCGCGGACCTGGATCTGGATCTCGGCGGTCGAGCCGCCGGGCATGCCGACCGCTCCGGCGGGGACCGACAGTGCCTCGGTGAAGGTGACCGTGACGTTCTGGCCGTCCACTGCGGCGTCGGCGTCCACGCCGCTCACCTGCGGCGTGCCCTCGATGAGGAACTCGTCGGGGACGGGATCGGTGAGGACCGCGTCCACGCAGCCGTCGGTGCCGGTGCAGCTCACCTGGATCGTGTAGGTGAAGGTGCCGCCAGGCTGCACGGTCGCGACGGAGGCTTCCTTCGTGATGAGGAAGAAGGCCTGCTCCTGCGCCATCGCCGGGAGCGACGGGACGAGCACGAGGCCCAGAGCGAGTAGGGGGACCAGGACTGCCTGCAACGCGCGCTTACCCGCCGACCACATGATTTCCCGCGCCCCCGAACCGCTCATCACCAGCAAAAACCACAGATGGTAAGCACGCTAACACTGAGAGACATGGAGTTCGGGCATTCGGCGCACGCGGTTCGGATTGTCGACAAAGCACGGTGCGGCCCGCCCGCCGGAACGGACGGGCCGCGCCTGTCGCTACCGCCCGGCCGGACGCCTGCGGCTCGCCAGGAGCGCCAGCGCTCCGAGCGCGACCAGCAGGACGCCGAGTGCCATGACGCCGTTCGATTCGCCCGTGACCGGCATCGCCTGGCCGTCGTCGCCCGGCTCGCCGGGCGCTCCCGGCTCGTCCGGCGTGCCCGGGGTTTGCGGCGTGCCCGGGGTGCCCGGTGTGTCCGGGGCCTGGTCGACGACCTCGACGTGGTCCTGGACCTCGCCCGCGCCGCCGTAGCCGACCGGGCTGATCGCCGCCACCGCCTCGGTGCGGTCGGCCATCGCTTCGGTGAACGGCGAGGCGGCCTCGCCCCTGGCCGGAGCCGGAGGCAGTTCGCCGAACAGCCGCAGCCGCGAGTGGAACGTCCCCGAATCGGGGACCGTTGTGGTCCAGCGCAGTTCGTACATGCCCGTGCCGGACCGGGCCGGGACGGTCACCCGGGCGTCCTCCCAGCCCTCGTGGTCGCCGTCGCGGTCGAAGTCGATCCAGCCCGCCAGGACCGCGTCGGCCGCACCGGTGTTGGTCGCCTCCACTTCGGCCACCACCTCGGTGCTGCCGACGAACGCGCCGCTGAACACGACCGCGTCGTCCGCGTCGCCGGTGGCGTCAGGGGTCGGGTTGCCGTCCTGGTCCACCGTGATCGTGCCGCCGATGCGGAGCGCGTCGGTGATCTGGTGGTAAGCGCCGTCGTCGCTCGCGCTCGTCTGGTAGCGGTCGGGCGCGTCGCCGAAGTCGTGCTTGTCCGCGTCAACCTCGACCTCGCACGGGTCGCAGGTGCCGCTGGGCGGGCCGGCGACGGCGTTGCGCATCAGGCCGTCTCCGGCGGGGAACGGGTTCCCCAGCGTCACCGAGTAGGTGATCGTCACCGTCTCGCCCGCACCGACATCGCCGGTCCAGGTCAGGAGCGCGCCGTCGAAGTCCACTGCGGAGTCGTCGGAGGCGGTCGCGTCGCCGTTGTAGACGGCGTCGTCGAGGACGCCGGTCAGGTCGTCGGTGAGCGTGACGCCCGGGTAGTCCGCCTCGCCGCGGTTGGCGGCCGTGATCGTGTAGGTCACGGTGTCGCCGGCCGCGGCGGTCGCGGTGTCGGCGGACTTGCTCGTGACGAGGTCGACGCTCGGAACCCTGGTGGTGCAGGCCGGGTCGCCGCTGTCCTCGGCGCAGTTGGTGCCCGGAGGGCCGGTGACGGTGTTGACGAGGACCGCGTCGCCGCCCGGCGGCGTGTCCACGGTGACCGAGTAGGTGATGGTGACGGTCTGGTCGACCGCCACGTCGCCGGTCCACACGAGCTCCGGCACCTCGTAGTCGATGTCGCCCGAGTCCGCTTGGGCGTCACCGTTGTAGGCGGCGTCGTCAAGGACCTTCGTGAGGTCGTCGCGGACTTCCGCGCCCGTGTAGGCGGTCTCGCCGGTGTTGGTGATCGTGACGGTGTAGTCCACGGTCGCTCCAGGCTGGAGCGGCCACTCAGGTGCGCCGTCGTTCGACTTGGCGATCTCCAGGACCGCCACGGGAGTCTCTGTGGTGCAGGCGACGCAGGTGGAGCCGCCGGGCCCGACCAGCGCGTTCGCCAAGACCTGGTCGCCCTCGTCCGGGTCGTCCACGGTGACCGAGTAGGTGATCGTCACGGTCTGCCCGGCCGGGACGTCACCGGTCCAGGTCAGCGTGTCGCCGTCGAGTACCGCGCCTGCGGTCGCGTCGCCGTTGTACGTCGCATCGTCGAGCACGCCCGACAGGTCGTCCGTGACCGTCGCGCCCGTGTAGTCGGCCTGGCCGGTGTTCTCGATTGTCACCGTGTAGACGACGGTCGAGCCGGGCCGGACCGGTTCGGTGTTTGCCTCGGCGGACTTGCGCAGTTCGAGCCGCGCGATCGGGTCCGCAGTGCCGCAGTCCGGGTCGCAGGTCGAGCCGTCCGGTCCGACGAGGCCGTTGACGAGCACGAGGTCGCCGCCGGGCGGGTCGTCCACGGTGACGGAGTACGTGATCGTCACGGTCGCACCGGCCGGGACGTCACCGGTCCAGGTCAGCGACTCGCCCTCAAGCACCGCGCCCGCTGTCGCGTCGCCGTTGTACGTCGCGTCGTCCAGCACGCCCGACAGGTCGTCCGTGACCGTCGCGCCAGTGTAGTCGCCTTGACCGGTGTTCTCGATCGTCACGGTGTAGGTGAGCGTGCCCCCTGGCGTGAGCGGAGTCGCCGACGCCTCGGAGGTCTTCGCGATGACGAGCCTGCCGAGCGGCACCTCGGTGGTGCAGCCGGTCGAGCAGTCGGAGCCGGGCGCGGTCACGGTGTTGACGAGCTCGCCGTCGCCGCCCGGCGGCGAGTCCACAGTGACGTGGTACGTGATCGTCACCGTCGCGCCGACAGGGACCGGTCCCGTCCACGTGAGGTTCGGTGCGGTGTAGTCGAACGCGCCGCCGGCGCCGCCGTCGGAGGCGTCGTCGCCGTAGACCGCGTCGTCGAGCACACCGGTCAGGTCGTCAGTGACCGCGGCCGCCGGGTAGGCGACCGCGCCGGTGTTCTCCACGGTGACCGTGTACTCGACCGTATCGCCGGGTTCGGCCTGGGTCGTATTGGCGGACTTGGTGATCGCGAGCCCCGCGTCGGCCACGGTGACAGGGTGGTCCTCGATCTCCCCCGAGTCGCCGAAGCCGCCGGTGGGCTGCGGATCGGCCACGGTGCCTTGGTAGAGGCGCAGGCGCGCGAACGTGTCCCCGGCGGTCGGGCTCAGCCCGGTCCAGCTCAGGTCCACCGAAGTCGCCCCGGCCGGGACGGGCACGGTGGCGCGTTCGTCGGCGGTGAACTCGCCGTCGCCGTCGAAGTCGATCCAGCCCGCGAGCGTCCCGGCAGAGTTGAGCTCATTGTTCACGGCGACCTGCACCGTGTAGGAACCGGTGACCTCGCTCAGCTCGGGCCAGGCCGAGACGCCGTCGTCCTCGTCGCCCGTGGCGTCGAGCGGCTGTCCGAACACGGTGGCGCTGGCGTCGGCCTCGGCGGTGACCCCGCCGCCGATCGTCAGCCGCTCGTCGAAGTGGGCGCGCGGGCCGCCTGAGTCCTTGTACGTCCCATAGGAGTCGGGAGCGTCGCCGTAGTCCCACGCCGAGAGGCAGGACCCGGAGTCGACGCCGGAGACGGGGCTGGACTCGGCGACCTTCACCGGGTTCCCGATCTGGCCCTGGGTGATCGGCGCGGAGGCGGTCGACGCGGTCAGGTCGAGCTGGTAGATGTCGCCTTCGTTGTTGCGGAAGGCGTAGAGGTTCCCGGCCGCGTCGAAGAACGTCCCGCCGTACGCGGTCGCCGCGAACTTCGGGCCGAAGCCCGTCCACTGGCCGGTGGCCGGGTCCATGCGGACGAGCGCGCCGTTGTCGACCCGGACGCCGTAGAGGTAGCCGTCCTTCGGGTGCATCGCGAGGTCGGGCACGTTGTCGACGTCGGGCGACGGGGTCGCCGTGGCGAGCCTGGTGCCGTAGGTGTCGCTGCGCGGGTCCAGGTCGATCGTGTGGAAGCGGTTGTTCTGGTAGTCGTAGTGGTAGAGCAGCTTCCCGTCGAGGGAGGCCGAGACGGCGTTGCCCGCGATGTTCGCGGGCAGGCCCGTGACCGCCTTGCTCGACTTCAGCGCTCCGGTGACCGGGTCGTACCGCTTGATCGTGTAGGGCGAGTCGACGGCGATGATCGAGCCGTCGACCGGGCTGTACGTGATGCCGTAGGCGGCGGTGGCGAGGTCGGCGATCTTCGTGGTCTCGCCGGTGCCGAGGTCGAACCGGTCGAGGCTGGTCGAGCCGTTCGCGGTCGTCATCAGGTAGGCCTCGTCGTGGCAGACCGGCGGGGTGTCCACGATGGTGCGGGTCGTGCAGTCGGGGTCGGTCGAGCCGGCTTCGCAGTTCGAGCCGGGCGGGCCGACGACCGTGTTCTGGAGGACGGTGTCGCCGGTGTCGGGGCTGTCGATCGTCACCGAGTAGGTGATGAGGACGGTCTGCCCGGCCGGGACGTCGCCGGTCCAGGTGAGGACCGTGCCGGTGAGGTCGACGGGGCCGCCGTCGGAGGCGGCGGCGTCGCCGTTGTAGGTCGCGTCGTCGTCGATGCCGGTCAGGTCGTCCGTGACCGTGGCGCCGGTGTAGTCGGCGGGGCCGGGGTTGTGGACGGAGATCGCGTAGTCGACGGTGTCGCCGGGCTCGTAGGTCGAGGCGCTCGAGGCGTTCTTGGCGATCTCGATGTCGGACAGTGGAACCGAGGTCGAGCATTCGGGCGCTGGCGATCCCGGCGGGCAGTTCGAGCCGGTGATCGTCGAGGTGACCGCGTTGGTGAGGACGCCGTCGCCCGTGGCCGGGTCGTTCACGGTGACCGAGTAGGTGAGCTTCGCGGCTTCGCCGGGGTCGAGGTCGCCGGTCCAGGTGAGGTTCGGCGCGAGGTAGTCCGCCGTGCCCGCGGTGGCGTCGGCGTCGTCGTTGAAGACCGCGTCGTCGAGGACCGCGCTCAGGTCGTCGGTGACGGTGCCGCCGGTCAGCACGGTCTGGCCGTTGTTGACGATGTCCACGGTGTACTCGACGGTCTCGCCGGGCGAGGCGTTCGGGTCGTCCACGGTCTTGGTGATGTCGATATCGGGCGTGTCGACCGGGTGGCTCGTGGTCTCGGTCGCGACCGTCTCGGTCTCGTCGATCGTGGAGTCCACATAGGTCAGCGTGCCGGTGTTCTCGACGGGGCCTGGCGCGGCGTCGGGGTCCACCTCGACCTGGAAGGTGACGGACCAGGTCTCGCCGCTGGAGACGGTGCCTCCGGCGGTCTCGCTGAGCGGGGTGCCGACCGCGACCTTGACCTGGGAGCCGTCGAAGCCGACCGCGTCCGTGACGGCCTTGGTCTTGCCGTCAGGGTCGGTGCGCGTGATCGAGCCGGGCACGAACGCGGTACCGGCCGGGATGGGGTCGCTCAGGAACACCTCGGTGGCGGGGACGCCGCCGCCGTGCGTGGCCGTCACGGTGTAGGTGATGGTGTCGCCCGGGTCGACGGCGGTGCCGGTGGCGGGGACGGAGGTCTTGGCGGCGCCCATGCACGGCTCGGTGCCGAACTCGATGCCGTCGAGGAAGTTGCCGATGGCGGGGTTGCCGCCCGCGGCCGACACGGATTCGAACGCGAAACGCGTGGTGGTCTGGCCTTCGGGCACGGTGTACGAGCCGGTGTAGTGCTTCCAGGCCTTGCCGTCGGCGATCTCGGCCTTGGTCTGGCCGTTCGGGATCTGCGGGGTGAGCTGCGCCGCGGGGTCGCCGATGATCACGCGCATGGTGTCGGTGCCGTTGCGGCCGCGGTGGTAGAGGCCCCAGTTCAGCGACTGGCCGGGGGTGGTCGGCAGGTCCTGGTAGAGCGTGGAGACCTCGTAGGCGTTGAGTTCGGCGAACTGGGTGCCTTCGGCGGCGGGCACGCCGTTGAAACCGTTGGCCCAGATCTCCATGAGGTTGTCGGTCGCGTTGGTCTCCCAGCCGGGGACCGCGGTCTCGTTGGGGTAGTTGACGCTCTTGTTCTTGTAGTCGGGCAGTTCGAAGTCGCCGTTGGCGAGCGTGACCGGTGCGGCGCACGCGTCCTGCTCGGCGGGCGGAGCGGTGGTCGGAGCGGCGGGCTCCTCGGCCTTCGCCTGGGTCGGTTCGGCCTCGGGTTCCGGTGCCTCCTGGGGCGGCACATAGGGCTCGCGTTCCGGGTTCACGCCGGCGGCGAACGGATCGGCATGGATCTCGCCGCCCTTGAGCACCACCCGCTCGCCGACGACCGCGCCGTCGACGTCGGTGCGGACCTTCACCTTGGCGCGCGGGGCGTAGATCGTGCCGGTGGCGGGCCCGCCTCCGGTGACCACGAGGTCATCGGTGTCGGCGAAGTTCCAGATGATGTGACTGGAGTAGGCGCTGCCCGCGTCGGGCACGTCCCACTTGAACGCGCCGGGGGCGTCCACGTTGACGATCAGCGGGGCGTCGGCGCTGGGCGGCTCGGTGAACCACAGGCGGTCGAGGGCGTTGAGCGCGTCGCCGGTGAGCGTGAGGCAGTTCGTGCGGCCGGGCCGGAGGTCGGCGGTGCCGTCGTTCAGGATCTCGTCGGCCTCGCAGCCGGCCATGCGGTCGGCGCGGTCCTTGAACGAGGAGAACAGTGCGTCGAAGTCGAAGTCAACGTCGGCATCGGCCTCGGCCGGCGCGGGGAGGTCGAGCACCGCGTCCTTGTAGGACAGCAGGCCCGCCCCGTGGCCGCCCGCGAGCGGTTCGAACCCTGAGTCGGCAGCGGCCGGTCCGGCGAGCGGACCGGCCGACAGGACCGACGCGGCCATGGCAACGGCGATGAGCGCACCCGCCCTTCGCTTCCAGGTCTTCGTGTTTCGCTTCAGTTCCACTTGCGAGCTGACCACGCCGCCCCCGACCGCATCGACTACTGAATGCTGTCACGTTATTACACAATGTGGTCAAACCGCTCTATTTAGGCACTCGGCACTGTCTCACGTTCGGCGTGCTCGACGTGCGGGTGGCGGCGTTCCAGGGCCGCCCCTTCCACGTCCACGTCGGGGAGCAGGCGGTCGAGCCACTTGGGCAGCCACCAGACGTGCTTCCCGAACAGGTGCATGAGCGCCGGGATGATGAGCATCCGCACCAGGAACGCGTCGACCAGGACGCCGAACGCGAGCGCGAAGCCGATCGGCCGGATCATCGCCGAGTGCGAGAACACGAACCCGCCGAAGACGGCGATCATGATGATCGCGGCGGCCGTGACCACCGAGCGTCCGGCGCGCAGGCCGTGGACGACGGCGAGGCGGGCGGGCACGCCGTGGGCGTAGGCCTCGCGCATGCCCGAGCCGAGGAACAGCATGTAGTCCATGGCGAGTCCGAACAGGATGCCGACGAGCAGGGTCGGCAGGAAGTTCAGGATCGGGCCGGGGCTGTCGACGCCGAAGACGTCGGCGAGCCAGCCCCACTGGTAGATCGCGACGACCCCGCCGAGGGCGGCGAAGTAGCTGAGGACGAACCCGAGCGTGGCGATGACCGGCACGAGGACCGAGCGGAACACCAGGACGAGGATGAGGAGCGAGAGGCCGACGACGACGCTGAGGTAGACCGGGAGGGCGTCGGCGAGCTTGTCGGAGATGTCGATGTTGCCGCTCGCGTTGCCCGCCACGCCGATCGAGTCGACGCCGACGATGTCGAGGCCGCGCAGCGCGTGCACGAGCGCCTCGGTCTCCTCGCTGGTCGGGCCCGATTCGGGCAGGACCTGGAAGGCCGCGACGGTGCGGTCCTCGGAGGCGCCGATGGGGGCGACGGCGACGACGCCCTCCTGGGAGCCGAGCGCCATGGCGATGGTGAGCTGGGCGGCCTCGGCTTCGGCCTCGTCCGGGCTGCCGGGGAGGTTCGCGACGACGAGCAGCGGCCCGTTCGCGCCTTCGCCGAAGCGCTCGGCGACCGTGGCGTACGCCTGGTACTGGGTGGTGTCGTGCGCTTCAGAGGAGCCGTCGGGCAGGTTGAGGCGCAGGTCCATCGCGGGGATCGCGACGACCAGGAGCGCGCCGATGCCGACGAGGACGCGCAGGAGCGCGCTCGGGGTGCGCATGGCCTTGAACGCGGGCCTTCCGGCGGCGGCGGTCTCCGGCGTCGGGTGCTCGGCGGCGATGGCGGCGCGTTCGGAGCGGCGCAGGATCTTCATGCCCGCCAAGGAGAGCAGGGCCGGGATGAAGGTGACGGCGACGAGGACGGCGACCGCGATGCACAGCGCCCCGGCCGTGCCCATGAGGCCGAGGAACGGGATGCCGGTGACGTTCAGGGCCGCCAGCGCGATGAGGACGGTGGCCCCGGCGAAGACGACGGCGTTGCCGGAGGTGCCGGTGGCGAGGGCGATCGACTCGTCGAGGTCGTAGCCCTCCTTGAGCTGGCGGCGGTGGCGGTTGACGATGAACAGCGAGTAGTCGATGCCGACGGCGAGGCCGAGCATGAGGCCGAGGACGGGGGTCACGGAGGTCATGTCGATGACGCCGGAGAGGGACATGACGGTCATGGCGCCGACGCCGACGCCGACGAGCGCGGTGAGGAGCGGGAGGGCCGCGCCGATGAGGGTGCCGAGCATGACGATGAGCGCGACGGCGGCGACGACGAGGCCGATGACCTCGCCGATGCCGAAGACGCTGGGCACGGATTCGAGCATGTCGGAGGAGTAGTCGGTCGCGACGCCGTCGATCGGGTTGTCGTCGAAGAGGTCGGTGACGGCGGCCTTGGTCTCGGGGGTGACCTCCATCTGGGGTTCGGTGAAGGCGATGTTGACGACTGCGGCGCTGCCGTCCTCGGCGACGAGGGTGATGCCGTCGGCGAGCTGGAGCAGGCTCGTGCCGTGGTCGAGGGCGGCGGCCTGGAGGTCGAGTTCGGTGCGTCCGGCGTCGAGCTGGGCCTGCTGGGCGGCGAGCTCGGGGGTGTCGCCGAGCTGTTCGCGGGCGAGGTCGAGCTGGGCCTGGGCGGCGTCGAGTCCGGCTCGGGCCGTTTCGATCTGGGTGCGGCCGTCGGCGAGGGCCTGGGCCTGGGCGGCGCGTTCTGCCTCGGTGGCGAAGGGGTCGACGGCGGTCTCGACGCCGTCGAGGTCGGCGGCGCGGGCGGTGAGGTCGGCGATGGCCGCCTGCTGCTCGGCGGTGAAGGCCTCGCCGTTCTCGGTGCTGAGGACGATCTTGCCGGAGCCTCCGGCGGCGGCGGGGATGGCGTCCTGGAGCTGTTCGGTGACGGCCTCGGTGGGCGTGCCGGGGATGGAGACGACGCTGGTGAGGGTGCCGCCGAAGAGGAGGAAGGCCCCTGCGGCGGCGGCGAGGACCGCGGCCCAGGCGGCGATGACGGTCTTAGCGCGGCGGGCGCACCAGCGGCCGACGCGGTAGAGGAATTCAGCCATGGCGGTCTTTCGGTTCGGAGGATCGGGAGGTCAGGCTTCGGGTTCGCGCAGGAGCGCGACGAGTTCGGCGAGGAGGTCGTTCCAGGTGCGGCGGGAGGCGGGGGTGTCGGTGCCGCCGGTGGCGGTCCTCCAGTGGGCGACGAGGCCGAGGAGGCCGCCGCTGAAGGCGGCGACGACCAGGGCGACGCGGAGTTCGTCCACGCGGGGGTGGCGGCGGGCGATGAGGGCCGAGATCTGGGCGGTGAAGAGGGAGAGGGCGCGTTCCATGAGGACCGCTCCGCGTTCGCCGGGGTCTTCGAAGCTGCCGCCGAGGACTTCGATGAGGTAGGCGATGGTCGGGACGAGGTGGTCGGCCGAGCCGGTCGCGGCGAGGTCGCCGAGGACGGTGGCGCCGTCGCCGGAGGTGTTGGCGGCTTCGGCTTCCATCGCGTCGACGATGTCGGTGAGCATGTGCCCGGCGACGGCGGTGACGACGGCTTCGAGGGAGTCGAAGTGGTTGAAGACGGTGCGGCGGGAGACGTCGGCGGCGGCGGCGAGCTCGTCGACGGAGAAGTTCGCGGAGCGGCGCTCGCGCATGAGTGCCGCGGCGGCGTCGAGGATCGCCTTGCGGCTCTTGGCCTTCAGGGCGGTGCGGCGGTCGACGGCCTCGGGTTTCGCGGTCACGCTGATTACACTAAGTGCAACGACGCACTGAGTGCAAATTCTTCGGCCCGTGGTTCCGGCCACAGCCGCGGTCGCGACCGGATCGAGTCTTCCGCGACGGGTTTGCGTCACTTGGGTGCGTTAATGTGGAGCGCGACACATGGGGGCGATTCGGGTTTTCGGCGAGCGGAGAGACGGTTGCGCGCTGGGCAGGTTGTGGGCGATCGGTACAGGTTGGAGGAGCGGCTCGGTTCGGGCAGCCAGGGTCAGGTCTGGCGTGCGGCGGACCTGAGGCTGCGCGAGCGGTCGGTGGCGCTCAAACGGGCGCTCACAGGCGGTGACGCGGCCGCCGCCGCGAGGGTCAGGCGCGAGGCCGAGGTGCTCGCGAGCGTGAACCACCCCAACGTGGTCACGGTCTACGATGCCGTCGAGGAGGACGGCGACTGGTGGAACGTCATGGAGTACGTGGACGGCCGGACCCTCGCCGACACCGGCCTCGTCGGCGCCGAGCAGGCCGCGCGGTACGGCGCGCAGCTCGCCGGGGGCCTGGAGGCGGTGCACGCCAAGGGGATCCTCCACCGCGACATCAAGCCCGCGAACGTCATGGTCACCGGGTCCGGGCACGCGAAGCTCGCCGACTTCGGGATCGCGCGGCAGGTCCACGTCGAGCCGACGCTGACCGGGACGGGCGCGGTCACCGGCACGCCCGGGTACGTCGCGCCCGAGGTGGTGCGGGGCGGGAAGTTCACGCAGGCCGCCGACGTCTTCTCGTTGGGCGCCACCATCTTCCACCTCGTCGAGGGCATGTCGCCGTTCGGCGAGGGGAACGCGCACTCGCTGCTGTGGCGGACCGCGAAGGGCGACCGGATCGAGCCGAAGCGGGCCGGGGCGCTCGCACCGCTGCTCGACCGGCTGCTGCACACCGACCCGAAGCAGCGCATGAAGATCGACGAGGCCCGGATCGAGCTCGGGAGGATCGGCGGCGAGCCGACCGTCGGGGCCGCGCGCCGGACCGGGCTGCGACGGCGCTGGGTCGTCGGCGGCGCCGCCGCCTCGGCCCTGGTCGTGCTCGCCGCGTTCGTGTGGAACGGCCTGCCCGACAAGGAGAAGGAGACGCCGCAGGGCGAGGCCGCCGAGCTCGACCCGTGGGACTTCGTGGGCGACCAGACCACCGCCGACCCGTGCGCGCTGTGGGACGAGGCCGCGCTCGGCGTCTACGGGCCGACGAACGTCGACGCCGACAACGGCCCCTTCGAAGCCTGCGACCTGCGCATCGAGAACGCCACCGGCGGCGTCGACCTGAACCTCTACTTCTACGAGACGAACGGCGACCCGCACCAGCAGGGCGAGACCGCCATGGTCGGCGACTTCGGGCTCATCACTGAAGAGGGCACGCACGACGAGTGCATGCGGACGCTGATCTTCCCCGACGGCGAGCACTTCGTGGAGATGTACTCCAAACAGGACCCCGGCGAGGACAGCGACATCTGCGCCGTCGTCGACACCGCCGCGAACGCCGCCCTCGCGATCCTCGAACAGGGCCCGCTGGCCCGGCGCGAGCACGAAGAGGACCCCGAGTCGCTGTTCTACCTCGACGCCTGCACCCTGCTCGACGACGAAGCGCTCGAAGGCTTCCCCGGCGTCGCCGCCGACGACCCGCTCGAGGGCTTCGGCGGCTGGAGCTGCTGGTGGTTCAGCACCACGAGCGAGACGGCGGTCCGGGTCCTCTTCGACCGGGACGACCCGCCGGAGGCCGACGACGGCGAGCGCATCGAGCTCGCCGGGCTGCCCGCGTACATCGAAGGCGACCACTGGGGCGACGACTCGTGCCTCGTGAGCGTCATCTACCGCCAGGCCCACAGCGCGGAGGAGGACGGCACCATCACCGCCGAGAACCTGCGCGTCTGGGTGCTCGGCGAAGAGGGCGACTCGCAGGAGGAGCTGTGCGACCTCGCCGTGACCATGGCCGGGCCCGCAGCGGAGGCGCTGCCGGACGCCTAGCGGCCCTTGACGTTCCGTTGCAGGCGACGCGGCTCGGGACGGGTCCCGAGGGGACGTGCCAGGCTGGAGGCGGAAAGGAGTCGCCATGACCGACATCCCCCAGGTCGAGGGCCTCGAACCGCTGCCCGCGAGCCACGCGAGCCTCGCGTTCGGGGTGCCCGAGTCCGAGCCGGGCACGATCTACGCCCTCTCCGTCTCCGGCGGGGTCCGGTTCCGGCCCAAGGAGGAACGCGTCGTCCTGTTCGGACGCAACCGGCCCGAGGTGCACGTGTGCGTCGGGGAGGACGACCGCCGCGTCAGCCGCAGCCAGGGCCGCCTCGCGCGGCGCGGGGACCACTGGTGGCTCGCGAACACCGGGCACCTGCCGCTCCAGCTGCCGGGCGCGCGCATGCTGTTCCCCGAGGACGAGGCGTATCCGCTCGAGACCGGGTACACGCCGGTGTTCATCAGCGGCACCGCGCGGCGGCGGCACCTCGTGGAGCTGTACGTCGCGGGCGTCGACGGGCGGCTGCCGACGCCCGCGCCCGAGGCGTCCACGCTGAAGGACAAGCCGTGGAAGCTCGACGCGGACGAGCGGCTCGCGCTCGTGTGCCTCGCCCAGCGGTACCTGCTGCACGACGCCTACCCGCAGCCCGTGTCGTGGAAGCAGGTCGCCGCCGAGCTCGCCGAGCTGCACCCCGGCGGCGGCTGGCGGCCGAAGAAGGCCGAGCACCTGGTGGCGGGCGTGCGCAAGCGGCTGTCGGCGGCGGGCGTGCCGGGCCTGACCCGAGAGGAGGTCGGGGAGCCGGTGGGCAACATGCTCAACCACAACCTCGTCACCGAGCTGCTGCGCACGCGGACCCTCGTGCCGCCGGACCTGTTCGTGCTCGACGGGAGCTAGCGGACCGGCGACATCGCGGCGGCGCGTCGGGGAGAATGCTGTCCATGTTGATCGCCGTCCAGATTTCCGCCGCCCTCGCCGGGCTCCTCCACGTCTACATCTGGGTCATGGAGTGCCTGCGCTTCTCCGACCCGAAAGTGCACCGCGGGGTGTTCCGGGTCGCGACCGAGAACGTCGAGACCGTGCGCTCCTGGGCGTTCAACCAGGGCTGGTACAACCTGTTCCTCGCGATCGGGGCGCTCGTCGGCGTCGCCGTCGTGCAGGCCGAGGCGGCGGTGGGCATGACGCTCATCGTGTTCGCGTGCGGCTCGATGCTCGGCGCGGCGCTCGTGCTCGTGCTCAGGGACCGGTCGATGGCCTCGGCCGCGCTCAAGCAGGGCCTGTTCCCGCTGCTGGCCCTGGTTTTCGCGTTGACGCAGCTGTAGGGTGCCGGGATAGTCTGAGCCTCCCCTCAGAACGGAGTTGCAAGTGGACGACCGGCGGATGGTGAAGGTCTCGAAGTACCTGTCGCGGCATCTGCGGCACGACCCGGGCCGGATCGGGATCGAACTCGACGAGCACGGCTGGGTCGACGTCGACGTCCTGTTGAAGGCCCTCGCGGACCGGCGGTTCCACGTCACCCGCGAGGAGCTGGACGAGGTCGTCGCCCGCAACGACAAGCAGCGGTTCGCCGTGCGGGACGGGAAGATCCGGGCCAGCCAGGGCCACACGGTGGCCGTCGACCTCGACCTGGAGCCGGCCTATCCCCCGCCGGTGCTCTTCCACGGCACCACCGACCGCTTCCTCGACGCCATCCGCGACGAGGGCCTGAAGGCGATGGACCGCCACGACGTGCACCTCTCCCCCGACCGGGGCACGGCCGTGAAGGTCGGCTCGCGGCGCGGGCGGCCGGTGGTCCTCAAGATCGACGCGGCGCGCATGGCCGAGGAGGGCCACACCTTCTACGAGTCCGAGAACGGCGTCTGGCTCACCGAGTACGTGCCTTCCTGGGCGATCGGCTTCCCCGACGACGCCTGAGACCCGGAGACGCCCGGGGCCGCCGTCCGAAGTGGACGGCGGCCCCGGGCGTGGGTCGTCCTAGCCGATCGCGACCGGGATCTGCTCGGCTTCCGCAGCCGACGCCTTGCGGGCCTTGATGACCGTGATCGCGATGAGGAGCGCCGCTGCCGCGAGTCCGGCGGCGACGCCGTAGCCGAGTCGGAAACCGCCCGTGAGCGCCTCGGCCTGGGCCGCGCCGCCTTCGAGGAGGCTGCCGGTGCGGGCCGAGACCGCCGTGGAGATGACCGCGAGGCCGACCGCGCCGCCGACCTGCTGGGCGGTGTTGAACAGTCCGGAGGTGACGCCGGCGTCCTCGGGCTTGGAGTCGGCCATGCCGAGCGTCATGAGGGCGGGCATCGCGATGCCGAAGCCGAGCGGCGCGGTGACCATGCCCGGGAGCACGTCCACCAGGTAGTTGCCGTCGGCGCGCATCTGGGCGAAGAGGATGAAGCCCGCGACCATGAGCGCCAGGCCGGTCAGGACCAGCGGACGGGCGCCGAAGCGGGTCAGGAGCTTCGGGGCCAGCCACATCGAGACCACCGCGATGACGATCGGGGCGGGCAGGAACGCCAGGCCCGCCGCGAGCGGCGCGAACTCGAGCACCTGCTGCAGGTAGAGCACGGTGAAGAACATGAACCCGAAGGCCGAGCCGACCATGAGCGCCTGGGCGATGTTCGCGCCGGACACGTTGCGGGAGCGCAGGATGCGCGGCGGGATCAGCGGCGAGGCGGCCTTGGCCTGGCGGATCGCGAACCCGGCGAGCAGGGCGATCGCGAGGGCGCCGAAGCCCAGGGTGCGGGCCGAGGTCAGGCCGTAGCGCTCGGTCTCGATCAGGGTGTAGACGCCGAGCATGAGACCGGAGGTCACGAGGGTCGCGCCGATGATGTCGGCCCCGGCCTTGAGGCCGATGCCGCGGTCGGTCGGGAGGAGCTTCCAGGCCATCGCGGCCACGATCAGGCCGAGCGGGAGGTTCACGTAGAACACCGATTCCCAGCCGAGCGTCTCGGTGAGCACGCCGCCCACCACGCTGCCCGCCGCGCCGCCGCCCGCGGAGGCGAAGCCGTAGACGCCGATGGCCTTCACCTGGTGCTGCGGTTCAGGGAAGATCGTGACGATCATGCCCAGCAGACCGGCGGCCGTGATCGCGCCGCCGATGCCCTGCACGAAGCGGGCCGCGAGCAGGAAGCCCTGCGAGTCGGCCAGCGCCGCCGCGACGGAGGCGAGGGTGAAGAGCGCCAGACCGGCGAGGAACACCTGCTTGCGGCTGATGAGGTCGCCGAGCCGTCCGGCGAGGAGCAGCAGGCCGCCGAAGGGGATCACGTAGGCGTTGACGGTCCACACGAGGTTCGCCTGGCTGAACGCGAGGTCTTCGCGGATGGCCGGGAGGGCGATGCTGACGATGTTCTGGTCCAGGACGATCATGACCTGGGCGGCCGCGAGTGCGATCACCGCGAGCCAACGGGTGCGAAGGCTTTGCGCTGCAATGGGTGACATCGGAGTCTCCTTGGAAGGGCTTGATTCCTCATGGGGAACGTTTTGTTCCTGGGGTAATCATGTGTTCCAATGAAGGAATCCGTAAGAAGGCACTTTCATGTGCCAGGGGGTACAGCGATGTTCCTGTCCAGGTCATCCGCCCGGAACCCCCACTATGAAGCGGGTCACATGTGGCCCGGACCGCGCCGATGGAGGTTCGAATGAGCGACGACTGCGTGCTGCCGAAGTCCGACGTGCAGGCCGAGGCCTGCCCGATCGTCCAGATCATCGACCGCGTCGCGGGCAAGTGGTCGGTCTCGATCCTGGTGGCCGCCATCCGGAACCCGGTGCGCTACACCGAACTCGAACGCTCCGTGCCCGGCATCAGCCGCCGCATGCTCACCTTGACATTGCGGAACCTCGAACGCGACGGCCTCCTGGAGCGCACGGTCTACCCGACCGTGCCGCCGAAGGTCGAGTACAGCGCGACCCCGAGCGCCCGCGAGCTGTACGGGCACCTCACCGGCCTCCTCGAATGGGCCGAACGCCACCAGCCCGACATCATCGAGGCCAGGAAGGCCTACGACGAGCAGGCGCTCGCGGCGTAGGGCACGCCCATTCCCACCCGCATCCGCCTCCTACCGACCGAAGAAATGAGACGACTCTCCCACAGGGGTCCGACATCGAGGGTCAGGCGAGTTCGGCGAGGAGGGCCCGGTGGATCTGAGGGTTCGCGGCGAGGACTGAGAGGGCGCCGTCGCCGTAGTCGACGCCGTCGAGGTCGGTGACGAGGAGGCCCGCCTCGCGGCAGATGACCGTGCCCGCGGCGACGTCCCAGAGGTTGACGCGTTCGTGGAAGACCGCGTCGACGCGTCCGGCGGCGAGCCAGCACATGTCGAGCGCCGCGGTGCCGAGCATCCGGATGCGCTGCACCTTCGGCACGAGCCGCTGGAGCGTGGCGAGGCGGCGCAGGTTCCGCTTGTCCGCGTCCGGGCCGACCGAGAAGTCCCCCATGGCGACGACGGCCTCGGCGAGCTCGGCGGGCCCAGTCGAGTGCAGCGCCTGCTTGTTCAAGGCCGCGCCGTGGCCGAGGGCGGCGCTGAAGCGCTCTTCGGACACGGGGGCGTGGACGACGCCGACCACGGGCATCCCGTTGCGCATCAACGCGAGCGAGACGCCGAACATCGGCGAGCCGTGCGCGAAGTTGATGGTCCCGTCGATCGGGTCGAGCACCCACTCGTAGTGGGACTCCGTGTCGCCGGTCCGGCCCCGCTCCTCCCCCAGCAGCGGGATCTCGGGGGTCTCCTGCTCGAGGAACGCGCGGACCGCGTCCTCGGCGGCGTAGTCGAGGTCCGTGGCGAAGTCGCGGTCGCCCTTGCCGCTGATGGAGCGTTCGCGTCCGAGCCCCGCCCGGATCGCCGCCACCGCCGTCTCGGCCGCCTGCTCGGCGGTGCCCAGGATTTCCAGCAGCTCGCTCATTATTCGGTTCCTCGTCTCCGTACGACCCCACCCGACGGACCTCATCCTAAAGGTGCAAGGCCATGCGGCACTTGGACTCCCAGTGCGATGTTCCACCGGATATTTCCGTCGTGTTACATGAAAGAGGCCGGTGCCCCCGCAATATGGGTCACACCGGCCCAATCCGGTCAGCCCAGCGGCAGCCACACGCGCATGGACGCCGGGCCGCGAGTCGCCCTGCGGCGGAAGGGAATCAGCGCGACCTCGGCGGACTTGCCCTCGCCGTCCGGTGTGGCCGGACCGTAGGGCCAGTCGCCGTCGCGGTCGTGGACCTGCGCGGACACGAAGACCCGGCCGTCGCGCTCGACCGGAGGAACCGACGCGTCGACCGTGAGTTCCGCCACGTCGGCTCCGCCGGGGAGGTCGATCGACTCCGCGCACAACACGACCGGGCCGCGTTCGACCGCCGCGCAGCCGCGCACGGCGTCGATGCGCGGGTCCGGCACGGTCCACCGCGCGGTCACCGGCAGGTGCAGGCGGATCTCGTCGCCTGGGCCGAAATCGGCGGTCACCGCGGCCGTGCTCCCGGCCTCGACCTCGGTGGTCGTGCCGTCCGGGCCGGTGACCGAAGCGCCTTCGGCCCAGGCCGGAATCCGGAGCGAGACGGTGCGCTCGCCGCCGTCGTTGGCCTCCACGCGGACCACGACCGCGCCGTCGTCCGGATAGGAGGTCACCATGGTGAGCGCGAACCGCGAACCGCCCACGACCGTGTCGACCGACGCCGGGGCGTACTGGTGGAGCTGCACCCCGGTCTCGTCGGCGGTCGCCAGGTACACCGCGAACTGCGCGAACGTGCGCGCCAGGTTCGTGGGGCAGCACGACACGTCGTACCAGGGCGCGCGCTGGCCACCCGCGGCCTGGTGCGGCAGGGCGCCGTCGCCGGGCGGCAGCGGGTCGGCGGTGCGCACGTGGAGCGGGTTGGCGTAGAAGAACGACCTGCCGTCCGGGGCGGCGGCTCCGGAGAGGACGTTCCAGGCGACCCGCTCGATGAGGTCGCTGTAGCCCAGGTCGCCGGTGGCGAGCATGAGCCGCCACGCGGTCATGACGGCCGCGACCCCCGCGCAGGACTCGGAGTAGGCGCGGTCCGGGGGCAGCGCGAAGTCCGGGCCGAAGGCCTCGTCGATGTAGCGCGAGCCCATCCCGCCGGTGAGGTGCGTGCGGCGCGCCAAGGTGCGGTCCCATTGGCGGCGAACGGCTTCCAGGAGCGCGTCGTCGCCGGTGTCGACCGCGACGTCGACCGCCCCGGCCGAGAGGTACAGCGCCCGCACGGCGTGGCCGCGCAGCACCTCGGCCTCGCGGACCGGCACGTCGTCCTGGTAGTAGGCGCGGCCGAAGCCCCCGTCGCCGAGGGTGCGGGTGCCGCGCCGTTCGATGAAGAGGCGGGCCTGCTCCAGGTAGCGGGTCTCGCCGGTGGCGCGCGCGAACTCGGCGAGTCCGACTTCGATCTCGGCGTGGCCGCAGACCTTCTCGGCGCCGCCGGGGCCGAACACGTCGCACACGTGGTCGGCGGCGCGCCGGCACAGCCGCGTGAACCCGTCCTCGCCGTAGCACCGCAGCCGCGCCACCCCGGCCTGGAGGAGGTGCCCGTAGCAGTACAGCTCGTGGCCCCATTCCAGTTCGGAGTAGCGCGGGCGCTGGCCGGGGTGGCCGAACATGGTGTTGAGGTAGCCGTCCTCCTCCTGGGCGGCGCCGATGATCGCGGTGAGTTCGGCGAAGCGCGCTTCGAGGCCCGGGTCGCCGGTGCGGCCGATCTCCCAGGCCATGGCCTCGGCGAGCTTGTAGACCTCGGAGTCGGAGAACTCGCGCCCGGCCCGCTCGAACGGTGCGCCGGTGGCGGCCCTGGTGAAGTTGTCGATCCAGCCGAGCTGCTCCAGCCAGTGCAGGCAGTGGCCGATCGTGTTAGCGGCGTTGACGGCCTGGCGTTCGCCCCAGTGCCCGCCGGTGAGGCGGACTTCGTTGAGGCCGAGCGGGCGCAGCGGTCCGCGCCCGGGTACGACGGGTGTCGTCATCCTTTGAGTGCTCCTGACATGAATCCTCGGACATAGTGGCGCTGGAGCAGGGCGAAGAGCACCAGGCACGGCAGCGCCATGACGACCACGCCCGCCTGGGTCGCCCCGAAGTCGACGGCGCCCATCGACTGCTGGCGGAGGTTGGCGATGGCCACCGGCAGCACGGCCTTGTCGGCCTCGCTGACGAGAATGAGCGGGGCGATGAAGTCGTTCCACGCGGCGAGGAACGAGAAGAGGCCCACGGTGATGAGGCCCGGCCAGACCGCGAACAGCATGATGCGGGTGAGGACGCCGAAGGTCCCCGCGCCGTCGCACATCGCCGACTCCTCGATCTCCTTGGGCACGGACTCGAACGAGATCCGCATCATGAACACCGCGAACGGCAGCTGGTAGAGGGTGAGGACGAGCGCGAGCCCGAACAGGGTGTTGCGCAGGCCCAGGTCGCCCAGCATCGTGTACAGCGGGATGAGCAGGGTCGAGTACGGGACCATGAGGATCGCGAGGGTGAGCAGGAACAGGGTGTCGCGGCCGCGGAAGGTGAAGCGCGCGAACGCGTACCCGCCCGCGATCGAGAGCGCGAGCGTGAACGCCACGGTGAGGACCGAGACGTACGCGCTGTTCCACAGGTAGCGGCCGAGCCCGGCGTCGTAGTCGAGGAGGCTCGCGTAGTTCCCGAAGCCGAAGCCCTCCTGCTGGTTGGTGGCCCCGGCGGGGGCGACCGAGGCGTAGCCGGTCCAGATCAGGGGGAACAGGAAGAGGACGGAGAGGCCCCCGGCGAGCACGTAGTAGGACGTCGTCCAGAGCTTGGTGCTCATCAGCTTTCCTTTCTGAGGGCCCGGAACTGGCCGATGTTGAGCACGAGGAGCGCGGCGAGGATCACGACGGAGATCGCGGCGGCCGCGCCGAGGTCGAAGCGCTGGAAGGCCTCCCGGTAGACGAGCTGCACGACGGTGACCGTGGAGTTGTCCGGGCCGCCCTTGGTGAGGATGAAGAACTGGTCGAACGCCAGGAGCGAGCCGGTGACGGACAGGATGAACACGAGTCCGAGCGCGGGCCGCAGGAGCGGGATCGTGACGTGCCAGAAGGACTGCCAGCGGTTCGCGCCGTCGAGGCGGGCGGCCTCGTAGACGTCCGGCGAGATGCCCTGGAGGCCGACGAGCAGGATGATCATGAAGAACCCGGCCATCTTCCAGACGACGACGAGCACTGTGGACCACAGGGCGGCCGTGGGCGTCCCGAGCCAGGAGACCGGTTCGAGGCCGAGGAATTCCAGCATCGGGTCGAGCGGGCCGATCGCGGGGCTGTAGAACCCGAAGAACAGCAGCGACGCCGAGGCGAGCCCGAGCGTGGTCGGCAGGAAGTACGCGGTGCGGAAGAACCCGGTGCCCTTGCGGCGGTCGGCGACGATGAGCGCCAGGAGCAGCGAGAGCCCGATGAGGATGACGACGACGATCCCGGTGTACTTGAGCGTGAAGCCCACGGCGGGCCAGAACAGCGGGTTGTCGGCGATGCCGGCGTAGTTCTGCGGCATGTTGATGCCGAGGTCGCCCTTGAGCAGCGGCCAGTCGGACGCGGACATGCGTCCGACCAGCAGCAGCGGCGCGACGAAGAAGACCAGCACGAAGGCCGCCACGGGTGCGGCGTAGAGCATGCCGGCCAGCTTGCGCGAGTGACGCATATGGAGTTTGCTTCCTAACTCGACAGTGAAGCCGTGACGTCTTCGTTGAGGGCGTCGAGGTCCGCGCCCGCGTCGCCGTAGACCGCCTCGCGGACCAGCGGGAGCCAGGGGCCCTGCGGGTCGTTGAAGGTCTGGCCGAAGTTGAGCGAGTACGGGGTGCGGCCGACCTGGACGAGGTCGTTGATGATGACCGCGTTCGGGTTGTCCGCGTAGAACTCGTTGTCGCCGAGGTCGGTGCGGGCCATGACGTCGCCGTTGGAGGCGAGGAGGCCGACCTGCTGCTCCTCTTCGAGGCTCCAGCGCAGGAAGTCCCACGCCTGGTTCGGGTTCTCGGAGTTGGCGCTGATGCCGATCGAGTCGCCGCCGACGAACGTGGACTGGCCGCCGGTGAGGCCCGGGATGGGCGCGACGCCGATGTTCATGTCCTCGGGCATGAGGCCGAGCATCGTGGAGGGCATCGGCATGACGCCGATGTTGCCTTCGGGGAACAGGGACACCCAGGTCGCGCCGGTCTCCTCGTTGTGGCCGGGGGCGACGACGTCGTCCTCGACGAGGCTGCGGTACGTGGCGTACAGCTGCTGCGCCTCCGGGGAGGCGAGGAGGGATTCGGTGCCTTCCTCGTTCATGACCTCGACGCCTTCGGCCCAGAGGGTCGGCCACCAGGTGAAGACGAAGCAGCCGCCGCAGTTGCCGCCGAAGAAGGTGCCGCTGACGTCGCCGCCGAGCGCGTCGACGGCGCGGGCCTGCTCGGCGAACTCGGCCAGCGTGGTCGGCGGCTGCTCGGGGTCGAGTCCGGCCTGGGTGTAGAGGTCCTTGTTGTAGAACAGGACCGAGAGGTCGAGGGTGTGCGGCACGAGGTACTTGGCGCCGTCCACGGTCCCGACGTCGATGTGCGAGGGCGCGAGGGCGTCCTTGAACTCGAGGGAGTCGATGCGGTCGGTGATGTCCAGGTAGGCCCCGGAGGTGGTGAAGTTCGGGGCGAACACCACGTCGAGGGCGAACAGGTCGGGCAGTTCGCCGTTGCCCGCGGCGGTGCCGACGCGGGTCTGGTAGTCGTCCGTGGGGATCACGGTGAGCTCGATCTGGTTCTCGTGGCTCTCGTTGTAGGCGTCCACGAGGGCCTGGGACTGGGCCTCGGTGGCCGCGCGGGTCCACATGGTGAGGGTGGTGCCGTCGTCGACGCCTTCGAGGACGACCTCGTCGCTCCCGCCGCCGGGCGGGCGTCCGTCGCCGCACCCGGCGACCAGCAGGGCCGCCGCGGCGGCCGCCGCCCCAGCGCGCGCGGCGCGCGAGGGGCGCTTGTCCATTCTCATTTCGGGCTCCTCTGTGTAAGGGATCAAAGGGGTTCCGCGACGGCTAACGCCGCCGCCAGTAGAGGTGGTACGGCTCGCCGTTCCCGAGGTGGAACGGCGCGAAGGTGTAGCCGTCTGCCTTGAACTCCAGCGGTTCGCCGGTGGGCTCGAACGCGGAGAGGTCGGGGCCGACGGCGATGTCGATGAGTCCGGTCGCGAGGTCGTCGCCGACCGCCTCGTGCTTGATCGCGAGCAGGGTGGGTCCGCAGTAGACGGACTCGATGCCGGGGTCGTCGATCACCGCTTCGGTGTGGAGCCGCAGCGGCATGGCGATGTCGACGGTGTCGCCGCCGCGCCAGGTCCGCTGGACGGTGACGTAGGTGCCCGGTGCGGCGTCGAGGTTCTGGTTGCGGCCGTTCACCTTCACCGTGAACTCCTCGGCCCAGGAGGGGACGCGGAGCTTGAGGGCGAAGGCGGCGCGGCGGCGGGTGCGGACCTTCAGGCGGGTCGCGCCTTCGAAGGGGTACTCGGTGGTCTGCTCGACCGAGACGCCCCGCGCGTCCCAGTCGAGAGTGGACGGCATGTAGAGGTTGACGTAGAGCGCGTCGTCCCCGGCGGACGCGAAGTACACCGAGTCCTGGTACTTCGTGTGGTTCTCCATGCCGGTGCCGCCGCAGCAGGTCCCGGTGTTCCCGAAGTCGCGCCACCGGCCGGGCCGCACGGGCGCGAAGTAGGTGACCTCGGGGTCCTCGGTGCTGTCCTCGTCGCGGCGCGAGCCGAGGATCTGGTTGTAGAGGGCCCGCTCGTAGTACTCCATGTACTTCGGGTCCCCGGTGTGGAAGAACAGGTTCCGCGCGAGCTTGAGGAGGTTGTAGACGCAGCAGGTCTCGGCGTGGTTGGGGTCGTTCGGGTACTGCCACAGGGACCCGGCGACGACGCCGCGCTTGCGGAAGATCTCGCCGACGCCAGTGCCGCCGTGGGCGTACATGCGGTGGGGCACGACCATGTCCCAGAACTGGACGGCGGCAGTCTTGTAGTCCTCCCCCGCGCCCTGCTCGTGCATGCGCAGGTAGCCGGTGAACTGCGGGATGTGCTGGTTGGCGTGCTTCCCGTCGAGGAGGTCGGTGCCCGCGACGGTGGCCTGCAGGAGCGCGGTGTTGTCGAAGAGCTTCGCGGTCTCCAGGTACTCGGGGCGGTCGGGCCGGGCCTCGGCGAGGTTCGCGAGGCTCTCGTTCATGCCGCCGTACTCGCCCGCGATGTAGATGGACCACATGCGGTCGAGGCGTTCGCGCGGGAGCTTCGAGAGGCGCGCGTGCATCCAGTCGCCGAGGCCCGAGGCGAGTTCGAGGGCGGCGGCGCTGCCTGCGAGGCGGTGGGCGTCGAGGAGCCCGGCCATGATCTTGTGCGTCGTGTAGTACGGCGCCCAGATTCCGGCGTTGCCGCCGTACGTGGCGAACTCCTCGAGCCGCACGAACTGCGTCTCGGGGTAGGCGGCGACGAAGCCGGGGTGGCGGTTGCCGTCGCCGGGGCCGATGAGCCGCGCGTCCCGGCCGCTGCCGGAGGCGTCGGCGCAGACGGGCCCGGCCTGGTCGTCGAAGCGGTACGCGGCCACGTCGCCTTGCGCGCCTTCGTGGAGCGCGGCGACCTGCTCGGCGGTGAGGGCCGAGGCGTATACGTGGAACTCGTCCACATCGGCGTGCAGGTACTGCGTGATGCCCTGCGGGAACTGGCCGCGCCCGATCCAGTTGGCCACGGTCGCACCGAGATCGGCCGGGGTCAGCGCGACCGCGCCCGAACCGGCCGCCGTGCCGTTGACGTAGAGCACGGCCGTGCCGCCGCCGAGCGTGACGGCGAGGTGGACCCACTCCCCCGCCGGAAGCGGCGCGGTCCCGGTGACACGCTGTTCAGTCGCCGTGCCGCCGGTCGTGATCGCGAAGCGCGGGAACGGGTTCGCGTTGTCGGCGCGGATCGTGAGGTACATGTGGGCGTTCGCGTCGGCCCCGAAGTCGAAGACCTTCACGCCGTTGGCGAGCGGCGCGGGGTCGGCCCACGGGTCGGGCAGCTTCGACTGGTCGACCGCGCCGAGCTTCACCCAGGTCGCGACGGTGACCGAGGTGAGGCCGTCCACGAGACCGGCCGGGAGCCGCAGGTACTCGGCGTTCCCGACCGGGGAGCCGGTGAGCCGCACGGCGGTCCCGTTGCGGCCCTCCACACGCGGCGTCGCCACGGCCGCGGCGGCGGCGAACGCGTCGCGGCACTCGGCCAGGCCGGCCACGAGGTGGTCGAGCTTGCGTTTGTAGACGCGGTCGCCCGTGCCCGCCCAGGCCTGCGCGAGCATCGACAGGAAGTGCCCGCTGTAGTGTCCGCGCAGGTAGCCGGTCTCGTTGTCCCAGCTGCCGGGCGGCTCCACACCGTCCGGATTGGGCAGTCCGGCGGCGGCGCGGAAGTTGTAGAGCATCCGGTCGGGCCCGCCGAGCTCGCCTTGAGCGGCGGCGTAGCCCTTCGCGTAGCCGAGCATGCGGTCGCGCTTGTCGGTGAAGATCGAGTCGTCCAGGGCCACGTCGCCGAGGCCGAACGGGCGGACGGCCCACGAGTCGGGCGCCGCCGCGGGGGCGGCCCCCGCCGGGCTCGCGATGAGCCCGGCGGGAGCCGCTGACGCCAAGGCGCCCAGGCGGAGTGCGTTGCGTCGGTTGAGTCTCATTCAGCTATCCCCTGGTCTGGACGACCTGCTGCATCGTCCCGTCGGCGTTGAAGTAGAGCGGGTCGATGGCGACCGAGCGGCGGAAGTTGCCGCCGCCGCTGGCGTCGGCGGTGTGGTAGACCATCCACCACTGGCCGTTGAACTGCTCGATCGCCGGGTGGTTGGTGGTCGAGGTGACCTGGCCGAGGACCACGCCCCGGTGCGTCCACGGCCCGGCCGGGTTCGAGGCGGTCGCGTAGCGGATGCAGGCGTAGGCGGAGCTGGTCACGCAGCCCGAGCCGCCGTTGGAGGCGTACGCCATGTAGTAGGTGCCGCCCCGCTTGAACATCCACGGCGCCTCCCAGAAGTCGGTCAGGCCCGTCGGGGTCGTGACCGGCCCCGCGAGGGACGTCATGTTCTGGTTGAGCTTGGCCATGCGCGGCTGCCAGTACGAGCCCCAGTAGAGGTAGATCTGGCCGTCGTCGTCGATGAAGACCGTCGGGTCGATGTTGAGCGCCGACGAGTTCGGGGTCGAGTCCGAGATGAGCGGGGCGCCGATCGCGTCGGTGAACGGGCCGAGCGGGCTGTTGGAGACGGCCACGCCGATGTTCATCCAGCCGTTGTCGGTGTTCCCGTCCACGGAGACGAACCAGTAGTAGCGCCCGTCCGGGCCCTGGACCACTTCGGACGCCCAGGCGTTCGCCCCGGCCCACGCGAAGGTCGAGAGGGAGAGCTTGGCGCCGTGGGAGGTCCACGCGGCCGGGTCGTTGTCGGGGGCCTTGGAGGAGAAGACGTGCCACTCGTCCATCACGAACGCGTCCTGGCCGGTGGCGGCCTCGTCGCGGCCCGAGTAGATGTACATGGTGTCGCCCACGACCAGGGTCGCCGGGTCGGCCGTGTAGATGTTGCGGACGATCGGGTTCCCGGCCTGCGTGGCCGAGCCCTGACCCCAGACCTTCCATTCGAGGACGCCCACGGAGGCGGCCCCGCTCTGGAGGACCGCGCGCAGCGCGGTGGTGGTGACGGCGTTGAAGTCGGTGTGGTTGTAGGCGTTCGCGGCCACGCCGTAGGCGCTCGCGCCGCTCACGGGCGTCCACGCGCCGTTGTTCAGGTACTCGATGCGCCAGCTGGCCGGGACGCGGACGCCGCCGGGGCCGGAGTTGAACGAGTCGTCGAAGAAGTAGAGGTCCGAAGAGGACACGGTGACCGGGGCGGCCCAGGTCAGCTGCACCCATTGCGAACCGGTCTGGGGCCAGGTGCCCCAGCGCGGGTTCTGGGTGTCGTTGGAGCCGGGCGGCTCGATCCCGTCGTTGATCGCGGCCACGGACTCCCACGATGAGGTGTAGGAGGCCGAGGCGGTGGCCGAGCGGGCCACGTTCACCTGCTGGGCCTGCGCAGGGGTCGCGATCTGGAACAGGCTCCAGGCCAGGGCCGCGGCCAGCGCGGCGGCGAACATACGTCTGAGTGTGCTGGGCTGCATGGGAAGTCTCCTAGGTGCCGGTGGAGATCAGATGACAGTGACGTGGGCTTCGGCCGTGAGCGAGGTGCCCGCGATCGTGCCCTGGACAGTGAAGGTGCCGGGCTGGGCGTAGTCGGCCGGGTCGACGGCCTCCCAGGTGACACTGGTGCCGACGTTGTCCTTGGAGCCGTCGTTGTAGACGGCGGTGACGGTGGGCGGCAGTTGGGGCGCTCGCCCGGCGACGGTGGTGACCGCCTCCGTTTCGAGCGCGGTGATCTCGACCTGGTCGTGGAGTCTGACGTGGATGGTGGCGCTGGCGGGGAGGGCGAGCCCGGTGACGAGGCCGCCGACTTCGACGTGGGTGGCGGGCTCGTCGAGGTCCTCGGGGGTGAGCTGCTGCCAGACGACGGGCTGTTCGAGCCGGGTGCCGTCGGCGTACACGCAGGTCACGGTGGCGGGTAGGGCGGGGACGTTGCCGACGATGGTGGGTTGGTGGACGGTGCGGACCTGTTGGGGCGCTTCGGCGAAGGCCTTCCATTCGAGGACGCCGACGCTGGCGGCGCCGCTCTGGAGGACGGCGCGGAGGCCGGTGGTGGTGACGGGGTCGAACGTGACCTGGTTGTACTGGTCGCCTTCGGTGCCGTAGGTTCCGGCGCCGGTGACGTCCTTCCACTGGTCGCCGTCGCGGTATTGGAGTTCCCAGGAGGCGGGGGTGCGGACGCCGCCGCCGTCGTCGAGGAAGTACATGTCGCTGGCGTCGAGCCGGACGGGGTGGTCCCAGTCGAGCTGGACCCACTGCTCGCCTTCTTCGGGCCAGGTGCCCCAGCGGGGGTTCTCGCCGTCGTTGGAGCGGGGCGGGTCGATCCCGTCGTTGATCGCGGTGATGTTCTCCCACGGCGAGGTGTAGGAGCCGGTGGGTGTGGCGAAGAGGGCGGCGTTGGTGCGGGTGTCAGGTTCGGCGACTTGGATTTCCACTGTGGAGGTCGCTTCGGCGGTGCCGTCTGTGGCGGCGAGCTGGAGCGTGTAGGCGCCCGGTTCGGTGAAGGTGGCGACGGTCGCGGAGGCGTTCGGGTCTTCGAAGACAACCGCGCCGGGTCCGTCCACCATGGACCAGGTGGAGGTGAGGCCGCCGCTGAGCGGGAGGCCGTCGTCCTTCACGGTGCCGGTGAGGCGGGCCTGCATCGGCTGGCGGAACTGCAGGTCCTGCCTCGCGAGTGCGTAGGGCGGGACGTTCTCGGGCGCGATGACCTCGTGGCCGCTGTCGAAGAGCTGGACCTCTTTGAGGCCGGTGGCGTGGCCGTCCTGGTGCTCCATGAGGATGCGGACGCGGTCGGCGCTCACTTCCGGGAACTGGACGAGGTTGTAGTTGGCCTGCGGGATCGCGGGCGTCTTGGCCTGGTCCTCGACGGTGACCCAGTCGGTGCCGTCGTGGTACTGGACCTGGTAGACGGCGGGTTCGGCGAGTCCGTCCACTGTGCGGTCGCGGTAGAAGTAGAGCCGTGCCTCATCGATCTGGGCGGTGCCGCCGAGGTCGATCTCGTACCAGTCGGTCGCGTTGCCGGATCCGGCGCTGGACCAGTAGGGGGCGTTGATGGTGGTGCCGTCGACGGCCCCTGCGGTGCTGGTGCCGTTCGCGGTGTGCGAGGCGGTCGCGGCCTGGCCTTCAGCGAGGTTCTCGGCGTCGCCTTCGAGGTCGGCTCCGGCCTTGTTGAAGACGTCGACCACGCGGCCGTCGAGCTCGACTTCGTCGGGGGCGGAGAGGTCCTTCATCTTCTTGCTCTTAAGGACCCGGCCGCCTTCGGGGAGTTCGACCTTGCCGGTGCTCGGGTCCCAGACGGCGGGGACGAGGCTGTTGAGCGTGAAGGCGCGCTTGCCGTCGATGTAGACGGAGTAGCCCTCGGGGATGTCGCCGTAGTGGCGCTTGCCGTCGCCGGGCTTGTCCCAGACGATGCTGAGGTCGGAGTCGCGGTAGCGGAGGTCGTTGACGGTGAAGTGGTCCCAACCGATGTCGATCGGGGACAGCTCCACCTTCTCGTCGGTGCGGGGGCGCAAGCCGGCCACGTCCTCCACATAGGTCCAGATGCTGGAGCCGAGCGTGGTGTGGTGGATCCAGGAGCGGTAGTCGATCGACTCGTTCCCGGCGTTCCAGTCGGCCCAGAACTCGTTGGAGTCGGGCCAGGCGGTGTCGCCGCCGATGTAGGTGGACCAGGCGTTCCAGTAGAGGAGCTTCTTGTAGTCCTCTTCGGTGATGGAGTCCTGGTCGTAGTCGCGGATGGCCGAGGAGAACAGGCGGAACTGGACGGTGGAGTTGATCTGCGAGAAGTTGTTCGAGCCGGGGTCGCCCTGCTCGGCGGCCTCGGCCTTGTCGGCCTGGTTGGCGGTGTAGAACGGGAAGACCGGGTACTCGGCGGGGTCCTCGAAGAGGCGCAGCGCGTCGGTGTACTGGGGTTCGTTCGGGATGGCGCCCACGGAGAACGGGTAGTAGTTGTTGATCTCCTTCCACGGCACGTGCTCGCCGGAGGCGACGTGGACGTGCTCGAACAGCTGCGTCTCGGGGTTCCAGAGGACGTCGGTGAGCGCGGCCCGGATGTTCTCGGCGAGGGTGCGCATCTCGTCGGCCTTCGCGGTGTCGCCGATGAGCTCGTACGCTTCGGCGGCGGCCATCGCGCCGGAGTACTGGTAGGCGGACTCGGCGCGGTCGAGGTCGCCGTCCCTCCAGTGGAAGGAGACGGCGTCGGCGTCGTTGCCGGTCATCGCGCCCCAGTCGTACTCGATGAGGTAGTTGCCGTTGGAGTCGAACGTCTCGAGCTGGCCCTTGACGTCGCCTTCGGCGTAGCGGGCGAGGTTCTCGACGACGTCTTCGGGGCCGCCGTGGATCTGGTAGGAGCGCCAGGCGGCCTCGGCGATGTACTGGGTGTAGGAGTTCGACCAGTTCTCGGGGTCGCCGGGGTTGTCCATGAACCGGCCGCCCTTGGAGGACTCGCCGGTGGAGACCCAGGGGCCGTAGGAGTAGGCGGGGTCGCGCAGGTACTTGAGGTCGTCGATGAACATCGGGACGGTGAGGGCGATGGCGTTGTTGTAGCCGAGGACGCCTTCGATGGAGGTCGGGAACTGGAAGTCGTTGCCCGGGATGTTCGCGTCGACGTAGTTGTAGCGCATCAGCCACCAGCGGTAGTAGATGAACTTCTTGTGCGCCTCGTCGGGGACGTCGAAGTAGGGGACGTTGTCGGCCCACCACTGGTTGTAGGTGCGCACGTGGGTGGCGAAGGCGGCGCCCGGCTCGGCCGACTTGTACGCCTCGTACTCGGTCGTCGACTCGGGGAGCTCGGTGGCGACCATGCCGAGCTGGACTTTGAACGTGGCCGATTCGCCTTGGGCGAGTTCGAGTTCGCCGGTGAGGGATCCGTCTGCAGGGGCGAGGCCGGTGCCGGAGAGGCGCGGGAAGACGCTGGTGAGGCGCTCGCCGCGGGAGTTCTGGACGTCGAGGACGCCGGTGAGCTCGTCGCCGGAGGCCTGCCAGGCGAAGTCGGAGTCGACGCGGATCGGGACCGTCGCCGCCGAGCCGTTGTTGTGAACGGTCACGTTGGCGACGGCGACGTTGTTGTCGGTGATGAACTTCTGCACTTCGACGTGGAGGTCGCCGCCTTCGTGGACGCTGGCCCAGTGGCTCGGGGTCTGGCGACGCTGTGCAACGACCTCGGTGAAGTCGGTGTCGCCGATGTCGATCGTGAAGCCGTCGGTGTTGGAGGCGCGGTCGAAGAACGGGTCGTAGTAGGCGAGCTGGCCGCCGAAGCCGATGATGTCGGGCTCATGGACGCGCATGAGGAGTGCCCGGCCGCGGGTCATGAGCCACTGGTCGCCCGCCGGGTCCGCGCCCTCGCGGGCGAGGAGGCGGTCCATCCAGAAGTCGGTGCCGCCGGACTCGGCCTCGAACATCGCCGGCATCATGCCGTCGATGTCGTAGGCGACCGGTTCGGGCGGGACGGCGTCGCCGCCGGTGAACTCGGGGTAGCCGATGGTCTGCTGGGCCGCCGCGGGTCCGGCCGCGCCGACCACGAGGAGGCCGGAGGCGAGAGCGAGGGATGCGGCGGTGGCGAGGAGTCGGGTGGACGTGGGGCGATGCACCATTGCGTGCCTCCGGGAAGGATGCGGGGTGTGCCGGGGCGCCGAAAGAGTCCGAAAACCTTTTCGGTGTTTGCGTCGCCACCGATGCTATGGGTCAGGCCACAGCGATGTCAATGCATTGATCACCATGAATTGAATTGAACCCGCTGCCCGAAAGCCGGTTCGGCAAAGTTTCGGCCGGTCGGCTACAGTCGGGACAGCCCGCACCGTCCAGCGCGATCGAATTTCCTATAGGATCTGCGGTCCGACGGCGGGCTCGGCACTCGGCAGAAGGAGCACCACCGTGGCCCGAACCCCCGCGTCGCGCGGCACCCGCGCCGCCACACTGTCCGATGTGGCCCGCCTGGCGGGCGTCTCGGTGGCCACGGCCTCCAAGGCGCTCAACGGCCGCAACCACGTGCACGCCCAGACCCGCGAGCGCGTCCTGGAGGCGGCCGCGCAGCTCTCGTTCTCCCCCAACTCGCTCGCGCGCGGGCTCCTCGCCGGGCGCACCGGCACCGTCGGGCTCCTCACCTCGGACCTGGTGGGCCGCTTCAGCCTCCCGATCCTCATGGGCGCGGAGGACGCGTTCGGCGCGGGCCAGGTCTCGGTGTTCCTGTGCGACGCGCGCGGCGACGCGATCCGCGAGCGCCACCACGTGCAGGCCCTGCTAAGCCGCCGCGTGGACGGCCTCATCGTGGTCGGCTCCTCGACCAACCCGCGCCCGCCCCTGGCCGACACGGTGGACGTGCCGGTCGTGTACGCCTACGCGCCTTCGGAGGCCCCCGAGGACCTCTCGATCGTGCCCGACAACGTGAACGCGGGCCGCATGGCCGTCGAGCACCTCCTCGCCTGCGGGCGCACCCGCATCGCGCACATCAGCGGCGACCGCCAGTACAGCGCCGCGCGCGACCGCGCCGCGGGCGCGCAGGCGGCCCTCGAGGCGGCCGGGCTCGCAGGCGTCGGCGAAGTCGCCTACGGCGCTTGGGAGGAGGGCTGGGGCCGTGCGGCGGCCGGGATGCTCCTCGACCGCGAGCCCGACGTCGACGCCGTCCTGTGCGGCTCGGACCAGGTCGCCCGCGGCGTACTCGACACGCTGCGCGAACGGGGCCGCCGCGTCCCCGAGGACGTGGCGGTCATGGGCTTCGACAACTGGGAGGTGCTCGCCACCGGCGCGCGCCCGCAACTGACCAGTGTGGACATGAACCTCGAGGAGCTCGGCCGCGCCGCCGCGCGCGCCCTGTTCGAGGCGATCGACGCCGAGCACACGCGCGGCGTCCACACCGTCCAGTGCCGCGTCGTCGTCAGGGGCTCCACCGCGTCCGCGGGCTGACATCCGGGAGTGTCGGCGGCGCAGGCGAATCCGCGGGGAGTAGGTTCTCGGTTCGTGACCGAGCAGATGACCTCCCCACGCCACGCGACCTGGCTCGAACTGTTCTTCGACCTCGTCGTCGTCGCGGCCGTCGCCCAGCTGACACACCTGCTGGAGCACCCGGACGGGCAGCACGTCGCGGCGTTCTTCATCCTCTACGCCGCGATCTGGCTCGTGTGGAGCTCGTTCACCGTGTACGCCAACGTCGCCTCCGGGCAGACCCGGACCAGGACGATGCTGCTCGGCATGATCGGCCTCGCCGCGATGGCAGCCGCGATCCCCGAGGCGACCGGCGCGCACGCCGCGGTCTTCGGCGCGGCGTACATCTACACCAGCGGTGTCGCCTCCCAGGGGATCAACCGGACCGGCAAGATCGTGCTCGGCTGGTCCGCCGTGCAGCGCAATGCGGGCCTGTTCCCGTTCATCGTGGCGTTCTGGTTCACCGACCGGCCGTGGGTGCTGCTGGGCCTGTGGGCGCTGGGCGTGGCGCTGACGCTCACCTCGGGCATGGTCGCCGACATGAACGACCCGGAGCGGCTGAAGGAGTTCCAGACCCGGCTCGACCGGGCCGCCGAACGCCGCGGTTCCAGGCGCACCCTGGAACTGGGGTGGACGCACGGCGCGCACCTGGGCGAGCGCCTCGGCCTGTTCATCATCATCGTCCTCGGCGAAGCGGTGCTCCAGCTGGTCACCGCGATGGGCGAGGTCGAGTGGGGCTGGAGCCAGGTCGGCATCGGCCTCGCCGGGTTCGGACTCCTCATCGGACTGTGGTGGCTGAACTTCCGTTACGGCTTCGACGAGGAGAACGAGGCGCAGCCGCGCGTGCTGCTGCCGGCGCACCTGGTCGTGGCCGTCTCGATCACGCTCGTCGCGTTCGGCCTCGGCACGGCCGCCGAGCACGCGACCGATCCGCTGCCGGACCTGCACCGCTGGCTCCTGTGCGGCGCGCTCGCGCTGTGCCTCGCCCTGTGCGCCTTGGCGAACCGGGCCTGGTGGGGGCTGCTGGTCTGCGCCGCGCCGCTCGCCGTCGCGGCCTTCGGCTCGGGCGTCGCGGCCGTGTTCACCGTGCTCGTCCTCGCCGCCTCCACGGGCGGTTTCGTCGTCTACTTCAACCGGCGCCCCGCGTAGGTTCCCGCAGAATTTGGCGAATATTTTCATACACAGCACTACCCGTGTAGCTGATTTTCATGGGAGATTGTGGAGGACCCTGCACCGCACTCCCGAAGGCCAGGTCCCATCGTGCGCACGACCCCCTGGATCGCCGCGGCAGTCCTCGCCGCGACGCTCGCCGCCCCGCCCGCGAACGCCCAAGCGACCGGAGGCGACGCCATCGGCATCGCCTCCGGTGCAACGACACTCGCCCCGGGCGTCGTCCTCGAATCCTTCGACCGCTGGGAGGACCAGGGCTGGATCAGAGGGGACGCCGCGACGATCGACCTCACCGCGGGCATGGAGGCCGAGTACCTCTCCCCCGGCCGGGTCGCCGCGGCCGAGCCGGTCCGCGACCAGCTCGACGGCGTCGAAGGCGCGGTCCTGGCGTTCAACGCGGACTTCTTCGACATCAACGACACCGGCGGCGCCGAAGGCGTCGCCATCGCCTCCGGGAGGCTCGTGAAATCCGCGGCCTCCGGGAACTCCAACGTCATCGGCTTCGACGCCGACGGCACCGCCGCGATCCAGTCGATCGGCTTCACCGGGACGGCGACGACCGCGACCGGTGAACTCGACCTCTACGGCCTCAACACCACCTCGTTGCCCGCCAACGGCATCGGCGTCTACGACGCCGCCTGGGGCGACGCGAGCCGCGCCCGGGCCGCCGACGGCGCGACCGCGCTCACCGAAGTGCATATCGTCGACGGCCAGGTCACCGCCGTCACCGATGCGCCGCAAGCGGGTCCGATCGACGAGGACGCGACCGTGCTGCTGGGCCGCGAGGCCGGGGCCGAGGCCCTCGCAGAGCTCCAGGCGGGCGACGAGGTCGCGGTCGACTACGCCGCCGTCCCCCAGGGCGACATGCCCGAGACCGCCGTCTCCGGCCGCCAGATCCTCGTCCAGGACGGCCAGGTCGTCGACCACGCCGACCAGGCCCGCCACCCGCGCACCGCCGTCGGCGTCTCCGAGGACGGCACCCGCCTCTACGTCCTCACCGTCGACGGCCGCCAGGCCGCGAGCGGCGGCTACACCCTCGAGGAGACCGCCGAACAGCTCCTCGCGATGGGCGCCCACAGCGCCCTCAACCTCGACGGCGGCGGCTCCTCCACGCTCATCGCCCGCGCCCCCGGGACCGACGACCTCGTCACCGTCAACAGCCCCTCCGACACGACCGAGCGCGCCGTCGGCAACGGCCTCGCGTTCACCGTCCCTGCGGGCGACGGCGAACCGGCCGGGTTCGCGCTCGCCCCGCAGGCGCCCTTCGATCCCGGCGCGATCGAGAGCGCCGACTACGACCGCGTGTTCCCCGGCCTGAGCAGGCCGCTTTCCATCGCCGCGCACGACAGCGCGTACGGGCCCGCCGAGGCCGATCCGCGCTTCACGACCTCGCCCTCCCGGCTCGGCCGGGTCGACGACGACGCGGTCTTCCACGCCCGCAACCGGTCCGGGACAGTCACGATCACCGCGGAGGACGGCGGCGCGGAAGGCGCGACGGAACTCCAGGTCCTCGGCCCGCTCGCCGCACTCGAACCGTCCCGGCGGCTCGTGTCCATCGCCGACATCGGCGCGACCGCGTCCTTCCAGCTCATCGGCGCCGACGCGCAGGGCTTCACCGCGCCCATAGACCCCGGCGACGTCGGCCTCGCCTACGACGAGGACCTGTTCGCGATCGAAGCGGACGGCCTGGGCGGCTTCACGGTCACCGCGAAGGCCGCGGGCTCGGGCACCGTCGAACTCTCCGTCCTGGGGAGCACCACCGCGCTCGCCGTCACCGTCGGCCTCGAAGCGCACACCGTCGCCGACTTCAGTGACGCTGCACAGTGGACGTTCTCAACCGCCCGCGCCACCGGCTCCATGGCGCCCGCCGCAGGCCACGACGGCGCGGGCCTCGCCCTCCAGTACGACTTCAGCCAGTCCACCGCGACCCGCGCGGCCTACGCGCGCCCGCCCGCGAACATCCCGGTGGCGGGCCAGCCGCAGCGCTTCAGCCTGTGGGCCAAGGCCGAAGGCGACGGCGAGTGGCCGTCACTGCATCTCAAGGACGCCAACGGCACCGACGTGGTGCTCCGCGGCGAGTACCTCACCGAACCGGGCTGGACCCAGCTCGAGTTCGACGTCCCGGCGGGCGTCAGCTACCCCGTCTCGGTGTACCGCTTCTACGTCGCTGAGACCCGCGCGACCGCCGCCTACCAGGGCTCGGTCACGATCAGCGACCTCGTCGCCTACACCGCTCCGGACGTCGCGATCCCGACCGCCGTGCCCGCCGCGGACCCGATGGTCGCCGGGGACCTCGACGGCGCCGACTGGACGTTCGCGGTCATGTCCGACGCCCAGTTCGTGGCCGAGAACCCCGACAGCGCGATCGTCGCCTCCGCACGCCGCACCCTCCGCGAGATCAAGGACTCCGACGCCGAGTTCCTGCTCATCAACGGCGACCTCGTCGACGAATGCGAACCGGACGACCTGGCGCTGGCCGAGCGGATCCTGGACGAGGAGCTCGGCGGCGAACTCGACTGGGTGTACGTGCCGGGCAACCACGAGGCCATGGGCTGCAAGGTCGCCGACTGGTCGGCCGTGTTCGGTCCCGCGCACCAGGTCTTCGACCGGGGCGGCACGCGGTTCGTCACGCTCGACACCTCGGGCCTGACGATGGCGAAGGGCGGCTGGGAGCAGATCCGGATGCTGCGCGACGCCCTCGACTCGGCCGCCGCCGACCCGGACGTCGACTCGGTCGCCGTCGTCGCGCACGTCCCCGCCAACGACAAGAGCCCCCAGCAGGCGAGCCAGCTCGGCGACCGGCTCGAAGCCGAGGTGGTCGAGGAATGGCTGAGCGCGTTCGAGACCGGCAGCGGCAAGGAGGCCGTCTACATCGGAGCGCACGCCGGGTACTTCGACGCCTCGCGCGTGGACGGCGTCTCGTACTGGGTGAACGGCAACTCGGGGAAGGCCCCGTCGAGCACGCCCGAGGAGGGCGGGTTCATCGGCTGGACGGAGTTCGGCCTCGGCGTTTCGGGAGAGGAATGGCTCGCGGCGCAGGTCCGCCCGCAGGTCGACGAGCTGACGCTGACCGTCCCGGACCTCGCCCCGGGCACGGTGGTCACGGTCGAAGCCGAACTGACCCAAGGCGGTGCACGGATCCCAGTGGCCTACCCGATGGGCGTCGCGTGGTCCGGCTCGAACGTCTACATCGGCGAGCGGCCGCCCGGCCCGCTCGCGTGGTGGCGCTACGACGCGTGGTTCGACCCGGGGACCCTCGAGCTGCGGGCCTGGCGCGAGGGCAGCGTCGAACTCACCGCCACGGTCAACGATGTCTCGGCGACCGACACGGTCGCGATCGGCTGACGAGCGCGAAGGGCCCGGACCGTCGGTCCGGGCCTTTACCGCTGCGGCACATGGCAGTCGGCGAGGTGGTCGTCCACCATGCCGATCGCCTGCATCATCGCGTAGGCCGTAGTGGGCCCGACGAACTTGAAACCGCGCTTCTTGAGCGCCTTCGACAGCGCCTTCGACTCCTCGGTCACCGCCGGGACGTCGGCGATGCGCTTCGGCCGCTCGCGCGTCTCGGGCGCGAAGGACCACACCAGGTCGCTCAAGCCGCCGTCGAGCGCGTCGGCGGCCCTGGCGTTGGCGATGGTGGCCTCGATCTTCATGCGGTTGCGCACGATCCCGGAGTCGCCGAGGAGGCGTTCGGCGTCGGCGTCGGTGAACGCGGCGACCTTCGCGATCGAGAAGCCCGCGAAGGCCTTCCGGAAGGCCTCGCGCTTGCGCAGGATCACCAGCCACGACAGGCCGGACTGGAAGGCCTCCAGGCTCACCCGCTCGAACAGGGCGTCGTCGCCGCGGACCGGCCGACCCCACTCCTGGTCGTGGTAGTCCCGGTAGACCTCAGGCGATGCGCCCCAAGGGCACCGCATCAGGCCGTCGGCTTCCCCAGCCACCGCGTCGCTCACCGTGCACTCCCGTCCCTCGCGAACCGTCCCGAGCGTACGCGCCGCCTCCGACAATTCCCTCCGCCACACTCCAGGACCGCGGTTGCTTATTGCAAGATACTTGCAATAGAGTCGCAGACAGCACCCGCGAAAAGGAGCCCCCATGTCCACCACGCCCACCGGCCACACCCTCCCCGACCTCGTCATGGCCTGGGGCCGCGGCCGCGCCCACTCGCGCACCACCGCCCGCCCCGAACCGGTCGAAGGCGGCTTCCGCGTCGCCGTCGGCCCGCCCAGCACCGAGACCCGGGAGGTCTTCCACACCTACACCCCCGAAACGCTCGCCGCCGCCGCCGAACGCCTCGACGTCCCCGGCAGGCAGATCATGATCGCCGGCCCCACCGCACTCCTCGCCGCCGCCGTCCCCTCGACCTGGACCATGGACGACGCGGGCCACCTCATGACCACCGAGTTCACCCCCACCTCCTACACCGTCCCCGAGGACTACCGGCTCCTGCTCGAGACAGAAGGCCCGCTCACCGTCGCCCGCGTCTTCCACAGCAACGGCGACCTCGCCTCCTCCGCCCGCCTCGGCCGCGACGGCGAGTTCGGCGTCTTCGACAAGGTCGTCACCGCCCCCGCCCACCAACGCCGCGGCCTCGGCTCACTCATGATGCGGGCCCTCACCGGCAGCGCCCACTCCCAGGGCATGCGCTTCGGCCTCCTCGTCGGCAGCGACGACGGCCGCGCCCTCTACGAACACCTCGGCTGGCACTTCGTGTCCGACTTCCCCGGCGCGCGCAGCAAGCGCGACTGACCTAAACCGGTTGCCGCCCATGCGGCCCGCTGCCAGAGTGGGCCGCATGAACACCGACACCTCCTGGCGCGACGCCAACCGGGCCATGTGGGACGAGCGCGTACCGATCCACGCCGCCAGCGCCTTCTACGACCAGGCGGCCTTCCTCGCCGGCAAGGACACCGTCGAAGGCTTCCAGTCCGACGAGGTCGGCGACGTAACCGGCAAACGCCTCCTCCACCTCCAGTGCCACATCGGGCACGACACCCTGTCGTGGGCCCGGCGCGGCGCGGCGAAGGTCGTCGGCCTCGACTTCTCCGCCCCGGCGGTCGAGGTCGCGCTGGGCCTGGCCGCGGAGCTCGGCCTCGCCGACCGGGCCTCGTTCGTCGCCGCCGACGTCTACGACGCGCGCACCGCGATCCCCGACGAGTCGTTCGACGTCGTCTACACCGGCATCGGCGCACTGTGCTGGCTGCCCGACATCGAGCGGTGGGCCGAGGTCGCCGCGAGCATGATCGCCCCCGGCGGGTTCCTGTACCTGGCCGAGTTCCATCCGCTGTGCAATGTGCTCGACTGGGACACCGGCACCCGCTTCGAACGGGACTACCTGGGCAGGGACCCGTTCGTCGTGGACGCGCCGGGCACGTACGTCGATTTCGACGCCGCGACTGAGAACAATCTCAGCTTCGAGTGGAACCACGCGCTCGGCGCCGTCGTGACGGCGCTGGCCGCGAACGGGCTGCGACTGGAGTTCCTGCACGAGTTCGACTGGACGATGTTCCGGCAGTTCGGGTCCCTCGTGGAGCAGGAAGGCCGCTTCCACCAGCCCGAAGGCACCGCGAAGGCGCCGCTCATGTACTCGTTGAAGGCCTCGCGACCCGCGTAACGAGCGCCCCTTTTTTCCGATGTTTCTCTGACATGTCTCCCAGTGCCCTGGTGGCTTGCGCCCGCAGAATCTGGGGAACGAACTGCCAGAGAGGTGTGAAACGGTGAGCGCGAAGCAGCAGGAGACGTTGACGTACGAGGGCCGGCCCTATGCGAAGCCGGACGAGGAGCTGGTCGACCAGGGCCTGCAATTCGACATCGGGACGCTGCTGAGCCGGCGCGGGGTGCTCTTCGCGGGCGGCGCGGCGGCGGCGCTCGGGCTGGCCGCGTGCGGCACGTCGTCGAACGGCACGAGCTCGGACTCCACGACCAGCGCGGCCGCCGACGCCGGGGACCTGACCGAGATCCCGGAGGAGACGGCCGGGCCGTACCCGGGCGACGGGTCGAACGGTCCAGACGTGCTCGAGGAGAGCGGGATCGTGCGGCAGGACATCCGGTCCAGCTTCGGCACCGGCAGCGCTACCGCCGACGGCGTCCCGCTGACGCTCCAGTTCACGATCTACGACATGGCGAACGGCAACGTGCCGTTCGAAGGCGTCGCCGTCTACGCGTGGCACTGCACCCGCGACGGCGAGTACTCGATGTACGGCGAAGGGCTGGAGAGCGAGAACTTCCTGCGCGGCGTGCAGATAGCGGACGCGGACGGCCTCGTGTCATTCACGAGCATCTATCCGGGCTGCTACTCGGGCCGCTGGCCCCACGTCCATTTCGAGGTCTACCCCGACGAGGCGTCGATCACCGACAGCGCCAACGCGATCGCGACCTCGCAGCTCGCGTTTCCCGAGGACGTCTGCGACACCGTGTACGCGGAGGAGGGCTACGAGAGCTCGGTCGAGAACCTGTCGCAGATCACGCTGGAGTCGGACGGCATCTTCGGCGACGACGGCGGCGAGTCCCAGATGGGGACCGTCACCGGCGACGTCGCGAGCGGGTACACGATTGCGCTGGCGGTCGGAGTCGACACGTCCACTGAGGCGGGCGGCGGCGGTGCCGCGCCGTCCGGCGGCGGCGGCGAGGCCCCGGGCGGGGGCGAGATGCCTTCGGGCGAGCCGCCTTCGGATCAGGGCTAGAGCGCGCAAGGCCGCTCCCGTATCGGGAGCGGCCTTCGTCGTTCCCTAGTGGAGGACGACGAGTCCGGTCTCCCCGAAGAGCGTGGCGGCCAGCGAGGGCCGGTTCCCGGCTTTCACGGGGAGTTTCGCGCCGATCGCGGCGAGGTGCGGTTCGATCCGCTCGGGGTGCGGGTGGACGCCTTCGAGGCCGACGAGCGGCACGACCGGCAGGTTCGCGGACGGGTGGGCGGTCTGGCCCCAGTCGATGAGGAACGGGACGAGCCCGGTCCGGCCGCGTTCGGCGTCGAGCGTGAGCTTCCAGGAGAGCTGGTCCCCGGCGGGGGTCTGGCGGCTCATCGCGCGGGCGTCGCCCGGGTCGTACCCGGCCTGGCGGGAGGCCGCGACGGCGGCGTCGATGCCTTCGACGCGGACGGCCCAGGTCGCGAGGCGCGCCTCGGTGAGGCCGTCGATCCCGAAGGGGCGCGGGCCTTCCGGCGCGTCCTGCTCGGGGTCGGGGCCGATGATCTCGAGGTAGCCGCCGTCGCCGAGGCCGAGCAGGAAGTTCCTGGTGCCCAGGCCCGGGTGGACGCCGCCTGGGACCGGTCGGGTCCCGGTGAGGCGGGTGACCTCCGCGACGGTGGCGGCGAGGTCCGGCGTGGCGAGGACGAGGTGGTCGAGTGAGGACATAGGGCACAGTTTAGTCACCGTGCGCCACTGGCGTAACGGGTGTCGCAGCGCGCGTCTAGCGGCGGTCGGGGTTGGCGAGGGTCTGGAGCATGTCCTCGACGGGTTCGGCCAGGACCTGCTCGGCGGCCGCCTCGACTTCGGACTCCGCGTGGTGGTGGTACTCGACGCGGCAGCCGTCGTGGGTGTACGAGGTGTCGGGCGGGGGCGGCTCGGTGCCGCGGCGCATGAGGTCGCCGATGCCGTGCTCCAGCAGCCCGAAGGCGTGCTCGGCGGCGGCGCGGGCCGCCGCGCGGATCTCCTCGAGCGGTTCGCCGGCGAGGAGCTTGCGCACGTTGACCTCGACAAGCAGGTGCTGGGTGTGCAGCAGCTGGGAGGCGACCAGGCGCGAGGTGAGGGGGGCGTTGCCCTCCTCGATGAGGGCTTCGGCGAGCAGCACGGCCGCCTGGCGGCGGTAGTCCATGGCCTTGATGAGCAGCGAGGGGGTCGCGACGAGCAGGCGCTGCACCCGCAGGAACACCGGGTTGTCCGTCAGGCCCACCTGGGGGGCGCCGTGCTCGAGCAGGTGGAGGTAGTGGCCGCACAGGGCCTCGTGCGGGGTGGTGCCCTTCGGGCGCTCGCGCACGATGCGGGCGGCGTCGCCGGTGTGGTGCTTCATGCCGCCGATGACGAGGTCTTCCTTCGTCGGGAAGTAGTTGAAGACCGTGGCCTTGGAGACCTCGGCGGCGGCCGCGATCTGGGCGACGGACACGTCCTCGAACCCGCTCTCCTCGAACAGGTCGAGGGCGGTCTTCCGCAACAGCTCCCAGGTCGCGTTCTTCTTGCGCTCGCGCAGTCCCGCCTTGTGCTCCACTCCTTAACTATACCAGATCAAAATCTGAACTGAGAAAAAACTTGTACCCGGTCAAATTCTACTGCTATCCTCGACGACATGACAGGAACACCACCCGCACCCCCGGCCCGGAAGGCCCCGGACGAGGAGGCCTCACCCGAGGGCTCGATCGTCCGGCTCCTCGCCGAGTACCTGCGCCCGCACCGCCGCACCCTCGCCCTCACCGTCGTGCTCCAGATCGTCGGCACCGTCGCGTCCCTCTACGTGCCGACCCTCAACGCCGACCTCGTCAACCACGGCGTCGCCACCGGCGACACCGGCTACGTGCTGCGCCACGGCGCGTTCATGCTCGCGGTCACGGTCGTCCAGATCGCCGCGTCCGGCTTCGCCGTCTACTTCGGCGCCAGGACCGCCATGGGCCTCGGCCGGGACCTCCGCGCCGATCTCTTCGCGCAGATCCAGCGCTTCTCCGCGGCCGAGATGGAGCGCTTCGGCGCGCCCTCGCTCATCACCCGCGCCACCAACGACATCACGCAGGTCGTGACCATGCTCGTCATGGCGCTCACCCTGCTCCTCACCGCGCCCATCGCCGCCGTCGGCGGCCTCGCGCTCGCGCTGAGCCTCGACGTGCCCATGACCGGCGTGCTCCTCGCCGCCATCCCCGTGGTCGCCGTCGTCATCTACTTCATCGTCGTCGCGATGATCCCCGCCAGCCGCGTCATGCAGCGGTGCATCGACGGCATCAACCGCGTCATGCGCGAGCACATCACCGGCATCCGCGTCATCCGCGCGTTCGTCCGCGACGGCCACGAGCAGCGCCGCTTCAACGAGGCCAACGCCGAACTCACCGAGGCGTCCCTCAAGGTCGGCCGCGTCCAGGCCTTCTTCGGCGCCACCGCGATGGGCTTCGGCAACCTCACCTCGATCGCCATCGTCTGGATCGGCGCAGGCCGCATCGCCGACGGCACCATGCAGATCGGCGACCTCATCGCGTTCCTCACCTACGCCGGGATGATCCTCGGCGCGGTCATGATGTCCATGGGCGTGTTCATGATGGCCCCGCGCGCCAAGGTCGCCGCCGGGCGCATCCGCGAGGTCCTCGACACCGCGCCGAGCATCGCGAACCCGGCCGAGCCCGTCACCGAGCTCGCCGGGCTCGGCGAGCTCGAGCTCAAGGGCGTCACCTTCCGGTACGCCGGAGCCGAGGAGGCCGTCCTCCGCGACGTCGACCTCATCGCCAGGCCCGGCCAGACCACCGCCGTCATCGGCTCCACCGGCGCGGGCAAGACCACTCTGCTCCACCTCATCCCCCGCCTGTTCGACGTCGACTCCGGCGCGATCCGCGTCGACGGCGTCGACGTCCGCGAAATGGACCGGGCCCTCATCGCCCGCACCATCGGGCTCGTCCCCCAGCGCGCGTACCTGTTCTCGGGCACCGTCGCCTCCAACCTGCGCTACGGCGACCCGGACGCGAGCGACGAGGACCTCTGGCGCGCGCTCGAGACCGCGCAGGCCGCCGATTTCGTGCGCGCCATGCCCGACGGCCTCGACACCGTCATCGGCCAGGGCGGCACCACCGTCTCCGGCGGCCAGCGCCAGCGCCTGGCCATCGCCCGGACCCTGGTGGCGCGCCCCAGGGTCTACCTCTTCGACGACTCGTTCTCCGCGCTCGACACCGCCACCGACGCGGCGCTGCGGGCCGCCCTCGCCCGCGACATCGCCGACGCCGCGCAGGTGATCGTGGCCCAGCGGGTCTCGACCATCCGCGACGCCGACCGCATCGTCGTGCTCGACGCCGGGCGCGTGGCGGGCACCGGCACCCACGAGGAGCTGCTCGCGGGCAACGCCGTGTACGCCGAGATCGTCAACTCCCAACTCACCCTTCAGGAGGCGCTGTGAGCATGATGGGCAGGCCGGGCGGCGCTCCCGGCACGACCAAAGCGGCGGACTTCCGCGGCACCGTCCGCCGGATCCTCGAACTGCTGCGGCGCAACCCGCTGCGGCTGGCCTCGGTGGTCGGCTTCGGCGTCCTCATGGTCGCCGGGATGCTGTCGATCCCCACGGTCCTCGGCCGCGCCACGGACCTCGTGATCGACGGCGCGACCTCGGGCGGGCTCGACTTCGGGGCGCTCGCACGGATGCTCGGGCTGGCCGTGGTCCTCGCCTTGGCGACCTTCGCGATCACCGTCCTCAACGGGCGCACGATCGCGAAGCTCGCCCAGGAGATGGCGTTCGGGCTGCGCGCCGAGGCGGACCGGAAGATCTCGGCGCTCCCGTTGCGGTACTTCGACTCCCGTTCGCGGGGCGAGGTGCTCTCGCGGGTCACCAACGACATCGACAACCTGACGCAGACCGTGGGGCAGGTGACCCAGCGGATCGTGCAGGGCCTGCTGTTCCTCGTCGGCGTGCCGATCATGATGCTCACGATCTCGCCGCTGCTCACGCTCGTGGTGCTGCTGACGATGCCGCTCACGGTGCTGGCGGCGCGGCTCATCGGCAAGCGCAGCCAGCCGCGGTTCGCGAAGCAGTGGGCGACGACGGGGAAGCTCAACGGCCACGTCGAGGAGATGATCACCGGGCACCAGCTCGTGACCCTCTTCGGCCGCCAGGCCCAGGGCGCGGCCCGGTTCAAGGCGCACAACGAGGAGCTGTACGAGAACACCGTGCGCGCCCAGTGGGTCGCGGGCCTGCTCGGCCCGGCGATGGCGTTCCTCGGCTCGGTCACGTACGTGCTCGTGGCCGTGGTCGGCGGGCTCCAGGTGGCCGCCGCAGTGCTCACCTTCGGGCAGATCCAGGCGTTCATCCAGTACACCGGGCAGTTCTCGAACCCGCTCAACATGCTCGCGGGCATGTTCGGGCAGGTCCAGTCCGCAGTGGCCTCGGGCGAGCGGGTCTTCGAGTTCCTCGACGCCGAGGAGCAGCGGCCCGACCCGCCGCGGGTCGACGCCGCGCTCGACACGGTGCAGGGCAAGGTCGCGTTCGAGGACGTGTCGTTCCGGTACCTGGAGGACGAGCCGCTCATCGAGCACCTGTGGCTCTCGGCCGAGCCGGGCCAGACCGTGGCGATCGTCGGCCCCACGGGCGCGGGCAAGACCACGCTCGTCAACCTGCTCATGCGCTTCTACGACCTGGACGCGGGCCGGATCACCGTCGACGGCGTCGACGTCTCCACTGTCGAACGGGAGCGGATGCGGCGGCGCATCGGCATGGTCCTGCAGGACACGTGGCTGTTCGACGGCACCATCGCCGAGAACATCGCGTACGGCAGGCCGGAGGCGACCCGCGAGGAGATCGTGGCGGCCGCTGCGGCGGCGCACGCCGACCACTTCATCCGGACCCTCCCCGAGGGCTACGACACGGTGGTCGGCGCCGAGGAGGGCAGCCTGAGCGCGGGCGAGCGCCAGCTCGTGACGATCGCGCGGGCGTTCCTCATCGACCCGTCGATCCTGATCCTCGACGAGGCGACGAGCTCGGTCGACACCCGCACCGAGATGCTCGTCCAGCAGGGCATGGTCGCGCTGCGGCAGGGACGCACGAGTTTCGTGATCGCCCACCGCCTCTCGACCATCCGCGACGCCGACGTGATCGTGGTGATGGAGCACGGCCGCGTCGTCGAACAGGGCGACCACGACGAACTCCTCGCCTCGGGCGGCGCCTACGCCCGCCTGTACGAGGCCCAGTTCGCGCAGCCGGCGGTCGAGGAGGAACCAGCCGTCTGAAGCAGAGGTCGTCGCGTCCCACCTTGCGGCGGGGCCGCGACGACCGCAGCGGGAAACGACCGGAAACCAGGACCCGCAGCGGCGGGCCGAGGCGAGACGCCCCGGCCCGCCGCGTCCCCGGGGAGCCGTCCCGCGAGGCACCGCCGCTGCGTTCCTTGCCGCGTCGAGCCGAGCGATGCGCAGACACCGCGTCCACTGGAATGCCGAACGCAGCGACGTATCTCGGAGAGTCAGGCGGTGCTCTGCGCAGGCGCCGCGTCCCCGGAGCACCGCGCAGAAGGACCTATCTCGGAGAGTCGGGCCGTGCGATGCTCGGGCGCTCTACGGTGAAGGCATGCGACTCACCAAGTTCGGCCACTCGTGCGTCCGCTTCGACACCGACGGCGGCGCGATCGTCATCGACCCGGGCGTCTTCTCCGACCCTGCAGCGCTCGACGGCGCGGACGCCGTGTTCATCACGCACCAGCACGCCGACCACTGCAACGACCCGGAGCTGCGGCGGCTGCTCGAGGACCAGCCCGAGACCGTGTTCTACGGGCCCGAATCGCTCGCGGACGTGCTCGGCGGCCTGCCGTTCACCGTGGTCAGCGCGGGCGACGCGATCCCCGTGGCGGGCACCGAGGTCAAGGTCGTCGGCAGGCACCACGCGGTGATCCACCCCGACATCCCGGTGGTCCCCAACGTCGGCTACCTCGTGGACGGCGTCTTCCACCCCGGCGACGCCCTCACGGTCCCCGACCTCCCGGTCCGCGTCCTCCTCGCCCCGGTCGCCGCGCCCTGGATGAAGCTCTCCGAATGCGTCGACTTCATCCGCGCGGTCGACGCCCCGGTCGTCCACCCGATCCACGACGCGATCCTCTCCGAGGACGGCATCGCCATCGTCGACCGCAACCTGATGCACCTCATCGGCGACCCCTACCAGCGCATCGCGGACGGCACCCCCGTCGACGTCTGACCGCACCGCCGGGGCGGGGTGCTCAGTCGAAGGCCGTGAACACGCCGTAGGCCGCGCTCACCGCCACCGCTGCGCCGCACACGAGCAGCGCCACGGCGATGACCGCCCAGTCGGCCGGGCGCATGCGCTGCTCGCGCGCGTGGGTCCGCGGGATCTCGGAGTCGAAGCCGCGGGCGTCCATCGCCGCCGCCAGCCGCCCGGCACGGCGGATCGCGCCGACCAGCAGCGTGAACATCGTCGAAGCGAAGAGCCGCGCGCGCCGCAGCGGGTTCCAGCCGCCTTCGAGGCCGCGGGCGCGGCGGGCGCTGGTGATCTGCTGCCATTCGGCCGCGAGCAGCGGCATGAGACGCAGCGCGGCCAGCGCGCCGAGGGTGAACCGGGCGGGGGCCCGGAGCTGCTGCGTCAGCGCGTCGGCGAGGTCGGTCGGGTCGGTGGTCGCGAATCCGAGCACCCCGGCGGTGGCGGCGACGCAGACGCGCAGGCCGATCGCGGTGCCCCCGAGCAGCGCCCCGGAGCTGATCTCCAAGGGGCCGAACGTGATCAGCATCTGGCCGGTCTGCTCGGCGGCGAAGACCGCGTTCACGATCACGACGGTCAGCGCGGCGAACCAGAGCAACCGCAGCCGCCGTGCGAGTTCGCCGATCCTGATGCCGCTGAACGGGATGGCGGCGAGGAGCGCGGCGAGCAGGAGCAGCGGCGTGAGCCAGTCGGAGGCGATGAGCGCGGTGGTCGAGACGGCGGCGACGGCGGCGAGTTTCGCCACCGGGTTGACGCGGGCGATGGGCGCTTCGGTGTCGCAGACGGGCGCGAGGGTCATGCTCATCGGCGGCGCTCCTCGCTGACGCGACCCGCGTCGAGGACGAGTTCGCGTCCGGCGAGGGCGGCGGCGAAGTCCCGGTCGTGGGTGACGGCGAGGAGCGCGGTGCCCTCGTCGCGGATGTCGGCGGTGAGGTCGACGAGCTCGCCCCAGGTGCGCCGGTCCTGGCCGAACGTGGGTTCGTCGAGGAGGAGCACACCGGGCGCGGCCGCGAGTGCTCCGGCGACGGAGAGGCGGCGGGCCTCGCCGCCGGAGAGCGTGTGGGGGTTGGCGTTCGCCAAGGGCGCCAAACGGAGCCGTTCGAGCAGTTCGGCGACGCGGGCGTCGATGCGGTCCTTCGCCCAGCCCGCCTGCCGGGGCCCGAACGCGAGTTCGTCCCGCACGCTGGCGGTGACGAACTGGTGCTCGGGGTCCTGGAAGACCGAGCCGACGCGGGTGGCGAGGCGGCGGGCGGGGAGCCGGTGGAGGGGCCGGGTCTCGCCTGGGACGGTGGCGCGGCCGCGGGTGGGCTTGGCGAGTCCGCCCGCGAGGAGCGCGAGTGTGGACTTGCCGGAGCCGTTGGGGCCGGTGACGGCGAGGAGTTCACCTTGGCGCAGTTCGAAGGAGACGTCGTCGAGGGCGGGCCGGTCGGCGCCGGGGCGGACGAGGGCGAGTGATTCGCCGCGGAGCGCGACGTCTCCGGCGGCGCGAGCGGGCCGGGTGGGGAGCGGCACGCCGGGGACCCAGACGCCTTGGGCGGCGAGGTGGTCGCCGTGTTCGGCGAGGACGGCCGCGGCGGGGCCGTCGGCGAGGAGGGTGCCGCCGGGGCCGAGGGCGATGACGCGGTCGACCAGGTCGAGGATCTCGGCGACGCGGTGCTCGACGACGATGAGGGTGGCCTCGGTGGCGGCGAGCGCGGCGCGCAGTGCGTCGCGGACCTCTTGGGCGCCTTCGGGGTCGAGGTTCGCGGTGGGCTCGTCGAGGAGGATGAGGTCGGGGCGGCGGGCGAGGACGCCGGCGAGGGCGAGGCGCTGCTGCTCGCCGCCGGAGAGGGCGTGGGTGGCGCGGTCGGGGCCGTAGGGGAAGCCGACGGCTTCGAGCGCTTCGTGAACGAGGGGCCAGATCCGGTCGCGGGGGACGGCCTGGTTCTCGAGGCCGAAGGCGACGTCGTCGCCGCTGCGGGCCATGACGAGCTGCGTCTCGGGGTCCTGGAAGAGGATGCCGGCCCGGTCGCGCTGCTCGGCGGCGGGTTTGCCGTCGATGAGGACGTCGCCGTCCTGCTCGCCGGAGTCCTCGGTGAGGAGTCCGGCGAGCGCGGCGAGCAGGGTGGATTTGCCGGACCCGGAGGGGCCGAGCAGGAGGACCCGCTCGCCGGGTTCGACGCGGAGGTCGACGCCCGCGACGGCTTGGGCGCGGCGTCCGGCGTGGCGCCAGGCGAAGCCGCGGAACTCGACCGGGATCATGTCGGACTCAGATCCGCTGGCGTTCGCGTCCGGCCGGGAAGCGGTCGAGGACGCCGGTGGGGAGCATGGCCTTGACGAGGGCCTTGGAGCCGAGTCCGGCGACGACGGCGCCGGAGAGCATGGCGAAGGCGATGTAGGGGACCTTGAACGCCCACAGCGACGTGTCGGGGTAGGAGACGAACACGTCCCACATGGTCGCGCCGAAGGCGGCGAGGGCTCCGGCTGCGGCGGCGATGAGGGTGCCGTAGCGGCGGTAGCGTCCGGCGGCGAAGGCGAGTTCGCCGCCGAGGCCCTGCACGAGGCCCTGGTAGATGACGAGGACGCCCCAGTAGGAGCCGAGCAGGGCCGAGACGGTGGCGGCGAGGCCCTCGGTGAGGAGGCCTGCGCCCATGCGCCGGACGATGAGCGGGGCGAGCACGGCGGGGATGAGCCAGACGCCGTAGAGGATGCCCTTGAGCGGGGGCAGGAACGCGAGGACCGGTTCGAGTCCGGCCCACACGAAGTTCCAGGCCCAGAAGACGATGCCGAAGGCGACGGCGAGGACGGCGCAGGTGAGGATGTCGACGGTGCGCCAGCGTCCGGGGCTGGAGAGGGCGGGGCTGTCGGGCATGGGCTTGCCTTTCGAGGTTGCGGGCATTGCGCGACAGCGGCGACGACTTCCTACGCCGGTATTACCCGGATCAGGTGTGAGGGTCTGCGGTCGGTTCCGCACTCTCAGCCAATCGGCTCCCCTGTCAGCTTCGACGTTAACACCAGGAGGCGGCTCGTTAGCCGAGGCGATCCCGCCAGGTGGCGTCCGACGCGCGGCGGGGGCCGTCGCCCGCGCTCGGTAGATTGCGGGGGTGACGTCTGAAGCGGATTGGGAGCGGGTGCGGCGGGTCGTGGAGGCGCTGCCGGAGGGCACCTGGACTTCGTACGGGGACCTGGCGGAGCTGATCGGCACGGGCCCGCGGCAGGTGGGCGCGTACATGCGGGACGGGAACGTGGCGCGGGCCTACCGGGTCCTGACCGCTGGCGGCACGGTCTCGGAGGGGTTCCGCTGGGCGGACGGCCGCACCGGCCGGGACGTGCCCGACCTCCTGCGCGCCGACGGCGTCGCGGTCAGCGCGAAGGGCCGCGCCGACCGCGCGCAGCGCATGTCGGTCTACGATCTGAAGCTCCTCGCGGCCGAGCTCGACAAGGAGCTCGGCGAGGACGAGCCGACACCAGACGACGAGGAAGACTGGAAATAACCCGCTAAATGGTGATATTTCCGGTCTTAGGGACCCCTGGCGCAAAAGTACTCCTCGGGTGTGACATCGCCCTTTCGAACAAGAGGCGAGCAAGCCTCAGTGCAGTGCCTCGTCCGGGGCGGTCAGCCGCCATGAGGTGAACGCGACCGTGAGCCCGGCGCGGGACGGCGCGCAGCAGTAGGGCCCGGCCTTGGCCGCGAGGTGCGGGGCGAGCGGGGCGAGGCGCACGAGCCGCCAGGGCTCGTCGTCGGCGCGGGCGCGGATGACGACCGCGTCGTCGAGGCGGGAGGCGCGGATTGTGACCTCGCGTCCGGCCCACTCGGGGACGGGCGCGACCGACCAGTCGGACTTCTCCGCGGTGACGACCGCGCCGACCTGCGGTGCGCCGTCGGCGAACTCGACCCCGGCCTTGATCCAGTGGTCGGCGTCGACCCGGACCATGAGGCCCGCCTGGTCGAACTGCGCCTCGAACGACGCGATGAAGCTCACCTCGACGGCCCGGGCGCGGTCCCAGGCCTCCAGGAGCGCGTGCTCGTCCTCGTGGACGAAGCCGTACCCGGTGTGCCGCCACGCGTCGCTGCCCTCGGCGGCCGTGACGAGCAGCCTGCCGTCCGACTCCTCCGCCGCGACCGGCAGCGCCGTCCAGGCGCCTGACTTCCAATGGATCTCGATCGGTGCCGTGTTGTCCATCGGCCCGAGCCTACTGTCGTCACGGTCCGTCACACCAGTGCGGTACAACGGTCCCTATGGCAGGAACAGCGACGCTCAGAGACGAAGCCGAGACACTGCTGCGCGCCCTCGCGGGCGAGCACGCGCGGCTGCGCGAGGACCAGTGGCGGGCCATCGCGGCCCTCTGCGACGAGGACGAACCGGGCCGGCGCGTGCTCCTGGTGCAGCGCACCGGGTTCGGCAAGTCCGCCGTGTACTTCACGGCCACCTCGCTCCTGCGCCGCCGCGGCGCGGGCCCCACCGTGATCGTCTCGCCCCTGCTCGCGCTCATGCGCAACCAGATCGAGGCCGCCGCGCGCGCCGGGGTGCGCGCCCGCACCATCAACTCGGCCAACCCCGAGGACTGGGACGCGATCGCCGAGGCCATCGCCGAGGACACTGTGGACGTGCTGCTCATCAGCCCCGAGCGGCTCAACAACCCCGCGTTCCGCGACTACCAGCTGCCGAAGCTCGCCGCCGGGTGCGGCCTGCTCGTCGTCGACGAGGCCCACTGCATCTCCGACTGGGGCCACGACTTCCGGCCCGACTACCGCCGCATCGCCACCTTCATCGACGACCTCCCCGGCAGCGTCCCGGTCCTGGCGACCACCGCCACCGCGAACGCCCGCGTCTCCGACGACATCGCCGAGCAGCTCGACAAGAAGGACGCCGCCACGCTCGTCCTGCGCGGCAGCCTCGACCGCGAGTCCCTGCGGCTCTCCGTGGCCGACCTGCCCGACAACGCCCACCGCCTCGCCTGGCTCGACGAGCAGCTCCCCCGCATGGACGGCTCCGGCATCGTCTACACGCTCACGGTGGCCGCCGCCGAGGAGGTCAGCGACTACCTCTCCTCGCGCGGCCACGCCGTCGCCTCCTACACCGGCCGGACCGACAACGCCGAGCGCCTCGAACGCGAGGAGGAGCTGCTCGGCAACCGCGTCAAGGCGCTCGTCGCCACCAGCGCGCTCGGCATGGGCTTCGACAAGCCCGACCTCGGCTTCGTCGTCCACTTGGGAGCGCCGTCCTCGCCGGTGGCGTACTACCAGCAGATCGGCCGCGCGGGCCGCGCCCGCGACCGCGCCGAGGTGGTGCTCCTGCCCGGCAGCGAGGACCGCGCGATCTGGGACTACTTCGGGTCGCTGTCGTTCCCGGCCGAGGACGCGGTGCGCCGCACGCTCGACGTGCTCGCCGCCGAGGGCCGCGCCCTGTCGACCGCCGCGCTCGAGACGCGGGTCGACCTGCGCCGCACCAGGCTCGAGATGATGCTCAAGGTGCTCGACGTGGACGGCGCGGTGCGCCGCGTGAAGGGCGGCTGGGAGGCCACCGGACAGCCGTGGGCCTACGACGCCGAGCGGTACGCCAAAGTGGACGCCGCCCGGAAGCACGAGCAGCGGCGCATGCTCGCCTACGAGTCCACCGCCGAGTGCCGTCTCGAGTTCCTGCGCAAGGAGCTCGACGACGCCGCGGCCGTGCCGTGCGGGCGCTGCGACAACTGCACCGGCACCCGCACCGAGGCGGGCGTCTCGGCCGAGGCCGCGGCGGGCGCGGCGGCGGCGCTGTCGAAGCCGGGCGTGCCGTTCGACGCAAAGCGCATGTGGCCCACCGGACTGCAGGCCATCGGGATCGACCTGAAGGGGAAGATCCCGGCCGAGTCCGGCGCCGAGCCGGGCCGGGCCCTGGCGCGCCTGTCGGACATCGGCTGGGGCGGCCCGCTGCGCGAGCTCCTGTCCGACGGCGCGGACCGCGAGGTCCCCGAGGACGTGTTCAAGGCCGTGGTGCAGGTGCTCGCGTCCTGGGACTGGGCCGACCGGCCCTCGGCGGTCGTCTCGATGGGCTCGCTGTCGCGGCCCAGGCTCGTGAACGGGCTCGCCGAGCGGCTCGCGCGGCTCGGCCGCATGGACTACCTCGGATCGCTCGGCCGGGCGTCCGTCACCGGCGGCGGGACGCACCGCGCCAACAGCGCCCAGCGCCTCCAGCAGGTGCTGCACGCGTTCACTGTGGACTTCACGGTGCCCGCGTCGAGCGTGCTCCTCGTCGACGACGTGCGCGACAGCGGCTGGTCGGCGACCGTGGCCGCCATGCGGCTGCGGGAGGCGGGCGCGACGGCCGTCTACCCGCTGGCGCTCGCACTGCAGGCCTGAGACGGCGTCGTGCGGCCGCCGGTCTCGCCTCCCGTCCGCCGGGCGCACCACGCGCCCGGTGGACGCCGCGAGCTAGGGTCGCCCGATGGTCATCTCCTTCAACACCAGTGGTCTCCAGCAACAGGATGCGACGACCTGGACCGACCCCCGCACCGGCGACGTCGCCAAAGTGCAAGTCGCCCAAGGGACCCCGTTCCCCGGTGAATGGCTGCGCGACCCCTACGCCCTCCAGCGCGGCTTCGCCGGCATGTACGCCGAGCAGGGCTGCCTCATCGAGGTCGAACCCGTGAACCTCGGCGGCGTGACCGCCGTCCGCCAGCTCGTCAAGCTCCCCATCCCCAACGCGCCCAGCGGACAGCTCTTCATGGCCATGTTCACCCTCGCCAAAGCGCCCCAGTACGCGCAGCTCATGTACCTCGCCAAGGAGCAGGGCATGACCGGGATGCGCGAGGCGACCCTCATGCCGCAGTTCGGCTTCGAGAACTGGACGATGCCGCACCCGTTCGACCCGCAGCTCCAGACGCGCCTGCCCTTCCACCGCGGCGACGACCCGGCCTACGACGCCCAGTTCCCCGACCACCCGCTCTCGCGCGCCCGCGCGTTCACCTGGAACGTGGGCCGCTACGCCCAGGTCGATCCGGCCTTCGCCGCGATCCCCGACAACTGGGGCGCCTGAACCCGAACGCGCGCGACGGGCCAGGCGAGCGATCGCCGGGCCCGTCGCCGTCTCCGCGCGCTACAGCGCGGCCAGCACCGCCGGGTAGTAGCCGCTGGCGTGCCCCGAGGCCTTCGGGTGGTACGGCACGTCAGTGAGCGTGAACCCGTGCAGCCACGGCGCCTGCGAGCACACCTCGTGGCCGGTGAACTCGTCCCGCACGTCCACATAGGTGAAGCCGTGCGCCGTGGCGGCCTCCTCGATCACCGCCGAGAGCAGGTCCGCGCCCGCGTTCATGCGCTGCTGCTCGGCGATGCTGATCGCGCCGAGCGCGTCGCAGGTGTTCCGCGCCGCGAACAGGCGCGGGTACCCGGTCACGACGACTTCCGCGTCCGGCGACCTGGTCTCGATCTCGGTGTAGACCGCGTCGAGCTTCGCGGGCAGCTCCTCGACTGCCTTGCGCTCGGCCTCCTGGATCGCCGGGGTGCAGTTCGTGAACGGCGTGATGCACTTGGTGATCGCGTCGGACCACCCGATGTCGTTGCCGCCGATGCCGATCGTCACCAGGTCGGTCCCGGCTTCGAGGGCCTGGACCTGCCCGGCGAGCACGTCGTCGGTGGTCGCCCCGCCGCACGCGACGAACGTGAACTCGGCGTCGAGCTCGGCCGCGAGGAGCGAGGGGTGGGCTTTGAGGGAGCGCTGGCAGGCGGCGTCGGTGTAGGGCCCGGCGCCCGAGCCGGACGAGTAGGAGTCGCCGAGGGCGACGTATTCGACTGCGGGGGCTTGCGCTTCGGCCGCGACGGGGAGGGCCAGGAGCGCGAGGGCGGCGGCGACGACGGTGGCCGCGCGGGGAAGTCGGTGCATGGGGGAAGTTCCTTTGCGAGTCGGCATTGACTTGCCACATATTGTGAACTCGCGAGTAACTTGCGGGGAACCCCTGCACCATCACAAATCGGGAACTTTACATATCTCATTCTATTTGCGGGCACTGCAGGCGTTGCGGGGCAAGCGAACGGCGGGACGGCAGCGCCGTCCCGCCGCCGCGTCCGGTCAGAAGACCGCGCGGGCGACCGCCGGGTAGTAGCCGTTGAGGTGGCCCATGGCGTTCGGGTGGTAGGACTCCACCGGCGGGTAGGCCAGGTTGTTGAGGTAGGCGACGTCGTCGCAGATCGCGTGCCCGTCGAAGCCGTCCCGCACGTCCACATAGGTGAAACCGTGCTCCTCGGCCTTGTTCTGGATGACCCCGGCGAGCCGGTCGGCGGCCGCGTTCATGAGCAGCTGCTCCTCGACGTTCGGCTGCTTGAGCGCGCCGCACGCGCGCTCGCCGTTGAACAGGCGCGGGTAGCCGAGCACATAGACGTCGGCGTTCGGGGCGCGGTTCGCGATCGCGCCGTACGCGCCGTCGAGCAGGCCGGGCAGCTCGTCGCGCACGAGCGCCTCGGACGCCTCGATCTCGTCGGCGCAGCTCGTGAGCGGCGTGATGCAGGCCTTGACGGCCTCGGCCCAGCCGATGTCGTTGCCGCCGATGGTGACCGTGACGAGGTCGGTCTCGGCGTCGAGGCTGCCGAGCTGCTTGGTGAGGAGGTCGTTAGCGGTCGCCCCCGAGCAGGCCTCGAACGTGAAGTCGGCGCTGAGTCCGGTCGCGAGGAGCTGCGGGTAGGCCTTGGCCGAGCGCAGGCACTCCTCGTCGAAGTAGTCGCCGGTGCCGGTCCCCGAGGAGTACGAGTCGCCAAGGGCCACATACCGTGTCGGATCCATCTGGGCCTGGGCGGCCGCGGCGGGCAGGAGGACGAGCGCGGCGGCGGCGGCGAGGGCGGCGGCCGAGAGGCGGGCAGGGATCATGCTGGCTCCGTTCCGATCAGGTTCGTGGAGGAACGTTAATGCCCGAACAAGTGCATTCACGGAGGAAACCGCCATAAATAGCAAAAACTGTCGGGGACGCGACGGCGAGGCGGTTCCCGCCCGGCGGCGTACGGCCGCGCCTTCTGCCGGATGCGGCGCCCGCACCACGCTCCTCACCTACGCTGGAGCCATGGGTGCATCGACGTCACCGCGCCGCCAGACCATGTCCGACCAGGCCCTGATCGAAGGCACCGGCGCGGACTGGAAGACCTGGCTGGCGCTCCTCGACGAGCGCGGCGCGGCACAGCTCGACCACACCGCGATCGCGCGGATGCTGGTGCGGGAGTTCGAGGTCGACGGCTGGTGGGCCCAGTCCATCACCGTCGGCTACGAGCAGGAGCGGGGCCTGCGCGAACCGGGCCAGCGGCCCGACGGCACGTTCAGCGCCAACGCCTCGAAGACCGTTCCGGCCTCCATCGCCGCCGTGTTCGAGCAGCTGGCCGACCCCGCCGCGCAGGCCGGGTGGCTCGACGGGCTCGAGCTGACGCAGCGCAGCGCCTCCCCGCCGAAGTCCGTGCGGTTCGACGCCTCCGACGGCACGCGCGTCCTCGCGAACCTCACCGTGAAAGGCGAGGCCAAGACCGCCGTGCAGGTCGAGATCGCCAAGCTCGGCTCGGCCGAGGAGGTCGCCGCCGCGAAGGCGGACTGGAAGGCACGCCTCGAACGCCTCGCGGAACGGTTGGCGGACTTAGGACTTCACGGCGGGCGCGGCTGCGTCCGTCGCCTCCACGGGCGGCTTCGGCGCCGCGTTCGACTGCTTGCCGCGCGAACGCGAGATCGCCACGCCGACCAGCGCCAGCGCGCCGCCGCCGAGCGTCAGCCAGGTCGGGACCTCGGACAGGAGCAGCCAGGACAGGCCGACCACGATCGCCGGGACCACGTAGGTGGTGGCGCCGAGTTTGCCCGCGGTGGTGAAGCGGAGGGCGTAGCCCCAGGTGAGGAAGGCCAGCGCCGTGGGGAACAGGCCGAGGTAGAGGACGTGGAGCGTCGCCGAGACCGGGGCCGCGTCGAGCTGGGAGAACAGCGTCGGGGCGAACGGCAGGCAGAGGACCGCGGCGATGGCGTTGCCGAAGGCGGTGAACTGGAGCGAGGTGCAGTGCTTCAGGGTCGGCTTCTGGACGACGACGCTGACGGCGTAGGTGACGGCCGAGACGAGGCAGAGCAGGACGCCGAGGACGGACGAGGCGCCGTCGCGGGACATGGAGAGGCTGACGACCGCGACGCCCGCGAAGGAGACGGCGATGCCGAGGAAGAGGCGGGGCGGGAAGCCCTCTTTGAGGAACCAGCCGCCGAGGAGTGCGATGAGGATGGGTCCGATGTTGACGATGAGGGCGGCGGTGCCGGCGTCGACGAGCTGCTCGCCCCAGTTGAGGGCGACCATGTAGACACCGAACCAGAGGACGCCTGCGGTGAGGATGCCGGGCCAGGCGGCGCGCTTGGGGAGGCCTTCGCGGCGGACGGCCCAGACGGCGAGGAGGACGACGGCGGCGACTCCGGCGCGGCCGAGGGTGAGGGGGCCGGGGTCGAGGTGGCGGCCCGCGTCGCGGATGGACACGAAGGCCGAGGCCCAGCACAGGACGGTGATGCCGATGGCGATCGCGGCACGGGGGTTGAACTTGTCGCTCATGGGCGGTGGCTCCTCACGGTGGGGCGGCGGAGTGCTCGGGCGGGTGGGCGGCTCCGGCCTGGGGGCGCTGGTGGCGCCGCCCAAAACTAGCATCAGGGGGCGGTTTCGGTTATCTGTTATCCGACTGTGTTTTGCTGTCGTGTCGCGTGCCGAGATTGGATGATCTTCCGGGTCCGGGGAACCCGTTCGGTGGGCGCGGCGTCGAAGGGACATGATGGGACACAAGATGTTGCAACGGTTCATCCCGGTCGCGGCGCTGCTGGTGCTGGCGGCGTGCGGGCAGGGTTCGGGTGACGGCGGCGGATCCGGGGACGGGACCGGTTCGGCTGCGGACCAGTCGCAGTCGGGCGAGCCGACGGCGCCGGGCGGCGGCCTCGTCTACCAGGGGGCGCTGACGGTGCTCCAGGGGGTCGAGCGGGACGCGGCGGAGCTGTGCGGCGCGGTGGCGGAGTCGTATCCGCCGCAGTGCGGGGGCCTGCCGGTGTCGGGCTGGGACTGGGACGCGGTCGAGCACGATGAGGCCGCGGGGGTCCGGTGGGGGTCGTACCTGGTGACGGGGACGTTCGACGGGAAGTCGTTCGTGCTCACCGAGGACCCGGTGCCGACTTCGGAGATCGACATGGCGGACTACCCTGAGCTGCAGTACCAGGAGCCGGAGATCGGCGACCCGGCCGAGGATCTGAGCACCGGGGAGCTGCAGGCGATCGCGGACGAGATCGTGGCGGAGTTCCCGCGCTACGTGTACGGCGGTTTCGCGGACGACCAGAACGGCGTCGCGATCATCGATGCGCTCCTGGTCACACCGGAACTGGAGGCGTACGCGGCGGAGCACTTCCCGGCCGATACGGTCGTCTTCTCGTCGATGCTGAAGCCGGTCGAATAATGACGAATCCTGCTTTATCGCGATAAATCCCCCTTAAGGGACCCCTGGCACAAAAATAGCGCGGGGTCCCGACGTTTTCCCTTCGAACAAGAAGCGATCTTCCTTCACTCCTGGAACATGAACGTCTCCCGGGTATTGACACCTCACTGGCCGCCCCTAAGATAGAAACCGGTATCTATCCGGTCGGCCTGCCATGCGAGACGGCGGGGCCGGGCGCGGTGGACGCGTCCGCGGCATGGCGGACAATGAGCGGGCCCGCATCGCCGAACCGAGACGAGGCGGCCGCGCGAGAGCGCGGCAGCTCGGCGGTCGCGGGCAGGAAGTCCGGTCGGCTCCGCCGACCGGACCGATCGCATACAGGAAAGGGAACCCTGGCGAATGAGCCGAATCGATTTCACCTACGTGGAAAGCGTTAGCCCAGGTAGCGGGCGGCGCGATCCGCGTGCGGCGCTGGCCTCCGACGCCGCCGCGCTCAGCCTCGACGGCGAGTGGCGCTTCAACCTGGCCTCCGGCCTCCACGACACCACCGAGGGCTTCGAGGCCCCCGGCTTCGACGCGAGCGGCTGGGACACCCTCGCCGTCCCGTCGATGTGGCAGATGCACGACCTCGACGGCGACGCGCCCTACGGCAAACCGCAGTACACCAACACGGTCTACCCGTTCCCCGTCGACCCGCCCCGCGTCCCCGACGCCAACCCCACCGGCGAGTACCGCCGCACCTTCACCCTCCCCGCCGACTGGCCCGCCACCGGCCGCACCGTCCTGCGCTTCGAAGGCGTCGACTCCGCATTCGCCGTGTGGGTCAACGGGAACCTCCTCGGCGACGGCAAGGGCAGCCGCCTCCCCACCGAGTTCGACGCCACCGAGCACCTGACGCCCGGCGAGAACACCGTCGCCGTTCGCGTCCACCAGTGGTCCGCAGCGTCCTATCTGGAGGACCAGGACATGTGGTGGCTCTCGGGGATCTTCCGCCCCGTCCACCTCGTGCACCGACCCGAGAACGGCGTCGAGGACGTCTTCGCGCACGCCGACTACGACCACGCGACCGGACTGGGCACCCTCCGCGTCGAGACCGCGGCGGACGCACGCGTCACCGTGCCCGAGCTCGGCATCGACATCAGTGCGGGCGAGACCGCCAGCGTCGCGGTCGAACCGTGGACGGCCGAGACCCCGCGCCTGTACGACGCCGTCGTCGCCACCGCGACCGAGCGCGTGAGCCTGCGCATCGGCTTCCGCACCGTCAAGATCGAGGACGGCCTCCTCAAGGTCAACGGCAAGCGGATCCTCCTGCGCGGCGTCAACCGCCACGAGTGGGACCCCGACACCGGCCGCACCCTCAGCGTCGAGACCATGCGCCGCGACCTCGAGATCATGAAGCGGCACAACGTCAACGCCGTCCGCACCAGCCACTACCCGCCGGACCGCCGCTTCCTCGACCTGTGCGACGAGATCGGCGTCTGGGTCGTCGACGAATGCGACCTCGAGACGCACGGGTTCGTCCACCACGAGTGGCGGAACAACCCCAGCGACGTCCCCATGTGGAGGGACGCCTACCTCGACCGCATGGCGCGCATGGTCGAACGCGACAAGAACCACGCCTCGGTCATCATCTGGTCCCTCGGCAACGAGAGCCACACCGGCGCGAACCTCGCCGCGATGTCCCAGTGGGCCAAGCAGCGCGACCCGGGCCGCCCCATCCACTACGAAGGCGACTGGGACTCCGGCTACACCGACATGTACAGCCGCATGTACGCCGACCACGCCGAGACCGACCGCATCGGCCACAAGACCGAGGACTCCACTAAGGACCCGGCGCTCGACCACCACCGCCGCCACGAGATCCCGTTCGTGCTCTGCGAGTACGCGCACGCCATGGGCAACGGCCCCGGCGGCATGAGCGAGTACCAGCGCCTGTTCGAGCAGCACGAGCGCTGCCAGGGCGGGTTCATCTGGGAGTGGATCGACCACGGCGTGCGCCTGCACGACGCGGACGGCCGCGAGTGGTTCGCCTACGGCGGCGACTTCGACGAGCCGCTCCACGACGGCAACTTCGTCGTCGACGGCCTGATCTTCCCGAACCGCGAGCCCTCCCCCGGCCTCGTCGAGTTCAAGAAGGTCGTCGAGCCCGTCCGCATCAATGTCCAGCCCGGCTCGCGCGCCGTCAGCGTCGCGAACCTCCGCGACTTCGCCGACACCGGCGACCTCGCCTACACCTGGACCGTCGAGGACGAGGGCGTCGTCGTCGCCGACGGCGAACTCGAGATCCGCGCCGTCGCGCCCGGCGAGTCCGGGATCGTCGCGTTCCCCGCGGCCGTCGCCGCCCTCGGGCAGGCCGACGGCGAGCGCTGGCTCACCGTCCGCGCCGTCCTCGCCAAGGACGAGCCGTGGGCCGAAGCCGGGCACGAGATCGCCTGGGGCCAAGCGCAACTCGCTGCCAGCGCCCCCGCGCCGAGCGGGTCCGGAACCGCGCCCGTCGCCGAAGGGAGCGGCTACCGCCTCGGCGGCGCCGTCTTCGACGCGCTCGGGCGCCTCACGGCGATCGGCGGCCTGGAGATCGAAGGGCCGCGTCTCGACCTGTGGCGGGCCCCGACCGACAACGACCTGCTCAGCTGGCACGCGCCGCTGGTGAAGCAGTGGACGGACCGCAACTCGGCCCTGTACCGGCTGGAGCACAAGGTCCTCGACATCGAGTCCACTGCGGATGGCCTGACCGTGTCGACCCGGGTCGGCGCGGCCGGCGCCGAGATCGCGATGGACACCGTCTACCGGTGGCGGCTCGAGGGCGCCCGCCTGTGGCTCACCGTCGAGGTGAACCCGTTGGGCGAGTGGAACTTCCCGCTGCCGCGCCTGGGTGTGCGCGCCTCGGTGCCGAAGTCTCTGGACGCGGTCGAGTGGTTCGGCGGCGGGCCGGGCGAGGCGTACGCGGACACGCGCGCGGCCGCGCGGGTCGGCCGGTTCCAGTCCACTGTGTCTGGTATGCAGGCCCCGTACGTGTTCCCGCAGGAGAACGGCTCGCGCATCGACGTGCGCTGGGCCAGCCTCTCCGGTGAGGGGAAGTCGCTCAAGGTGTTCGGCGCGCCCGAGTTCGCGTTCACGGTGCGCCCGTGGACGAGCGAGGACCTGGAGGCGGCGAAGCACACGCACGAGCTGGTCGAGCGCGACCGCCTGTACGTGAACCTCGACGCGGCCCTGCACGGTATGGGCTCGGCCGCGTGCGGCCCGGGCGTCCTGCCCGAGCACCGGCTGCTGCCCGAGGCGACGGCGTTCACGCTGGGCTTCGAAGTGACGGAGTAGGCAGCATGCGGCGGGTTCGCACATGACGTGCGCACAAAGGAATATGCGAGCGTGCAATACCCTGGGTGCGGACCCGTCGCATCCCCGAGAACGGTGAGAGAAGGCCCCTAGTGCCCAAGAAGTCGAATGCCGAGGCCGGCAAGCGCCCCACGATCAGGGACGTGGCCGCCCGGGCGGGCGTGTCGGTGCCGACGGTCTCGCGGGTCCTCGCCGGGAACTACCCGGTGGCGCCCGCGACCCGCGCGAAGGTGCTGCGGGCCATGCGGGAGCTCGACTACGTGGTCAACGCGCACGCCCGCGCGCTGGCGGGGGCGACGACGAAGACCGTGGCGTTCGTGGTGGACGACGTGACGGGGCCGTTCTACGCGTACATCGCGCGCGGGGTCGAGCAGCAGGCCGCCTCGGAGGGGCGGCTGTGCCTGCTGTGCACGACGCACGGCGACCCGGAGCGGGAGCTGGCGGTCGTGGAGCTGATGCGCGAGCAGCACGCGGAGGCCGTGATCGTCGTCGGCGGGGCGTGGGACGACGGGACGTACAACGAGCGGATGCGGTACTTCGCTTCGGCGCTGGACCGGTCGGGGTCGCGGCTGGTGCTGTGCGGGCGGCCGTCGCTGGGCGACGACGTCCCGGCGACGGTGGTGCACTACGACAACGAGGGCGGCTCGTACGCGATGACCTCGCATCTGCTGTCTGCGGGTCACAAGGTGATCGCGTACATGGGCATGGGTGTGGGTCTGTCCACTACGGACGAGCGGGTGCGGGGGTTCCGGCGCGCGCACGCCGACTACGGCGTGGAGGTCGACGAGTCGCTCATCATCCCCGGCCAGTTCTCCAAGCAGAGCGGGTACGACCTGACCCGGGAGCTGCTGGCGGAGCGGGACGACGTGACGGCGGTGTTCGGCGCGACGGACATGGTCGCGGCCGGGGTGCTGAAGGCGTTGCGGGAGGCCGGGATCGAGGTGCCGAAGGACATGTCGGTGGTCGGCTTCGACGACATCCCGCTGGCCTCGGACCTCACTCCGGCGCTCACGACGGTGCACGTGCCGCACGAGGAGCTGGGCCGGGAGGCGGTGCGGCTGGGGCTGCGCCGCGAGGCGACGGCTTCGGACCAGGTGGTCCTGGGGACCCACATCGTGGTGCGCGAGACGGTGGCGCCGCCGCCGCGCCGGTGACGACGTTTTCGGGGCCGGGCCGCTTCGCAGCGGCCCGGCCCCGTTGGTTTCCGGTCAGGGCGTCCGGTCAGCGCCGGTCGTCCTCATCGTCGCCGGTGAGGCGTTCCTTGGCGTCGTGGAGCTTGTCGTCGCCCTTCTCCTGAAGGTCGTGCCACTCCTCTTTCGCCTTGCCCTTGAGCTCTTGGGCGCGGCCTTCGTTCGCCATGCCCTCGTTGTCGGTCGCGTCGCCGAGTTTCTCTTTGGCGCGGCCGATGAGCTGTTCGGTCTTGTCCTTTGCCTTGTCGAATCCACCCATTGGCTTCCGTCCTTTCCGAACGGTGACTGCGCTCGGGGTACCCGTTCGGCCTGCGGCTACACCTCGGCTGGTCGGCGGCGGGTCATTCGACAGGGGTGACGTACGTGTCCTCAGCGGGCAGACCGGCAGGATCCTCCGGATACGGCAGGGGCACGACCGGCACCCATTTGCCGCCGGGGTTCCCGCCGCGGTTGCTCGCGAAGCTGAGCGTGCCGGTCGCGCCGCGCACGACCTGCTCGCTGTTGAGCAGCAGCAGGTGCTCGCGCACGTCCTCGGGCAGCGGCGCCTTGTCCTCCCAGGGGTTGGTGATGCGCACCGCGCCGATCGCCGTGGCCAGCGAGTCGTGGTAGGTCACGGCGTACCCGTCCGAGAGCGCCGCCGGGTCGTCGGTGACGAGCTTCGCGAAGTGCTCCTGGAACGCGGCGAAGCCCTCGGGCGCGGGGGTCGCTCCCGTGGCCCAGCCGGGGTCGGATCCGGCCGCGTACAGGACGTTGAGGTTGTTCTCGCTGATCTGCTGCAGCACTTCGGCATCGTGCTGGAGGTCGGTGCCGGTGACGCCGAACATGACCGTGAGCGGCTGCTCGTCGCAGGCGCGGACGCTGAGCGCCTCGATGAACACCTTCAGGTCCGGTTCGCGCCCCGCGAACAGCACCACGTCCGATCCGTCCGTGCAGATGTTGCGGGTGATCGGGTCGAACACCTCGGGGCCGCCGGTCTCGATCGAGCGGCCGGGGAACGGCTGGTCGGATGAGGTCAGGTATTCGCCGAGCTGGGCTTCGTAGGCGGTGCGCAGCGTCGTGGTGTACCGGTCCTGGGCGGTGCTGTCGTACACCATGATCGCCGAGTCGAGCTCGTCCTGCGCGTCCAGGTGCCGGCGCAGCGCGACCGCGAAGTCGGTGTTGCTCGGTGCGGCCCGCAGGAGGCCGTCGATGCTGCCGTGGTCGATGCCGTCGGCGGTGGTCACGCCGGTGACCATCGGGATGCCGTCGGCGGCAAGGCGTTCGGCCGCCTGCACTGTCGCGTCGCTGCTGACGCCCTGGCCGATGACCGCCACGAGCGGCACCTCGTCGTCGACCATGTCTTCGAGCTGCCCGACCGCGAGCTCCCAGTGCGACTGCCGTGCGCCCTCGTTCGCGAGGTACAGCTGCACGTACGGCTGCGGGTCGCCGAGCTCGCGCGTCCGGTTGGCGCGGTGGAGCGCGACGTACGCGCCTTCGAGGGCGCTCTGGATCTTGTCGCCGCTCATCGCGCTGTCGTCGGTGGTCGTCAGGGTCGTGAGCAGCGCGATCCGCACCAGCGGCTGGTCCTCGGCCTCGGCCTGCTCCGCGGCCCAGTCGTTCTCGGCCTTGATGTTCTCCTGGACCTCGGTGAACTGCTCCTGGAAGACGTACGAGCCGTCCGTGACGCCGACGCACTCGCCATCGACCTGGCGGACCTGCGAGAAGCCGAACCCGCACTGGAACTGCGGGTAGGCCCACTTCACGCCGACGCCGAGCGCCGCGAGCGCGACCACCACCGCGAGGAAGGCCGCGAGACGGCGCTGCTTGCGCCGCCGGGTGCGCCACCAGCGGGAGCCGCGGCTGAAGCCGATGCCGGTGTCGTCGTCAACGTCGATATCGCTCATCACGTGGTCCGTCCGGTCTCAGGGGCCTTCACGCGGTCGGTCACGACCAGGAACGCCGCCGGTTCGACCTGCGAGCGGCGAAGCCACTCGGTGACCTCGTGCAGCCGCGCCAGGAACGCCTTGCCCGCCAGCGCGTCCGCGTTGGTCAGCAGCGCGACGCAGCAGTACCACTGCTCCTTCGCGAGGCGGCCGCGGCCGTAGGCGTGGCGGAGGTCCGCCAGGAACGCGGCGACGAGCGCCCGGTCGCGCTTGCGCAGTTCGGCCTCGCGGGCCGGTCCCGGGGCGGCCAGGGGGTGGGCCCAGCGGTTCAGGTTCGCGAGGTAGTCGAGCGGCTCGTCCACTTCGCCGACGTCGCGGTGGCCGAACCATTTGTAGAAGCTGTAGAGCGTCGGGAACCGCGCCTGGTAGAGCCCGGCGATGAGCGCGGGCACCTGCGCCGTGCCGGGGACGACCTGCCCGAGGACCGCGCCGCTCTCGGTCACGGCGTTCGCCGAGACGGACGGCGGCGCGAAGGTGGCCTTCGCGGCCTGTTTGATGTTGCGTTGCGCCGCACGGTGGTTGCGGAAGTTGATCGGCTGGTCGGTCACGGCGAGTGCGAGTTCGAGCCGCCGGAACTGGAGCCTGGGGTAGGGGTCGCAGCGGCGCATGAGCTGGCGTTTGATGTCGGTGAGGAGGTCGGGGACGGGGTCGTCGGTGAACTCGGCGCAGTTGACGCGGGCGAGCGGGGTCTTGCGCTTGAGCTGGTCGGCGTAGTCGCGCAGGAGGCCGGCGCTCCCGTGGTCGAGGGGCGCGGGCGGCTCGTGGCCGGGCATCGGGGCGGGCAGGTTCCTCTTGAGCTCGCCGAGTGCGGCGCTGTCGTTGGAAGGCATGGGGGTGTCCTGTCGGGGTGCCTATGCGGTGCGTGGGGATCGCACATGCGGACGCGACGCTGCATCCTGTGAGGTGTGACATCGATCCTAGACGATATCGGCTCCTGTCGGGACCTGTCCCGAACCGGCTCGGGTCAAGCGGATCGGCCGACTCTGTATGCGGCGTAGTCGAAGTCGCCGTAGCCGCCTTCGGCGGCGAGGTCCTGGACCCAGAGGCCGGCGAAGGCTCCGGTGAAGCCGAAGGCGTGGACGAGGCCGGGGTCGATCCAGGTGGCGTGCTCGTCGGCGAGGATCGTCGTGTCGGCCTCGGTTTCGAGGTCGGTCCATTCGCCGTTGTCGCGGTAGGCGAAGCGCAGTGCGGGGCCGTCGAAGACGATGCGGAGGTCGAGCCTGGTTCCGACTTCGGCGACGGGTACTGCGGTGCGGCGGCCCCGGTCGGCGGTGGCGAGGACGAGCGTGCGGCGGCCCTCATGGAGTCCGATGTGGAGGCTGTGCCAGTTGAAGGCGTTGTAGTAGGCGGTGATCCCGGCGGTCTGGTCGACCGTCTGCGGGTCGAATTCGAGGCCCGCCTCGAAGACGCCGTGCTTGGCGGTGACGCGCTGGGCGACGAGACTGGGCGTGCGCTTCCCGTGCGGGGACTGGCCTCCGGTGATCCGCAGGTGCGAGGGCCGTTCGGTGAGGCTGAGCCAGGACGGGTCGGGGTGGCGGCGGAGCGTGGCCCAGCGGTGGTCGAGTGCGGGGGCGTCGAAGTCGTCGCGGGCGGGCGCGACGGGCCAGGGGTGCGCGGGCAGGTCCGGGGCGGGGACCTCCATTGCCGGTGCGGCGCCGTCGATCCGGGGCCAGCCGTCGGTCCAGTCGATCCTCGCGATCGCGGTCTCGCGGCCCAGGACGCAGCGGCCCGTGGCGTCGCGCTCGCGGGCGTCGGTCGGGACGCCGGCTTCGATCTCGGTGTAGGGCCGGGAGGCCAGGTACGTCATGTACCACTCCCCCGTCTGCGTCTCGACGAGGCAGCCGTGCCCGGCCTTCTGGAGCGGCAGGTCGAGCTTGTCGCGGGTGGTGAGCAGCGGCCCGTTCGGGTCGGTCTCATAGGGGCCCAAGAGGTTCCGGGAGCGGGCGACGACGGCGCCGTGGTTGAAGCCGGTGCCGCCCTCGGCGCACAGGAGGTGGTACCAGCCGTCCTTCTTGTACAGGTGCGGGCCTTCGGTGACGCCCGCGGGGCTCGATTCGAGGAGCAGCACCGGGTCGCCGATCGCCTTGCCGTCCACGAGCTGCTGGATCTCGATGCCGCGGAAGCCCGTGATCATGTTGAGCAGCCAGGTGGAGCCGTCGTCCTCGTGGAAGAGCGCGGCGTCGAAGCCGCGCCCGGGCAGGCGCACGGGATCGGCCCAGGGGCCTTCGATCGACGCGGCCGTGGTGAGGTAGTTCGCGCAGTCCTTGTAGCCGTAGGCGTAGTTGTCGAGGACCGAGAAGACCAGGTGGAAGCGGCCGTTCGCGTACGTGAGGTCGGGGGCCCACACGCCGCCGGAGTCGGGGACGCCGGTGAGGTCGAGCAGGCGGAGGGAGTCGAGCGCGCCGCCGATCGGCCGCCAGTGCCGCAGGTCCCGCGAGTGGTGCAGGCGCACGCCGGGGCACCATTCGAACGTCGAGGTCGCCACGTAGTAGTCCTCGCCGACCCGCAGCACCGAGGGGTCGGGGTGGAAGCCGGGCAGGATCGGGTTGCGGATCGCGTCGCTCACAAGCTTCGATTCAACCGGCCCGCGACGCGCTTTGCAAGCGCTATCCCAGGTTTTTGTCGGATAGACGTGGCAGCATGTCCGGGTGACCGCGAACCGCGACTTCCAGATCCGTCCCGTCCGCACGGGAGAACATGCGGCCCTTGGGGACCTGACCGTCGACTCCTACCTCCGGGGCGGGTTCCTCCTCGACGGGCTCGACGACACCTACGCGGACCGCCTGCGCGACGTCCCCCACCGCGCCGCCAGCGCCCGCGTCCTCGTCGCCGCCGACGGGGAGGCACTGCTCGGCGGCGTCACCCTCGCCTTCCACGGCAGCCCCATGTGCGAGCTCGGCGGCCCCGGGGACGCCGAGATCCGGATGCTGGCGGTCGCGCCCGCCGCGCACGGGCGCGGCGTCGGGTCGGCACTGGCGGCCGCGTGCGTGGAGGCGGCGCGGGCCGAGGCCGGGACCAAGCGCGTCGTGCTGTGCTCGCAGGAGGCGATGACGACCGCGCACCGGATCTACGGGCGGCTCGGGTTCGCGCGCGCGCACGACCTCGACTGGTCGCCGGTGCCCGGGGTCGACCTCTGGGCGTTCGCCCTGGAGCTCTAGAGGAACGGGGCGAAGGCCCGCTTGTAGTCGCCGAGGGCCTGGTCGATCTCGCCTTCGGTGACGCCGTACCGGGCCAGGTCGTACTTGTGCTCGGTCGGGCGAGACGCCAGCGCCGCGTCGAGGGCGGCCTGCTCGGCGCCGCCCCAGGTCGCGCCGAGGTGCTCGAAGAGCTGCGGGAGGCGTTCGCGGGCGTCGTCGGTGAGGTCGCGGTAGGGCACGTCGACCACGGCGTAGGCGGGCATGCGGGCGCGGGCGGCGCGGGCGCGGTCGAGGCCGGTCGCGAAGAGCCCCAGCCAGGTCCGGCCGATCTCGTGCGGGTCGAGTTCGGCGGTGTTCATCCCGGTCGCGGTCTCGGTCATGGAGCACAGCGAGCCGAGGGCCTCGGCCGGGTCGCGGTGGGTCCACAGGATCTGCGCGTCGGGGAAGGCCTTGACGAGCGCCCTGAGGTTCCACAGGTGCGCGGGGGCGCGCAGGACCCAGCGGCGGCGGGGGCGGCCGTGCTGGAGCACCTGGAGGGTCTGCTTGAGGTAGCGGTAGTCGGGGGCGTAGTCGCGTTCGAGCATCCACTGGACGTACCCGGGCGGCTGGGCGCGCACGAGGTGGCCGATGCCGTGCGGGAGGACCCAGACGTCGGCGTCGGGCTTCTCGGGGTGCATGTCGTAGACGGCGCCGAAGGTGGGGACGGCCTTGGTGAGGAAGTCGGCGGCGCGTTCGGCGCGGCGCAGGTGGTCGGCGGTGTCGAGGTCGGCGTGCATGAGCTCGTGCATGAGCGGGGAGCGGTGGCCCGCGTGGGCGGCCAGGAGGCGCTGGAGCATGGTGGTACCGGTGCGGGGGACGCCGGTGACGACGATGGGCCGGCTGATCGGCTCGTCGGCGAGCTCGGGCTTGAGGACGTGGAGCTTGCGGATGCGCAGGCGGTTCTCGAGGCGGTCGGTGACCTCCTGCTGCACGGCGACCCAGCCGGTGACGGTGAGGCCGTGGATGTCGGCGTACCCGGCGACGAGGACGCGCATGTCCTCGACGAAGGCCTCTTCGCCGTGGGCGGTCGAGCCGGTGCGGTGCTCGGCTTCGCGCACGGCGCGGTCCAGGACGCGGTCGACCTTCTTGCGGCGTCCGGCGATCGCGGGCGTCAGGACCGTGTTGACGGCCTTCAGCCAGGGTGAGACCCGTTCCATCCGTACCGCTCCTTGTGTGCCGTTCACGCTGTGCCGCTTACGAATTCGAGGTGAGCCTACATTCAGGTTCGAATGCGGGCCCACCTCAGTGCGGCGGATTGTGTCCCGGGACTACCTGGCGACCTCCTGGGCTTCCAACGGGATCGCCGCCGCGACCTGCGGCGTGAGCTCGGCGACGAATCGCGGGGAGAGGTGGTTCCCGTCGCGGTAGACGAGGAAGTTGCCGACGACGACCGGGCAGGAGTCGCTTTCCATGTCGCACATCCACGGGATCGGGTCGACGATCTTCACATCGGTCTCCGCCTCCACGGTCGCGATGGTCGCCTCGCGGCGTTCCGGCCGCGTCGTGGCCTGCTCGACGCTGACGACGCACTCGGTGACGTTGTCGGAGTGCTCGGCGAGGCACTCGGGGGTGTCGCCGGGCGGGTTCGCGGAGTCGGCCAGGTAGTAGACCTCGTCGGCCGCGTCGTCGAGGCGGTTCAGGCTCTCGGCCCAGCCGTCGGCCCACGCCTGGTCGGGGTCGTCGGCGAGGACCTCCTTCTCGTCGTATGCGGAGGTGACGACGACGTCGGGTTCGAGGGACTCGATCTCGTCGAACGCCTTCTCCTTCCACTCCTCGCACTCGGTGTAGCGGCGACCCAGGCTGCTGTCGCGCTCGGTCACGTCCGAGACGCTGCAACCCGCCTTCGCGATCGGGACGAGCTTCCAGCCGGAGGCCTCGGCGAGCTGGTTGAACGCCGGGAACCACTGGGCGGCATGGGAGTCGCCGAACAAGACGATGGTCTTGGTGCCGTCCGGGTCGCCGAACACGCAGTCGGCGAGGTCGGCGCTCTCACGGTCGGTGACGCAGTCGTCGGCGTACAGGGCGGGCTCGTCGGTGCCCGCCGCTTCGAGCGACGGCGTGAGGTTCGCCGGAACGGACTCCACATCGGAGGATTCGCCGATCATCTCCCACACGGTGCTGTCGTCGCCGGTGATCTCGGCGGCCTCGCCGTTCTCCTCGGCGGGCATCGGCTGCTGCACCATGAGGATCGACACGGCGAGCATGCCCGTGATGAGCCCGCCGCCGAGCGCCAGCGCCCGCGACGGCACCTGCACGAGCGGCTTCTTCGTGCGGATCGGGTTCTCCACCAGGTAGAACGTGGTGATCGTGAGCAGGAACGCGACGGCCATGAGGAACAGGTAGTGGCGCACCCGCACCTCTTCGAGGCCCATCGCCGTGGGGCCGATCATGATCAAGGGCCAGTGCCACAGGTACAGCCCGTACGAGATCTTCCCGACGAACTGCGCCGGGCGGACGCCCAGGAGCGTCCCGGCGCCGAAGCGGTGCGGCGCGCACCCGGCGGCGATCACGAGCGCGCAGCCCGCGACCGGCAGCAGCGCTGCGGTGCCGGGGAACACGGTGTGCTCGTCGAGGACGAACACGGAGGCGACGATCATCGCCAGGCCCGCCCAGGACGCGAGCGCGGCCGCCCATGTAGGCGCCCATGCGCGGATGCGGCCCGCCGCGACGGCGACGAGCGCGCCTACGGCGAGTTCCCAAGCGCGCGTGTGGATCCCGAAGTAGGACCAGACGGGGTCGTCGGCGGACCAGGCGGCGCTGGCCCAGAACGAGGCGCCGCCCGCGACGGCGAGGAACGCCGTGATGGCCGCGGTGCGGCCGGGACCGCGGTTGCGGTGCCTTGCGGCCGTGAACTTCCCGGGCGTGGAGAGCTTCGCGCCCAGGAACGCGATCGCGAGGAGGACGAGCGGCCAGACGATGTAGAACTGCTCCTCGACCGCGAGCGACCAGAAGTGCTGCAACGGGGACGGCGGGACCTCGGCGTTGAGGTAGTCCGTGCCCTCCTGCGCGAGGCGGAGGTTGATGACGTTGAGCGCGGCGGTCGCCGCGTCGGCGGCGATGTCGCCGAGTCTGGTGCGCGGCAGCCACAGCCAGGCGGCGACGAGCGTGGCGATGAGGACGGTCGCGGCGGCCGGGAGGAGCCGCACGGCACGGCGGGCGTAGAAGCCCGCGATGGAGACGGTCCCCGTCTTGTCGATCTCGCGCAGGAGCAGCGAGGTGATGAGGAAGCCTGAGATGACGAAGAAGACGTCGACGCCGACGAATCCCCCTGCCATGTAAGGGAAGCCGATGTGGGCGGCGATGACGACGCCCACGGCGACGGCCCTGAGGCCTTCGATGTCGGGCCGCCAGTGGCTGGGGCGCGCACTGGTCGGCTGGTGGTCTTCCCGAGCGATGCGCTTGAGCGCCAAGGTCTCGGGATCCCGCTTCGGTGCTATGCGGGCGGCGGCGTCAACGGACGTCTTCGCCGGTTCTGGTGCGTTGGTCAGACGCATGGATCTCGGTCTCCGAACGGTTCACCGGGCATCGGACTCCCCAGCCGGGCAAGGCTGGGCGGACTGGGGTCGGGGGTCTTACCGGGGACGAACGCAGACCATAACATTGCCCGGTTAATGGGATCTACCCCCTCTAAAGCGGTGATATACGCCTCAATCCCCACGGAGAGCAGTGTTCTCACCACGGGTAGCAGTGCCGGGGACGCGGCGAGGGCGCACCCGGAGGTCCGGATGCGCCCTCGCCGCGTGTTTCGTCCGCTCTAGGGAACCCCTGGGGGCTCAGGGGTCTCGCGGAGCAGGCCCTCCTGGGTCGCCGAGGCGAGGTGCACCCCGTTCGCGTCGAAGAACCGGCCCTGAGCGAGGCCGCGCCCGTCTGCGGCGGTCGGCGACATCGAGTCGTAGAGGATCCAGTCGTCGAACCGGAACGGCCGGTGGAACCACAGCGCGTGGTCCAGGCTCGTCCCGAGGTAGCCGCCGGGGCCCCAGACCTCGCCGTGGCGCGACAGGACCGAGTCCAGCAGCGTCAGGTCCGACGCGTACGTGAGCACGCACACGTGGATCAGCGGGTCGTCGGGGAGGCGGCCGTCGGCCTTCATCCACACCCGCTGGTGCTCCTGCGCCGGGCGCTCGCCCGAGGCCGAGAAGCCCGAGCCGCCGCCCGCGTAGCGCATGTCGATCGGGCGCGGCACGCGCGCCCACATGCCGAGCCGGTCGGGGTGGGACTTCAGCTGCTCGCTGAGCGGCGGGATGTCCTCGGGCCGGGCCAGGCCGTCCGGGGCCGGGTCCGAGTGCTCCAGGCCGCGCTCGCCGGTGTGGAACGAGGCGGACATGAAGAAGATCGTCTGCCCGTTCTGCAGCGCCACCGTACGTCGTACGGAGAAGGAGCGGCCGTCGCGGATGTGCTCGACCTGGTAGACGATCGGCTTCGTCGAGTCGCCGGGGCGCACGAAGTACCCGTGCAGCGAGTGCACCCGGCGGTCGGACGGAACGGTGCGCCCGGCGGCCACCAGCGCCTGCCCGGCGACCTGGCCGCCGAACACGCGCTGCAGGCCGACCTCGGCGCGCGGGCCCCGGAACAGGCCCTTGTCGATCTCTTCGAGGTCGAGGACGCCGAGGAGCGAGTCCACGGCGTCCTGGCCTACGAGGACTTCCCTCATCTAGGAGCCGATCTGGTGGACCCGGACGGTGTTCGTCGAACCCGGAGTCCCGGCCGGGGTCCCGGCCACGATGACGACGAGGTCGCCCGGCTGCGCCAGGTGGTGCTCCTGCAGGGTCTTGTCGACCAGTTGGAACATCTGGTCGGTGTGGTCGACGTGCTCGACCAGGTAGGAGTCGGTGCCCCACGACAGCGCCATCTGGTTGCGGACGCTCTCAATCGGGGTGAGCCCGTAGATCGGGCGGTTCGGCTTGAGGCGGGCGAGGCGCTTGACGGTGTCACCGGTCTGGGTGAACGCCACGAGGGCCTTCGCGCCGATCGCGTCGGCGATCTCGGCGGCCGCGTGGGTCACCGCGCCGGACTTCGTGCGCGGGTCGTGCAGCAGCTCGCGCAGGGCGATCGGGCCGTTCTCGGTGGTCTCCACGATCTTGGCCATCGTGCGGACGGTCCCGATCGGGTACTTGCCGACCGAGGTCTCGCCCGACAGCATCACGGCGTCGGTGCCGTCGAGGACGGCGTTGGCGACGTCGGAGACCTCGGCGCGGGTCGGCCGGGCGTTCTCGATCATCGAGTCGAGCATCTGGGTCGCGACGATGACGGGCTTGGCGTTCTCGCGGCAGAGGCGGACGATCTCCTTCTGCACGATCGGGACCTCGTCGAGGGGCATCTCGACGCCCAGGTCGCCGCGGGCGACCATGACGCCGTCGAAGGCCCGGACGATCTCCTCGAGGCGCGCGACGGCCTCGGGCTTCTCGACCTTCGCGATGATCGGGCGGCGCACGCCGACCTCGTCCATCACCTTGTGGCCCAGGCGGACGTCGTCGGGGCTGCGCACGAACGACATCGCGATGAGGTCCACGCCGAGGTTCAGCGCGAACTTCATGTCGGAGATGTCCTTCTCGGACAGCGCCGGGACGGAGATGTTCACGTTCGGCAGCGACAGGCCCTTGTTGTTCGAGACCGGGCCGCCTTCGACCACGAGGCACTCGACGTCGGTGTCGTCGGCGCTGAGCACTTCGAGCGCCAGCTTGCCGTCGTCGACCAGGAGGCGGTCGCCCTTGGAGACCTCGGCCGGCAGCTTCTTGTAGGTGCAGGACACGCGGTCGTGGGTGCCGTCGATGTCGTCGGAGGTGATCTTGATGCGGTCGCCCGCGTCCCACTGCTCGACGCCGTTGGCGAAGGTGCCCAGGCGAATCTTGGGGCCCTGCATGTCGGCCAGGATGGCGACGGGCTTCCCGGCGGCCTCGGCGGCTTCACGGACCATCTGATAGACGGCCTCGTGGTCGGCCTGGGCGCCGTGGGAGAAGTTCATGCGGGCGACGTTCATACCGGCGTCGATCAGGCCGGCCATACGCTCGGGCGTGGCGGTGGCAGGCCCGATGGTGCAGACGATTTTTGCTCTACGAGTCACCCTGCGAGCTTATATCGGACGCCTACTCGCACTCGCAGGGTCTCCGCAGTTGAGAGGTGGAATTCACCGCCGCCGGAATGCAAAACAAAGGTAGGCGGAATTGAGCGCAAGAATATATTCACTGCGCTCAATTCCGCCTATTGCACTTACGCGACGAGCGCCTGTGCGTTCGATTCGACCGGCGCCGGGAGCGCCGTCTGGCCGCCGAGGAACTTGTGCGCGGCGGCCGCGGCCGCGCGCCCTTCGGCGATGGCCCACACGATGAGCGACGCTCCACGGTGGGCGTCGCCCGCGACGAACACGCCGGGCGCGTCCGTCTGCCAGTCCTCGCCGCAGTCGATCACGTTGCGGCGGCTGCGCTCGATCCCGAACTGCCGCAGCAGCGGCTGGTCCTCGGTGCCCGCGAAGCCGATCGCCAGCAGGACGAGGTCCGCCGGGACGACCTGCTCGGTGCCCTCGACCGGGATGATGTCGCGGCGGCCCTGGGACTTGTCGACCCGGACCTCGCTGAAGCGCATCTGGCGCACGTGGCCGTGCTCGTCCCCGATGAACTCGGCGGCCGCGGACGCGTAGTTGCGCTCGCCGCCCTCCTCGTGCGCCGGGTAGTTGCGCACGATCACCGGCCACGTCGGCCACGGGTCCTTGGCGCCGTTGCGGACCTCCGGCGGCGTCGGGTACAGGTCGAGCTGGCGGACCGAGGCCGCGCCCTGCCGGTGGGCCACGCCCAGGCAGTCCGCGCCGGTGTCGCCGCCGCCGATGATGACGACGTGCTTGCCCTTGGCGTCGATCGGCGCGAACGGGGCCTTGCCCGCGACCACCTGGTTGGCGCCCACGAGGTGCTCCATCGCCTGGTGGATGCCCGCGAGCTCGCGGCCCGGCTGCTCGGTCTCGCGCCCTTCGAGCGCGCCCACGGCCAGGATCACCGCGTCGTGGCGTTCACGCAAGTCCTCGGCGGTGATGTCGACGCCGACGTTGACGTCGCACTCGAACTCGACGCCCTCGGCGCGCATCTGCTCGACGCGGCGGTCGATCTGGTGCTTCTCGAGCTTGAAGTCCGGGATGCCGTAGCGCAGCAGGCCGCCGGGGGCGTCGTCGCGCTCGTAGACGGTGACCGAGTGGCCCGCGCGGGCCAGCTGCTGGGCCGCCGCCAGGCCCGCCGGGCCCGAGCCGACCACGGCGACGGACTTGCCGCTGCGGAACTCGGGCACCTGCGGCCGGACGTTCGCGTCGTCGAACGCGCGGTCGATGATCTCGACCTCGATGTTCTTGATGGTCACCGGGTCGTCCCCGATGCCCAGCACGCACGCCGCCTCGCACGGCGCCGGGCAGAGCCGCCCGGTGAACTCCGGGAAGTTGTTCGTCGCGTGCAGCTGCTCGATCGCCGCGCCCCACCGGCCCGTGCGGGCCAGGTCGTTCCACTCCGGGATCCGGTTGCCCAGCGGGCAGCCGTTGTGGCAGAACGGGATGCCGCAGTCCATGCAGCGGGAGGCCTGCGCCGTCACCAGGTCCTTGCTGGTGCGCGTGTAGACCTCGCGGTTGTCGAGGATGCGCACCGGCACGGGACGCTTCTTCGGGACGGCGCGGCCGTGTTCGAGGAATCCGCTCGGATCAGGCATTGGCGGCCTCCTTCTCGGTCAGGACGAGCGTGCGGGTCGTGATCGTGTCAATGGCTTGACGGGCGAGGACGGCCTTGTACTCGCGGGGGATGACCTTCGTGAAGCCGCTCGCGGCCCGCGGCCACTCGGCCAGCAGGTCCGCGGCGACGGCGGAGCCGGTGGCCCGGCCGTGGCGCAGCAGCAGCGAGTGGACCAGGTCGATGTCGGAGGCCGACAGCGGGTCCAGGTCCGCGAGCGCGGTGTTGGTGCGGGACTCGTCCAGGCGCCACACGTAGGCCACGCCGCCGGACATGCCCGCGGCGAAGTTGCGGCCGGTGGGGCCGAGGACGAGGACGGTGCCGCCGGTCATGTACTCGCAGCCGTGGTCGCCCACGCCTTCGACGACGGCGACCGCGCCGGAGTTGCGGACGGCGAAGCGCTCGCCGACCTTGCCGCGGATGAAGACCTCGCCCGAAGTCGCCCCGTACAGGAGCGTGTTCCCGGCGATGACGTTCTCCTCGGCCTTGAACGGGGCCCCGGCGTCGGGCGTGAGCACGAGGCGTCCGCCCGAGAGGCCCTTGCCGACGTAGTCGTTCGCGTCGCCCACGAGCTTGAAGCTCGCGCCGCGGGTGAGGAACGCGCCGAAGGACTGCCCGGCGGTGCCGCGGAACGTCAGGTTCACGGTGTCCTCGGTGAGGCCCTCGCGGTGCGCGCGGGAGACCGCGGCACCGAGGAGCGCGCCGACCGAACGGTCGGTGTTGCGGATCTCGAGCTCGGCCGTGACCCGCTCGCCCTGCTCGATCGCGGGGCGGGCGATGTCGACGATGCGGGCCCCGAGGGTCCCCTCGACGCCGTGGTCCTGGACGGTGGCCTGCGTGCGCGGGCCCTCGACCGGGGAGGCGATGACGTTCGACAGGTCGACGCGGGCGGCCTTGCGGCCGGGCCCGGGGACCTGCTGGAGCCGCTCGACCGCGCCGATGGCCTCCTCGAGGCTGCGGTAGCCGAGCTCGGCGAGGAGCTCGCGGACCTCTTCGGCGATGTAGCGGAAGAAGTTCTCCACGAACTCGGGCTTGCCGGTGTAGCGCTCGCGCAGGCGCGGGTCCTGCGTGGCGACGCCCACGGGGCAGGTGTCGAGGTGGCAGACGCGCATCATGACGCAGCCGGTGACGACGAGCGGCGCGGTCGCGAAGCCGAAGCCCTCGGCGCCGAGCAGCGCGGCGACGACGACGTCGCGGCCGGTCTTCATCGCGCCGTCCACTTCGAGCTTCACGCGGTCGCGCAGGCCGTTGCGGATCAGGGTCTGCTGGGCCTCGGCGAGCCCGATCTCCCACGGGGTGCCCGCGTGCTTGATCGAGTTGGCCGGGGAGGCGCCAGTGCCGCCGTCGTAGCCGGAGATGAGGATCGTGTCGGCCTTGGCCTTGGAGACGCCCGCGGCGACGGTGCCGACGCCGGTCTCGGAGACGAGCTTCACGTGGACCTCGGCGTCGCCGCCTCCGGCGTGCTTGAGGTCGTGGATGAGCTGCGCCAGGTCCTCGATCGAGTAGATGTCGTGGTGCGGGGGCGGGCTGATGAGGCCCACGCCGGGCGTGGCGTTCCGGGTGTCCGCGATCCACGGGTAGACCTTGTAGCCGGGCAGCTGGCCGCCCTCGCCGGGCTTCGCGCCCTGCGCCATCTTGATCTGGATGGCGTCGGCGGTGGCCAGGTACTCGGAGGTGACGCCGAAGCGGCCCGACGCGACCTGCTTGATCGCGCTGCGGCGCAGCGGGTCGTACAGGCGGTCGACGGCTTCGCCGCCCTCGCCGGAGTTGGAGCGGCCGCCGAGGCGGTTCATGGCGATCGCGAGGGTCTCGTGGGACTCCGCCGAGAGCGCGCCGTAGGACATCGCGCCGGTGTGGAAGCGCTTGACGATCGACTCGACCGGTTCGACCTCGTCGAGCGGGACCGCCTCGCGGGCGTCGTCGAAGCCGAGCATGCCGCGCAGCAGCCCGGAGTCGGCGGCGATCGCGTTGACCTTGTCGGTGTAGCGCTTGAACACCTCGTACTGGCCCGAGCGGGTGGCGTGCTGGAGCAGGAACACCGTCTCGGGGTTGAACAGGTGGACTTCGCCTTCGCGGCGCCACTGGAAGTCGCCGCCCGGGGGCAGCGGCTCGCTCGCCTCGATCTTGCGCTCGTAGGCGGAGCGGTGGCGCTCGGCGACCTCCTTGGCGAGGGTCTGCAGGCCGATGCCGCCGATCGAGGAGTCGGTGCCGGTGAAGTACCGGTCGACGAAGTCGGCGTCGAGGCCGACGGCCTCGAAGATCTGCGCGCCCGTGTAGGAGGCGACGGTGGAGATGCCGATCTTCGACATCACCTTGAGGACGCCGTTGCACAGGCCCTTGATGTAGTTCTCGACCGCCTGGGCGGGCTCGGCGTCGACGACGCCCTGCGCGCTCAGCTCCTCGATCGAGTCGAAAGCCAGGTACGGGTTGATCGCGGCCGCGCCGTAGCCGAGGAGGACCGCGGCGTGGTGCACGGTGCGGCAGTCGCCGGTCTCGACCAGCAGCGCCACCTTGGTGCGGGTCTGCTCGCGCACGAGGTGCTGGTGCACGGCGGCGGTGAGCAGGAGCGACGGGATCGGCGCGAGGTCCGCGGTCGAGTCGCGGTCGGAGAGCACGAGGATGCGCACGCCGTCCTCGATGGCCTCGGAGACGTGGCGGCAGATCTCGACCAGGCGGTCCTTCAGGCCGCGCGAGCCGTGGCGGGCCTTGTAGACGCCGGAGACGCGCACGGCCTTGAAGCCGGGCATGTCGCCGTCGTCGTCGATGTGCAGGATCTTCGCCAGCTCGTCGTTGTGCAGGATCGGGCGGGCCAGCTCGATCTGGCGGCACGAGTGCGGGCCGGGCTCGAGCAGGTTGCCCTCGGGGCCGACGGTGGTGCCGAGCGCGGTGACGAGCTTCTCGCGGATCGCGTCCAGCGGCGGGTTGGTGACCTGCGCGAACAGCTGCGTGAAGTAGTCGAACAGGAGCTTCGGGCGCTTCGACAGGCCCGCGATGGGCGTGTCGGAGCCCATGGAGACGAGCGGCTCCTCGCCCTTGGAGGCCATGGGCGCCAGGATGAGCCGCAGCTCCTCGTCGGTGTAGCCGAAGGTGAGCTGGCGGCGGCGCACGGACTCGGGGTCGTACGCGACGTGCTCGCGCTCGGGCAGCTCCTCGAGGCGGATGAGCCCGGCGTGGAGCCAGTCCCCGTACGGGTGCTCCTTCGCGAGGGCGTCCTTCACCTCTTCGTCGTCGAGGATGCGGCCGGCCCCGGTGTCCACGAGGAACATGCGGCCCGGCTCCAGGCGGCCCTTCTGGGCGACCTTGGAGGGCTCGATGTCGACCACGCCGGACTCGGACGCGAGCACGACCAGGTCGTCGGTGGTGCGCCACCAGCGGGCGGGGCGCAGGCCGTTGCGGTCGAGGACCGCGCCGATCTGGACGCCATCGGTGAAGCAGACCGCGGCCGGGCCGTCCCACGGCTCCATGATGGACGCGTGGTAGCGGTAGAAGTCGCGGCGCTTGGGGTCCATGGTCGCGTTGTGCTCCCAGGCCTCCGGCATCATCATGAGCATCGCGTGGGGCAGGCTGCGCCCGCCCAGGTGCAGCAGCTCGACGACCTCGTCGAAGTTCAGGGAGTCCGAGCCGCCCGGGGTGTTGATCGGGAAGAGGCGGCGCAGGCGGCCGGGCAGGGCCTCGGTCGCGAGCTCGGCCTGGCGGGCGGTCATCCAGTTGCGGTTGCCGCGGATGGTGTTGATCTCGCCGTTGTGCGCGACCATCCGGAACGGGTGGGCGAGCGGCCACGACGGGAACGTGTTGGTCGAGAACCGCGAGTGGACGAGGGCAATCGCGCTCTTGAGGCGCGGGTCGGCCAGCTCGGGGTAGAACTGCGGCACCTGGGCGGGGGTGAGCATGCCCTTGTACACGATGGTGCGGGAGGAGAGGCCGACGATCGCGGCGCCGTCGAGGTGGCGCTCGCGCAGCTCGCGCTCGGCCTGCTTGCGCACGGCGAAGGCGAGCCGGTCGAGGTCGAGCCCGGCGGCGAGGCCGTCTTCGGCGGCCAGGAAGACCTGGGAGACGCGGGGCTTGGAGGCCAGGGCGGCGGCGCCCAGCCCGGACGGGTCGGTGGGCACGTCGCGCCAGCCGAGGACCGTACAGCCCTCCGCGACGGCGTACTTCTCCACGATCGCGCGGGCGCGCGCGGTCGACTCGTCGTCCTCGGGGGTGAACACCAGGCCCGCGGCGTAGTGCCCGGCCTCGGGCAGGGCGAAGCCGACGGTGTCGCGGTAGTAGGCGTCCGGGATCTGCAGCATGATGCCCGCGCCGTCGCCCGAATCGGGGTCGGGGGCGGTGGCGCCGCGGTGCTCCATGCGCACGAGCGCGGAGAGCCCGTGCTCGATGACCTCATGGGCCGCTCGGCCTTGCATGTCGGCGACGAACGCGACGCCGCAGGCGTCGTGTTCCCAAGCGGGGCGGTAAAGACCGGGCTCTGAGTTCAGGGCAGAACGCAACCGTGGCCTCCTTCGTCGTCGAGGGCTCCAGCAGCAGGTGGGGGCGCGGAGCACTACGGTGTTTCATACGGGACGACGTCGGCCCGAGAGAATGCAAAGTGTCTGACGAGTGTAATCCATCGCTCATCTGATGGACACCATCGTCCTACGATCCGAGCAGGTCGAGCGGTTTTTCTCACGCGTACGACGTCGGCAGGGCAACGCGCTCGTAATGGCCGCGTAACGCACCTGCACAGTGGGGCGGGCGGCGCGAACCGGTGGCGGCCGGTGGTTAGAGTGAACCAACATTCGCGCGGTGCCCATCCCCCGTGCCGGTACACCCCCGACCCACAGTACGTTCGCAAGGAGCAATGCACCAATGACCTATCCCCCGCCCCCTGGCTACGGACAGCAGCCGCAGCAGCCGGGCTACCCGCCGCAGCAGCCGGGCGGGTACGCCCCCCAGCCGCAGCCGCAGCCCTACGGCCAGCCGTCCCAGCCCGGTTACGGCGCGCCGCAGCAGCCCGGCTACGGCGCCCCCCAGCAGCCCCCGGCGCCGTACGGCGCCCCGCCGCCCATGCCCCCGGCCTCCGGCGGCGGTGGCGGCGGCCTCGTCGCCAAGATCCTCGGCGGCGCCGGCGTGCTCGTCATCGGCGTCATCATCGTCATCGTGCGGGCCTTCGCCGGCGGCGACTCCGGCAACGACTCGGACGGCACCGACACCACCCTCTCCGACGACGAGATGCAGGCCGCCGAGGCCGCCGCCGTCGGCGACTGCATGTCCGACGCGGCCGCGACCGCCGACGCGGAGCTGGTCGTCCCCTGCGACGACCCGGCCGCGTTCTGGACGATCACCCAGGTCTCCGACGACTCGGGCGCCGAGGTCGACTACTCCGGCCAGCTGACCGACCCGTCGATCGCCGCCTCGTTCTGCGGCCAGGAGTACATGGGCTGGACCCCGGGCCAGCCGTGGCTGTCGTTCCAGTACGTCTACACCGAGGAGATCTCGGGCACCGGCGGACCGGTCGACTACCTCTACTGCGTCGAGGCCATCGACAAGGAGGACGCCGACGGCGGCCGCCCCGTCACGCCGAACACCGGCGACTGCACCGACGACAGCCTGCGGACCTTCGACTGCGCGAACACCCTGGCGCTCTACGTCGTCGACGAGGTCGAGACGTACGACCCGCCCGTGGACGAGCTCTCGTTCGACACCACCACCGCCCTCGGCGGCTGCGTGAACTCGGACTACTACGCCACCCCCGTGACCGGCGGTGACGGACTCGTCTACTTCGCCTACTGCAGCAGCGACAACGCCTGACGCGGACACCGACAGGCCTGAGGGCCGCCCCGCCCGGGGCGGCCCTTTTTCGCGCCCCGGGAAGTCCGCGCGGTGCCGGTGTGCGCCGCACGCGTGCGCAGGCGCAAGGGCCGAGTGCGTCGCAAGAGAGCAATATGATGGAACCCAAGCGCATCCATAACGCCCTCGAACCCTGCCCGCGACGGAGAACCCCATGGCCTATCCCCCGCCGAACCCCTACGACCCCAACCAGTCGCCGGGCTACGGCCAGCCCTCGCCCGCACCCCAGCACTACACGACCGACGCCGACCCGTACTCGCGCCCCGACCCGTACGCCCCCGGCGGCTACCAGACCGCGCCGAGCCACCCCAGCAGCGCCCCGCCCGGCCAGCCCTACTCCCCCGGGCCCGCGTACGCCCAGACCGGCGGCTACACGCAGCCCCCGGTCGGCCCGCCCGGCGGCGCGTTCCAGCCCGGCCAGGCCGCGCCCCCGCCGCCGCGCGGGAACTCGAACACGCCGCTCATCATCACCCTCGTGGTCGTCGTGGTCGCCGTCATCGGCGGCGGCATCATGCTGGGCCTCAGCATGAGCGGCGACGACGACCCCGACCCGGCGAAGGAGACCACCGCCGCCGCGGAGACCTCCGACGAAGCCGAGGAGACCTCGGACGAGCCGAGCGCGGAGGAGGAGACCACCGAGGGCGAATCGGTGTACCGCGTCCCGGCCGAAGGCGAGTGCATCGAGAACAACCCCGAGGGCTTCTACGTCGTCGACTGCTCGTCCGACCTCGCCTACTGGGAGGTCCTCAAGGTCGTGCAGAGCCCCGAGGACCCCGAGCCGACCGACCCGGCCCACTCCGTCGCGGCCGCCGACGCGTGCGCGGGCACCGGCAACACGAACTACTACTACACGGACACCGCGATCGCCGCGGGCCGCGACTGGGACCCCGAGATCGACTCGATCACCGCGGTCTACTGCGTCAAGGAAGTCTAGGAGCGCGCACAACCGCTGCGCCGCATCGAGACCGACTGGCACGGCCCGTCGCGGGCTACGATCGGTCCATGCCCGTCACCGTGACCGAACTCGACCGGTTCGAGGCCTCCAGGCCCCGCCTGGAGGCCATCGCCTACCGCCTGCTCGGCTCGGCGGGCGAGGCCGAGGACGCCGTCCAGGAGGTCTTCCTGCGCTGGCAGGCCGCCGACCGCGGGCGCATCGAGGTGCCGGAGGCGTGGCTGACGAAGGTGCTCACCAACCTGTGCCTCAACCAGCTCACGTCGGCGCGCGCCCGCCGCGAGACGTATGTGGGCGAATGGCTGCCCGAGCCGCTGTTCGCGGGCGACCCGATGCTGGGCCCGGCCGACACCGCCGAGCAGCGCGAGTCGGTGTCCTACGCGGTGCTCACGCTCATGGAGCGGCTCACCCCGGTCGAGCGCGGCGTGTACGTGCTGCGCGAGGCCTTCGACTACCCGCACCGCGAGATCGCCGAGTTCCTGGAGATCAGCGAGGCCTCGAGCCAGCAGATCCTCCACCGCGCCAAGAAGCACCTCGCCGACGGCAAGGCGCGCAAGGAGATCGACGAGGCCGACGCGCGGCGCATCGTCGAGGAGTTCCTGGCAGCCGCCACCGGCGGGTCGGTCGCGCCGCTGGTGCAGCTGCTCACCGAGAACGCCTACGCGATGGGCGACGGCGGCGGGAAGATCCCCGCGCGCACCAAGCCGTACGCGGGCGCGACCGCCGTCGCGAAGTTCCTGTGGGGCCTGTTCCGGCCCGCCGAGGCGAAGCGGAGGATCCTCGGCGGCTCGCCGGAGGTGTACGCGTGGACCGCGAACGGCGAGCCCGCGGCGGTCGCGGTCCTCGACGGCCGCGTCGTCGGCGTCATGGTCCTGGAGGTCGGCGAGGACGGCATCGCGGCGTTCCGCAACCAGGTCAACCCCGACAAGCTCGAGCGGGCGACGGCCCAGTGGAACAGCGCCGACCACGGCGAACCGCTCCTGGTCGCCGCCTTCTAAACCTATGTGACGTGCTTCACGTCGAGAACCTGTCAGGGATCGCGGGGCCGCCCGGTTCAAGTGGCGAACCCGATCCAGACAGGAGCACGCCATGTCCCATGCACAGAAGCACGGTATGCAGCACCGCATCATCGTCCTCGGCGCCGGCTACACCGGTGCCAGCGCCGCCGGCCGTCTCGCCCGGAAGGTGAGCACCGAGGACGTCGGCATCACCCTCGTCAACGCCGAACCCGACTTCGTCGAGCGGGTCCGCATGCACCAGGTGACCGCCGGGCAGGACCTCAAGCCGCGCCCGCTCGCCGAGATGCTGGAGGGCACCGGGGTCGAGCTGCGGCTGGCGAAGGTCACCGCCGTGGACGCCGACCGCAAGACCGTCGCGGTCGCCGACGCGGACGGCGCGGCCGAGCTCGAGTACGACACGCTCGTGTACGCCCTCGGCAGCGGCTGGAACGACATGGGCGTCCCCGGCACGGCCGAGCACGCCTACGAGATCGCGAGCCGCCCCGGCGCGCTGAAGGCGCGGGAGCGCTTGGCCCGCTTGGACGCCGGGCAGTCGGTGGTCGTCGTCGGCGGCGGCCTGACGGGCGTCGAGGCGGTCACCGAGATCGCCGAGGCCCGGCCGGACCTGGACGTGTCGATCGCCGTCCGCAGCGGTTTCGGCGACTGGCTCACACCGAAGGCAGCCGCGCACCTGCGCAAGGTCGCGGAGAAGCTCGGCATCCGCGTCCACGAGCACGCGGGGGTCACCGGCGTGCGCGCCGACGCCGTCGAGACCGAGGCCGGGGAGATCCCTGCCGCGCTGACGATCTGGACCACCGGTTTCGCGGTGCACCCGATCGCGGCGGCGACGACGCTGGAGGTCACCGACCGGGGCCAGATCGTCGTGGACCGGGACATGCGCTCGGTGTCGCACCCGGACGTGTACGCGGTGGGCGACGCGGGCTACGGCATGAGCGATGTCGGCAAGCCGCTGCGCATGTCGTGCGCTTCGGGCATTCCGATGGCGTGGATCGCGGCCGACGCGATCGCGGCGGAGCTCACGGGGGCGAAGCGCGGCAAGGTGCCGCTGGCGTACGCGCAGCAGTGCATCTCGTTGGGCCGCAAGGAGGGCCTGATCCAGTTCGTGACGGCCGACGACCGGGCGAAGACCGGGTTCCTGCGCGGGCGCACGGCCGCGCTGTACAAGGAGCTCATCTGCAAGGGCGCCGCGTGGGGCACCGCGAACCCGACGATGGGGATGCCGGTGCGCCGCAAGCGCGTCGCGCGGGCCGCGACCGCGCAGGGCTCGAACGTCAAGGCGCTCGCGTAGTGCGGGCTGCGGAACGGGCGCCCACGATGCGGGGGCGCCCGTTCGCTCTCGTTATTCGGCGATGATGCGGGGGTTGAGGTCTTCGGCCGGGGGGTTCCAGGCGTCGACGTCGACGGTGGCCTGGTCGCCCGAGCGGATGTCCTTCATCTGGGTGCCTTCGTCGTTGGTGAAGAGCACGAAGGGGATGCCGCGCTTGTCGGCGAACTTGATCTGCTTGCCGAACTTCGCGGCCGTGGGCGAGACCTGGGTCGGGATGCCGCGCTTGCGCAGGCGCTGGGCGAGGCCGTTGGCGGCGGAGCGCTCGTCCTCGTTGGCGAGGGCGACGAGCACGCAGGTGGGGACCTCGCGGTCGGCGGTGAGCGCGCCGGAGTTGAGGAGCGGGACGAGCAGGCGCGAGACGCCGATCGAAAGGCCCACACCGGGATAGGTGTGCTTGCCGTCGGAGGCGAGGGTGTCGTAGCGCCCGCCCGAGCAGACCGAGCCGAGGTGCTCCTGGCCTTCGATGAAGACCTCGTAGACGGTGCCGGTGTAGTAGTCGAGGCCGCGCGCGATCTTCATGTCGGCGACGACGAAGCCGGGGGCCTCCTTCGCGGCGGCGCCCACGACGGCGGCGAGCTCGTTCAGGCCTTCCTCGAGGAGCGGGTCGATGACGCCGAGGGCGCGGATCTCGTTGACGAACGACGTGTCCTCGGCGCTGATCGCGGCGAGCCGGAGGCAGGCCTCGGCCTGCTCGGGGGTGGCGTCGACGCGTTCGACGAGGAGCTTCGCGGTCGCGTCGTGCCCGATCTTGTCGAGCTTGTCGATGATCCGCAGGGCCTCTTCGGTGTCGCCGATGCCGACGCCCCGGTAGAAGCCCTGGGAGAGCTTGCGGTTGTTGACGTGCATGCGGACCTTGGGGATCGGCAGGCCGCTCAGGGCGTCGTTGATGACGAGCGGCAGTTCGACCTCGTAGTGGGCGGGCAGCTCGCCGACGTCCACGATGTCGATGTCGGCCTGCCAGAACTCGCGGAAGCGGCCCTGCTGGGGGCGCTCGCCGCGCCAGACCGGCTGGATCTGGTAGCGGCGGAACGGGAAGTTGAGCTTCCCGGCGTTCTCGAGGACGTAGCGCGCGAAGGGCACCGTGAGGTCGAAGTGCAGGCCGAGGCCGACGTCGCCTTCGTCGCCGTCGGACTGGAGGCGGCTGAGGACGTACACCTCCTTGGAGGTCTCGCCCTTGCGCAGCAGCTGGTCCATGGGCTCGACGGCGCGGGTCTGGAGGTTCGCGAAGCCGTGGAGCTCGAAGGCGCGGCGGAGGTGGTCGACGACCTGCTGCTCGACGATCCGCTGCCGGGGCAGCAGTTCGGGGAAACCCGAGAGCGGCTGGGGTCGTGACATGGCGGTCTCCTAGCGTTGTTCGATGAGAAAAGAGGCGCGGCGGTGTGCGGCTAATGCTGCGCGGCGCGCTTGAGGTACGGGTTGCGGACGCGTTCGACCGCGATGGTGGTGCTGGGGCCGTGCCCGGGCAGGACGATCGTCGCGTCGTCGAGCGGGAGGACCTTGTCGCGCAGGGTGTCCTGCATGGCCGCGTCGCTGCCGCCGGGCAGGTCGGTGCGGCCGATCGCGCCGCGGAAGAGGACGTCGCCGGTGAGCGTGTAGCGGCCTTCGGCGTCGGCGGTGTGGAACATGGCCGACCCGGCGGTGTGGCCGGGGGCGTGGTCGACGGTGAAGCGCATCCCGGCGAGTTCGACGACGCCGCCGTCGGCGAGGGCCTGGACGTCGTCCGGTTCGGTCCATTCGAGGCCGGTGCCGACGAGCGACATCATGTTCGCGCTGAAGCCCTGGGCGGGGTCGGCGAGGAGGTGGCGGTCGTCGGTGTGGATGTAGGCGGGGATGTCGCTCGCGCCGCACACCGGGGCGACGGAGAAGGTGTGGTCGAGGTGCCCGTGGGTGAGGACCACGGCGACGGGCTTGAGGCCGCGCTCGCTGAGCAGGTCGTCCAGGCGGGGCGCGATGCCGATGCCGGGGTCGACGACCACGCACTCGGATCCGGGACCGGCCGACAGCACGTAGCAGTTCGTGCCGAACGCATCCGCAACCAGCGTCTCGATGAGCAACCGCTCCCCCTCCCTTCGCCGGGTCAGGATACACCGGGCATCCTGCGGTGACGCGTCTGACTTGTCCCGGCTAAACTGCGGAACTCGTAACCCCTGAAACGGCGGTGCCCGGCCTAACGGTTCGCAGGCACCGCCGGAACCGGCAGCAGTAGGAGGCCAGGTGCCCGCCAAGTCCAAGCACATGGAGCAGCGCAAGCAGCGCATCGCGAACGCGAAGAAGAACGCGCGCCTCGCGGGCAGGCTGCGCCGCCGCCGCCAGCTCCAGGCGCTGGGCGGGCTCCTCGCGGTCGCCGCGGTGCTGACCCTCGCCTACCTGTGGCAGTCGGGGTCGTGGTTCTTCGGGGACGACGAGCCCGCGGCCGAGGAGACCCCCTCGTCCGAGGTCACCGAGAGCGTCCCGCTCGACCCGAGCGCGACGGTGGACCCGACCGCCGAGGCGACCTCCGAGGCCCCTGCCGAGACCCCCTCCGAAACGACCGAGTAAGTACCCCCGAACGCGCGACGAAGGAGATCGACGGTGGCGTCGAAACAAGCCCAGCGCCTGGCCGCCCGGCAGCAGTTGCAGCAGCGCATGTCCGCCAAGGCAGAGGAGGAGGCCCGCAGGCGCACCGTCGCGTGGAGCGTCGGCGGCGTCGCCGGGCTCGTCGCCCTGGCCCTGATCGCCTGGGGCGCGTTCGCGTGGCTGGGCGGCGACGACGAGGGCTCGAGCTCCGGCGGTGGCGACATCGCGGCGCTCGTCGAGGACGCGAAGGCCGCCTCGACCCGCTGCGACGGCGTCGAGCCGAGCGGCGAGGGCGCCAAGGGCACCGCCACCGAGGGGGTCACGGACGGCCAGCCCGCCCAGGACGTCTACCTCGAGTGCGTGCAGATGAGCACGCCGGACGCCTCCGCGACCGAGGACTGCATGTACACCTCCGCGGACGGCACCAGCCCGACCCCGGCCGCCACCGAGCCCGCCGCGGGCACCCAGGTCATGACGATCGTCACCAACCTCGGCACGATCACCGCGGAGATCGACACCGCGGGCGCCCCGTGCACCGCCGGCTCCTTCACGCACCTCGCGCAGGACGGCTACTTCGACGGCCAGCAGTGCCACCGCCTGGTCATCGACGGCATCTGGGTCCTCCAGTGCGGCGACCCCGACGCGCGCGCCGCGATCGAGGCCGGCACCCCCGAGATGGCGGGCCAGGGCTCCCCGGGCTACTCGTACGGCGAGGAGAACCTGCCGGTCGAGGCCGCGGGGAACTACCCGGTCGGGACCATCGCGATGGCCAACGCCGGCGCGGGCACCACTGGCAGCCAGTTCTTCATCGTGTACAAGGACACGCAGCTCCCCGCCGACTACACGATCCTCGGCCAGGTGACCGAGGGCCTCGACATCGTCGAGCAGGTGGCCGCGGCCGGGGCGATGGAAGTCGCCGTCCCGGGCATGTAGCACGCCGGAAGGGTCCGCCTCCGGGCATCGGTGGCGGATCACACCACCCCTCGCGGTTAGGATTGATGTCGACGCTTTGTTGAACATTCGCGAAGCTGATGCCGTGCTGACACCGAGGAGGCGTGCGTGGTGACCGAGCGAGCCGCGTCCGGCAAGTCCGCTGACGCCGCGCCGACCTCGGGCGGCCCGATCGGGCCCCCCACCGGGCGGCGGATGCGGGCCCGTCTGGCGCGCTTCAACGCGCCCTGGCAGTCCTCGCAGCTCCCCGAGGTCCTCGAACCGCTGGTGGCCGCCCACCGGGCCGCGCACCCGCGCGCCGACGTGCGGCTCCTGCAGTCGGCCTACACGAGGGCCGAGGAGCTGCACAACGGGCAGTTCCGCAAGTCCGGCGACCCGTACATCACGCACCCGCTCGCGGTCGCGTCGATCCTCGCCGAGCTCGGCATGGACACGAACACGCTCGTGGCCGCGCTCCTGCACGACACCGTCGAGGACACCGACTACAAGCTCGAGGAGCTCTCCGACGAGTTCGGCGGCGAGGTCGCCCTCCTCGTCGACGGCGTCACCAAGCTCGACAAGGTGAAGCTCGGCGACGCGGCGAAGGCCGAGACGATCCGCAAGATGGTCGTCGCGATGGCCAAGGACCCGCGGGTCCTGGTCATCAAGCTCGCCGACCGCCTCCACAACATGCGGACCCTGACGTTCCTGCCGCCCGAGAAGCAGGAGCAGAAGGCCCGCGAGACCCTGGAGATCCTCGCCCCGCTCGCCCACCGCCTGGGCATGAACACCATCAAGTGGGAGCTGGAGGACCTCTCCTTCGCGACGCTCTACAAGAAGCGCTACTCGGAGATCGCGCGCCTGGTCTCGGAGCACTCCCCGCAGCGGGAGATGCTGCTCCAGCAGGTCATCGCCCAGGTCAAGGACCACCTGAAGAACTCGCGCATCAAGGCCGAGGTCTCCGGGCGCCCGAAGCACCTGTACTCGATCTACCAGAAGATGATCGTCCGCGGCCGCGACTTCAACGACATCTACGACCTGGTGGGCCTGCGCATCCTCGTCGAGAGCGAACGGGACTGCTACGCGGCCCTCGGTGTGATCCACGCGAACTGGCAGCCGGTGCCGGGGCGCTTCAAGGACTACATCGCGATGCCGAAGTTCAACATGTACCAGTCGCTGCACACCACGGTGATCGGCCCGAACGGCAAGCCCGTCGAGATCCAGATCCGCACGTGGGCGATGCACCGCACCGCCGAGTACGGCATCGCCGCGCACTGGAAGTACAAGGAGACCAAGAACTCCACTGTGGCCGGTCCCCCGGCGCACATCGACGACATGGCGTGGCTGCGCCAGCTCCTCGACTGGCAGCGCGAGGCAGCGGACCCGTCCGAGTTCCTCGACGCGCTCCGCTTCGACCTGGCCTCCTCCGAGGCGTACGTGTTCACGCCCAAGGGCGACGTGGTCGCCCTCCCGGCGGGCTCGACCCCTGTGGACTTCGCGTACGCCGTTCACACCGAGGTCGGCAACCGCTGCATCGGCGCGCAGGTCAACGGCAAGATCGTGCCGCTGGAGTCGACGCTGTCGAACGGCGACGTCGTCGAGGTCTTCACCTCGAACTCCGAGAACGCCTCCCCCAGCGAGGACTGGCTGGGCTTCGTCAAGAGCCCGCGCGCCCGCACGAAGATCAAGCAGCACTTCAAGCGCGAGCGCCGCGAAGAGGCCATCGAGCTGGGCAAGGACGAGCTGACGCGGGCCATGCGCAAGCGGCGCCTCCCGTTGCAGCGCATGCTCACCCACGACAACCTGACGTCGCTCGCGAAGGACCTCAACCTCAAGGACGTCGAGGCGCTCTACGCGGCCCTCGGCGAGCACCACGTCTCGCCGACGCAGGTCGTGCAGCGGCTCCTGGACGTCCAGGGCGGGGCCGAGGGCGCCGCCGAGGACATGGCCGAGGCCACCGCGCCGACGCAGCCCGCCCGGATCGTCCCCGAGGCGCACGGCGACATCCACGCCGCCGTCACCGTGGCGGGCATGGAGGAGGGCGAGATGCCGGTGCGCCTCGCCCACTGCTGCAACCCGATCCCGGGCGACCCGATCATCGGCTTCGCCACCCGCTACCACGTGATCTCGGTGCACCGCAGGGACTGCGAGAACGCCGAGGAGCGCATCGAGCTGCAGCCCGACCGCGTCCTCGAGGTGCACTGGTCGCACGAGGACGACCAGGCGACGTTCATCGCCACGGTGCAGGTCGAGGCGCTCGACCGCCACCGCCTGCTCGCCGACGTCACGCAGGTGCTCTCCGTCGAGCGGGTCTCGATCCTGTCGGCCACCGTGACGACCACGCGCGACCGGGTCGCCTTGTCGCGCTTCACGTTCGAGATGGCGAACCCGGAGCACCTGGACCACATCATCAAGGTCATCCGCAAGGTCGACGGCGTCTACGACGCCTACCGCCTCACGGGTGCCGAGCGTTCCTGAACCCGAGAAGGACCACCGTTGACGGATCTCTCCGCCTTCACCGACGACGAACGCGAACTGCTCGCCGAGGCCCCCGGCGCGGTGCTCAAGGGCGCCATCGCCGCTGACGGCTCCACCAACGCCCTCGCCTTCCTCAAGGAGGTCACGGCCGGGGCCAAGGTCTTCAAGGACGCCCAGCGCGACCAGAACGCCTTCGTCAAGGCCGTCGCGCTCGCCATCCGCGAGCGCACCGACCCCGAGGCCGACGACCGCGAGGTCCCCTTCGCGGACGGCGCGATGGCCTTGGCGCTCAAGCAGGCCGACGAGGCGATGAGCCTCCTCCGCGACAAGGCCGACGCCCCTGACGCCGAGGCCTACGGCGCCTGGCTCATCACCCTCGCCACCCGCGTCGCCGAAGCCTCCAAGTCCAAGAACGGCGGCTTCTTCAGCAGGAAGGTCGCCGTCACCGAAGCCGAACAGGGCTTCATCGACGACCTCACCCAACTCGTCAACCGCTAAACGGCGGGGGCGTTCCAGTCGATGGTGTGGGCGTACTGCCAGGCCATCTTCTCGGGGGTCGTGAAGCGCTCCATGAAGAACGGCATCAGGGCGTCCCTGAAGCGGGCCGCGACCGGTCCGGCGGCCTTGGACTGGTTGGTGCGCGCCGCCGTGGCGATGACACGTTCGACGCGGTCTCTGCGGGCGTGCTCGTAGGCCTTGAACGCCTGCGGCACCGGCAGGTCCCGCAGGCAGCGGGCCAGTTCCACCGCCGACTCGATCGCCATGCTCGCTCCCTGGCCCGAGGAGGGCGAGGTCGCGTGCGCGGCGTCGCCGATGAGCGCGATGCGGCCCTTGGACCAGACCGGCACGTGCGGCAGGTCCTCCAGCGGGGACGCGGGGATGAACGACTCGGGCGTCACGTGGTCCAGGATCTGGAGCGCGGCGCTCCTGTCGTCGGCGAACAGGTCGCGCATCAGGGCGATCCACGTCTCGAACGAGGTGCCCGCCAGCGTCTCGCGGTCGAAGGTCTTGAACGGCAGGTTCGCGAACCAGCCGGTGCGCTCGCCGTCCGAGACGTGCCCGAAGAACGCCTTGCGGCCGAAGACCATGTGGAAGGCCCCGCCGGTGTCGCTGACGCCGAGCGGCGTGTCGGCGAACCCGCCGAGGCCGATGAGGCCCGTGTAGCGCGGCCGCGGCGCGGCCGGGTCGATGATGCCGCGCACCGTGGAGCGGATGCCGTCGCAGCCGATGAGGAGGTCCGCCTCGTGCGTGGTGTGGTCGTCGAACTGGGCGATGACGCTGCGGCCGGTGTCCACCGCGTCCACGAAGCGCTTGCCGTACACGATCGGGACGCCCGAGGCCGCCGCGTGCCCCTGCAGCAGCTCGGCCATGCGCCCGCGCGGGATCGTCGTGTTCACCGGCAGGTCGGGGGCGGACTCGACGGTGCCGAGGACCTTGCCCGAACCGGAGTGGATGACCATGCGCGGCGTCGGGATGCCCTCGTCGGTCAGGGCCCGGTCGGCGCCCACGGTGCGCAGCGCGTTCAGGCCGTTCGGGGCGAGCCCCAGCGGCCCGCCGCGCGAGCCCGTGCCGGGCCGGTAGGCCTCGAACACGGTCGCCTCGATGCCGGCCTTCCGCAGGGCCAGGGCGGCCACGGGGCCGGCGACGCCGCCGCCGATGACGATCGCGGTGCGGGCCCGCGCGGTGGGTTCCATGTCGTTCATGACCCGACCGTAAGGAGCAATCGGCCCCTCCGGCGTCATCCTCCAGTAGCGTTCGGGGTTCGACCTGGGATGTAGTCCGAATCCCGGCGGACCCGCCGGAGCGCCCCTATAGTGAAACCGACTCACGTAGGGAGGGGTTCATCGTGGGGATGCAGGACAAGTTCAACGAGGCCAAGGACAAGGTCTCGGACAGCGCCGGCGACATGAAGGACAAGGCCGAGGATCTGTACAACAAGGCCAAAGAATCGCCCATGGGCGATAAGATGGACGAATACGCCGACAAGGCGAAGGACATGGCGCAGGACGCGCTAGGCAAGATCAAGGGCGACAAGGGCGCCTGACGTCCGAGCCATGTCGAAGCGGCCCCGCGCCGCCGGCTCACGAGGAGCCAACCAGCGCGAAGCGGCGGGCGGACCTGGTAGGTCCGCCCGCCGCTTCGTGTCCGCAGCGCCTTAGCGCCGCTTGCGCTTCTTCGAACCGCCCGAGCGGCCCGCGCCGGAGCCGCTGGAGGCCTTCTCCGGCTCCTCCAGCAGTTCGGCCGGCAGGTCCTCGCTCTTGGCGAGCACGAAGTCGTCCTCGTCGTTGTCTGCGGCCTTCGCGGGCTTGCGGGCGGGCTTCTCGTCCTCCACGCCTGCGCGCTTGTTGGCGACCTTCTGGTTGTGGCGCTTGTACACCGCGCCGCGCTCGGCCATGTCGACCACCCACGGGGCGGCCAGGAAGATCGAGGAGTACGCGCCCACGATCATGCCGACGAACAGCACCAGCGCCAGGTCCTTCAGCGTGCCGACGCCCAGCAGGCCCACACCGACGAACAGCAGCGCGGCCACCGGCAGGACGCCGATGAGCGAGGTGTTGATCGAGCGCATGAGCGTCTGGTTGATCGCGTCGTTGACGCCCTCGGCGAAGGTCTTGCTGCGCGTCTGGAGCAGCTGCGCCGTGTTCTCCTGGACCTTGTCGAAGACCACGACCGTGTCGTACAGCGAGTAGCCGAGGATCGTGAGCATGCCGACGATGGTCGACGGCGTGATCTCGAAGCCGACCAGGGCGTAGATCCCGGCGGTCAGCACGAGGTCGTGGACGAGCGCGCCGATGGCCGCGACCGCCATGCGCCGCTCGAACCGGATCCAGATGAAGATCGCGACCAGGACCAGGAACACCGCGAGGGCGATCAGGGCCTGGCGGGAGACGGACTCGCCCCAGGTCGCCGAGACCTCGGAGACCGAGATGGAGTCGGTGCCGACCCCGGCCTCGGCCGCGATCGCCTCGCGGATCTGGGCGGCCTCGTCGGTCGAGAGCTCGCCGATGCGGATGATGTACGAGCGGTCGTCGCCCGAGCCGACGACCTGGCCGGAGGCCACGTCGGCGCCCGCGTCGGCCGCCGCGCCCTCGACCTGCTCGAGGGACGCGTCGGTCTGCCCCGCGGGCACGTTGTACTGCACGCCGCCCGCGAAGTCGATGCCGAGGACGAAGCCCTTGAAGATCATGACGACCGCGAGCGCGGCGAGGACCACCGCGGACGCGATGTAGAACTTCTTGCGGTGCGCGACGAACTGGAAGTCCGTCTCGCCGCGGTACAGCTGGCTGAAGACGTTGGGGCGCTTCTCTTGCTTGGTGCTCATCGGATCTCCTTAGGCCTTCGCGGCCGCGTCGCCGGTGGCGGGGGTCGCCTTGGAGTGGAGCCCCGAGAGGTGGACGTTGGTGAGGACCCTGCCGCGGGCCAGCCACTCGGCCATCGGGTGGGTGAACACGAACACCACCAGGAGGTCGACGAGGGTCGACAGGCCGAGCGTGAACGCGAAGCCCCGGACCGGGCCGATCGCCAGGATGTACAGGACGACCGCGGAGATCATCGAGACGGCGCTGGCCGAGAGGATGGTGCGGCGGGCGCGGACCCAGGCGCGCGGGACGGCCGAGCGGACCGAGCGGCCGCCGGACATCTCCTCCTTTATTCGTTCGAAGTAGACGACGAACGAGTCGGCCGTGATGCCGACGGCGACCACGAAGCCCGCGATGCCCGCGAGGGTCATGGTGAAGCCGATCTGGGAGCCCAGGAGCGACACGGTCGGGTAGAGGATCGCGGCCGCGACGACGAGGCTGCCGAGCACGACAAAGCCGATCACGCGGTAGTACACGAAGCAGTAGATGATGACCAGGAGCAGGCCGAGGGCCATGGCGAAGACGCCGGCCTCGAGCTGGTCGACGCCGAGGGTCGCGGTGACCTCGTTGACGGTCTCGACGATGAAGTTCGTCGGGAGCGAGCCGAAGTTGAGCTGGTCGGCGAGCTGGTTGGCCTCGGCGGCGGTGAACTCGCCGGAGATCTGCGTCGAGTTCGACGAGACCTCCTGGATGGTCGGGGCGCTGACGACTTCGTTGTCGAGGACGATCGCGACCTGCGACTGGAGGTTCTCGGTGGTGAGGGCGCTCCACTTGTCGGCGCCTTCGGCGGAGAACTGCACGTTGACGACGAACTGGTTGAGGTTCGCCTGGTCGGTGCCGACGTCGGCGGAGGTGACGTCCGAGCCGAGCACGGTCGCGGGCTGCAGCAGGTACTTGTACTGGAAGGTCAGCGACGGGTCGTCGGCCGCGGCGGCTTCGGGAGCCGAGCACGCGGTGACCTCGATGTCGGGCTGCTGGACGGCCCCCGGCGGGCGGGCGTCGAGCGTCTCGCAGGTGATCTGCGGGATGTAGAACTGGACGGTCGCGGGGAGGAGGGCGACCTCTTCGGGTGCCAGGGTGCCGAAGGGCTCCAGGAGGAGGCTGGTGGCCTCGTCGGGGGCGGCGGTGAGCGCCTGGGCGGCGGCGGCCGCGTCGGGGCCGACCTTCGCCCACACCTCGTCGAGGGTCGCGGCGACCTCGTCGGTGGTGGCGGCCTGGCCGGAGCCGGCGGAGGTCTCCTCCGTCGTGGGGGTCTCGGAGGCTTCGCCGTCGGCGGGCGTCTCGGAGGATTCCGCGGTGGGCTCCTCGCTGGCGGCGTCGGTGGGCTCCTCGGTCGGCGTCTCCTCGGCGAGGGCGTCCTCGAGCGCGGAGGTGTCGGCGACGGAGTTGGTGACGATGCGGAACCGGAGCTCGGCGGGTGCGCCGACGTCGCGGAGGGCCTGCTCGTCGATGTCGTCGCCCGCGACGTTCACGACGATGTTCTCGGTGCCCTCGACGTAGACCTCGGGCTCGGAGACGCCGGTGGAGTTGACGCGGCCCTCGATGATCTGGCGGGCCTGCTCCATGGTCTCGGCCGAGGGGGGCTCGTCGCTCCCCTGCTGGTAGGCCGTGAGCGTCATCGACAGGCCGCCTTGCAGGTCGAGACCGAGCTTCGGCGTGGGGAACTTCCATCCCGAGCCCGCCAGCGCGGCGACCCACAGGATCGCGAGCACCAGGAGCAGCGCCACGAAGTAGGGGGCGACTGGCAGGCGCTTGCGCTGGATCTTCTTCCGTGGGCGGTCAGCGCCCGTTACTGAAGCCAATGGTCGGTCTCTTCCTCAGAACTCGAATAGGGGCGGGCGCGAGGAGCCGCGGGCGCGCGGGGAGCGCGCCGCGGCTGTGCTCTCGCACACGTACCCTCGGCGGGGCTCATTCTAGGACGGGTGCCTCACAGGCGGTGCAGGGCCCGGGGGTGGAGCGGCACCGCGAGTCCTAGTACTCCTTGCGGTCCGGGTTGCCGGCGTGCTTGCCCTTGTCGTCGCCTTCGGTGGTCTCGTCGCTCGCGCGGAGCTTGTCGAGGTCCTCGTCGGAGAGGGTGGCGTCCGCTTCGCTGATCTCCTCGGCGGCGGGGGCCTCTTCGGTCTCGGCCGTCTCGGCGGGGGTGACGACCTTGGCGATGGCCTGGCGGGCGAAGACGAGGAAGGTCTCGTCGCTGGCTTCGAGGGTGACGGTCTCGTCGTCGGAGTCGACGACGGTGCCGTAGAGGCCGCCGATGGTCATGACGCGGGCACCGGGCGCGACGTTGTTCTGCATGTCCTGCTGCTCGCGCTGCCGCTTCTTCTGCGGGCGGATCATGACGAAGTACATGAGCGCGATGAAGCCCACGATCATGACGAGGAACATGATGTTCGAGCCGCCGGCTTCCTGCGCGAGGACGTCTACGGATGCTTGCACGGTGGTGCCTTTCTTCGGTGCCGTCCGAACTGCAGTGCTGTCAGAATGCCGTCGTTCGGAATGTCAGTGGGTGACGTGGGCGGAGTCTATCCCGCCGGGTGTGACGCTTTGTCCCCCCTATGGCCCACCCTACGCGTCGCCGCTGCCGAAGAGCCCTTCGGCGCTCGGCGGGTTGAGTCCCAGGTGGTGCCAGGCGGCGGCGGTGGCGACGCGCCCGCGCGGGGTGCGGGCGAGGAGCCCGGCGCGCACGAGGAAGGGTTCGCAGACCTCTTCAACGGTGTCGGGCTGCTCCCCCACGGCCACGGCGAGTGTGGTGAGGCCGACCGGTCCGCCGTTGAAGGTGCCGCAGAGGGCGCGCAGGACGGCGCGGTCGAGGCGGTCGAGGCCGAGCTGGTCGACGTCGTAGAGCTGGAGGGCCTCGGAGGCGACGCGGGCGGTGATGACGCCGTCGGCGCGGACCTGCGCGAAGTCGCGGACGCGGCGCAGGAGGCGGTTGGCGATGCGGGGTGTGCCGCGGGAGCGTCCGGCGATCTCGACGGCTCCGGCGGGGTCGATGGCGACGTCGAGGATGCCCGCCGAGCGGGTGACGATGGCCTGGAGTTCGTCGTCGTCGTAGAACTCGAGCTGGCCGAGGAAGCCGAAGCGGTCGCGCAGGGGCCCGGTGAGGAGTCCGGCGCGGGTGGTGGCGCCGACGAGGGTGAACGGTTCGAGTTCGAGCGGGATGGCGGTGGCGCCGGGGCCCTTGCCGACGATGACGTCGACGCGGAAGTCCTCCATGGCGGTGTAGAGGAGTTCTTCGGCGGGGCGGGCGATGCGGTGGATCTCGTCGATGAAGAGGACTTCGTTCGGGCCGAGGCTGGTGAGGATCGCGGCGAGGTCGCCGGAGCGCTCGATGGCGGGGCCGGAGGTCTGGCGCAGGCCGACGCCGAGTTCGGCGGCGACGATCATGGCGAGGGTGGTCTTGCCGAGGCCGGGCGGGCCGGAGAGCAGGAGGTGGTCGGGCGAGGAGCCGCGGCGGCGGGCGCCTTCGAGGAGGAGGCTGATCTGCTCGCGGACGCGGGCCTGGCCGATGACGTCGTCGAGCTTGCCGGGGCGGATGCCCTCTTCGGCGAGGCGGTCGAGTTCGGTGGCCTCGGCGGCGGTGAGGGCCTTGTCCCACTCTTCGGCGGAGTAGTCGTCGGGTCGTTCCATGCCCTATCGCTTTCCGAGGAGTCGGATGGCCTGCTTGAGGAGCGAGGGGACGTCCTGGCCTTCGGCGCCTTCGGCGTCGAGCTTCTCGATGGCGGACTCGGCTTCCTTCGCGGACCAGCCGAGTGCCTGGAGGCCTTGGGAGACCTGGGTCCTCCAGCCGCCGGGGCGGCCGCCGGCCTGTTTGGGGACGTTGCCGAGGTCGACGGGACCGATCTTGTCGGCGAGGTCGAGGACGATGCGCTCGGCGCTCTTCTGGCCGACGCCGGGGATGCGGGTGAGGGTCGCGGTGTCGCCGGTGGCGATGGCGCGGCGGATGGCGTCGGGGCGGAGCACGTCGACGGCGTCGCGGGCGATGCGGGGGCCGATCTTCTGGGCGTTCTGCAGCAGTTCGAACAGGTCGCGTTCGTCGGCGGTGTTGAAGCCGTGCAAGGTGATCGAGTCTTCGCGGACGATGGTGGAGATGGCGAGGACCGTCGTGGAGCCGACTTTGAGGTTGGCGAGCGTGTGGGCCCCGGCGTGGACGGCGTAGCCGACGCCTTGGACGTCGACGACGGCGTAGGCCTCGCCGACGGCGGCGACGGTGCCGGTGAGCTGGGCGATCATCGGGCGCTCTCCTTGTTGACGGCGGCTTGGATCCGGGCTTTGACGCCGCCGCGCCACAGGTGGCAGATGGCGATGGCGAGGGCGTCGGCCGCGTCGGCGGGCTTGGGCGCCTCCTTGAGGCGGAGGATGCGGGTGACCATGGAGGTGACCTGGCGCTTGTCGGCGGTGCCGTTGCCGCACACGGCGGACTTCACTTCGGACGGCGTGTAGGTGGCGGTGGGCAGGCCGAGGCGGGCTCCGGCGAGGAGCGCGATGCCGGAGGCCTGCGCGGTGCCGATGACACTGGCCACATTGTGCTGGCTGAAGACGCGTTCGACGGCGACGGCCTCGGGCTCGTGCTCGGCGAGGTAGGCGCGCAGGCCGTCGTCGAGGGCGAGGAGCCGGTCGGCAAGGGGCGCTTCGGGATCGGTGCGGACGACGCCGACGGCGACCATGGTTCCGGGTGCTCCGGGGCGGCCGTCGACGATGCCGACGCCGCACCGGGTCAGGCCCGGGTCGATCCCCATGACGCGCACGCGTTCCTCCTGTCGCTCGATGCGTCAGCTTATCCGGCCGGTCCGACGTTCGGTCCCAAGCACGTCCGAGGGTGCGTTGCGGACTGACTGTCATCAGTCGGGAATCGGACCGGTGGCCTAGCCCATAAACCACTTGCCGGTCGGCTAGTAACGTGCTTGGCTTGTAACCGGCCGGACCGCTCGCGGCCACCTCCCATCGGTGCGAGACGCGAGATTCGAGTCCGGCTCGCCGCTGTCCTTCACCGCTCCATTGCCACCCTGCGAAACCTGTTGGGACCAACTGTGTCTGCTGCTGCCTTCATACCGCCGGTCGCCGCGCCCGGACACTCGCGACGCTTCATCGCCACGATGGTGTTCGTGCTCGGGGCGCTTTCGGCGACCGCGCCGATCGCGATCGACCTCTACCTCCCGGCCTTCCCCGCGATGGCCGATGCCCTCGGCTCCCCCGAGAGCCGCATCCAGCTCACCCTGACCTCGATGATGATCGGCATGGGCCTGGGCCAGGCCTTCATCGGCCCGCTCTCGGACCGCATCGGCCGTCGCAAGCCGCTGCTCATCGGCATGATGGTCTTCACCGTCACCTCGCTGGTGTGCACCGTGGCGCAGAGCGCCGACCTGCTCATCGTCATGCGCTTCATCCAGGGCCTCAGCGGCGCGGCCGGGGTCGTGGTGGCCCGCGCGGTCATCCGCGACCACTTCGCGGGCGACGACATGACCCGGTTCACGGCCAAGATGATGTTCGTCACGATGCTCGCGCCGATGCTCGGCCCGATCGTCGGCGCGCAGCTCATCCGCTTCGGCCCCTGGCAGACCGTGTTCGTGTTCATGGCCGTCCTGTCGGTCCTGACCACGTTCCTGGTGTGGAGGTTCCTGCCCGAGAGCCTCCCGGCGCAGGAGCGCCGCGCGATGGGCGGGCGCGAGTTCGCCGCGTCCCTGTGGACGCTGGTCCGCGACGCGCGCTTCATCGCGCCCACGCTCGTGGTCATCATGAACTTCTCGATGCTGTTCACGTACGTCTCGACGTTCAGCTTCATCTCCCAGAACGAGCTGGGCGCGACCGCGGGCTTCTACTCGCTGCTGTTCGCGCTCGGCACGCTCGCGCTCCTGGCGGGCAACCAGGTCAACATGCTCATGATCGACCACTCGGAGTCGAACCAGCGCATGATCACCGGCATGGCGATCTCGCTCGCCGGCGTCGCGTGGATCGCCGCCGTCCAGTTCGCGGGCGCCGAGAACCTGTGGACGGTCCCGGCCGGGATCGTGCTCATGATGTTCGGCTGCGGCGTGGTCTTCCCGAACGCGGGCGCGGCCGCGATGTCCTCGCAGCCGCCCCAGATCGCCGGGACCGCCTCGGCGTTCATGGGCTCGCTCCAGATGGGCGCGGGCGGCGCGATGCCCGCCCTCGCCACCATCGGCGGCGTGACGCTCGCGAACATGACGATCGGCCTGAGCGTGTACGCGGTCGCCACCGCCGCGGCGGTCGTGTGGACGATCGCGGTGTACCGCAAGGAACCCGCCATCGCCTAGCAGCGCAGACGCGAGGGCCCGGAGCGGAACGCTCCGGGCCCCTTCTCGTTTCAGCGCTCCCCGCGCGACGCGGCCGCCTCCAAGAGCTCGCCCACCGCCTCGTCGCTGGTCTGGTCGAACCGCTCGTAGCACTGGCCCACCGCCTGGAACCAGGGCGGGACCGACACGCACACCAGCTCGTCGACCATCGCCGACAGCTCCCGCACGGCCGATTTCGGCGCGCACGGCACGGCGACGACCACCCGCTCGGGGCCCAGCTCCGACACGGCCCGCACCGCCGCGCGCATCGTCGCCCCGGTCGCCAGGCCGTCGTCGACGAGCATCACCGTCCGGCCCTCGGGCCGCAGCGGCGGACGGCCCCTCGTATAGACCTCCTCGCGGCGCGCGAGCTCGGCGAGCGCGCGCTCGGCGGCCTCGTCGAACTCCCGGGGCGCGATGTCGATCATGTCGGCGACCTCGTAGTTCATCACCACCGCGCCGCCGGAGGCGACCGCGCCCATCGCCAGCTCCTCGCGGCCGGGCACGCCGATCTTGCGGACCGTGAACACGTCGAGGGGCGCTTCGAGGGCCATCGCCACTTCGTACGCCACGGGGACGCCGCCGCGCGGGAGGCCCAGCACCAGCAGGCCGTCGCGGCCGTAGTAGTCGTCGACCAGCCGCAGCGCCAGCGCACGTCCGGCGTCCGCTCTGTCGGCGAACCTCTGGTCTCCCACGGTCCGGAGGTGCCCGCCCGGGCCCGGCCTAAACCCCGCTGAGCAGCCGAAAGGCCCGGGACGCGGGGCGTTCCGGGCCTTTCGTACGCGATGTCTACTCGGCGTCGAGCTGCGCCAGCACCTCGTCGGAGATGTCGGCGTTCGTCCACACGTTCTGGACCTCGTCGGAGTCCTCCAGCGCGTCGACCACGCGGATGACCTTGCGCGCGCCCTCGACGTCCACGGCGATGTGCGTGGAGGCCACGAAGCCCGCCTCGGCCGAGTCGTAGTCGATCCCGGCTTCCTGCAGGGCGGTGCGCACCGCGATGAGGTCGGTCGGCTCGCACAGCACCTCGAAGCCGCCCTCGCCGAGGTCGTTGACCTCTTCGGCGCCCGCGTCGAGGACCGCCATGAGGATGTCGTCCTCGGTGAGCTTCTCGTCGGCGGAGACGATGATCGTGCCCTTGCGGGAGAACATGTACCCGACCGAGCCGGCCTCGCCGAGCGAGCCGCCGTTGCGCGTCAGCGCCACGCGGACCTCGGCGGCGGCGCGGTTGCGGTTGTCGGTGAGGCACTCGATGAGCACCGCGACGCCGCCCGACGCGTAGCCTTCGTACATCAGGGTCTCGTAGTCGACGCCGCCGCCGTCGAGCCCGCCGCCGCGCTTGACCGCGCGGTCGATGTTGTCGTTGGGGACCGAGCTCTTCTTGGCCTTCTGGATCGCGTCGAAGAGCGTCGGGTTGCCCGCCGGGTCAGGACCACCGGTGCGCGCCGCGACCTCGATGTTCTTGATGAGCTTCGCGAAGATCTTGCCCCGCTTGGCGTCGATCGCGGCCTTCTTGTGCTTGGTCGTCGCCCACTTGGAGTGACCACTCATACCGGCGTTCCTCGTTCCTCTTATTCGACCGGTCCGGCGTCTGCGCCTCGGACCATTCCCACGAAGTACTCGTGCACCCGCGCGTCAGCGGTCACCTCCGGGTGGAAGGAGGTGGCCAGGCAAGCGCCCGCACGTACGGCGACGATCCTACCGCCCTGCTCGCCGCCCTCCCCGTCACCGCTGTCGACCCTGGCGAGGACCTGGACGCCTTCGCCCACGCGCTCGACCCACGGGGCCCGGATGAACACGGCCCGGAACGGGTCGCCCGCGATGCCCTCGACCGCGATCTCGGTCTCGAACGAGTCCACTTGGCGGCCGAACGCGTTGCGGCGCACCGTCATCGGGATCGCGCCGAACGAGCGCTGGTCGGGGCGGCCGTCCAGGACCTCGTCGGCGAGCATGATCATGCCCGCGCACGACCCGAACACCGGCAGCCCCGCGTCCAGCCGCTTCTTGACCGGCTCGAACAGGTCGAAGATCTCCAGGAGTTTGCTCATGGTGGTCGACTCCCCGCCGGGGATGACCAGGCCCTGCACGGCGTCGAGCTCCTCGGCGCGGCGCACCCGCACGGCCCGCGCGCCCGCGGCCTCGAGCGCGCGCATGTGGTCGACCACGTCGCCTTGCAGGGCGAGCACGCCGATCAGGGGCACAGCGGTCATGAGAGAACTCCAAAAGTCTCGGTGCATCGGGCGCCACAAGCGTAATTCGGGTTCGCTCCCGTGCCTACCTGCTCGATCGCCGCTGTGACCGAAAGCAGGCTGAACTCGGCCGAGGGGCGACGATCCGTTAAAGTCTGCGATCGAACGTGACGCACCCCTTCATGCCCGGGAGTAAGAAGAAGATGGCCAAGACCTCGAAGCGCAACCCGATGCCCCGCGCCGTCCGGGCCGGACGCAACGCCATGTGGATCGAAGCGCTCATCGCGCTCGTCGCGGGCGGCCTCATCGTCCTGCTGCACCACCAGGCGAACGACTTCGTGCCCCCGGCCGCCGAGCACGACGTCTACCGCGCCGCCGTCGGCCTGGGCGGCCTCGCGCTGTTCCTGGTCCTCGCCATCGCCCTGCTGCGCTTCCAGTGGCGCATCCTGTGGGTCCTGATCCTGCTCGTGCAGGTCGCCGCGATCGTCGGCCTGGGCTGGCTGCTGTTCACGAGCGGACTCTACTGGGCGCTCTGCATCGGCCTCGTCATCGTGCCGATTACGATCTTGGGAACGCTTACCGAGCGCTTCGCCCGCCGCTGGTTCAACCACTAGGGTTCAACCACTAGGGCGCACGCCGGGCGACCTGCCAGCTGAAAGGCCACATAATGCTTCCGCAACCGAACTTCGGCCGCGACAAGGGCCCGATCGAGCCCGAGAAGGACGCGAACGGCGAGGGCGAGACGCCCCGCAAGAAGCTCCTGCGGCTCCAGATCGCGATGTGGGTGCAGGTGGCGTTCGCGGTGCTGCTCGGCACCCTGTTCTTCTACAACTCCCTCGGCGCGCGCAGCATCAGCGAAGCGGAGATCCTGAAGCACTACCAGGAGAACCCGGTCGAGGGCACCGAGCCCGAGGAGATCGCGAAGACCGCCTACGAGACATTCCAGAGCACCGGGTTCCTCGTCATGACGGTCACCATCGCGGGCCTCGCAGTCATCGCGTCCATCATCGCGGCGCTGTGCGCGACCCGCCTCAAGTCCCGCCTGAAGGCCGTGCGCTGGTGGGCGGTCGGCGCCACCGCGATCCTGTTCGTCGAGGGCATGTACATGTCCACGCAGTTCGGGCTCCTGGTCGCCCCGTGGGTGTTCGCGTCCGTGCTCGCCCTGTGGTGGCTGTTCTCCACCGACATCCGCTGGTGGCTCAGCAAGAGCGAGAAGGACCTCGCGGAGGACTAGTCCGACTCGGCCGAGCCGTGCCGCTGGATGTAGTCGATGAACGCCGCCCGCGCCAGGGGCTCGGCCGAGCCCCAGTCCCCTTTGGTGGCTTCGCGCCAGATGCCGAGCAGATCGTCGATCGCGACGCCGATCTCGGCCACGTCGGGGTCGATGTCCTCGGATTCGAGCGCGGTCGGGGTGTGCCGGAACAGGTCGATGAAGAACCGCCAGTCGCGGCGCTCGCGCGCCAGCGCGAACGCGCGCTGCTGGAGGTCGGCGGTCGGGAGCTGATCGAGGTCGCTTGCGTTCATGGCCCCAGCCTAAAGCGTGTCGAAGCGGGTGCGGACCCCTTCGGGTCCTTAGGATCGCGGCATGCTCAAGCAGTTTGTCAGCGCCGCAGCCGTTATCGGCGCGGCCGCGTTCGCGCAGGCGGCCGCGGCCGGACCGGCCCAGGCCCTCCACGCGGACGCCCCGCACAGCCGCTTCCAGGTCTTCCTGCACCCGCTGAACGGGGGCGAGGACGTCACGATCACCCTGGACTGCCCGGCCGGGCTGAGCGAGCACCCGAACGCGGAGCGGGTGTGCGCGCAGCTCGAGGACGCGGGCGGGCGCATCGACCGGATCCCGGCCGCGGACGGCATGTGCACCAAGGAGTACGACCCAGTACAGGTCGTCGTCTCCGGGCACTGGCAGGGGACGCCGCAGCTGTTCGTCGAGGAGTACGGGAACGGCTGCGAGGCGGTCATGGCCACCGGCGGGGCCCTGCTCGACCTCTAGGCTCGGCATCAGAACACGGGAACGGGCCGGGAGCGAGATGCTCCCGGCCCGTTCCGCGTCCGTCTACCAGCCGCGCTTGGCGAGCTTCTGCTCCTCGGGGAGGGTGTCGACGTTGATGCCGACCATGGCCTCGCCCAGGCCGCGGGAGACCTCGGCGATGACCTTCGGGTCGTCGTAGAAGGCCGTGGCCTTGACGATGGCGGCGGCGCGCTTGGCCGGGTCGCCGGACTTGAAGATGCCGGAGCCGACGAAGACGCCCTCGGCGCCGAGCTGCATCATCATGGCCGCGTCCGCGGGGGTGGCGATGCCGCCCGCGGTGAAGAGCACGACCGGGAGCTTGCCGAGCTTGGCGACCTCGGCGACGAGCTCGTAGGGGGCGCGGAGCTCCTTGGCGGCGGCGTACAGCTCGGTGGAGTCGAGCGTGGTGAGCTTGCCGATGTCCTGGCGGATCTGTCGCATGTGGCGGGTGGCCTCGACGACGTTGCCGGTCCCGGCCTCGCCCTTGGAGCGGATCATGGCCGCGCCCTCGCTGATGCGGCGCAGGGCCTCGCCGAGGTTGGTCGCGCCGCACACGAACGGCACGTTGTACTGCCACTTGTCGATGTGGTTGGCCTCGTCGGCGGGGGTGAGGACCTCGGACTCGTCCACGTAGTCGACGCCGAGGGACTCCAGGACGGCCGCTTCGGTGAAGTGGCCGATGCGGGCCTTGGCCATGACGGGGATCGAGACGGCCTCGATGATGCCGTCGATCATGTCGGGGTCGGACATGCGCGAGACGCCGCCTTCGCGGCGGATGTCGGCCGGGACGCGCTCGAGCGCCATGACCGCGACGGCCCCGGCGTCCTCGGCGATCTTGGCCTGCTCGGGCGTGACGACGTCCATGATGACGCCGCCTTTCAGCATGTCGGCCATGCCGCGCTTGACGCGGGCGGTCCCGATCTCGGCCTCGGTCTTCTGGGTCTCTGACACGGTTCCCGGCTCCATCTGAGGTAGTCGTCAACTGCTGGGCATGTCCATGGCTTCGCCATGAGGGGGTGCTGACCTGGCCGAGTCTACGCCGCGACCCGCCTCACAGGCCCGGTGATACAAACCCGGAGTGAGGCCGTCGCGGCCTAGTGCACGGGGTCTTCGATGTCCCAGTACTCGGGGCGGGGCAGGCGGCGGTGGAGGCGGAGCACGACGGACATCGGGAGGGATCGGGAGGCGACGGCGTCGCGCACGAAGTCGGAGTGGATCTGGCGGGCGAGGGCGACGCGGCGGTTGGCGGCGTCGAGGTCGTCGGACCAGACCGGGTTCGCGGCGAGTTCGCGCAGGGCGCGGGTGAGGTCGTTCTCGGCGTACTCGCGCAGTTCGCGCTGGCGCTGGGTGTCGGCGGGGACGGCGACGACGGAGAGGGCGAGGGCGACGACCTCTTCGAAGCCGGGGGTGCCGACGAACTTGAGGACGGTCTCGGCGCGGTCGTCGAGCTTGGCGAGGAGGGCGCCCTCGGCGGCGCGGGCGCGGCGGTGCAGGCGTTCGACCCGGGTGACCGTCCATGTCGCGTACGCGCCTACGACGGCCACGATCGTCACGAGCACAGCCAACCACCACATCGGGCTGATATTACGTGGGAGCACCCGCCGCCGGGGATCCGGAGGCGGGCGCTGTGCGGGTTCGGGTACGGGCTACATCTCGGCCCCTGCGGGCGGTGTCTCGCGGGTGCCTCGGACCTGCCAGGCGGCCATGAGGCCGAGGAGGAAGGTCAGGGCGCCGACGATGACGTTGTTCCAGATGAGGCTCGTCTCCGGGTTGGTGATGAGCACCCAAGGCGAGACCGCCAGCCAGACGCCGACGGCGCAGAGCGCCCAGCTCATGCCGTACATGCGCTCGGGCGCCACGGTGAATCCGAGCGCCAGCAGGCCCACGGCGATGCCGACGATCAGGTTGTGCGTGGCGAAGTCGGCCTGCGTGGCCGAGAACCCGACCACCCAGGGCGAGATGATGCAGTAGAGGCCGACGAGGAAGACGGGGGCGTCGATGAACGCCACGTCCCTCCGGCCGAGCATCTTGTCGTAGCGGGCCCGCATCTCGTGGACGTCCGGGTGCGTGGTCATCGCTTCGCCCATCTTCGCTTCGCCCCGGTGAGAGATATCGGCCATCGAACTGCCCTCCGTGGGGTCCGCGCGCGTGCGGCTCCGGCACGGGACTACGCGGCCCCTTCGCCTCATTATGTACCCATTGCGCACGCAGAGTAAAGAGGCGGTCACACGTTTTACGGGGCTCAGCGGCGTTCGGTGCCCGCTTCGATGGCGGCGCGGTAGACCTCCAGGAGCCGGGCGGCGACCTCGGGCCAGTCGTAGCGCTTGACCCACTCGTTCGCCCGCTCTACGTACGACGTACGGAGTGCCTTGTCGTCGAGGAGCCGGGCGGCCTTGGCCGCGAGGTCGGCGCTGTCGCCCATGGTGAACAGCTCCCCCGCCTTGCCGTCGTCGAGGACCGCGCTGAACGCCTCGATGTCGGAGGCGAGGACGCAGGTCCCGGCGGCCATGGCCTCGGTGAGGATCATCCCGAACGACTCGCCGCCGGTGTTGGGGGCGACGTAGAGGTCGACGCCCGCGAGCATCGAGGCCTTCTGCTCGTCGTCCACCGCGCCGAGGAAGCGGATGCGGCGGGCGACGTCGGGGTCGAGCCCGGCGACGGCCGCCTCGGGGTCGCCGCGGCCGACGACGAGCAGGTGCAGGTCGGGGCGGTCGGCGGCGAGGCGCGCGAACGCCTCGCGCAGGATCGGGAAGCCCTTGCGCGGCTCGGTGTACCGGCCCATGAACCCGATCGTGGGCCCGTCCGGCTTGTCCGCGAGCGGGGCCGCCTTGCGGTAGAACGCGACCGAGACGCCGTTGGGGATCTCGACCGCGCCGCCGCCCAGGTGCTCGACCTGGACCTTGCGCGCGTAGGGGCTCACGGCGATCCGCGCCGAGAGGCTCTCCAGGACCAGCTGCGCCATGTGCTTCCCGGCCGCGAGCATCCGCGAGCGGGTGATCGCGGTGTGGAACGTGGCCACGACCGGGCACTTGGCGTTGAGCACCGCGAGATAGGAGAGGCTCAACGTGAGCGGTTCGTGCACGTGGACGACGTCGAAGTCGCCTTCCGCGCACCACTTGCGCACGCGCGCGGCCGAGCGCGGCCCGAACGCCAGGCGCGCGACGGATCCGTTGTAGGGCACCGCGACGGCCTTCCCGCCGGGGACCACGAAGTCCGGCAGGTCCGCGGTCTCGGTCGCGGGGGCCAGGACCGACACGTCGTGCCCGGCGTCGATCAGGGTCTCGGCCAGGTCGCGGATGTGGAACTGGACCCCGCCGGGGACGTCGAAGGAGTACGGGCTGACGATCCCGATCCGCAGCAGGTCCGCCATGTCAGTGCGCGCTTTCCCGCGGCGCGTCGAAATCGGCGGACCAGAAGCGCTGCAGCATGTGCCAGTCCGCCGGATGCGCGCGGATGCCCTCCTCGAAGGCCTCGGCCATGCGCTGGGTCGTGCCGGAGACGCGCTCGCGGAACGAGCCGGTGCCGAGGTCGACCGGGCCGCTGATGTGGCAGACCGCGCGGTCGTCCTCGTAGTGGATCGCGGCGGTGAACAGCTCGACCTTGTTGCGGATCGCCAGCAGCGCGGGCCCGGTGGGGAACGTGGTGGCCTCGCCGAAGAACTTCACCTCGGTGCCGCCGCGCCCCAGGTCGCGGTCGGCCACGAGCGCGACCACGTGCCCGTCGTCGAGCGCTTCGCCAAGGGCCGCTTGCGGATTGCGGTCGCCGCCGGAAGTCGGGATGATCTGCATGCCCAGCGACTCGCGGTATTCGAGGAACCGCCGGTAGACCCCTTCGGGCTTCAACCGCTCGGCGACGGTGGTGAGCCGGTCCTTCGCGACCGCGCCGACCCAGGCGCCCGCGAAGTCCCAGTTCCCGCAGTGCGGCAGCGCCACGATCGAGCCCAGGCCCCGCTCTGCCCGCTCGTGCACCGGCTCGTAGCCGTTCATCTCGAACTTCTGCTGCAGCCGCGCGGTGCTCATCGACGGCAGCCGGAACGCCTCCAGCCAGTACCGGGCGTACGAGCGCATCGCCTGGCGCATGAGCGCCTCGTCGGGTTCGCCGCCGACGACGCGGGCCAGATTCTTGCGGAGCTGGCGCACGCCCCGGCCGTTCTTCTTCAGCGCGCGGTCCGCGAAGCGGTTCCCCAGGGCGCCGGCCGCGCCCTCGGGGAGGAGCCGCACGCCGCGCCAGGCGGCCAGATAGGCCAGCTCGGTGAGGCGTTCAGACATCGACGCGCTCCTCGCTCGCGGCGAGCGCCGCGCGCGCGAACACCAGGCGCTGCACCACGGTGATCGAGGCGAGCACGGCCAGCAGGCCCATGCCCGCTTCGAGCGCCCACGGCACGCCCAGGACCTCGGCCAGGACCGTGGCGGCCGCGATGATGAGCCGCTCGGGCCGCTCGGCGATGCCGACGTTGCACTCGGCGCCGAGCGATTCGGCGCGGGCCTTCACGTACGAGACCATCTGGGAGGCGATGAGCGCCCACAGCGCGAGCGCGCCGCCCAGGCCCCGGTCCTCGGCGAGGAGGAAGTACGCGAGCCCCGCGAAGATCGCGCCGTCCGCGAGACGGTCGCAAGTGGAGTCGAGGAGCGCGCCGAAGCGGCTCGTGGTGCCGTTGACGCGGGCGATCGCGCCGTCGAGCATGTCGGTGAGGACCGAGGCCGCGACGACGATGAGGCCCGCGAGCAGGTGCCCGGGGGCGAGCAGCAGCACGGAGGCGCCGACGACCACGGCGGTTCCGGCGACGGTGACGGCGTTGGCGGACACGCCGACGCGGATGAGGACCTTCGCGGCGGCGTCGACGTAGCGGCGTACGCCCGCTCGGCCGGAGGTCCGAAGGAACTTCGCCATGGTCTCCTGTTTTTCTTAGGCAGGCCCAAGTGGGTGTTCGGGCAAGTGGGTGCGGTGCCCGCCCCCGAACGGGCCGGGAGGAGCGACACCTCTGACTGTAACGGGGTCCGCCCGGTCACACCCGCTCCCATGCGGCCGCGAGCTCCTCGCGGGTGTCCTTCAGCAGCTGCGGGAGGGTCTTGGTGCGCCCGATGATCGGCATGAAGTTCGCGTCGCCGCCCCAGCGCGGGACGATGTGCTCGTGCAGGTGCCCGGCGATCCCCGCGCCCGCGACCTGGCCCTGGTTCATGCCGATGTTGAACCCGTGCGCGCCCATCACGGCGCGCAGCACGGTCATGGCGCGCTGAGTGAGCGCGCCCATCTCGGCGATCTCGTCCGCGTCCAGGTCGGTGTAGTCGGGCACGTGCCGGAAGGGCACGACCATGAGGTGGCCGTTGTTGTACGGGTACTTGTTCATGACCACGTACATCGACGAGGCCCGCGCGACGATGTTGCCGTCCGCGTCCTCGAGCTTGGGGATCTCGCAGAACGGGCAGCCCTCGACGTCCGCGTCGTCGCCGGTGGGCTTCCCCTCGCCTTGGATGTAGGACATGCGGTGCGGGGTCCACAGCCGCTCGTACCCGTCGGGGACGCCGACGCCTTCGCCTTCGCGCTCTTCCACGGAACGATCCTAGGCCACGCGGGAAGCGAGCCGGAAACCCGACGAAAACACCGTGACACGTCGTGTCGGTTAAGCTCCGGACGTGACGTTGCCCCAGCTGTACCTCGTAGTGCTCATCGGCTGCGTCACCGTGCTCCTGTCCATCGCCGCCATCCGGGCCACCCACCGGCTCGGCCTCCCCGCGCTGCTCATCTTCCTCGCGGCCGGGATGGTGCTCAGCGAGGGCATCGGCATCCGCTTCACCGACTTCGAGCTCGCGCAGGTCATCGGCACGTTCGCGTTGGCGCTCATCCTCATCGAGGGCGGGCTCTCGACCAGGTGGCGGGCGATCTCCCGGCAGCTCGCCCCCGCCGGGATGCTCGCCACCGCGGGCGTGGGCATCTCGGTGACCGTGACGGCCCTGGGGACGCACTACCTGCTGGGCTTCGACTGGCAGGCGTCGCTCGTGATGGGCGCGGTCGTGGCCTCCACCGACGCGGCGGCCGTGTTCTCCGAACTGCGCGGCGTCGGCCTGCCCAAGCGCCTCAGCGGCACCCTCGAAGCCGAGTCGGGCTTCAACGACGCCCCCGCGGTGATCCTGGTGCTCGCGTTCTCGTCGGCGGCGGGCATCCCGGACGCCGCGCACCTCATCGGGGACCTGCTGTGGGAGCTCTCGGTGGGCTCGGCGCTCGGCGTCGCGATCGGCTTCGGCGGGGCCTGGCTGCTGCGGCGGCTCGCACTGCCGGTCTCGGGCCTCTACCCGCTCGCGGTCTTCAGCCTCGGGCTCGCCGCGTTCGCGGCCGCCGGGGTCCTGCACGCCTCCGGGTTCATCGCGGCGTACCTGGCCGCGCTCGTCCTCGGCAACTCCCATCTGCCGCACCGGGCCGCGACGCAGTCGTTCGCGACCGGGCTCGGGTGGGTCGCCCAGCTCGGCATGTTCGTCATGCTCGGCCTGCTCGCCTCCCTGGACAACCTCGTCAACGCGATCGTCCCGGCCCTGGTCGTCGGCGGTGTGCTCACGCTCGTCGCCCGGCCGCTCTCGGTGTGGCTGTGCCTCATCCCGTTCCGCTTCACGTTCAAGGAGAAGACGCTCCTGTCGTGGGCGGGCCTGCGCGGCGCGATCCCCATCGTCCTCGCCACGATCCCGCACGCCGCGAATCTCCCTGGCGCGCAGGGACTGTGGGACATGGTGTTCGTGCTGGTGGTCGTCTTCACGCTCCTCCAGGGGCCGACGCTGCCGTGGGTGGCCCGCCGTCTCGGCCTGGTACAGGCCGAGACGGTGCAGGAGGTGGAGATCGAGGCGGCGCCGCTCGACGCGGTCGACGCCGAGGTCCTCGCCGTGGCCGTCCAGAAGGGCTCAGGGCTGGCGGGCATCAGGATCTTCGAGCTGCGGCTCCCCGAGGGCAGCGCCATCGCCGGAGTCGTGCGCAAGGACCGCCTCTTCGTGCCAGCCAAGCCCGACCGTCTCCGCTCGGGCGACCAGCTCCTCATCGTCACCAACCCGGCCCTGCGCGAGGCCACCGAGGAACGCCTCACCGCCCTCGCCAGAGCAGGCCGCCTCGCCCGCTGGCTCGGAGAGACCGGCAAGCCGTTAAACGCGAACGGCCCGCACCGGAATGGTGCGGGCCGCGAGAACGGTCGGTCAGGCCTCTTCGGTTGCGGCCGAGGGGCCTTCGTTGACTCGGGACTCGACGATCTCGGCGACGTGGGCGATGGCCTCGTCGATCGGGACGCCGTTGCGCTGGGAACCGTCGCGGTAGCGGAAGGACACGGTGCCGGCGGCCTGGTCCTCGTCGCCCGCGATGACCATGAACGGGATCTTCTGGAGCTGGGCGTTGCGGACCTTCTTCTGCATGCGGTCGTCCGAGTGGTCGACCTCGCCGCGGATGCCCGCCGCGCGGAGCCTGCCGAAGAACGCCTCGAGGTAGTCGGCGTTCTCGTCGCGGACGGGGATGCCGACGGCCTGGACCGGGGCCAGCCACGCCGGGAACGCGCCCGCGTAGTGCTCGGTGAGCACGCCGAAGAACCGCTCGATCGAGCCGAACAGCGCCCGGTGGATCATGACCGGCTGCTTGCGGGTGCCGTCGGCGGCCGAGTACTCCAGGTTGAACCCGTTGGGCTGGTTGAAGTCGAGCTGGATGGTCGACATCTGCCAGGTCCGGCCGATCGCGTCCTTGGCCTGGACGGAGATCTTCGGGCCGTAGAAGGCCGCGCCGCCCGGGTCCGGGACGAGGTCGAGCCCGGACTCCTCCGCCACCTGGCGCAGGGTCTCGGTCGCGGTCGCCCAAAGCTCGTCGTCGCCGATGAACTTCTCCGACTCGCCCTTGGTGGACAGCTCCAGGTAGAAGTCGTTGAGGCCGTAGTCGCGCAGCAGCTGCAGCACGAACTCCAGCAGGCTGCGGATCTCGCCCGGCGCCTGCTCCTGGGTGCAGTAGATGTGCGCGTCGTCCTGGGTCAGGCCGCGCACGCGGGTGAGGCCGTGGACCACGCCGGACTTCTCGTACCGGTACACGGTCCCGAACTCCGACAGGCGCAGCGGCAGCTCGCGGTACGAGCGCCCGCGCGAGCGGAAGATCAGGTTGTGCATCGGGCAGTTCATGGCCTTGAGGTAGTAGTTCGCGCCCTCGAGCTCCATCGGCGGGAACATGGTGTCCGCGTAGTACGGCAGGTGCCCCGAGGTGTGGAACAGCTGCTCCTTGGTGATGTGCGGGGTGTTCACCACCTCGTATCCGGCCTCGTGCTGCTTCGCACGCAGGTAGGACTCCATCTCGTGGCGGATGATCGCGCCCTTGGGGTGGAACACCGGCAGGCCCGAGCCGAGCTCGTCCGGGAACGAGAAGAGGTCGAGCTGCTGGCCGAGCTTGCGGTGGTCGCGCTTCTCGGCCTCGGCGAGGCGCGCGAGGTAGTCCTTCTGGTCCTGGACAGTCGCCCAAGCGGTGCCGTAGATGCGCTGGAGCTGCGGGTTCTTCTCAGAGCCCATCCAGTACGCGGCGGCCGAGCGCATGAGCTTGACGGCGCCGATGAGCTTGGTCGAGGGCAGGTGCGGGCCCCGGCACAGGTCCCCCCAGACGCGCTCGCCGTTGCGGTCGTGGTTGTCGTACGCGGTGAGCTCGCCGCCGCCGACCTCCATGATCTCGTCGGCGTCGGTGCCCTCGCCCTTGGTCTCGATGAGCTCGAGCTTGTACGGCTCGTTCGCGAGCTCCGCGCGGGCCTCGTCGAGGGACGCGTACTTGCGCCGGTGGAAGGTCTGCCCCTGCTTGATGATCTGGAGCATCCGCTTCTCGACGGCCTTGAGGTCGTCGGGGTTGAACGGCTCCTCGACGTCGAAGTCGTAGTAGAAGCCGTCGGTGATCGGCGGGCCGATCCCGAGCTTGGCCTCCTTCAGCTCCTGGACGGCCTGCGCCATGACGTGCGCGGCGGAGTGGCGCATCACGTTGAGCCCGTCGGGGCTGTTCAGCGGCACGGGCTCGACCTTGGTGTCGGCCTCGGGGGCCCACGAGAGGTCGCGCAGCTGGCCGTCGGCGTCGCGGACGACGACGATCGCGTTCGGCCCGTTGCCGGGGAGGCCGGCCTCGGCGACCGCCGCAGCGCACGTGGTGCCAGCAGTGACCCACAGCGGTTCGATGACGGCTGGGCTGCTGTGGTTCGGCGCTGCGGGTGCCACGGTTCTCCTCGTTCGCTGGTAGACGGATTTCCGCCTGCGGATATTCGGCTCCATGGTAGTCGCCGCGGCGTTGTGGACTCCATCGCATTAGCGGGTCGCGGGCGTGGTGGTGATTCCCTCGCGTCCGGACTTGACCTTGGTCCCGACACCAAGGTCTACGGTTCATCCATGACCGCAGCGACCGTGACCCTGACCGTCGGGAGGCTCGCCGACGAGGTGGGCGTCACGACCGACGCCATCCGCCACTGGGAGCGCGAGGGCCTGTTCCCCGCGCCCGAGCGCAGCGCGGCCGGGTACCGCCGGTACGACGCCGAGGCGCTGGACCGGGCCCGGTTCATCCGAGCGTGCCAGCGCGCGGGGCTGCGCCTGGCCGACATCGCCGACCTGCTGGCGGTGCGCGACACGGGATCGTGCCCGTGCGAGCCCGCCGGACAGCACCTGGAGCGGCGGATCAGCGAGATCTCGGCGGAGATCGCGCGGCTGGAAGGGTTGCGGACCCAGCTGACGGACATGCTGCGGGCGGTCGACTCGGGCTCGTGCGACCCGCCGCTGCCCGAGAACTGGTGCCCTCCGGCCCGGCAGGGTCTGCGGGCGGGGGCCTCGCCCGGTGCTTCCGAGGGAGGTGAGTGCGGGTGAACATGACCGACGAGTGCTGCAACTGCTGCAACGACGAGTCGTGCCAGTGCGGCGGCCAGGACTGCTGCCACGGCTGCTGCGAGAAGTAGGCGAACGAGAGGACGCGCCCGGCTCTCGAGCCCGGCGCGTCTTGGCGTTTCTACATAATTCGGGCGTCGCGAGGCGCCCCCGGTTGCAATGGTGCCGTTCGGGTCCGACATAGGGCTCGCTGGTCGGGCGCGTTTCGGCGGTTCTGTGCGAATCGGACATTCGCAGCGCCCCCGGACTCAAGGGTGCCCTGCGGGTGTGACATCTCCGGGCGGCCGGGGCCGCTCGGCCGCCTGATTTCCAGGCGGCCGGGGTCGCTCGGCCGCCTATTTCGCGGTGAGGACGATCTTGCCGAAGTGGCCGCCCGCGCCCATGAGGCGGTGCGCTTCCGCGGCTTCGGCGAGCGGGATCCTGGTGGTGACGACGGGTTCGATCTCGCCGGAGTCGAGTGCGGGCCAGACGCGTTCGAAGGCTTCGGCGAGGATCTGGCGGCGCTGTTCGAGCGGGCGGGCCCGGAGGGTGGTGCCGGTGATCGTGGCGCGCTTGGCGAGGAGGCCGCCGAGGTGGATCTGGGCGTTGGTGCCCTGCTGGAGGCCGATGATCGCGAGGCGGCCGTCCTGGGCGAGGGCCTTGAGGTTGGGCTCGAAGTAGGCCGCGCCGATGACGTCGAGGATGGCGTCCGCGCCGCCCGCTTCCATGGCGAGGGCGGCGAAGTCCTCGTTGCGGTAGTCGATGACGCGGTCGGCGCCGAGCGCCTGGAGGCGCTGCGCCCATTCGGCGCGCGCGGTCGTCCAGACCTCCGCTCCGGCGAGCTGCTTCGCGAACTGGACCGCGAAGGTGCCGATGCCGCCCGCGCCGCCGTGGACGAGGACGCGCCGCTTGCGGTCGGCGGCGGGGGTGTCGAGGAGGTATCCCAGGTTGGAGTAGACGGTGGCGGCGACCTCGGGCAGCGCGGCCGCGTCGACGAGGTCGACCTTCTCGGGCTTGGGGAGCACGAGTCCGGCGTCCACGGTGACGTACTGGGCGTAGCCGCCGCCGGGGAGCAGGGCGCAGACCTCGGCGCCGAGGAAGGTGGCGTTGTCGTCGCTGCCGACGTTGACGATCGTGCCGGAGACCTCGAGTCCGGGCCAGGCGGGCGCACCGGGCGGGCTCGGGTAGTGGCCGGCGACTTGGAGGAGGTCGGCGCGGTTGACGCCGGCGGCGGCGACCTCGATGAGCACTTCATCGGGGCCGGGCGCGGGTTCGGGCACCTGGGCGGCGGCGAGGCGGCCGTCCGCGGCGGTCATGGCAAGCATCTCCGCATAGTAGGACTCGCGTTGGAGCCTCTGGCGCGATACCCGTCAGTACGTCACGTTAGTCCCATTTGGATTTTTGAGATCCCTTGTGCTGCAATGGATTAGGGATTCTCGCTCGAGTGTCCAGGGAAGAGGTGCGCTTCGGGGTCGATCGCGACGGCAGCGTTGTTGACCGCCGTGGCGGCCTCGCCGAAGCCGGTCGCGATGAGCTTGACCTTGCCCGGGTATGACGCGATGTCGCCCGCGGCGTAGACGCGCGGCAGATTGGTGGCCATCGTGGAGTCCACGGCGATGCTGCGCCGGTCGAGCTCGAGGCCCCACTCCCCCAGCGGCCCGAGGTCGGCGGTGAAGCCGAGGGCCGCGACGATCGCATCGGCCGGGAGCTCGCGGACCCCCTCATCTTTGACCTCTATGGACACGCCGTTCACCGTCTCGGTGCCGTGGACGGCGGTGACCTGGGCGTTGACGAGGATCGGCACGCCGAGACCGCGCACCTGGTCCACGGTCGCCTGGTGGGCGCGGAACTTCTCGCGCCGGTGCACGATCACGGTGCTGCGGGCGATGCCGTGGAGGGCGATCGCCCAGTCGAACGCGGAGTCGCCGCCGCCGACGATCACCACGTCCTGCCCTGCGTGGGCGGCCAGTTCGGGGACGAAGTAGACGATCCCCGCGCCGTGGAAGTCCTCGGCGGCCGGGAGCGGCCGGGGCGAGAAGCTGCCGAGGCCGCCGGTGATGAGCACGGCTTCGGCCTCGATGCGCTGGCCGTCGGCGAGTTCGAGGACGGGCTTGCCGTCCGGGTGCGCGAGCTTGCTCGCCTGACGGCCGAGGAGGTACTGCGGTTCGAACGGGGCGGCCTGGCGCAGCAGGCTGTCGACCAGGTCGCGTCCCTTGACCGAGGGGAACCCGGCGACGTCGAGGATCTGCTTCTCGGGGTACATGGCCGTGATCTGGCCGCCCGCTTCGGGAAGCGCGTCGAGGACGACGGTCTTCAGGCCGCGGAACCCCGCGTAGTAGGCGGCGAAGAGGCCGGCGGGACCGGCGCCGACGATCGCGAGGTCGACGGTGAGGACGGGCATTGGCGATCACCGACTCCGTTGTAGGGACACGTCCCGACATCCTAGCGACGCGGCGGCGTCTGCGGGGCTTCGCGAAGCGCGGTGATTCGCAGGGGGCGCCGGCGCGCGCATGACGGCGACTCGCCGTCGGCGCGCCGGCACCCCTGGGCCTCTTCAGTTCAGGCCGTGCGGAAGGGGCCGGTCACCTCGAACGTGATGCCGCCGGAGCTGGAGCCGGAGGTGCCGCGCTGAGACGAGAAGTAGAGGCGGTTCCCGGCCGGGTTGAACGCCGGGCCGGTGATCTCGGAGGAGCCGTGGCCGGAGAGGCGCAGGAACGGCGCGACGATGTCGTCGGGCGTGATGATGCAGATCTCCATGTTGCCGCCGTCCTCGGCGATGAACAGGTCGCCGCTGGCGGCGGCGCCGGTGATGTTGTCGACGCCGGTGAGCGGCGCGCTGGAGGTGAGGTTGTCGTCGTAGGCGATGGCGATCGTGTTGTTCACCGCGTCGTAGGCCCAGACCCGGTTGTCGCCCTTGGTGGTGAAGAAGCAGACGCCGTCGGCGTAGTAGCACCCCTCGCCGCCGTTGAAGCGCTTGGTGTTGGCGACCTGGTTGCGTGTGGCGGTCGGCGAGCCGTCGGGGTCGGGCACGTTCTTCCAGGTGAGGACCCCGCCGGACTCGGTGAGGACCTGCAGCGTGCCGGAGGCGAGGTCGCCCCAGGTGGTGGGCTTGAAGCGGTAGAACGCGCCGTCGGAGACGTCCTCGGTCAGGTAGACGACGCCGCGGTCGGGGTCGCACGCGGCGGCCTCGTGCTTGAAGCGGCCCATGGCGGCCCGCTGTGCGGCGGCGTCGACGCCGAACGGGTCGGTCTCGTAGACGTAGCCGCGGTCGACCTCCTCGCAGGAGAGCCAGGTGTTCCAGGGCGTCGCGCCGCCCGCGCAGTTGGTGCGGGTGTTGCTGAGGATGCGGTAGGCGTCGACGATGTTCCCCGAGGAGTCGAAGCGCAGCGCGCCCGCGCCGCCGCCGGTCGAGAGCTCGGCGTTGGACGTGTAGATCCAGCCGTTCCCGTCGGCGAAGCACGCGCCGCCGTCGGGCGCGCCGTGCCAGGTGTAGGAGGTGCCGGGCACGGTCTGGGAGGAGCGGGCGACGATGCGGGAGGTGAAGCCCTGCGGGAGCAGGACGCCGTTGGCGTCGGCGGACTGGAGGGACCCGTACGGGCTGGGTCCGGTCTGGACGGGGTAGGCCGCGAACGAGGGGCGGGTCATCGTGAAGCCGAAGGCGACGGAGCCGGTGCCGACCACGGCCGCGCGGAGGAGGTTACGACGTTGCATGAGCGGTTCCTTTGCGGGCGAACAGATGGGAGGGATCGCTTGCCCACACACCGTAAGGAATCGAGGCCGTTTCGCGTGGCAACGCGGCGGGACGGGTCGATGATGTCTCGATGACCGGGACGTGAACGTCCCTCGCCGCGCGATGCGGCAGCGCGCCGCATCGCTGCCGCGCACCTCCTCCCACCCCGGCGCTCCCTGGCCGCCACGGCTTCGCGCCGCACCGCTCCTCACCCGGCGCAGCTTCGCGCGGCGGCCCTGCCCGACTCCTGGCCGACTCCTGCCGGACCTCCGGGACTCAGCCGCCGCGCGCCGTCCTCAGCTCGGTTCCAGGACCGCCAGCGGGCTGCCTTGCGCCACAAGGTCTCCCGGGCCCGCTAGGACCTTGAGGACCCGCCCGGCCTGAGGCGCCAGCACAGGGGTCTCCATCTTCATCGCCTCCAGGACGTACAGCGCGTCCCCGGCTCCGACCTCCTGCCCCGGCTCGACCAGGGCCTTCCACACCGCCGCCGCCAGCGGCGCGGCCACCACGGCCCCGCCGGGCGGGGCCGTCACCTCCTCGGTCGCCGCCTGCGGCGGCTCGGCCTCCTGGCGGTCGAACTCGCCCGAGGCCTCCCAGGCTGCGCGCTCAGCCGCGAACGCCTCCGCCTGGCGCGCACGGAAAGCGCCGATGCCCTCTTCGTTGGCGTCGAGGAACCGGCGGTAGTCGGCGTAGCGGAACTCCCCGTCGGCGGTGCGCGGTGTGAACCGGCCCGCGTCCATCTCAGCCCGCAGCTCCCCCAGCTCCTCGGTCCCGACCGGGTACCAGCGGATGCGGTCGAAGAAGCGCAGCAGCCACGGCTTCCCCCCGGTGAACGGGCCGCGCTGGCGGTAGGTGTTCCACACCTGCACGGTGCGGCCCACGAACTGGTAGCCGCCGGGGCCTTCCATGCCGTAGACGCACAGATACGCGCCGCCGATGCCGACCGCGTTCTGCGGCGTCCACGTGCGCGCCGGGTTGTACTTGGTGGTGACGAGCCGGTGCCTCGGGTCGAGCGGGGTCGCGACGGGCGCGCCGAGGTAGACGTCGCCGAGGCCGAGCACCATGTATTCCGCGTCGAAGACCGTGCGGTAGACGTCGTCCACCGAGTCGAGGCCGTTCATGCGGCGGATGAACTCGATGTTCCACGGGCACCACGGCGCGTCGTCCCGCACGCCGTTCATGTACCGGTCGATGGCCTCCCGGGTGGCCGGATCGTCCCAGGACAGAGGCAGCCACACTTCGCGGCTCGGCACGGCGAGGTCTTCCGTGGAAGGCAGTGTCGCTTCGATTTCTGTCAGCCGATCGACGAGTGCGGACTGGCTGAGTCGGGCCGGATCGAAGTGGACCTGGAGGCTTCGCACTCCGGGAGTCAGGTCGAGCAGCACTTCGTCGCCGAGGCTCGCGGCGACGGCTTCGGCCAGGGCGTGCACGCGCATCCGCAGGGCCAGGTCGAGGAGGTTGGGCCCGTACTCGATCAGGAGGTTGTCGTCGCCCGAGCGGCGGTAGGCGACGGCCGGGGCGTCCGGTCCGGCCGCGATCCGGGCCAGGACGCCGCCGTCGGCGACCGGGGCGCGGTCGGGGGCCGGGGCGAGCGCCGGGTTCCGTCGCGCGTTCGGGACGCCCGCGTCGCTGACGGGCACGAAGCGCACGGTGTCCCCCGGCCGCAGCTGCCCGAGCCGCCAGCGGTGCGCCTTGATCACCGTCGCTGGGCAGACGAACCCGCCCAGGCTCGGCCCGTCCGGCCCGAGCAGGACCGGCATGTCCCCGGTGAAGTCGACCGCTCCGATCGCGTAGGCGTTGTCGTGGAGGTTCGACGGGTGCAGGCCCGCCTCGCCGCCGTCCGGGCGGGCCCAGCGCGGCTTCGGGCCGGTGAGGCGCACCCCGGTGCGGGCGGAGTTGAAATGGACTTCCCAACGGGCGCTGTAGAAGTCGTCCATGTCCTCGCGGGTGAAGAACTCGGGGGCGGCGTGCGGGCCTTCGACGACCGGCAGCTCCCACACGTTCGTGAACGCCGGCCGGTCCGCTTCGGGCACGGGGGCCGGCGTCCCGGGCCCGGCCGGTGCGGCGCGCAGGACGTCGCCGGGTTTGAGCGCGGCCCCGGTGAGGCCGCCGATCCCGCCGAGGGTGAACGTGGCGGCCGAGCCGAGATAGTGCGGCACGTCGAGGCCGCCGCGCACGAGCAGGTAGGTGCGGATGCCCGCGGTCTCGGGAGCGCCCACCGCGAGTTCGGCTCCAGCGGGGACGTCGAACGGCTCCCATTGCGGCGCAGGCGCACCGGCCACCGTGATCGGGGCCGGGGCGCCGGTCACGCACACCGTCGTTCCGTGGCTGAACCGCAGTGTCGGCCCCTGCGCGACGCATTCGAGGCCGGGGGCGCCCTCGGGGTTGCCGAGGGCGCGGTTCCCGAGGCGGAACGACAGGTCGTCCATGGGGCCCGAGGGCGGCAGGCCGACCTGCCAGTAGCCCGTGCGGCCGGGCCAGTCCTGGATCGTGGTCTGCGTCCCGGCGGCGAGGACGTCGATGCGCGGGCGCGGGTCGGGGACGTCGGCGAGGGTCGCGGTGGTGTGCCGCGCGGCCGCGAAGTCGGGGTGGGCGAGGGCCGCGGCGAGCTGCCCCTGGTTGGTCTCGACCCCCGCGATCCGCAGCTCGCCCAAGGCGTTCGCGGCGGTGGCGACGGCGTCGGCGCGGGTGGGGCCGTGACTGATGAGCTTGGCGATCATCGGGTCGTAGTGCGGTCCGACCTCGGTCCCGGCCTCGATCCAGGTGTCGGCGCGGACGCCTCCGGGGAGCGCGAGGTGCGTGATCGTGCCGGTGGAGGGCCGGTGGCCCTGGGCGGGGTCCTCGGCGTACAGGCGGGTCTGCACGGCGTGGCCGCTCGCCCGCAGCGGGCGGCGCATCGGGGCGGCGTCCCCTTGGGCGAGGCGGAGCATCCATTCGACGAGGTCGACGCCGAAGACCGCCTCGGTGACGGGGTGCTCGACCTGGAGGCGGGTGTTGACCTCCAGGAACGCGACCTCCTCGCGTTCGGTGTCGTACAGGAACTCCACGGTGCCCGCGGAGCGGTAGCGCACGTCGGCGCAGAGCCGTTGCGCCGCTTGCTGGTAGCGCTCGCGAAGGCGGGCCGGGACGTCGGGTGCGGGGGCCTCTTCGACCACTTTCTGGTTGCGGCGCTGGAGGGTGCAGTCGCGGTCGCCGAGGACCGCCACCTCGCCGAGGCCGTCGCCGAAGACCTGCGCCTCGACGTGCCGGGCGCGGCGCACGAGGCGTTCGAGGAAGAGCCCGGCGTCGCCGAAGCCGCTCTCGGCGAGGCGCTTGACGCTGTCCCAGGCCTCGCGCAGTTCGGCAGGGTCGGCGGCCGGACGCATGCCGATGCCGCCGCCGCCCCCGGTGGCCTTGAGCATCACGGGGTATCCGATGCGGTCGGCTTCGGCGAGGGCGTGCTCGACGCCGTCGAGCAGCCCGGTCCCGGCCAGGAGCGGGACTCCGGCGGCCTCGGCGGCGGCCCGCGCGGTGTGCTTGGCGCCGAACAGCTCCAGGTGCTCGGGGGCGGGCCCGACGAAGGCGATCCCGGCGTCCTCGACGGCCCGCGCGAAGGCGGCGTTCTCGGAGAGGAAGCCGTAGCCGGGGTGGATCGCGCCCGCGCCGGTCGCGGCGGCGGCTTCGAGGATCCGTTCGGGCCGCAGGTAGGAGTCGGCGGGGGCGGGGCCGCCGATGCGCACCGCCGTGTCGGCGGCGTCCACGTGCGCGGCGGCCCGGTCGGCGTCGGAGTAGACGGCCACGGTCCTCAGGCCCATGCGCTTCGCGGTGGCGATGACGCGCACGGCGATCTCGCCGCGGTTGGCGATCAGGAGGGTGTCGAAGGTCAAGTCAGGACTCCGCTCTCGCCGGGGTGCTCGAGGCGTCGGTCGGCCCGGTGACCGAGACGCGGATCGCGGTGGGGTTGAAGGCGTTGCAGGGGTTGTTGATCTGAGGGCAGTTGGAGATGAGGGCGATGACGTCCCGTTCGGCGCGCAGGGCCACCTCGAGGCCGGGCGCGGAGATGCCGTCGACGATGCCCAGGCAGCCGTCGTCCTCGACGGGCACGTTCATGAACCAGTTGACGTTGCTCGTCATGTCTCGCTTTCCCAGGCCCCATTTCGCACCCTCGTGGAGGAAGTTCTCGACGCACGCGTGCTGCGCCCAGGTCTGGTGCCCGTAGCGGAGGGTGTTGGACTCCTTGGAGCACGCGCCGCCGATGGTGTCGTGGCGGCCGCAGTTGTCGGCGGTGACGCGCGCGAGGGGGCGGTGCTCGACGTCGCGCAGGACCGAGCCGGTGGTCAGGAACAGCGATCCGGCGGCGGCGATCGTGTTCTGGGCGCTGTAGCGCAGGCTCGTGTCGGCGGCGTCGAAGAGGAGGAAGTCGACGGCCTGGTTGCCTTCGAGGTCGGTGATCAGCAGGGTCTGCCCGGCGGCGACGAACCCGGACCAGGGGGCGCGGGGGTCCACGACGGACACAGTGGGCGGTTCGGCGGTCATGCGGCGGCTCCGATCCGGGCGGCGGTGTTGGCGAGGGCGCGGCGGCCTTCGGGGGTGGCGTCCCAGCGGGCGTCGCCGGTTCCTGTCGGGCGCTCGCGCCAGGCGAGGGCGCGGACCGGGCCGACGGTGTAGTCCTCGCGCGGGTCGAGGGCGTGCGGGGTGTTCGCGAGCATGACCAGTAGCGGAGCCTCGGCGAGGAGGCGGACCCTCCTGCCTGGACCGGAGCCCCCCAGCCAGTGGAGACGGCCTTCGGCGTCCGCCTTGAGGCCCTTGAAGAGTGCGACGGTCTGCGGGAGGTCGCGGGCGGTGAGGTCGTGCTTGGCGGCGGCGAGCTTGAGCAGTTCCCGGGCGGCCGGGGTCGGGCCCCAGGGCGTGCCGTCGCCGTAGCGCGCCTCGTTCTGGGCGGCCGTGGGCGCGCCGCAGAACGCGTCGTGGCGGCCGGACTCGTCCATGACCAGGGTCGCCAGCGCGCGGCCCTGGTCGGAGAGCAGGAGGCTGCCCTGGCCGAGGTAGGCGTTCCACTGGACTTTGAGGGTGTCGGCGACGCAGAGCCGCTCCCAGGGACTTCCGGCCCAGGCGAGGGCGAGGTGTACGCAGGCGTCGCCGTCGAGGTCGGTGAGTTCGACGACGGTGCCGGGGGCGAGGGTCTGGTGGGCGTATCCGCCGCCGCCGACGGTCTCGGCCCAGACGAGCTTGTCCGGGTCGATGTCGGCCGGGGTGCCGGGGTGGTCGGCGGCGGGGACCCAGGCGCGTTCGGTGGCCGCTGCGGCGGCTTCTTGGGCGCGGGCGTGGTCGCGGGCGGCGTAGGTGTTGCCCGTGGCTGACGGTTCGGCTTGGGGTGCAGGGGTTTCGGTCATGCGGTCCTCCGCTCCGATCAATTTCTGTCGCTTGATAGAAATTAGCCGCGCAAGGGTTCGGAGCGGTGACTGCCGCGTTTCGGCTTGATTGCCTTGGCCGCACAACCGGTTGTGCCGCTTGTCGTCGGCGGACACGGCGGAGGCCCCCGCGGAACGCGTCCGCGGGGGCCTCCGGCGCGGCTCAGGCCTTCGCGGCCACCGGTTCGCGGACTGCGCCGGGCGCCGCTGCCGCGGTGCGGTAGGCCTTGGCGGGGCGCAGCAGCGCGACCGCCGCGTAGGCGGCGGTCCCCGCGAGGAACGCGATGAAGGTGGACCAGCCGTCGAGGGACGCGGTGAACACGTCGTTCTCGATGTACAGCAGGTCGTTCGGGACGCCGTAGACCGTGGGGGTGAGGGCGAACAGGGTGAGGCGCACGCCGAAGCCCACGGCGATCGCGGCCGCTGCCGAGGCCGCGCCGCCGCGCTTCCACCAGAGCCCCAAGGCGAACGGCACGACCAGGCCCGCGAGCATGAGGTCGAAGGCGAGCGTGAGCAGGATGCCGGTCTGCGGGACCCGCACCGCCACCAGGACGGCGAGGGCGACGATCGGGAACATCGCGATGCGGCTGGCGCGCAGCAGCGGGTCCTTGCCCGCACCGAAGACCTTCAGTTCGGGGAGGCGGCCGCTGTCGGTCTCGCGGATGCCCGCGATGTTGCGGGCGGCGACGGCGCCGGTGCCGAGGATCGCGCCGTTCGCGGTCGAGCAGGAGGCGGCGACGACCGCGGCGAGCACGAGCATGGCGAGCCAGGCGGGCGCGTGGTCCTCCAGGAGCGTGAACAGCACCGCGGAGCCCGCGTCGGGTCCGACGATGTCGACCGCGGAGAGGGCCACGTAGCTGAAGGGGATGCCGATGAGGAGGGTCCCGGCCGCACCGAGGAAGCAGGCGCGGCGGGCGACGGACGGGCTCTTGGCCGAGAAGATGCGCTGCATGAAGTCGATGGCGACGATGTCGCCGACGCCGAGGGCGATGAGGGTCGCCCAGTTGATCGGGGCGCCTTGGGCGGGGTCGGTGAGCTGTCCGAGGTCGAAGGCGCCCATGCCTTCGGGGACCGAGATCCCGTGGGTCAGGGCCACCCAGGTGAACAGGGAGGCGGTGCCGACGACGGTGATGACCATCTGGGCGGCGGCGGTGTAGGAGTCGGAGAACATGCCTCCGGCGACGGTGTACGTCATGACCACGGCGACGATGAGCAGCACGCCGACGGTGTAGTCGATCCCGAGGAAGTGCTCGAACAGGAAGCCGCCCGCGACGAGGTTCCCGGCGAGCAGGAGCACGTAGGCGCCGATCATGGCGACCGAGGCGGACAGTTCGATGCGGCGCCCGTAGCGGCGGGCGTACCAGTCCGGGAGCGTGAGGAGCTTGGCGGCGTTCATGCGCTTGGCGAAGAAGACGCCGGTGAGGATCAGGCAGAGGGCGAGCCCGATGGGCAGGCTCGCCCCTGCCCAGAAGCCGAAGCCGTAGGCGAGGTCCGTGTTGCCGAGGGTGGCGTTGGAGTCGACCGCCTGGGCCATGAGCCCGGCGGCGACGAGCGGGACGCCGAGCGTGCGGCCCGCGACGAGGTAGCGGCCGGAGTCGCCGTCCACTTTCCGGGACACGACCAGGCCAATCACGAGGACGACGACGATTGAGAGCCCTACACCGAGGAGTATCATCGGGCACCTTCCGATCAGATTTCTATCAGTCGATAGAAACTAATCGCCCTGGTATTTCGATCGATTGACAGAATTTATTTCACCGGCATGAACACCCCCGCACAACGGCAACGCGCTGAGGCCCGGCGCGCGCCGGGCACGCGCTCGCCGACCGGATCGGAAGCCCGCGAACTAGACTGGTGCGCGCACACTGGACAGGAAGGCGTACCGATGCCCACCGCAGCGAAGGAGTCCCAGGCGGACCGGCCCAAGCGGCGCGTCGGCCGCCCCCGGGCCGCCCAGGGCCCCGACGGCGGCGCCGCACCCGCCGCCGAGCCCCGCGACCAGATCCTGGCCGCCGCGTCCGAGCTCTTCACCGTCCAGGGCTACACGGCCACCTCCACCCGCGCCATCGCCGCCAGGGCCGGGATGCGCCAGGCCAGCATGTACTACCACTTCCCCAGCAAGGAAGCCCTGCTGAGCAGCCTGTTGGAGACCACCGTGGCCCCGTCCCTCGAATTCGCCGAATGGGCGCTCGCCGAACGGGACGCCTCCGCCGAAGCCCGCCTCTGGGCCCTCGCCCGCATCGACGCCGCGCAGCTCGCCGGGGCCGAGCACAACCTCGGCGCGCTGTACCTGCTTCCCGAAGTGCAGCAGGAGGCCTTCGCGCCGTTCCGGCAGATGCGCGGGCGGCTGCGCGACTCCTACCGGGAGCTCCTCGGCCGCACCGACCCGGCCCGCGACTACCCGCCCGGCGGGCTCGCCGAGCGCGCGCACCTCGTCTTCGGCCTCGTCGAAGGCGTCATCCTCGCCCGCCTCGAGCACGCCCCGGTCGCCGACCCCGCCACCTACTCGGCGGGCGTCGCCGACGGCGTGCTGCGCCTGGCCGGAAGCCGGGACCTCCCCTTCGCGCGCCGCCAGGGCCTGCGGCTCTGCGCCGACTGGATCGGCCGCTCCGAACACCTCCCGAGCTCGACGACGCCGAAGGACCGCGCATGACAACGACTCCCGGCCGGACCGCCCTCATCACCGGCATCACCGGGCAGGACGGCTCGTACCTCACGGAGCTGCTGCTCGCGAAGGGGTACACGGTCCACGGGATCGTCCGGCACGCGTCGTCGCTCCTGGCCAACACCTCCCGCCTCGACGCGGTCTACCAGGACCCGCACGACACCGGTCGCAGGCTCTTCCTCCACAAGGGCGACCTCACCGACGCCGGGATGCTCGGCAACCTCGTCCGGGACGTGCGCCCCGACGAGATCTACAACCTCGCCGCCCAGAGCCACGTGCGCGTCAGCTTCGACCTCCCCGAGTACACCGCGAACGTGACCGCGCTCGGCGCGATCCGGCTCCTGGAGGCCGTGCGCGCCAGCGGGATCGATACCCGGATCTACCAGGCGTCCACTTCGGAGATGTTTGGCCTCACCGCGCCCCCGCAGGACGAGGCCACGCCGTTCCACCCGCGCAGCCCCTACGGCGTCGCGAAGGTCTACGCGCACTGGGCCACCGTGAACTACCGCGAGTCCTACGGCATGTTCGCCGTCAACGGGATCTCCTTCAACCACGAGAGCCCCCGGCGCGGCGAGACGTTCGTGACCCGCAAGATCACCCGCGCCGTCGCCCGCATCGAGGCCGGCCTGGAGCGGAAGGTCTTCCTCGGCAACATGGACGCCGTGCGCGACTGGGGCTACGCGCCCGAGTACGTCGAGGCCATGTGGCTCATGCTCCAGCACGACGAACCGGTCGACTACGTCCTCGCCACCGGCAAGCCCGCCACCGTCCGCGACTTCGCCGAGGCCGCGTTCGGGCACGCGGGGCTCGACTGGCGCGACCACGTCGAGCACGACGAGCGGTACGAGCGGCCCGCCGAGGTCCCCGAGCTCATCGGCAACCCCGCCAAGATCGCGCGCGAGATCGGCTGGAAGGCCAAGGTCCACTGGGACGAGCTCGCGCGGATCATGGTCGACGCCGACCGCAAGGCCCTCTGACGCGGCTACCCTCGGGGCATGACTGATCTCAGCGCTCCGATCGAGCTCAACGACGGCACCGCGATGCCCCGCATCGGCTACGGCACCTACAAGGTCGGCGACGACGAGGCCCAGCAGGCGGTCGAGGCCGCGCTCGCCACCGGCTACCGGCTGATCGACACCGCCGAGATGTACGGCAACGAGGTCGGCGTCGGCCGCGCGGTCAACGGCTCGGGCGTCCCGCGCAGCGAGGTCTTCCTCACCACGAAGGTCTGGAACGACCACCACGGCGCGGACAAGGCGCGCGCCGCGCTCGAGGCCTCGCTGGAGCGCCTGGGCACCGACTACCTCGACCTGTACCTGATCCACTGGCCCTCGCCCAAGCAGGGCCTGTACGCCGAGACCTTCGAGGCCCTGCTCAAGGCCAAGGAGGAGGGCCTGATCCGCTCGGCGGGGGTCTCGAACTTCCTGCCCGAGCACCTCGACGCCGTCCACGACGCCGTCGGCGTGTACCCCTCGGTGAACCAGGTCGAGCTGCACCCGTACTTCAACCAGCCCGAGCTGCGCGCCTGGCAGGCCGAACGCGGCATCGCCACCGAGTCGTGGGGGCCGCTCGGCCAGCGCACCGGCTCGGTCCTCGCCGAACCGGCCGTCACGGCCGCCGCCGAGGCGCACGGGATGAGCCCGGGCCAGGTCGTCATCCGCTGGCACCTGCAACACGGCTGCGTCGTGATCCCCAAGTCCTCCAAGGCGAGCCGTATCGCCGAGAACTTCGAAGTGTTCGGCTTCGCACTGACCGGGGACGAGATGGCGGCGATCGACGCGCTGGAGACCGGGAAGCGCCAGGGCATCGACCCCGGCGGCAACGAGCGCTGAGGAGCGGGGCGGGCGGCCTGGCCGCCCGCCCCGCTTTCCGTTGTGCGCTACTCGAGTGCGACGCCCGCCGCGAGTCGCCGGAGTTCGGCCACGTGCCCGTTGAAGGCGTCCTTCCCGGCGGGGGTGAGGGCGGCCCAGGTGCGGGTGCGGCCCTCCCAAGGGGACTTCTTGACGCTGAGGTATCCGGCGTCCTCGAGGGCCTTGAGCTGTTTGCTGAGGACCGAGTCGGAGACGCCGAGGGCCTCCCGGAGGGCGGCGAACTCGACCTCGTTCATCGCCGAGAGCATCGAGCAGATCCGCAACCGGTTGGGCGCGTGGATGATCTCGTCGAACCGCGCGCTCTCGAACCCTGCTGCGGTCATGAGGCCTCACGCAGCTCGGCCCGGACGACCTTGTCGTAGTGGCGGCCCCAGACGGTGACGGCCGCGGCGACCGCGAGGCCGGTGAGCAGGGCCGTCCAGCGGATCTCCAGGCCGATGCTGAACACCGAGCCCGCGATCGTGATCGCGAGGGTGGCGACCAGCATGGCCGTGGCGCTGCGGCGCGATTTCGGGCCGCCGTCGAATCCGCTCAACCACACGCGGGCTTTGCGGCGGTAGGCGGTCACGAGCAGGTACAGGCCCACGCCGTAGACCGCGAGCACGCCGATCAGGATCGGGAACGCGACGCCGCTCGTCGCGACGGCGACGAGTCCGCCCACGAGGACGCCGAGCACGGGGTGGTACCACCACGGGGTGATGAGGCGGTCGGCCATGTCGGAACGGGACTCGTGCACGGCGGCGAGGGCGGCCTGCGCTTCCTGGGGGGTCAGTTCACTTTCCATGTCGGAAAGTCTAGCGGATGACTTTCCATTACGTCAAGTCGAGACTTTCCATATTGGCAAGTATTTCTCGGCGGGGCGTTTTGCAATCGCCTTCCAACTGAGTAGGCTCGCGCGCATGAGCGAAATGAGCACAGCGATCACCCTGTCCGGCGGGGCCCAGATCCCGCGTTACGGCTACGGCACCTTCAGGATCGAGGACGGCGCCGACGTGCGCGCCGCGGTCGCGACCGCGCTCGAGACGGGCTACCGGCTCGTCGACACCGCCGTGGGCTACAGCAACGAGACCGGTGTCGGCAAGGCGATCAGCCAGTCCGGCGTCGCGCGCGGCGACATCTTCCTCACCAGCAAGACCTGGGACCACGGCTACGACGAGGTCCGCCGCAACCTGAACGAGTCCCTCGAGCGGCTCGGCACCGACTACCTCGACCTGTACCTCCTGCACTGGCCGCGCCCGAAGGTCGACAAGTACGTCGAGTCCTGGCAGGCGCTGCTCGACGCCCGTTCCGAGGGCCTGCTCCGCTCTGCGGGCGTCTCGAACTTCACGATCGACCACCTCGCCCGCTGCGAGGCCGAGACCGGCACGGCCCCCGAGATCAACCAGGTCGAGCTGCACCCGTACTTCAGCCAGCCCGAGCTGCGGGCCTGGCACGACGAGCACGGCGTCGTCACCGAGTCCTGGGGCCCGCTCGCCCTGCGCGGCGGCGGCCTCTTCGACGAGCCCGCCGTCAAGACGGTCGCCGAGGCCCACGGCCGCACCCCGGCGCAGGTCGTCCTGCGCTGGAACCTCCAGCGCGGCAACGTCGTCATCCCCAAGTCGGTGACCCCCGAACGCATCCGCGAGAACTGGCAGGTCCTCGACTTCGCCCTCACCGACGCCGACCTCGCCCAGATCGACGCCCTCGACACCGGCAACCGCCAAGGCGGCGACCCCCTCGAAGTCAACTAGCCCACGCGAAAACGTCGGCGGCACCGGAACCGGTGCCGCCGGCTTCCTCTGTCACTCAAGCTTCGCGCAGCGTTCCTAGAAGGCCATCTCCCAGGCGAAGTTCGGGAGCCCGTCGCCGGGGCACACGACGGGACCTTAAATGATCACGATGGGTGATGACTCAATAGACGGTCACAATCAGCGATTCATCCGATACCGTGGCGAACCGCCCACAGTGCTGCCTGGGTGCGGTCGGCGGCGCCGATGCGGCGCAGGAGATTCGTGACGTGGGTCTTCACGGTCTTCTCCGAGACGCCGAGGGCGCGGGCGATCTGGCGGTTGGTCTGGCCCTTAGCGATCAAGCCGAGGACCTGGCTCTCGCGCGGGGTCAGGGAAGGGGCCGAGGTCGTGCTGCCGTTGCCGTTCATCAAGCCGCGCATGGCGACCGGGGACAGCAGCAGTTGTCCGGAGTGGACGGTTCGGATCGCGCTCGCCAGTGCGTCGGGGTCGATGTCCTTGTACACGAACCCGGCCGCGCCCGCGGTGATGGCGTTCGGGACGCGTTCGGCGTCGGTGGCGGAGGTGAGGACGAGGACGCGCGGGGCGTCCTGGTCCAGGCGTTCGAGCACGCCCTGGCCGTCGAGTCCGGGCATCTTGAGGTCGAGGAGGACCACGTCGGGGCGGGTCTCCTCGATGGCGTGCAAAGCCTCTTCGCCGTCGCCCGCCTCGCCGACGACGGTGAAGTCCGGTTCGAGTTCGAGGTAGCCGCGCAGGCCGCGACGGACGACCGGGTGGTCGTCGACGAGGAGGAGCCGGATCTCAGCCACGGTCGGCCTCCTCGGTCGAGTCGAGTTCGAGGACCACGGCGGTGCCCTCGCCCGGGGCGGTCCTCAGGTCGAGGCCGCCGCCGAGCGCCTTGGCGCGCTCGCGCATCGACAGGAGTCCGAGGCCGCGCGTGGCGGCCTCGTCGGCGTCGAAGCCGTCGCCGTCGTCGGCGATGGTGATGCGCTCGGACTCGACGGTGACGGCGACGCGGCGGGCGCGGGCGTGCCGGAACGCATTGCTCAGGGCTTCTTGGACGAGCCGGAGCACTTCGACCTCGCCGTCCCGCGAGAGGTCCACAGGGGACCTCACTTCGAACGTGACCTCGGTGTCGTGCAGGCGGTCGAGGAGGTTGACGTGCCGCCGCAGGGTCTCGACCAGGCCGTGCGCGTCGAGGTCGGCGGGCCGGAGCTCGACGATTACGGCGCGCAGCTCGGCGATGGCCTCGGCGGCGAGGGTCTCGACCTCGGCGAGGCGGCAAGCGGCGGCCTCGGGGTCGGTCGGGGCGAGCTTGCGGGCGGCGCGCGCGGAGAGCCGCAGGGAGAACAGGCGCTGCATGACCGCGTCGTGGAGTTCGCGGGCGAGCCGGTTGCGCTCCTCGACCACGGTGAGCTCGCGGCTGCGCTCGTACAGCCGGGCGTTGGTGATCGCGATGGCCGCGTGCGAGGCGAGCAGCTCGATCAGCTCGGTGTCGGCCTCGCTGAACCCGGGCTTGCCGAGGTCGTTGGTGAGCACGACGATGCCGAGGGTCCGCCCGCACTCCTGGATCGGGACGCCCAGCAGCGCGGCCATGCTCGGGTGCGCCTTCGGCCACCACTGGAAGCGCGGGTCGCGGCGCAGGTCGTCGAGGCGGATCGGCTCGCTCTCGGCGAGGATCGCGGCGAGCATCCCGTGCTGGCGCGGCAGCGGCCCGATCTCGAGCCGCTGCTCCTCGCCGATGCCGTCGGTGATGAACTCGGCGAACCCGCCTTCGTCGTCGGGGATGCCGATGGCGGCGTAGTCGGCCCCGACGAGGCGCCGGGCCGAGGAGACGATCACCTCGAGCACCTGGTGCACGGACAGGTGCCGGGTGATCGCGCCGACGGCGGCCGACACCTCGTGCAGCAGCGCGGTCGGATCAGAAGAGGCGGTCACGCTGCCAATCTAGTCGACGCGGCGGCACTCGGGCCTCGGTCGCTGGTCCTAGGACCTGCGCCGCAGTCCTGACCGCGACCTCGGCCCGATGCGCCCGGCCCGCGCCGGAAATAGCGTGAGGCCATGAGTGAAGCACAGCTGCCGCAAGTGGACGACCGCACCGCCATCGTCACGGGGGCCTCCGCCGGGCTCGGCGAGGCCCTCGCCGAGCGCCTGGCCGCCTCCGGCTGGAACCTGATCCTCACCGCCCGCGGCGAGGAGCGGCTCAAACGCGTCGCCGAACGCCTCGGCGCCGCCTACCTGGCCGGGGACGTCACCGACGCCGTGCACCGCCGGGAGCTCGTCGCCATGGCCCAAGGCAGGCTCGACCTCCTCGTCAACAACGCCTCGACACTGGGTGAAGTTCCGCTGCCGCTGCTCGCGGAAGCGGACCTGACGGCGTGGCCGCGCCTGTTCGAGATGAACGTCTGGGCTCCGATCGCCTTGGCGCAGCTCGCACTGCCGTCCCTGCGGGAGCGCGGCGGCGCGATCGTCAACATCTCCTCCGACGCCGCGACCGGCCCGTACGCGACGTGGGGCCCGTACGGGTCGACGAAGGCCGCGCTCGACCAGCTGTCGAACGTGCTCGCCGCGGAGGAGCCGGCCATCGCCGTCTGGGCGCTCGACCCCGGCGAGATGTCCACCGCGATGCTCGCCGACGCGGTCGGCGAGGCCGACGCCGCCGAGGCCGACCCGCCCGCGCTGGCCGCCGCGGCGATCTACTCGCTCGTGGGCGCCCGCTGGTGCACCTGCGAGTGGAAAGCCCCCGAGAGCGGCCGGTACGCCGCCCGCGACTTCGACAAGCTGCACAACCACACCCATGAGGAGGCCAGGGCGTGAGCACCACATTGACCTCCCCCTTCGACTTCGCCCTGGACGCCGCCCTGGAGGCGGTCGAACCCGCCGAGACGCGCGGGACCGCCCGCTCCGACGTGCGGCTCCTGGTGTCTGACAAGGCCACTGGCGAGATCCGCCACCGCAGTTTCGACGACCTCCCCGCGCTCGTCCGCCCCGGCGACCTGCTCGTGGTCAACAACTCGGCGACCCTTCCGGCGGCCGTGCCGACCCGGCAGGGCCTGCGCGTCCACTTCTCCTCGACGCGGCCCGACGGGTCGTGGCTGGTGGAGCTGCGCGACCGCGGCAAGCCGTTCCTCGGCGAGGTGCCCGGCCGGACCGTCGACCTCCCGGGCAAGACGGCGCTGCGGCTGGAGCGGCGCTTCGGTAAGCGGCTGTGGGTGACCCGGCCGCCGGTCGAGTCGGTACCGGACTACCTGGCCCGGTACGGCAGGCCGATCCGGTACTCCTACGTCGACCGCGACTGGCCGCTGCACGCCTACCAGACCGCGTTCGCCACGGTACCCGGCTCGGCCGAGATGCCCAGCGCGGCAAGGCCGTTCACGCCCGAGATCGTCACCCGCCTGGTCTCGGCCGGGGTCGGGATCGCCCCGATCACGCTGCACACGGGGGTCGCCTCGCTCGAGAGCGACGAGGACCCGTACCCCGAGTGGTTCGAGGTCGGCGAGTACACGGCCCGGAACGTCAACGCCGCCAAGGCGTCCGGCGGCCGCGTCATCGCCGTCGGCACCACCGCGGTGCGGGCGCTGGAGAGCGCGGTCGTCGACGGCGCTGTCGTCGCCGCCTCCGGCCACACCGACCGCATCATCTCCCCCGCCAACCCGGTCCAGGTCGTCGACGGCCTCCTCACCGGCTTCCACGAGCCCCGCTCCACGCACCTCTCGATGCTGGAGGCCGTCGTCGACACCGGCCTCCTCCGCGACTCCTACGCCGCCGCGATCGAGTCGCGCTACCTCTGGCACGAGTTCGGCGACGTCCACCTCATCGCGTGAACCGCGATGTGCGGCGGCTGTGGTCGGCCGCGGCCTGCCTCTCGGCGGCGTTCTGGATGCTGCAGATCAGCGTCGCGCTCCACGTCCTCGACGCCGCCGGGACGGCGGCCCTGGCCGCCGTCCAACTCGCCGGAGTCCTGCCCGCGCTGCTGCTCACACCGGTGGCGGGTCTGGCCGCCGACCGGGCGCGGCTGCGGCCGCTCCTGCTGTGGACGGTGGCCGCGCAGGCGGTCGCGGTCGCCGGGATGGCCGTCGGCGCTTCGGCCGGGAACCTGGTCGTCCTCGCGGGTTGCTATGCGGCGCAGAGCATCGCGATGGCGTTCTGGCCCGCGGCCCGGCAGCAGTGGCTGTACGGGCTCGTCGCGCCCGAGGAGCGGCAGCAGGCGAACGCGGCGTTCGGCTCGCTCGGCGGGATCATGACGATCGTCGGCGCGATCGGTGCGGGCCTGGTGTCCGCGTGGTCGCCCGTCGCGGCGATCGGTGGCGCGGCCGCGCTCATCGCCTGCGGCGCGGTGGTCCTGTCGCAGGTCCGGGCGACTGGTCCGGCCGCGGCCCCGGACGGCGAACGCGTCGGCGCCCGGCTGCGGTCGTTCGCGACCGGCCTGCGCGAGGGGTTCGGCGCGACCCGCCGTTACCCGCTCGCCCGGTCGGTGATCTGGATCGGCATCGCCTGGGGCTTCATCGGCGGCGGCTACACGGTCATGCTCAGCGGCCACGTCGTCGACGGCCTCGGCGGCGACGCCGCGACCGTCGCGCTCGTGTTCGCCTGCGACGGGGTCGCCGTCCTCGCCGGCACGGTCATCGCGAGCCGCCTCCCCCGCTCGACGCACCTGCCGGTGTGGGCCGCCTGCTATGCGGCGCAAGGACTCGCATGGGCGGGCTTCTTCGCCGCACCGGGTCTGGCCGGGGCCTTGACGTGCCTGGTCGCCATGCGCCTCGCGAGCGGGTGCGTCATCGCGCTCGACACGACGATCCTCCTGGACACCGTCCCTGCGGAGCTCCGCGGCCGGGTCACCTCCATCCACGTGACCACCTACAACGCCACCGCCCGCCTCTCGCTGGCCGCGCTCGGCACGGCCCTCGGATGGTTCTCCCTGAGCGCCTTGGGCATCGCCGCAGGCCTTCTCGCAACAGCGACCGGATTCGCCTGGTGGTTCCTGGCAGGCCGCCGCTCCCAGACGGTGTACATCACAGCTGATGCGGGCGGAGTGTCGTTGCAACGCAGCGGGTCCCATCGAACCTAAGTTGGATTCGTGGTCACCTACGAACATGAGACACCGCTGAGGTTGTTGCAGGACAACCCAAAGCTCGCCACCGAGCTGTATTGCGACCTGCTCGGCCAGCGACTCCCCGATTACACCGAAGTCCGCCCCGGGTCGGAGGCGATCACGCGCCTCGACCGTCCAGACAAGGAGGATTGCGACGGTGTCGAGGTCTACTACCTCGGTGAGGAACCCGTGTTCGCGCTGGTCTACGAGATGCAGCGCCAGCCGGACGACGACAAGTCCTTCGTCTGGCCCGATTACCTCATCTCGATCCGCACCCAGTTGCGCTGCCCGGTCGCGCTTGTCGTCATCTGCCCCAACGAGCGCACGGCCCGCTGGGCAGCCCAGCCCATCGAAACCGGCCATCTGGCATTCACGCTGGTGCCGTTCGTCATCGGCCCCGATCTCATCCCAGTCGTCACTTCCGCCGAGCAGGTTCGGGGAGTCGAGCAGATGGCGTTGCTCTCCTGCATGACCCACGGCGACGGCGAGCACGGCGAGGCGGTGATGGCGGCGCTCTATGAAGCGCTGTGGATCCTGCCGGAGCACCTACGACAGAAGTACACTCGAATTGCCAACCGCGTCCTTTCAGAAAAGGCGTTGGAACGACTGGAGGCACTGGTGAAGACGGACACCAACGAAGAACGCAAGGCCAGTTTCATCGACGAGCTCGAAGCGAAGGGCGAGGCCAAGGGCCATGCCGAGATGCTGCTGCTGATCCTCGACCAGCGGGGGATCGAGATCGACGGCGCCGAGCGCGAGCGCATCACCTCCTGCACCGACCTCGAGCAGCTCCAGTATTGGGCTGCCAGGGCGTTCCAAGTCGACTCGGCAGAGCGGTTGTTCAGCTAGCAGTGCCAGCCGAAGGCCGTCCCGCGTCGCGGGGCGGCCTTCGCGTGCGTGTGGCGGCAGTACGATCGGGGCGTGAGGAATCGGAACGGGCGTGGTCGTGAGTTCTCGGAGGCCGACTTCGGGCTCGGCGGCGGGGCGAAGCGGAAGCAGCGGCTGGTGCCGGACACGCCTGGAGTCGCGGTCTTCAGCGCGCTCGTGACGCTGGCACTGGCCGTGGTGCTGCTCATCGTGGCACTGCCCGGCGAGGAGCGGGTGCTCGTCTACGAAGGCGAGGAAGTCCGCACGTCCGCGGTCTGCGAGAGCACCGGGCCCGACGGGGAGACCGTGACGGGCGCGTGCGCCGAGTTCGGCGAGTTCGAGGTGCGGGAGACGGGCTGGTCGGTGCCCGCCGCGATCGCGGCGGGCGTGCTCGCAGTACTCGCGATCGTGGTCCTCGCCGGGGTTCCCGCGCAGGTCAGGGCCGCTCGCAAAGAGCGGGACGCCGCGCAGGAGTACATGACCGACGAGGACCGGGGCCAGGCCCGCTAGTCGACGTAGATGTCGGGCTGGAAGTCCTCCTGGCCCGGTACGACCGCGTAGCCGGACAGGTCGGTGACGCCTTCGGCGGCGAGGACGTCCTCGACCATCACGGCGTTGCCGGTGTAGTCCTTCGGGTCCTTCGCGAGGATCGCCAGCGCCGCGTCGGCCACGATCTCGGGCTTGCGGCTGCGGTCGATCATCGGCTGCCCACCGAGGGCGAACGCGACGGCGGCGGTGGCGATGGTCGTCTTGGGCCACAGGCAGTTCGCGGCCACGCCCGGCTCGGTCTCGGCGGCGCCGAGGGTCATGATCGTCATGCCGTACTTGGTGGCCGTGTAGGGGCCGCCCGCGAACCACTTGGGGTCGGTGTTCAGCGGCGGGCTGACGGTGAGCAGGTGGGCGTGGTCGGAGCCGCGCAGGTACGGGAGGGCGGCGCTGACGGTAGCGAAGGTGCCGCGCAGGTTCACGCCCGCGATGAGGTCGAACTTCTTCAGGCTGAGCTCGCCGATGCCGGTGAGGTCGAGCGCGGAGGCGTTGTTCACGCAGATGTCGAGCCCGCCGAACGCGGCGGCGGCGGTGTCGACCGCTTCGCCCACGGCTTCGGCGTCGCGCAGGTCGCCGACGATCGGGAGGGCCTGGCCGCCCGCGTCCTCGATGAGCTTCGCGGTGTCGTAGAGGGTCCCGGGGAGCTTCGGGTGGGGCTCGCCGGTCTTGGCGAACAGCGCCACCTTGACCCCGGCCGCGCCGAGTGCGACGGCGATGGCCGCGCCGATGCCGCGGCTGGCGCCGGTGACGAACGCGGCCCTGCCGTTCAGGGCCTGCGTGTTGATGGCTGGCTCCATTGCTCTGCCTCCAAGTGTTCGGTGTCACCCGAATACTACTAGTCAGTAACTTCTGGCGGTAGCCCGCTCGGCACGACACTCCGATCCGTAGCTGAATGCCAGCTGAGAGCGCGTCCAGAACTCCCCTGGAAACGGTCGCTAACCCTTTCAGGCCCACGAAGGGTGCAATAGGCTGGCCGAACGAAACGCGCCGACGGGCAACCGACCGAGGCCCGGCACGAGTACTGAGGAGCGGTGGATGACTTCGACCAGCGGGCCAGCCGGGGCAACACCGCCAGCGGTGCCGCTCCGGGGCGACGGGTCCCCGGCACGGCTCCTCGTAGTGGATGACGAGGAGAGCCTGGCCGACCTGCTGGTCGAAGCTCTCTCCTTCCAGGGCTACGACGTCACCGCCGCCCGCTCGGGCACCGAGGCCCTGGCCTCGCTCGAGAAGGTGCGGCCGGACCTGGTGATCCTCGACGTGAACATGCCCGGGCTCGACGGCTTCGGCGTCGCCGACCGAATGCGCGCCTCCGGCGACGAGACGCCCATCATCTTCCTGACCGCCCGCACCGCGCCCGACGACCTCCGCGACGGCTTCGGCTCCGGCGGCGACGACTACCTGATGAAGCCGTTCCGGCTCGAGGAGCTCTCGCTGCGCGTCTCGGCGGTCCTGCGCCGCACCATCGGCAAGGAGACGGCCTCCTCGCGCGGCGGCGACACGGTCGCCGTGGCCGACCTCATCCTCGACCTCGCGGCCCACCAGGTCACCCGCGACGGCAAGACGATCGACCTGTCCCCCACCGAGTTCCGGCTCCTGCGCTACCTCGCGGCCAACGCCGGACGGGTGGTGTCCAAATCGGAGCTGCTGCGCCAGGTCTGGGGCTACGACTTCGAGACCGAGTCCAGCCTCGCCGAGACGTACGTGTTCTACCTGCGCCGCAAGCTCGACAAGCTCGGCCCGCGGCTCATCCACACCGTCCGCGGCGTCGGCTACATGCTGCGTCCGCCGCAGGAGTAGGCCCCCATGGCAATCCGCACCAAGATCGCCGCAGCCATGGCGGTCCTGCTCATCGTCGCGGTGAGCATCATCGGCTTCGTGACCGTGCAGACGGTTTCCAGCCACCTGATCAACCAGGTCGATCAGAAACTCCACGGCGTGCTGAAGCAGGGCGACATCGGTCCCGCCGAGGGCAACGAGTCGACCGGCGAGGTCCCGTACGCCGAGTTCGCGCTCATGATCTTCGACGAGGACGGGACGCTCGTCCTAGGCACCCCCGCCGGTTTCAAGAACGACCCCTACTCGATGCCCGACCTGTCCTCACCCCCTTCCAAGAGCGAGTACTTCACCGTCGAGAGCGTCGACGGCGAGACGTCCTACCGGGCCGCGAGCCTGGTCAACGCCAAACTCACCGGTGTCAGCGGCACCTACACCGTCGTCGTCGCCACCTCGATGGACGGCGTCGAGGCCACGATCTCGACCCTGACACGGACCGTCCTCATCACCGGCTTCGTGGTGGCCGCCCTCGGCATCGTGATCGCCTGGATCATCACCCGGCGCGGGCTGCGCGTGGTCGACCACATGGTCGCCGACGCCGAGACCGTCGCCTCCGGGAACCTCGACCACCGCATCACCGCCGCCGACCCGCGCACCGAGATGGGCCGCTTGTCCTTGGCGCTCAACCGGATGGTCTCGCGCCTGACCGACGCCATCACGCAGCGCGACCGCCAGCACGAGCGGCTGCGCCAGTTCGTGGCCGACGCCGGGCACGAACTGCGCACCCCGCTCACCGCCATCGGCGGCTACGTCCAGCTCTACGAGTCCGGGGCGACCCCGCAGGGCGAGAAGCTCGACCGGGCCATGAGCCGCATCGGCAGCGAGAACGCGCGCCTGGCGAAGCTCGTCGACGACCTCATGGTCCTGTCCCGCCTCGACGAGGAGGTGGGCGGCGACCGCGAGCTGGTCGAGCTCACCCAACTCGCGCAGGACGCCGTGGACGACGCGGAGGTCGCCGCCTCGACGCACCCGATCAGGCTCTCCGCGCGCCAGCCGATCACCGTGGTCGCCAACGAGGGCCAGCTGCGGCAGGTGCTCGTGAACCTCCTGACCAACGCCCGCGTGCACACCCCGCAGGGCACCTCCATCGACGTCTCGGTCGCCGAGAGCGGCGGCTGGGCGGTCCTGCGCGTCGCCGACCACGGCCCGGGCATCCCGGCCGAGCACCGCCAGAAGGTCTTCGACCGGTTCTACCGGGCCGACCCGTCGCGGTCGCGCGCCACCGGCGGCTCCGGGCTCGGGCTCTCCATCGTGTCCTCGATCGTCGCCGCGCACGGCGGCGAGATCCGCCTCGACAGCGAGCCCGGCGAGGGCACCGCGATCGAGGTGCGGCTCCCGGTCGCACGCCTGGAGTAGCGGCCCCGGCCGCCGTCCCCACCGGACGGTGTGAGCCGTTTCGACCCTAGGATGAGAGGGCCGGTCCGCTTCGCCACCTGCCCCGGCGGGCGGGCCGGCCCCCTCTTCCCCTCGGGGCGAACCGAACGGAGTCCCCCACCATGCCAGCGAAACGCGTCCTCATCTCCGGTGCCGGAATCGCCGGGACCACCCTCGCCTACTGGCTGCACCGCAACGGGTTCGAGCCCGTCGTCGTGGAGCGCGCCCCCGAGCTGCGGCCCGGCGGGTACAAGATCGACATCCGCGGCGCGGCGCTCGACGTCGTCGAACGCATGGGCATCATGGAGCCGATCCGCGCCGCCCGCACCGACATCCAGAGCGCCTCGATCGTCAACGCCAAGGGCCGCAAGGTCGCCAGCCTCGACGGCGACACGTTCGGCGGCCGCGAGCACGGCGACGCCGAGATCCACCGCGGCGAACTCGGGCGGATCATCTACGGACTCACCGAATCCGCCGTCGACTACCGCTTCGGCGACTCGATCGCGTCTTTGGAGCAGACCGCAGACGGGGTCGACGTCGAGTTCGAGAGCGGGAAGGCCGAGCACTTCGACCTCGTCGTCGGCGCCGACGGCCTCCACTCCCGCACCCGCAGGCTCGCGTTCGGCCCCGAGGACGACTACATCTGGCCCATGGGCTACGGCGTCGCCTCCTACTCCGTCCCCAACGACCTCGGCCTCGACCGCTGCGAGCTCACCTACGTGGGTCCGAACCGCACCGCCCTCGTCTACAACACCGCAGGGAACACGCACGCCACCGCCCTGTTCCTCTGGGCCGCGGACAAACTCGAGTACGACCGGTCCGACCGCGCCGCGCAGGTCGCGATCCTCCGCGAGGCCTACGCGAACGAGGGCTGGGAGGTCCCGAAGCTCCTCGCCGCCGCCGAGACCACCCCGGACTTCTACTTCGACTCCCTCGCCCAGATCGCGATGGACACGCTCGCGCAAGGCCGCGTCGCGCTCGTCGGCGACGCCGCCCACTGCGCCTCCGCCGCCTCCGGGCAGGGCACCAGCCTCGCGCTCGTCGACGCGTACGTCCTCGCCGGAGAACTCGCCAAAGCCGACGGCGACCCGTCCGCGTTCGCCGCGTACGAGACCATCGTCGCCCCCTTCGCGAAAGCGAACCAGGCCCTCGGCCCCTCGAACATCAAGGGCATGGTCATCCCGTCCAAGGCCCGCATCAGCTCCAGCATGGCGTTCCTCGCGGTCGTCTCCCGCATGCCCGGGAAGGAACGCCTCATGGCCCCCGTCGTGAAGGCGATCCACAAGGCCGCCACCGCGATCGACCTCCCGGAATACCAGAAATAAGACAAAGGGGAAAGGACGCGGGCGCGTGCTAACGTGACCGTTCGTGACCCGCATCCTTCCCTCCTGGTTCGTCGAACGCATCAACCCCGTGCCCGACGAGGACGACCTCCCGGTCTCCACGCTGGAACTGTTCTTCGACCTCATCTTCGTCTTCACCGTCGCCCAGTTCACCGCGATCATCGCCTACGACCCGCTCATCGGCCTGCTCCAGACCGTGCTCATGTTCGGGTTCCTGTGGTGGATGTACGCCGGGTACTCCTGGCTCACCAACGTGATCCCGCCCGAGCGCCCCGCCCGCCGCGTGCTCCTCCTGTGCGCCATGGCCGGGTGGCTCGTCATCGCCCTCGCCGTCCCCGTCGCGTTCGAGAGCGGCGGCGGCATCTGGATCGCCGTCGGCCTGCTCGTCGTCGTGCTCGTCCACGGCCTCATGTACATGCAGGCCGCCCGCTCCTTCGGGCCCGTGTTCATCGCGAACCTCGTCGCCGTCGCAGCCGTCTTCGCCGCCGAGATCGGCCCCGGAGGCGTGTGGCGCTACGCGCTCTGGGCCCTGGCCACCGCCATCGTGTGGACGGTCCCGATCTGGCACGGCCAGCGCGGCCTCAGCCTCCACCCCGCGCACATCACCGAACGGCACGGCCTGGTCGTGATCGTCGCGCTCGGGGAATCGGTGGTGGCCATCGGGATCGGCGCGAAGGACCTCCCGGTGAACGCGAACCTGCTCGTCGCGGCCGTCCTCGGCCTCGCGGTCGCCGCGTGCATGTGGTGGTCGCTGTTCGTACACGACATCCCCGCCACCGAGCACATCCTGACGCACACGAAGGACGCGGTGAAGCGGGTGCGGAAGGTCCTCGCGGGCCTGTCCTACGCGTTCATCCCGGTGCTCGTCGGCATCCTCGTCACCGCCGCCGGGCTCAAGCACGCCGTCGGGCACGCCATGGAGCCGCTCGACCTCGCCTCGACGCTGCTGCTGTCGGGCGGCGTCGCGACGTTCCTGCTCGGCACGGCCGGGCTGCGCATGTCGATGCCGCTGCCCCGCCCCTGGTGGGAGCGGGTGGCGCTCGCGGCCGCGGTCCTGGCGCTGGCCCCGCTCGGCCTGGTCAACGCGGCGCTCCAGTTGGGCGCCGTCGTGATCGTCCTGGTCGCGGGGCTCGAGATCGAGCGCCGGCTCGCTAGAGCGGCGTCGAAGCCAGCGCTTTAGGAATCACCAGGGGCGTCCCGGACTCGGGGTCGTCGATGATCCGGCACGGCAGGTCGAAGACCTTCTGCACCGTGTCGGCCGTGACGATCTCGGCCGGGGCGCCCTCGGCCACCACCTCGCCGTCGCGCATCGCGATGAGGTGCGTGGCGTAGCGGGCGGCCTGGTTGAGGTCGTGGAGCACCGCGACGAGGGTGCGGCCCTCGCGGTGGAGCTTCGCGCACAGGTCGAGGACCTCGATCTGGTGCGTGATGTCGAGGAACGTCGTCGGCTCGTCGAGCAGGAGCAGCGGCGTCTGCTGGGCGAGGACCATGGCGATCCACACGCGCTGGCGCTGGCCGCCGGAGAGCTCGTCGACCCCGCGCGAGGCGAGCTCGCTGATGTCGGTGGCGGCCATGGCCTCGGCGACGACGCGTTCGTCCTCCGCGGACCACTGCTTGAGGATCCCCTGGTGGGGGTAGCGGCCGCGCGCGACGAGGTCGGCGACGGTGATGCCGTCGGGCGCGATCGGCGACTGCGGGAGCAGGCCCAGGCGGCGCGCGACGGCGCGGGTGGGCTGGGAGTGGATGTCCCTGCCGTCGAGAAGGACCTGCCCGGCGGAGGGCTTGAGCATGCGCGCCAAGGCCTTCAGCAGGGTCGACTTGCCGCAGGCGTTGGGGCCCAGGATGACCGTGAACTCCCCTTCGGGGATGGTCACGTCGAGGCCTTGGCTGATGGCGACGCGGCCGTAGCCGATGGTGGCGTCCTGGACTACGAGCGGACCAGCGGTCACGACATGACCTCCTTCTTGCGTTGGGCGATGAGCAGCCACACGAGGTAGAGGCCGCCGACCACGCCGGTGACGACCCCTGTGGGCAGTTGGCGGTCGCCGACTCCGGCGACCGCGATCATGTCGGCGGCGGTCACGATGAGCGCGCCGATGATCGCCGAGAGCACGAAGCTCCTGGCGGAGCCGGTGAGGCGGGCCGCGATGTGCGGGGCGGCGAGCGCGACGAACGCGAGCGGCCCGGCGACCGAGACGGCCCCGGCGGTGAGGACCGAGGCGGTGACGAGCGCGATGACGCGGGTGCGCGTGACGTGCACGCCCAGGCCCGTGGCGCTCGCTTCGCCCAGGCGCAGCGCGTCGAGGCCGCGCGACAGGAACATGACGACGATCAGCCCTGCGGCGAACACGAGCGCGGCGGTCCAGGCCTGGCTGCGGTCGCGGCCCGAGAGGTCGCCGGTGAGCCAGTAGACCGCGCGGAACGCGTCGATCGTGTTGGTGCGGGTGAGCAGGTAGCCGTTGACGCCCGCGAGGATCGCCGAGACGCCGATGCCGACGAGCACGAGCCGGTACCCGGACGGATCGCCGCCGCGCGTGAGCGCCCAGATGAGGAGCCCGGTGGCGAGCGCGCCGAGCGCCGCGAACCCGGCGGTGACCTGGAGGGACCCGGCGGTGAGGACGATCGCGACGAGCGCCCCGGAGGTCGCGCCCTGCGTCAGGCCGAGGATGTCGGGGCTGCCGAGCGGGTTGCGGGTGAGGTTCTGGAACAACGCGCCGGACAGGCCCATGCACGCGCCGACGCCGAGGGCCGTGGCCAGGCGCGGGAACCGCAGCTCCCAGAGGATGAACTCGTCGCCCTTGGTGCCCTGGTCGAGCAGGGCCGCCCAGGTGCGTTCGAGGCCGAGCGCGGTCGAGCCGGTCGCGGCCGACCACACGGCCACGAAGGCGAGGACGGCGAGGGAGCCGACGACCGCCGCGAGCGTGCGGTGGCGGACCCGGACCGAGTTGCCGCCCAAGCGGACCACGGTGGATCCGGAGGTCAGGGTGCTCACAGGCGGGCCACCTTCCTGCGGCTCACGAGGTAGAGGAAGAACGGGCCGCCCGCGACGGCGCAGACGATGCCGACCTGCACTTCGGCGGGGCGGGCGATGACGCGGCCGAGGACGTCGGCGGCGACGAGGAACGCCGCGCCCGAGAGCATCGAATAGGGCAGGACCCAGTTCTGGTCCGGCCCGGTGAAGGCGCGCACGACGTGCGGCACGACGAGGCCGACGAACACGATCGGGCCGCACACGGCCGTCGCGGTCCCGGCGAGGACGGTGATCGCGGCGATCCCGGCGACGCGCAGCACGCGCGGGTCGACGCCGAGGCCCGTGGCGGTCGCGTCCCCGAGGGCGAGGGCGTTGAGCGGGCGGGCGAGGAAGACCCCGACGACGGCAGCGCCGCCGATGAGGAGGACGACCGGCAGCATGGGCGCGACGTGCGCGTTCACGAGCGACCCGACCGACCAGAACCGCATCTGGTCGAGCGTCGCCGCGTCCATGAGCTGGATCGCCGAGACGTACGCGTACCCGGCGGCCGTGACCGCGGCGCCCGCGAGCGCGAGCCGCGCGGGGGTGGCGCTGGCGGCCCCGGCGATGAGGTAGACGGCGACGGAGGCGGCGGCCGCGCCGAGGAACGCGAAGGCGATCGTGCCGGTGAAGCCGACGGAGCCGATGAAGTAGGAGGCGGTGACGACGGCGGCCGCGGCGCCGGTGTTGACGCCGAGGAGGCCGGGGTCGGCGAGGGGGTTGCGGGTCATGGCCTGCATGAGCGCCCCGGCGAGGCCGAGCGCGGCCCCGGCGGCGAGGCCGAGCACGGTGCGGGGCACGCGCAGCTCGGTGACGACGGGGTAGGACTCCGCGTTCGCGTCGGTGAGCCCGGCCCAGACCTGGCCGAGGTCCATCGCGCGGGAGCCGACGGCGACGCTGAGGACCGCGAGGACCGCCAGGAGGGCGACGAGGGCGAAGAGGCCGAGGATCCGGCGGGCCGTGCGCGAGGGCGGCGCGGCAGCGGTTGCGTCCCTTGGCGAGTCGAGCGCCGGGGCCTGCTCCCTGGCGCTTTGGGCGGTTGACAAGTGCGGTCTCCGGAGGGATAGTGGCTGCGGTTTTGTTTAGGCTAACCTAACCGCGACACCCCTGCCATCGTCGCTCTCCCCCGTGAAGGAGTTCCCCGTGCCACTCCGCGCCCGCCCCGTCCTCGTCCCCTCCGGCCTCACCCGTCGCGGCCTGTTCGCCGCGGGCGGCGGCCTCGGGGCCGCTTCGCTGCTCGCGGCCTGCGGTTCCGAGGAGGAGCCGGCGGCCGAGGGCACCGGCGCCGCGTCGGGGCCGTTCTCGTTCCTCGACGAGCGCGACCAGACCGAGGTCGAGCTGGACAGCACGCCGACCGCGGTCGTCGCGTTCACCGGCCTCGCGGCCGCCCTGTACGACTACGGCGTCGAGGTCGCGGCCGTGTTCGGGCCGACCACGCTCGCCGACGGCTCCCCCGACATCCAGGCCGGGCGCATGCCCGTCGAGGGCCTCACGGTCCTCGGCAACGCCTGGGGCGAGTTCGACGTCGAGCAGTTCGCCCAGCTGAACCCGCAGCTCATCGTCTCCCACTACTACGAGGGCTTCGACCTGTGGTTCGTGCCCGAGGAGCGCCTCGAGGAAGTCCAGGCGCTCGCGCCGGGGATCGGCATCGAGGTGTCGAAGCCGACCATCGACGAGATCATCGACCGCCATGCGTCCCTTGCGAAGGCGCTCGGCGCCGACCTCGAGTCGGAGGCGAACACGGCCGGAGTGGAGCGCTTCGGCGCGGCCGCCGGAGGCGTGGCAGAAGCGGTCGCCGAGAAGCCGCTGAAGGTCGTCGCGGTCGGCGCGTGGCCCGACGGGCTGTACATCGCGAACCCGCCCACGTTCAACATCATCGCCAAGTGCGTCGAGCTCGGCGTCGACTTCGTCGTGCCCGAGAACCCGGACCAGAACAACTACTGGGAGCTCCTGTCCTGGGAGAACATCGACAAGTACGAGGCCGACGCGATCTTCCTCGACATCCGGACCGGGAACATCGCGCCCGAGACGCTGCTCGCGGACTACCCCACTTGGGCGGCGCTCCCGGCGGTGCAGGCCGGGCAGGTGTACCGCTGGAACGGCGAGCCGGTGTACTCGCACATCGGCGGTGCCGTTGAGCTGGAACGGATCACAGAGGGGCTCGCGGCCGCGCAGCCGCTCGCGTAGGCACCGCCCCCTAGCCGCGGGGCCAGTGGCTGACGCCACGTCATGACCCCAGTTCAGAGGGCCGGAATCTGCTTAGGTTAGCCTAACCTGCGATCGGCCGGGCTGCGTCCGCGAGCCGTTCGGAATCCGGCCCTCAACCGCCCTTCAAGAAGGAGAAACACATGGCTTTCGATGCCGACAGCGTCAAGCTCGGCCGCCGCGGCCTGCTCGCGGGCGGCGGCGCCCTCGGACTCACGGGCGTTCTCGCCGCCTGCGGGAACGACGACTCCTCGTCCGACGACGGCGCCGAGGGCACCGGCCCCTGGGAGTTCACCGACGACCGCGACGAGACCACCGAGCTCGAGGCGACTCCGACCAAGATCGTCGCCTTCACCGGCATGGCCGCCGCGCTCTACGACTTCGGCATCGAGATCCCGGCCGTCTACGGCCCCACCACGAACGAGGACGGCACCCCCACCACCCAGGCCGGGAACCTCCCCGTCGCCGACCTCGAGGTCTTCGGCAACGTCTACGGCGAGTTCGACGTCGAGGCCTACGCCGCCTACGGGCCCGAGGTCATGATGACCCACTACTACATCGACCCGGCCTCGCTCTGGTACGTGCCCGCCGAGAGCGCCGAGAACATCACGAGTCTCGCGCCGGTCGTCGCCCTCAGCGCCAACGACGAAGGCCTGTCGAACACGCTCGACACCGTCATCGGCCGCCACGCCGAGCTCGCCGAGTCCCTCGGCGCCGACCTCGACTCGGAGACCAACGCCGCTAACAAGGAGCGCTACGACGCCGCCGTGGAGGCCCTCAAGGCCGCCGCCGCCGCGAACCCGGTCAAGGTCCTCGCCTGCGCCGCCGCCGCTGACACGTTCTACGCCTCCAGCCCGCTCATGGGCAACGACACCCGCTTCTTCCTGGAGCTCGGCGTCGACATCATCGTGCCCGACGCGCTCGACGAGGCCACCGGCTCGTACTTCGAGTTCCTGTCCTGGGAGAACGTCGACAAGTACCAGGCCGACGTGCTCCTGCTCGACAACCGCGTCCAGTCGCTCCAGCCCGCGCAGCTGACCGAGTACCCGACCTTCCAGGCCCTCCCGGCCGTCCAGGAAGGACAGATCGTCGGCTGGGAGGCCGAGCCGATGTACTCCTACGGCCTCGCCGCCGCCTCGATCGAGGCCCTCGCGACCGCGATCCAGAACGCCAAGAAGCTCTTCTGAGAAGGCGCCGTTAAGACCTGAGTTGCAAAGTGAGAAGGGGCGGGATCGAATGATCCCGCCCCTTCGCTTTCGCTTGCGCTACTTCAGCTTCAGCGTCACGACCGTCGGGTCGTGGTCCGACGCGCCGTAGCGGCCGTAAGCGGGCTCCTCGCCGAACTCGTAGGCGTCGGCCGGGTAGTCCGCGTTGATGTGGGCGCTGGTGACGTCCTCGAGCTTCCTGAGGACGGCCGGCGAACCCCACATCTGGTCGAGCGTCTGCGTCTGGCCCATGTAGGTGTAGGAGTAGGCCGCCTCGGGCTGGCAGCGCACCATCACGTCGTACAGGCTCGACAGGCCCGAGTCCTCGTACATGCCCGCGAGCTGGTCGGACGGGCCGACCCAGTCGCCGGAGATGACCTGACCCTCGGCGAACGGGTCGTCAGGGCGCGGGAAGACGTTGAAGTCGCCGCCCGCCAGGACCCTCGCCTTGCGATCGTCCGCGAGGATCGCGCTCGTCACTGCCGCCAGGTAGTTCGCCTGCTCGGTGCGGTGCAGCACGCGGGTGTTCGGGCCCGACGAGAAGTGGTTGTTGACCAGGTAGATCTCGGAGACGACCTTGCCCTTGCGGTCCTTGAGGTCGAACTTGCCGACCTGCGTGGGACGGCTGTACACGTCGTACCCGTTGCAGGCGAACACGCCCGAGCTCTTGCACTGGTCGACGACCTCCTGCGGCAGCGCCGCGTTGAGGGCCTTCGGGTTCTGCACGTCGGCGTTGATCTCGTCGGCCGCCGTCGCGTAGTCGATCGCGGGCGCGGCGCCCAGGACGGCGTCGTCCTCGTCGGCCTCGGCCAGCTCGGCGAGCTCGGGACGCCACATGAAGCCGGTCATGATGCCGCGCGTGTCGGCCGAGTCCAGGTCGCCCGCGACCTCGTAGGTCGGGCCGCCGTACTCGGCGATGACGAGCGCGAGCTCCTGGATCGAGTCGGGGGCGCCGTCGCCGCCGGTGTTCGCGTCACCGGTGTTGACGAGGTCGCACACGAGACGGTCGGCGCCGAGGCCGGATCCGGCGGTCCACTCCGGGTTGACCGAGCAGACGTCCTGGGCCTCGCCCTCCTGGGTCATGAGGATCGCGGGGCTCTGCAGGTCCTCGACGATCTGCTGCGCCTGGCGCTCCATCTGCGCCTGGTACTCCTCGACGCTCGCGGGCACGTAGTCGAACGGGGGCTTGACGTTCCCCTCGGGATCCTCGGGGTCGGTGCAGCCGGTGTTGCCGGCGAAGTCGCAGCCGGAGTTCGGGTTGTCGCGGAAGTCGTACAGGTTCTCGATGTTGTACGAGGAGATCGCGACCTCGTTCTTGCCCGCCGCCTCGACCGGCTCGTTCTCGGCCGGCTCAAGGCCGCCCTCGAGGGTCAGGTCGTTCGCGACCTCGATGGCGTACTTGGCGAACGAGAGGTACACGCCGCCGGTGTTGGCCTCGGTGATGACGTCGTACGTCTTGGCCGGGGCGATCACGGTCTCGGTAGTGCCCTCGGTGGCGCGCAGGCCCAGGTCGCCCATGACGAACAGGTAGCCGTTGCCGTCGTCGAAGGCGCCCTCGGCGGTGTCGAGCGGGTGCGCGTCGCGGAAGGCGCGGGCGGCGTAGCCGTCCTGCTGGGCCGCTTCGCTGTCGCCGCGCATCGCCCAGACCTCGCCGCCGCTGGAGTACACGTCGCGCCCGGCGGTCACGACCGAGTCGGCGGGGACGGTGAGCTGCATGCCGAGGTGGCGGCGGAAGTACTCGGTGGAGGCCTTCGCGTCGTTCGGCGGGTCGACCTCGACGTGCTCGACCTCATTGAGCGGGTCCAGACCGGACTCGACCACGTCGTAGACGAACGTGGAGCCGCCGCTGAACTGGATGTTCCCGAAGTAGGTGCCGACGACGGCGCGCACGACGATCTCGTCGCCCACCTTGACGTTCCAGTTCGCGCCCAGCTCGGCCTGCGCGGGCGAGCCGTTGAGGGTGCGGACCGTGGAGAACTTGTTGTTGAAGACGAAGATGCCGTCGGAGGACAGCGGGTCGCCGTCGGTGGCGTCGGCGCGCTCCTGAATAAAAAAGCCCCGATTGCCGGAGGGGTCGAGGGTCAGCTGCGTGACCACGCCCTGGACGTACACGGTCTTGCCCGCGAGGGGCGAGGTGAAGTCGGTGTCGCCGTCGGCGATCGAGCCCTGGACCTCGCCGATGTTCACGATGTCGATGTCCGCGTAGGCGGAAGAGGCGAAGACGAGACCGGACGCGCCGACGATGACCGCGCCTGCGGCCGCCGCCGCGAGCCGGGCTCGCCGTCTGAGGGAACGCACAGGAAGGCTCCAATGCTGTCGTACGGGACCTCGGCGCGAGGGCGCGAGGCGGATGATGGGGGCGGTCTTCACTCAACCGCACCAGCGGGTCGAAAGCAAGGCTTCGGAGTGAATTCCTCGTATCATCCCATGTCTCAATTCGGATACGTCCATGTCCGCCGCATGGCGGCGGGGCGCCCGGTCAGGCGCCCCGCCGAACGTCCCTTATGGCTCAGGCCGCGGTGAGGCGGTACAGCTTCCCCTGACCGCCGCCGCCCAGCGGCGAGGTCATCAGGTACACCTCCCCGGCCGCGTCCACGTCGATGGACCACAGCTGCCCCTGCAGGGGCGCGGTAGCCGGGAACTCGACCGGGATCGCCTCGTGCTCCCAGCGCCCATCGGAAGCGACCTCGGCGGCGATGAGCGCCCCGTCCCAGTCCGCGGCGATGACCTTGCCCTGGAACTGCGGCAGGGCCTCGCCCCGGTAGACGACCGCGCCCGCGCAGATCGTCCCGGTCTCCCACGAGTACTCGACTACGGGAGCGGTGAACGGGTCGGCGCAGGGCTCCAGCGGCTCCGTAGCGCCGTCCTCGTAGCAGAAGGGCTCCCCGGCGGTGTCGTTCGGATAGCCGAAGTTCGCGCCCGGGGCGGCGAGGTTGACCTCGGAGTACTTGTCCGTGAACATCGGCTCCGGGATGAGCAGGCCGACCTCCGGGTCGAAGTGGACGCGCCACGGGTTGCGGTGGCCCATGGTGTAGACCTCGGGAGCGCCCTCGGCGCCGTCCGCAAACGGGTTGTCCGCGGGGATGCCGTAGGGCTCGGCGCCGTCCACGTCGATGCGGATCACCTTGCCGTGCAGGTCGAACGGGTCCTGCGCCTGCTGCGAGCCGGTGGGCGCGCCGAGACCGAGGAGCAGCATCCCGTCGGCGTCGAAGGCCATGTGGCCGCCGATGTGGTCGTCGATCCCGTGGTGGCGCAGCAGCACCCGCTCGGAGCCGCGGTCGAGCGACGCTCCGTCCGCGGCGAGAGCGAACTCCGAGAGGACGCCGGTCCGGGTGGCGCGCTCGGCGTCCTCGTCCGCAGGAGCGGTGTAGTAGACGAAGAAGCGGCCGTTCTCGGCGAAGTCCGGGTGCGGGGCGAACCCGGAGAGCCCCAGCTCAGGACCTTCAAGGGGGCCGCGCACAGCGTCGTAGAGGTCCAGGAACGAGCCGGGCTGGAGCTGGCCGTCCGCGATCACGTAGATGAATCCGATCTGGTCCGAGAGCAGGAGTCGCCCGTCGCCGAGGTCGTGCAGGTCGCCGGGGAACTGGAGGCCGTCCGTCACGAGCTCGATGACCGGCTCCGGGCCGGGCTCGGCGGGCGTCTCGGCGGTGCAGGCGGTCAGGGCGAGCATGCTCGCGGCAACTGGAAGGGCGGATCGTCGCACAGTGGCTCCTCAGCAGGGGTTCGAAGCGGACGCTCCCAAGGGGTCCAACCGAGCGCCGATCCATTGTGCAGCAGCAGACAGGGGACGAACCGCGAGAAAGCGGCCCGTCCCCTGTCCCGATCCGTCCGGGTCAGCCCCGGTAGCGGGGCGTGTAGTAGTCCGGCACCTCGACGTCGCCGAAGTCCATGTCCGAGCCCATGTAGAAGCCCGTGTACTGCGGCTGGTTGTAGGTGGTCTGCTGATTGGCCACGCCGACCCGGTACTGCGGGTCGTGCATGAGCGTGAACAGCTTGTGGTCGGTCACCTCGGTCGAGAGGAACACGCGGATCGCGGTCGAGTCCTCGGTGCGCACCAAAAGCTCCTCGCGCCAGTCGCCGAACACGTCGGCCACGAGGCCGGGGTTGCCCTTCGTGTAGTTGTTCGTGAGCGTCCCGGCCGCGTCGAGGACGACGCCGTCCTGGAAGTCGCGCACGGTGGTGTACTCCTTCGTGGCCGCGTCCGCGCCGTGCACGAGCTGGGTCGTGAGGTCGGCGTCCCACCGGATGCTCATGTTCGTGCCCGGCGTGACCCCCTCGATCGGCTCACCCGTGGCGGTGAACAGGCCCTCGGGGTTGCCCGCCTGGTCCGGCGGGAGCGAGGCCCAGGCCTCGAAACCGGGGATGGACGGGTCGACGTCGCCGACCATGCCGCGCCCGGTGTCGCGGCCGGAGTAGCCGCCCCACAGGACCTCGCCGGTCTCGGCGTCGCGCATCGCATAGCCGTACGGCGCCCACGCGCCGCCCTCGAAGACCGAGAAGATCTCCAGGCCCTCGCGGGCCGGGTCGAAGTCGCCCACGTGGAGCGCGTCGCCGTGGCCGAGCTTCGCGAGCGTGCCCGGGTTGTTGGCCTGCGGCGGCATGACGTCGTACGAGGAGTACAGCAGCGAGCCGTCGTCGTCGAGCGTCGCCGCCCCGTAGACGATCTCCTGCTTGCCGTCGCCGTCCACGTCGGCCGCGCTCAGCGAGTGGTCGCCCTGCGTGGTCAGCGTGCCCCATTCGGGGTCGGGGCCTTCGACGCCGTGCGGCGAGGCGTTGAACGGGTTCGCCATGGGGGCGTGCCCGGAGTCGGCCTGCCAGCGCTGGGTCAGTTCCTCGCCGTCCCAGTCGATCGCGGTGATCGTGGTCCGCGTGTAGTAGCCGCGGGCGAAGATCGCCGTCGGGTGCTCGCCGTCGAGGTAGGCGACGCCCGAGAGGAAGCGGTCGACGCGGTTGCCCGGCTCGATGCGGGCCATCGCGTAGTCGCCCCATTCGAGGCCGTCGTCGCCGCGCTGGACCGGGAAGTCGACGGTGTCCATCTCGAGGCCGGTGCGGCCGTTGAAGACCGTCAGGTACTCCGGTCCTGAGAGGACGAATCCGGCGAAGTTCCGGAGCTGGTTCCGGGTGGAGCGGGCGGGCGCGTAGACGTCGATGAAGTAGTCGGCGAGCGTCTCGGCGTCCGCCTGCGAGAGCGGGTAGGCGAAGTCGAACTGCGCGTCGGCGCCGAGCGCCGCTTCGATCGTCGCGGGCCAGTCACCCTTGACGACCTCGGGGTGCTGGTCCCAGCCCTTGAAGATCTCCACGAGGTGGTCGTAGTACCCGGCGGCGGAGAGGCGGTAGTCGTCCTCGTGGGTGACGCCCGCTTCGACGTCGTCCTCGGGAAGCGTGATGTACCGCTCCTCGTCCTCCACATACGAGACCGTCTTGGTGCCGGGTGCGGTCTTGAGCATGACCTCCGAGATGCCGTCACCGTCGAAGTCGTAGACGTCGAACTGCGTGTAGTGCGCGCCGGCCCTGATGTTCACCCCGGGCTCGATGCGCCAGAGCAGCTCGCCCTCCTGGGTGTAGGCGTCGATGTAGACGGGGCCGGTGTAGCCGACCTGCGAGACGTCCTTGGAGTTCGAGGGGTCCCACTTGACGACGTACTCGTAGTCGCCGTCGCCGTCGAGGTCGCCGGGGCTGATGTCGTTGGCGCGGTAGGTGTACGCCTCGCCCGCGGGGGTGACCCCGTCGGCGGGCTTCTGCATCGGGATGTCGAGGTACTCCTGGGACCAGGGCGTGACCTCGTCGGAGATGTCGGTCGGCCAGCCCCGTTCGAGCGCGACGACGCGGTACTCGGAGTCGGCGTCGCCCTTGGTGTCGAGGAAGTTGGTCGAGTCGGTGACGGTGGCGATCTTGCGGCCGTCGCGGTAGACGCGGAAGACCGCGCCGGTCAGACCTGAATCGTTATAACCGCTCACCTCGTCGGCGAGCAGCCGCCAGCTCAGGAAGACGCCGTCGCCGGTCACGGCCGCGACGAGGCCGCGGTCGAGCCGTTCGAGCTGGATGTCGTCGCGGTGGCCGCCGCCGTGCGACTGCGCCGAGGCGGTGACTCCGGCCCCGGCCAGCGCGCCGACCATCGACACCGCCACGACCTTGCGAAACATACTGGGAGGACTCATGGAAGGGGCTCCTCGAGAACGCTCGAGGCCTGCGAGAACACGTCGGAGTCGCGGAGGGGACGCGCGCAGACCTCAATTGAAACGATTTAACGCATCGAAGACTATCGACCCCTCACTCCCTTGTCAAGCGCTTCCCAAACCCGCCGCCCTGTGACCGCCGGTACGCCCAACCCCCCAGACGACGCCCGCGCAGCGCACTCCGGTACAGTTCTACCTCGTCCCGGTCGATTAGCTCAGCGGGAGAGCACTCGCTTCACACGCGAGGGGTCACTGGTTCGATCCCAGTATCGACCACCAGCAGAAAGAAGGCCCGGCGGATATCCGCCGGGCCTTCTTTGTCGCCAAATCCGGGGCCATTGCCGGTGTTATTCGGCCTTCCGGAACTCCTCCGCGAACACGCCGTCGAGTAGGTCGACGCCCTTAGTGATGACCGGCCGGAGCTGGTGCCGGTAGACCGTGCGCGTGGTCGAGGTCTTCTTGTGGCCCACCAGGTCAGCGATGAGTTCGTCGCTCGCGCCTTGGTCGGACATCCACGAGACGAACGTGTGCCGCAGCTCCCGGGGCGTCCAGTCCCCCTCAATCGTCTCGCCGAGCTTGTCGTTCGCCACGATGTCCTGGAAGTAGCGCGCCACATTGCGGGCGTCCTTCACCGTGTCGTTGCGAGTGCCAAAGACGTAGACGATGTTCTCGTATTCGTGCCCGTTGCGCTTGCGCGACTCGAATTGCCTTGCCGCGTAATCGGTGAGGATCGCGACGACGTACGCCGGCAACGCGATGGTGCGGCGACTCTTCTCGGTCTTGGTGTCGCCCTTCTTGCGGACCGAGCGCCACACTTCGACGTGCGGCGGCAGGTCCTCCCTGTGGACCCTCCGGCAGGAGCAGCGCTCGCCCTTGACCGGGTTGAGGTGCGTGTGCTCCCACTTCAGCGGCCGGGCCTCCTCTGTGCGAACACCGGTGAACATCGAAAGCGCGACGTAGGCGTAGATCCAGGGCTCCCGGCTCTCTCGACATCTGCGCACCAGCTCCTTGCCCTGGTCGAGCGTCATGGCCTTGCTCGGGCGGCCGTCTTTCGCTGTCGGCGCTTCGACCAGGTCGGCGACGTTGCGTGCGACCTTGTTGCGCCGCTGCGCGAACCGGATGACGCGTCGCAGCGTCCCGAGGATGCGCCCGAGGTAGCTCGTGGAGACTTCGGTCTTCTTGGCGGCCAGGAAGTCGTCCACGTCGTCGGCACTGAGCCGCTTCAGCTTCGCCCTGCCCAGGCCCGGAATGATGTGCTTGTTGATGTGGATCGCGATGCCCTTGACGGTCTCCTCGTCCTGGCGCGGAAGTCCGCGCGCCAGGAAGTCCCGGCAGGCTTGGGCAACGGTGTACTTGTCGCCCAGCTCGATCCCGTTGGCGTGGTCGTCCTTGAGCTCCTTGAAGCCGTTCCGCACCTCGGTCTTGGTGCGGCCTCGGACCTTCGGCCGGATGCGGCTGCCATCCGGCCTGAAGCCGAGTGAGATCTCACCGATGAAGCAGTTCTCGGCGTCGCTCCAATAGATGGTGCCTTCGCCGTGGCTGGCCTTCTTGCGGCGTGCTGGCGTGTCGCTCACGGCTAGTTCTCCTCGGTGCCTTCGGTGATGAGCAGGGTGCGGTACTCGTTGAGCCATTCGGCGGGGATGCGGCGGGACCTCCCGACCTTGATCGAGCGGAGGCGGCAGCGCCGAAGGTCTTCGTAGATGCGGGAGCGTCCGATGCGGAGGACTCGTCCGGCCTCCTCAGGGGTGTACAGCGGCTGGACCTCGTCGGTGGTGCTGGTGTTGGCGTGTGTCATGCTGGGTTCACAACCTTTCTTTTCGGGCCTCGGCGGACTTCCAACTCGCGCCGGGGCCTGTTTCGTTCTTCGGGCTGAACCCTTTTGAACCCTTTCGGATATAGGTCTTGACCTGCGTCTATACCGGTAAAGGGTTCAAAGGGTTCAAAGTTTCAAGGGGTTCAAAACAACTCGTCGGCGGTGGTGTTCTCGACCGCTGTCCACCGACCGCGGGCCTTCTGGAACAACCAGCCCTTCTCCGAGCCGCGCTTGAGTGTGGTCTTGACCGATTCGGGCTTAATCCCGGTCCCAGCCGCGATGGCGGCGGGGCCGGACTCGGGGTTGTCGAGCAGCCAGTCGTAGACAGTGGTGAGGTTGTCGGATTCGGTGAGCTTGCGCGGATCGCCATCGAGCAGTCGCCAGGCGCCGCGTGCGGGGTCGAACGCGAAGGCGTGCTCGACCTCTTCGACATCGCGGCCGGTGATGTGCAGCAGCCCGTCGGCCTTGCCGCGCCCCCTCTTGAGCACGAGCGTGGCGTCAGCGGCGCCCGCGATGCCGTTCGTCCCGGACACCTCGGAGAGGAAGTCGTCCGACCCGGCCTTGCGGACGTGGTGGACGACGAGGAAGGCGACGGCGTGCTTGTCGGCCAGGCGCTTGATCGCGCCGATCGCCGCGTAGTCGGCGTCGTAGGCGTTGGAACCGTGCGCGGCGGCGGGCCGGATCTTGGCGAACACGTCGACCACGACCAGGCGCGCGGTCGGGTGGGCGGTGAGCCAGCCGTCGATCATCTCGGCGCCGCCGTTGTCCAGGCGCGGGCACTCGGTGACGATCGTCAACTGTTCGGGCGCGCGGTTCCCGGCGAGCAGGGTCCGCATCCGCGACTGGAGGCGGCGCGCAGTGTCCTCCAGTGCGAGGTAGAGGACCGGCCCGGCGTTCACCGGGATCGACCCGAACGCGACGCCCCCGGCGGCGATGTCGAGGCCGAGCCCGAGGCTTGCCCAGGACTTGCCGACCTTGGGCGGGCCGCAGAACAGGTTGACGCCCTCGCAGATCATGCCGGGCACGGCCCACTTCGGTTCGGGGAACTCGGCGTCCATGAGGTCGGTCGCGGACCAGGCCACGCGCCGCTTCGGCGGCGCGAACACGCCCAGGTCGGTGTCCTCGGGCGGCGGTGGCGTGTGCTCGTGGTCAAACATGCTGTCTCCCTTCGGGTTCGGTGTGGCTAGTCGAGATCGAGGGTGCGGGGGTTGCGGGCGCCTGCGGTGAGGCCGGAGGCGATGGTGCGTGCGGTTTCGAGGTCTTCCAGGCCAGCGGTGCGGGCGGCGAGCGTGAGTGGTTCGGTCGCTTCGGCATCGGTGAGGTAACCGGAGGCGGCGAGCTGCCCGAGAGCCACTGCGGCGCAGTAGAGGCGGTGGTTCCGCCCGCCTGTGGCGGTGGAGGCGACGGCGGTGGTCTCGCGCTCGATCGCAGACGCGAGGTATGCCGCGAGGCGGGCTGTGCGCCGCTTGGAGCGCGCCAGCTGGGCCGCAGCAGGCACCGCCGCGCCAGGGGCGTGTGCGGGTCGCGGGGCGGGCGTGAGCCGCTGCGCGAGCCAAGCCGGGAGCGGCAAGGGGTCGTGCTTGTGGATCGCGGTGTAGGCGCCGGCGTCGGTGCGCGAGCCGGGCGCGACGACGTAGCCGCCGTGGGCGCGGGTGTCGACCAGGTAGGCGAGCGTCGAGGCCGTGTTGCGCAGCGGCGCAACGCCCTCGGGGTGGTCGAAGTAGAGGTGCCAGCCGCCCGAGGGGGTGGCGACGGTGAAGGTCTCCCCCAGGCCGCTCGCCCCGTCCGCCTCGGCAGCGAGAGCGTCGTAGCCGACCGCGCCGGTGTAGATCGACCCGTCGTCGTTGAAGCGCTCCTGCCCGCCCTTGGGCCGGTCGAGGTCGACCACCACCAAACCGGCGGGGCCGGTCGCGAGGCCGATATTCCAATCGGCCTTGCCCCAGCATGCGCGGATGCGGTCGGGGTCGGTGGTGGCGCGGGCCTCCCAGTTCGTGATCGCGGGCCGCTTGCCGCCCTTGAGGAGCGGGAAGACCGGCCAGCCGCGACGCGCGCAGGCGAGGGCTGCGGCGAGCAGATCGTTCGCGGGCGCCGCGTCCTCGGCGGGCGAGCAGGGCGGGGTGGGCTGGCCTTCGTAGTTGTTGGTGTAGCTGCCGTCGGGCAGGTGCCACTCGGTGAACCAGCGGCGCTCGTAGGGGTGCGGGCGCTTCTGCGCGGTGGTGCCGCACGTGGTGCAGGTGGCGTTGTGGCGGTCGCGGTGTTCCCAGGTGTGTCGCATCGGTTGCTCCTTCGTTGAAGGCCCGGCCCCGAGGGGCCGGGCCGTGGTGGCTAGTAGTCGTCGGCGAGGCCAGCGGCGCGCAGGCAGTCGTAGCAATCGCCGTCGACGCAGCACTCGTAGTCGTCGCCGCAGACGCAGGCGTAGGGCCCGCCGCGGCCGTACTCACCGCCGCAGTCGTGGCAGTAGGCGCAGGGGCTCTTGCCGCACTCGCGGCAGGGCTCGGGCGTCGTGTCGTCGTTCTCGGGCATCGCTGGTACTCCTTGCGTGCGTGGTTGGCGGGTACGGTTGCGGCTCACCCGGGTCGCCTGCCCCCTATGGGGGGTCGGTTTGCGGCTCACGATGAGCCGTAAACCGGATTCCCAGGCATGAATCGGGCGCGCTTCGGCCGCAGCGTGAGCCGCAGCCCAGGGCCGTGAGCCGAAAACTGGGCCGATAAATCGGACTATCGGGTATTAATCTCTTCGGTTGAGCCGAAAGGATCGGCTGGTGAGCCGCTGCTACTCGCGCAGGTTGGCGAGGGTTTGCGACAGGTGGAAGGTCGCTGCGGCTTGGGCGATCGCCGCCCAAGCGGTCGACTCGGTCTCCTCCCCTAGCTCGGCGTGGTCCTTGGCGCGGCCAAGCGCGACGGTCACGAGCTCGTCGAGGGTGTAGCCCTCCAGCGGGTTGTGGTCGATCTGGTAGCGGTCGCCGGGCTTCTTCTTCACCGTGGTGTCCCTTCGGGTTGTGGTGCGGTTCAGGCCGAGACGAGCTGGTCGTCGGCCAGGTAGTAGCGGGTGGCGCGGCCTGAGCCCTCACGGCGGACGCGGGGGCTCTGGCCGGTCTGGAGGGCGCCCAGGACGCGCTTGGCGGTCGAGGTGGACAGGGAGGCGGTGCGCTCGATGTCGGCGCGCGAGAGGCCCTTCGCGGCGGCCTGAACGAGCGCGGCCAGGACGGCGGCCTGGCGCTCGTCGTCGCCGTCGACCGGGTCGGCGCCGGTGATGATCCCGGCCCCGGCGGGCATCTGGTCGTCCTCGATCGCGTCGGCGAGCAGGGCGGCGGCGTCCATGCCGCGCTCATCGGTCGCCAGCGGCGCGGCAGGCGCGAGAGCGGCCGGGTGCTGTCCGGCGACGGCGACGGCCGTCTCGGCGGTGTTGGTGCCGCAGAGGGCGTTGCCCCAGCCGAGCGTGCCGACTTCGACGTGGTGGAGGTGGGGGCGGTGACCGATGTAGTCAGCGACAGCGCGGTTCCATTCGGCCTCGTCGGCGATCTGGGAGTCCATGTCGTAAGACATGGTCTTGACCGGGTCGCCTCCGTCGAGATCACCCAGCAGGTTCATGCCGACCTTCGGCAGTCCCGCCTCCAGGTAGTTGACGTCAAGGCCCTGCCAGATGTCGCCGCCGTCGGCGAGTTTCTTGAGCTGGTGGACGACGTAGGTGCCCATCTGGCTCGTGAAGTCGGGGCGGATCATCTGGAGCTTGGCGGTCTGCGACATCGGCACGAGCACGATCCCGGCCTGGCGGACGAACTGGCCCAGCCCGATGAGCAGGTCCCAGATCCGCTCGGCCTGGTCGGCGTTCTTCGCGCCGATCGCCAGCATGGTGTTGGCGAGCTCGTCGAGGAAGTAGACGACAGCCGGGGAGGTCGGCGAGGGCACCCAGTTGCGGGCCCGCTTGCCCTCGGCGGTGTGGACTTCGCCGCGCGCCAGGCGAGCGCACCGGTCCGAGGCAAGGTTGTACAGCCCGACCAGGTCGGCCTCCAGCTCGTCAGCGGTCCGGGCGATCCGGTGCAGCACAGGGGCGAACGGCAGGCCCAGGTTTCCGGCCTTGGGGATGTCGCAGACTCCGACGACGGCGTCCTTGCAGGCGATGAGGGACAGCAGGGCGGCCGTGGCGGTGTTGGTCTTGCCCATGCCGGACTTGCCCAGCAGCATCACACAGCGGGCGTCCTGGGAGGCGTTGTACAGCTTCATGACCGCTTCGGCGGCCGACCCCAGGACGGACCCGGTCGGCAGGCCGTTGAGGACCGAGCGCTTGCCGGGCTCCCAGGTCCCGCCTGCGGCGCGGTTGGTGGCCTTGAGGGCTGGGTGTACCTTCTCGGCGATCTGGTCGGGCGACTTGGCGAGGTGGACGATCTTGACCGACCGCGAGGAGCCCTTCTCGACCCGGCGGACCACGACGCGGTCGAGGTTGGTCTTGAGCATGTGGGCGACGTCCTCGGCCTTGATCTGGTCGGGCCGGTCCTCGTCGCCCAGGTAGAGCCGCCACTCACGCGACCCGTCGGGGAGGATGCGCGTGGAGGTGATCCGGGTGCCGGCCGAGATCCCGAGTTTGGCAAGGACGGTCTCCATGCGCCGCTCGGCGCGCTTGACGGCCTTGTGGCCCTGGTAGGCCTGCCCGTTCCACCACCACGTACCGAGGACGAGCCCGGCGACGCCGACGACCATGTACGCCTCGATGTAGGCCCCGGCAAGGATAAGGACGACCGAGGCTGCGGTGGTGAACAGCAGGAAGGCGACGCCGGGGGCGCGTGCGGGCCGCTGGAGCGTTCCGACCCACCCGTCCGCCCAGATGAACAGCACGATGCCGATCGCGCTCGTCCAGGCCCACGCCCAGGGGCCGTAGAGCCATGCGAAGAGGCTGGAGCCGCCCGCGAAGACCATCGCCGCGCCGATGCACAGGACCGGCAGGAGTCCCCGCCAGTGGTGCACGGTGAACTCGGTGGCCTTGACCGCGCCGCGCCCGGTCTGCATGACCACGTGGCCGACGTGCTTGGCATTGGTGTTGGAGCCCATGGGAATCGTCCTCTCAAGGGTGGTGCTGGAGCGGCGAGTGCCGCCGCTCCAGCAGGCGGTGCTAGGCGGCGCGGCCCAGCGGGATGGTCAGGATGGTGGCGGTGCCGGTGGCCTCCTGGGCCATCTGCGCGCGGTACAGGCTCGTCAGGGACCGGCGGGCGGCCCCGAACGCAGCGGAGGTACCGACCGCTGAGTCGGCGCCCGAGGCGACCTTGACGCGCACGCGCCGGTCGACTGCGAAGGCGCTTAGGCGTTCGGCGAGGGCCGTGGCGGCCTCACCGACCACGGCCCACCCGGCCTGGCTCACCTTGACGACCTCGAGAATCGAGGTCGCTTCCTCGTCGACGCGCGGCTCGAACGCCATGTAGTAGGCGGCGAGCTTGGTCGCGAGCGGGACCAGGCCGGTGGTCTCTTCGCCGCCTGCGATGGCGGGCAGGGCGTTGACGACACCGACGCTGGACTCTTCTTGCATGATGCGGTCGCCGTAGATGGTCTCGACCAGGCGGCGAGCCTGGCGCATCCGCTCGCTGATCGTCTCGGCGTCTTCGACGGCCTGGTAGAGGTGGTGGACGACGCGCGAGTGCATGCCGCAGGCGAAGACGACATCGGCGAACATGTCGACCCCGCCCGCCAGGCGCCCGAACGCCTGGTGGGCGTCGGTGAGCAGGTTGAGCGTCGAGGTCGCTTCCTTGTCGCGGGCGGGCGTGAAGTACTCCAGCTCGGCGGCGAGGGCGACGAACAGCTTGCCCATGGGCGTGGAGCCGAGCATCTGCTTTCCGGTCTGCATGAGCGGTCCCTTCATGTGAGCGGGTCGGGCGGCGCCGTTGGGGATCAACGTGACGACGTTGCCGCCGTAGCTGACCTGCGCGGTGCCGCCGGTTCCCTTGTCGGCGTTGGTGATGACGGTGACGCTCTCGCGAGCGGCCTTGAGGGTCTTGGTCTTGGTGGTCTTGCCCAGCAGGTGCCGCCCGCCCTTCCAGGCGGCCTTGCCGGTGACCTTGGGGAGGTTCCACACCAGGCCCTTGGTGCCCCAGGCGAGCAGGAACGTCGTTGGGTGGTGGGTGAACCAGTTCTGCAGGCTCTGCTTTTGCTTGCGCGCGACCTTGTAGCCGGTCTCGGACCAAAACCCGGTCCACAGCCCCTTCTTCGGCATGCGCTTCTCCAATCGGTGGCGGCGGGGACCGGGCGAGCAGCAGGCCCGGCCCCCGCCAGAGGTGGGCTATTCGGTCGCCTCGATCGAGGCGTACTGGTCACGGGCGCACCGGGCGCGCGCCTTGGCGATGCCGATCGTGCGGCGGATGGACTCGGCGCTTTTGGGGTCGATCGGGCGGCCGGTGCCGGGGTCGATCGTGCGGTTGCGGACGGCTTCGGCGAGGTCGGCGAGGACTTCGGCGTCCGACCTGGACTCACCCGCGTCACCCGTGCTGACCTGCGACGGTCCAGGCGCGGTCCAGTCTGAGTCCACCTGGACTCGGTTCCCGGCGGCCACCCGGAACGCCTGCGGCGCTACGTCCGTGATCGGCTCGGCGGAGGCGGCGGTGAGGGCCTGGCGGGTGTGGCCGATCAAGCGCGGCACCAGGTTCGCGGAGATCGCGAGCCCGGCCGGGACGATCGCCCACACGAACGCGGCAGGGGTGAGCCCGTCGACGGCGATGTGCAGGCCGACGTTGAGCACCAGGGCCACGAAGACCAGGCACCGCTCCAGTCGGCGGTACGGGTTGGCGTCGCCTTCGCCAACCGCGCCGAGGATCTGCGCGATCAAGATCGCCACAACCGGCAGCGTCAGTAGCGGCTCCACCATCCAGTTGATGAGCTGCGTGCCCGGGGAGAGCACGTCGAGGCTCACGCCGACGTTGACCGCGCCGAGCCCGGCGGCCAGGAACGCCGGCAGCGTCGCGATCCACGGCACCCACCGCTCGGCGGCGGCAAGGCGCACGACGCGGGTGGTCGGGTCGAGAGCGCGGTCGCGGCGCTCCAGGGCCGCTGCGGCGCGGTTCTCACGGCGGCGGCGCGCCTCGGCCATGCGCGCCTCGTGCTCGGCCTGGCGGCGGGCGCCCTCGGCCGCCAGCTGCGCCCGCAGCTTCGCCACCCCCGCGCCCAGCTCCCGCTCGACCGAGCGCTGTCCGGCAGCCTGCGCGATGATGTCGCGCGCCTCGGGCTCGGAGATCGCCCCGGCCAGGGCCTGGATGTCGGCCGCCGAGACGGCCGCAGCGCGGCGCATCGCCGCGCGCGCCGCCTCAGGGTTGGGCCGGGCCAACTCGCCAGTGTTGCGGCCCTTGGCATCCACCACGGACGGCCACAGGTACGAGTCGGCCTCGGGGTCCACATCGGCCTCGGACTCGTCCACGGCGGCGGGCGCCGGGACGTCCGCAGGGGCGGGGTTCGGTTCGATGCCGGAGGCGGCCAGGACCGCGGCCTCGATCGCCGCCCACTCGTTCCCAGGCTCGTCGGGCCCGATCAGGTTGGTGCTCATGACAGGTCTCCGTTCTCGCCCACGAGGTAGGCGGCAAGGGGTTCGATCTCCTCGGCGATGCCCAGACGCATGGCGACGGTGTCCATGCGGAAGACGGCGCGCTCGTGGGCGCCGCGGGCGGACTCGGCAAGGGCGATCCCGGTTTCCTCGATCAGTTCGAGGAGCTGGTCATCGGTCAAGGCGGCGTAGGCCGGGAAGCGAGCGGCAATGGTCTCCATCAGGCCGCCTCCGTCCACGCCTCGGCCCGCTCGGCGGCGGGGGTGTTGTGGCAGTCGGTGCACTCGCCGAAGCGGCGCGGGATGTAGTAGCCGAACTCGCGCCCGCAGGTGGGACAGATGCACTGCGCCACATGCGCTTTCAGCAGCGCGGCCAACTGCGCGTCCGTCGCCGGGCGCTTCGGACGGGCCAAGTCGGTGCGGTAGAGGTAGGCGCAGCGGACGCGGGAGCCGCGCCGCCACAGGATCTGCGCCGCGATCGGCTGGCGACCCGGTGTCTTGCCCTCAGCCGCGAGCTGGCGGCGCGTGGCAAGGCCCTTGGGGGCGTGGCGGAAGTTGAACGTCGGCAACCCGCCGTGCCGCTCGCCCTCCGGGTCATCGAACTCGACTCGATACACCGGCTGTACCTCCCTTCGATCTGATCTGGCTTGGCTCATCAGCGGGCCGGGAGCCACCCGGCACCGGACGCAGGCTGCGCCTGCGTTTCGCCTCAGCTGCGGAGCTTCGCCCACAGCCCGGCCGACTGCTCGGCCTCGATCACGGCCGCATTGAGCCGCAGGAACTCGTCGTCTTCCGCACCGCCCTCGGGCGTGTAGGCGTTGAGGCGGTCACGCGCCTCCGTGTACCGGCGGTCCGCCTCGCGGCGCTCCTGGCGGGTCATGTGCTTGCGTCCGTTGCTCATCCGCGTCTCCTCGATTCGTTCGGCTTGGCTCATCAGCGCCGGGGAAGCCATCCACCGGCGGACCACGGACCCGAAGGCCCGGGTTTCGCCTCACGCAGCGGTCGCGAGCACGGTCTTGTTGGTCTCGGGCTCGACGCAGTCGCGGTAGGAGTAGAGGGCGTCGTGGCGGGCCATGTACTCGCTGGGGATCGCGACGGCCTGGTAGTAGACGGGCTCGTAGCGGCCCCCACGGCGCACGTACTGGTGATCGCCGTCCTGCGGCGCGCCGCCAAAAGTTCCGGTGATCGCGATGCCGGCCGCGGCACTGATCGAGGCCAGCTCGGCAAGTTCGGCCTCGTCGCTCTCGCCGTGGACGCTGTAGCGGACCTCGATGTTGTCGAAGGGGATGTCGGGGTTGGACTCCAACCAGGCGATCAGGTCGCGGGCCTGCTCCAGGGCCTCGGCGCGTTCCTCGGGGCTCATCGGTCCTCCTTGGGTGGGTGTGGCTTGGCTCGTCAGCGGGTCAGGTGCCACCTGGTCCCGGACCACGGCCCGAAGGCCGGGTTTCGCCTAGACGCTTGCGGGTGCTTCGGTCGTTTCCAGCTCGTGGAAGGACAGGACGATGCAGTCCCAGCCGGGGTTCTGCTCCTTGAGCAGGGTGATGAGGCCGTTGAACGCCTCAGCGGTCATCGGGCTGTTCTGGGAAAGGGTCAGGGAGGAGAACCCGAACCCACCACCGTTCTGGCTGACGCGGGCGTAGGAGACGAAGAAGTTGCGCTGCATGGGCTTCCTGCTTTCGGTTCGGCTTGGCTCATCAGCGGGGAGGGAGCCGCCCTCACCCGGACCACAGGCCCAGGGGCCTGGGTTTCGCCCTCAAGCGGCCTGCGGGACCAGCCCGGCAGTGAACGCCTCGCGGCGGGAGGCCTGGCGGCGGGCGCGAGTGCGGGCGGCGAGCGTGACGACGCGGGCCGGGCTGAACGAGCGAGCTCCGGAGACCTGGCCGAGGAGACGCGGGTCCAGCGGCGATCCCAGGGCGTCAACCACGGTCACCGTGCGGGAGAGCAGGTATCGGGCGTGACAGAGACCGACCTGGCGGCGCTGCATGAGCGCAAGCTTCGCGGCCTGCCACTCGGCCACGGTCAGCTCGACCGCCTTGCCGGCCACCGCGCGCTCAACCGCGACCTCATCGACCAGGTCCGGGTCCGCCTCGCACACCTCCGGAAGCCCCGCCTCGGCAGCGGCTTCCTTGTCAGCGATCAGCGCCGTCTCCCAGCACTCCGGGCACGCCACGTCCTCCCAGGACGGCGTGTGGTCATGCAGCGAGCGGCAGAGACGCGCCGCCACCGACGCCACCGGGTTCGAGCCGTTGAATTCCATGCGTGCCTCCATGTAGTAAATCTGGCCTAGGCCAGATCTGGCTTAAGCCAGTTATAGCATGGATGATTCGGCCTGCGCAAGTATCTGGCCCAAGCCAGTTGAGATACACTGATTAACGAGGTGAAACGGATGACCAACCAGACCTCCGGCCCCGAAGCGACCGGACCCGAAGAGCCCACGAAGCTCGCGCCACGGCACCGGATGGCGAACGAGCTCCGGGACGACATCATCAACGGCGTCTACGAGCCTGGCCAGAAGCTGCCGTCGCAGAGGGAGCTGGTGAAGCGGTACGACGTCGCCCGCAACACGGCGGCCGAGGCGGTCAAGATCCTTATCGCCGAGGGCCTGATCGACAACCGGGACCGAGCCCGCCCAACAGTCCGGGGACCTCGGCGGCTGCTCAGGCTCGGCGCCGAGCGCTACTCGAACCAGCTTCGAGAGGAGACCGGGAAGTCGCCGTTCCGCGCCGAGGTTGAGAAACAAGGGAAGACCCCGAGGGTCAACTGCCCCTCCATCACGAAGATCCGGCCGCCTGCTGACATCGCGAGCCGACTCGGTCTCACCCCCGAGAACGACTTCGTCGTTCGCAGAGAGAACTGGTACTACGCCGATGAGGAGCCAGTCCAGATCGGCATCACCTACATCCCTTGGGAGATCGCGGAGGGAACCGTGCTCGCCGACTCGCCCAACATGGGCAAGGGCAGCCTGTACGGCCGCTTCGAGGACCGAGGGCACCGCATCACCGCGATCCGGGAGGAGATCTCATCCCGGATGCCGACTCCCGAGGAGACCAAGGGCCTGAAGATCCCCGCCGGAGTTCCGGTCATCGACGTGGTTCACACCGGGATCGACCAGGATGACCAGCCGTTTGAGGTCACCCACTTCACGATGAGAGCCGACATCAACGGACTCGACTACCGCATTCGGATCGAGGACTAGTGGCAAGTCGCTACTCGGGGGCCCTGCGGGTAGCCGCCTTGGCGGCCCTGTGGGGCTCCGGCTTTCTCTGGATCAAGATCGGCCTTGGCGGGTTCTCACCGATCCAGATCACAGGACTGAGGATGGCACTTGGAGCCGCAGCACTCGTTGCGATCCTGCGGTTGCAGGGTCTCGGACTGCCCTCAGACCGGAACACCTGGGGTCATCTGCTGATAGCCGCCCTCTTCGGCAACACAATCCCGTACCTGCTGTTCGGTATCGGAGAGCAGACCGTGTCATCGGCCGCAGCCGGGGTCATCAACGCTTCAACTCCCCTATGGACCGTTTTGTTCACCGTGCTGGCGTATCGAAGCGGGAGGTCCGCCCGGCTGAACGCGTGGAGCCTTGTCCTGGGTTCCGTCGGCGTGGTGCTCATCTTCTCGCCGTGGAATCTTGGGGCCGACATTGCAAGTTGGGGCGGCCTCGCGTGTCTTGCTGCGGCGGCGTCCTACGGCGTCAGCTACGTGTACATTGGGCACTTCCTCGTAAAGCGCGATCTCGGTGTGTTGCGAATGGCCGCAGGGCAACTCATCTGCGCCACCGCGCTGAGTTTCGCTCTCATCCCGATTCTCGGTTGGCCTGTCCCCCGGTGGGAGGTCGGTCCCGTCGTCGCCGTGCTCATCCTCGGTGTCCTCGGCACCGGCCTTGCGTACCTGCTGAACTACCGAATCATCACCGACGACGGACCGACCGCCGCGTCCGTCGTCGTTTACCTGCTTCCCGTCGTCTCCGTGCTTCTCGGCGCTCTCGTTCTCGGTGAACGACTTGAGCTCCAAGTCCTCATAGGTATGGCCGTTGTCCTGCTCGCCGCTGCGCTCCGGAAGAGCGATGAGAAGCCGCCCGTGGCAAGCTCACCGCGAGGTCAGGGCGAAGCTGAAACAGGAGGGCAAATAAGCCCGTGAGCTGGGAAAACGCAACCCGCTGAGAGCCACGTAGAGCGACTTTCAGCGGGTTTCCCTATGTGGGTATACCCCCCAATTCCCCTGGGGGGCAAGAAAAGAGGGTTCAACCCCCTTCCCTCTTGTAGAACCTCAACAAGAGAGAGGGGGGGTTCTGTTGTACGCCCAATCTTGAAACTTTGAACCCCTTGAACCCTTTACCGATATATGACCAGGTCAGAGCCTTGTCGCGAAAGGGTTCAAAAGGGTTCAGGCTTCCGAACGCCCCCATCGAGACTCCCCGTGTTTCAGCCCCTCCCAGAAACCAAGCTGGGGCCAATTCCGGGGCCATAGGTCGCGCACCGCTCTGGACTTCAGCGGACGCTACGGGACACGTAGGTGCAGGTCAGATATGAACCATGTGCCGACAACGTGGACCGATTCAGGGCTGGAATGGATTCACACGCGAGGGGTCACTGGTTCGATCCCAGTATCGACCACCGATACGAAGAAGGCCCGGAGGAATTCCTCCGGGCCTTCTTCGTCGTCTTCCCTCCGTGACAAGTCGCGCACGATGCGAACGGTAATCGTCCACTTACGATTTACTATCGCAACAACGGCAAGCGGAAACATGAGCAGCACTATGGACCTTGCGGGTGATCGTCGGTAGGCTCTGGCGCGTATCAGGCATCACGTTTAAGGATGAGTGACCATGAATGCAGCCGATGAGCAGGGCATGTCCGCATATGACCGCATAGGCGGCGCCCCCGCCGTCACCGAGGCCGTGGAGCGCTTCTACCGCCGCCTCCTCGCCGACGACGAGCTGGCCGGGTTCTTCACCGGCACCGACCTGGCCGTCCTCAAGCGCCACCAGGTCGCCCTGATCTCGCAGGTCCTCGACGGCCCCAAGAGCTACGCCGGGCGCGAGCTCGCCGAGGCCCACAAGGCCATGGACATCTCCGTCGGCCAGTACAAGGCGGTCGGCGCGCACCTCACCGCGGTCCTCGAGGAGCTCGAGGTCCCCCGCGACATCATCGACCACGTCGGCCAGGTCCTCGAATCGGTCGCACCCGACGTCATCGGCGCCGACTAGGCGCATGATCGACGCCGACCGGTTGAAGAAGAACTGGAGCCTGGTCGCCGCCCACGGCAACCAGGTCCCGCTGTACTTCTACTCGACCCTGTTCCTCACCCACCCCGAGACGCGCGACCTGTTCCCCATGAACATGGCCGCGCAGCGCGACAAGCTCGTGACCGCGCTGGGCGCCGTGGTCAGCAACGTCGACACCATCGACGCGGTCGTCCCCACCCTCCAGGCGCTCGGCCGCGACCACCGCAAGTTCGGGGCGCTGCGGGGCCACTACCCCGCCGTCGGCGCGGCGCTCCTGGCGACGCTCGAGCACTTCAGCGGCCCGCACTGGACGCCCGCGATCGCCGCGGACTGGACGGCGGCCTACGAGCTGGTAGCCGCGACCATGGCAGACGCCGCCGACGCCGCGGCCCACTACGCGCCGGCCTGGTGGGACGCCGAAGTCGTCGCCCACGACCGCCGCGACCTCGAGACCGCCGTCATCACCATCGACCCCGGCACGCGGCTCGACTACCTTCCGGGCCAATCGGTCTCACTGTGCACGAGCCTGCGTCCCCGGGCCTGGCGGCAGTACTCCCCCGCGAACGCGCCCCGCACCGACGGCACCGTCGAGCTGCACGTCCGCGCGATCGACGGCGGCGAGGTCTCGACCGCGCTCGTCTCCCTGCTCCGTCCCGGCGACACCCTCCGGGTCGGACCGGCCACCGGCACCGCGCTCACCTTGCGCCCCGGCTCGGGCCGGATCGCCATGATCGCGGGCGGCACCGGTGTCGCCCCCATGAAGGCCCTCGTCGAGCAGGTGGCCGCCGCGCCCCGGCCGACCAGCCTGTACTGGGGCGCCCGGAACCCGGCGGGCCTGTACTGCCTCGACCAGCTGCGGGCCCTCGCGGCCCGGTACGACTGGCTCGAGGTCGTGCCGTGCGTCGACGAGGACCTGTTCGGCGCCGGAGCCCGCGTGGGCGCTCCAGCGGACCTGGCTGTGGCGCAGGGGCGCTGCTCGGGCGCCGACGTGTACCTGTGCGGGCCGCCCGGGATGGTGGAGGCGAGCAGGAAGCACCTGGCCGGCGCCGGCGTCCCGGCGGAGGCCATCCACTTCGAGCCCTCGGGCGCGTGAGAGAGGACGTTCCAGCATGTACAGCTACCGTTCGCGCGAGGTGAAGGTCACCGTCGGGCAGGTCAACAACGCCAGGTTCTCGATGACGAGCCTGACCCGGCGCGGCTACCAGCCCGACGAGGTCCACCGCTTCCTGGAGCTCGTGGCCGACGAGCTCGCCAGCCGCGACCAGCGCGAGGCCGCGCTGCGGATCGACGCCGAGAAGCTGAAGGAGGCGCTGCGGTCCTGGCAGTCGCAGCAGAGCTCCCTCCGGCTGCAGGCGGCGGCCCCCACGACGCCGACCTCGACGGCCGTCAACCTGGTCTCGCAGGCGCAGCAGCAGGCCGAGGGCTACGTGAACCAGGCGCAGCACTACTCGCGCCAGATCATCGCCCAGGCGCGGTCCCAGGCCTCCGAGCTCATGCGCCAGACGCAGGCGCGCGCCAAGGACGAGGCGGACCGGGCGGTCGCGGAGTACCGGCGGGCCAACGAGGGCCGCCGCGACGCGGAGGCCGAGGACCGGATCAGGCAGCTGGTCCGGGCCCGCAGTTTCCTCGAGGCCGTGGAGGTCGCCGAGGAGCAGCTGCGCCTGACCCGCCAGGACCTCGAGCAGGAGGTGGCGAAGCTCCAGCGGGAGTCCTGAACCGCAGTTGAACGCGGCGTCCGTCCGGACGCCGCGTTCGCGGTCTCAGGGGCGGCGGGCGGCCCGCCATTCGGGGGCGAGGACGGCCCAGACCTCCATGTCGAGGCGTTCGCCGCGGTGGATGTAGGAGTCGCGGGCGACGCCCTCCCTGGTCATGGCGAGGCGCTCGGCGACGGCGATGCTGGGGGCGTTGCGGGTGGAGGTGCGCCACTCGACGCGGTGGATGCCGCGGACCTCGACCGCCCAGTCGATGATCGCGGTGACCGCGCGGGTGACCAGGCCTTTGCCGACGGCGGCGGGTTCGAGCCAGCAGCCTGCTTCGGCGGTCTCCATGTTGAAGTCCATGGTGCGGAAGAGGACGCCGCCGACGAGGACGTCGTCGAGCCACACGCCCCAGATGCGGCCGGTGTCGGCGGCGGCCTTCTCCGCGTAGGTCTCCAGGATGCGCCGCGCGGCGTCGAGGTCGGCGACCGCGTCGGCGAACCCCACGTGCCGCCCGATGAACTCGCGGCCCCGGTCCACGTTCGCGATGAACTCCTCGGCGAGGTCGGGGGTGAGGGGGCGCAGTTCCGCGCCGTCGCCCAGGGAAGTCTTGAACATGCGAATCAGATTAAGGTTTCGCGGGGCCGCGGAACTTTCGGGTGCCCCGCCTATCGCGCGGCGAGGTCGCGCGCCGGGAGTTCGGGGTCGGCCGAGTCGAGCGGGACGGCGGGCGAGCGGACGAGCCCGAACTGGACGCTCTGGCGTCGCAGGAGGGCGTCCAGGGCCCAGTCGACGGCGGTGCGGATCCGGTTCGCGGGCATGGCCATCAGGTGGTAGCCGCGGGTGACGACCTTGGCGGGCAGGCCCGAGAGCGGGACGCCGAGGGGTTTGGCGGCGGCCTGCCAGCCGCCGAGGTCGACGACGAAGCCGAGGTCGTGGTGTTTGTAGGGGCGGGCGGCCCCGTGGCCGAGCGAGGCGGCGACGTTGCGCGCGACCGCGTTCCCCTGGCGTTCGGCGTGCTGGCCGGTCATCGCGCAGAGCTCGCCGGGGCGGGTCAGGTCGGGCACGGCGGCGGCGTCGCCGCACGCGAAGATCTCGGGGTAGCCGGGCACGGCGAGGAACTCGTCGGTCTCGATGCGGCCGCGCAGGTGGGCGAGCCCGATGCCGGCGGCGACGGGGTCGGGCCGCACGCCCGCGCCCCACACGATCGTGCGGGTGGGCACGAACTCGCCGTCGGTGAGCAGGACGCCTTCGGCCGTCGCCTCCTTCACCGAGGTGCCGGGGCGCACGTCGACGCCGCGGCGGCGCAGGACCCGTTCGGCGGTGGCGGCCAGCCGCGGCGAGAGCTCGGGCAGGACGCGCGGGGCGAGGTCGAGCAGGAGCCAGCGCACGGGCTGGTCGCGCAGGGCCGGGTGGCGGCGGGCGAGGGCCCTGGTGAGGAGCTGCCCGGCGGCGGCGACCTCGGTGCCGGTGTAGCCCGCGCCGACGACGACGAAGGTGCAGCGGGCGGCGCGCTCGGCCGGGTCCGCGGCGGTGGCGGCGAGTTCGATCTGGCGGATGATCTTGTCGCGCAGGTAGATCGCTTCGGGGATGCCGCGGAAGCCGTGGCTGTGCTCGGCGACGCCGGGGATGGGGAGGACCTTGTTGACGCTGCCGACGGCGAGCACGAGCCGGTCGTAGGCGAGGTCGCCCGGGGTCTCCTCGGGGTCGCGGTAGTGGACGCGGCGGGCGGCGGTGTCGACGCGGTCGACGGTGCCGAGGACGAGGCGGACGCCGGGCAGGGTGTCGGTGAGCGAGACGGCGATCCGGCGCGGGTCGAGCACTCCGGCGGCCACTTCGGGCAGCAGCGGGAGGTAGAGCGAGTAGTCGGTGGGGTTGACGAGCACGATCTCGGCGCGGCCCTTGAGGCCCTTTGCGAGCTTGCGGGCGGCGTGGTACCCGGCGAATCCGGCTCCGACGATGACGACGCGTTGCATGGCTGACTCCTATCGGCGGGACCCATCGCTCACATCGGACTGTCGTCGTTGACGGTGGCGGGTGGTCTCGCTCTCGGATTCATTCTGCGCGCGCCGCAAGGGTTCCGGGTTCCCTCGCGCGGGGGAGGCTCCTCCCCTGCGCGAGGGGAACCCGGGTCAGGCCTTCCGGGCGAGGTCGATGCGCTCGGGCTGGGGCAGGAATCCGGCGGACTTGTACGTGGCGACGGCTCCGGTGAGGGTGGGGGGCGTGGCCACGATCGCGCTGGAGGCGCCCATGTCGCGCAGCGCGGCCGCCCCGGCGAGGCAGATGGCCTTGCCGTGGCCGCGTCCGCGGTGGTCCTCGTGGACGCCCATCGGCTCGACGACGCCGGGCCTGCCGGGTCCGGCGGACCAGACGGTGGTGAGCGCGACGGCGTCGCCCTTGTCGTCGAAGCCGATGAGGCAGCGCGCGTCCGCGTAGGCCGGGCCGGAGGCCATGGCGTGCCAGCGCTCCTCGTCGAAGCGGGAGCCCTCGAACGCGGCCCGCTGCAGTTCGGCCCGGAGGGAGGCCTGTTCGGGGCCGACCACTTCGATGCGCAGGCCGTGGGCCTCGACCGGGTCGGCGAGGCTCCGGAACAGGGGCGTCCAGGCCTCGTCCGCCTGCCAGCCGGCCGCCGCGAGCGGTTCGCGCAGGGCCGCGCCGTCCGGGATCTCGATGTTGGCGTCGCCTTCGGGGAGGACGCCGCGTCCGGGGTCGCCGATGTCGGCGGCCATCTGCCGCGCCAGGTCGGGGTCGTGCAGGTACTCCGGTGCGGTCGTCACGCGCAGCACGTCGGGGCCGTCGAGCATGCCGACGGCGAGGATGCGGCCGTCGCGGCTCCAGGTGCGGACTGCCGCGGCAGCCCTCTCGGCGCCGAGCTGCTGGTACCAGCCGAGGTCGCCGGGGTGGAGCTGCATCGGCGCGTCGTCGGACTGCCATTCGCGCAGCGCCGCGATCGCTTCGGCGGTGCTGTCAGGGGTATTCAGTTCGGTTTCCATGCACGCATCACACACGACCGCGCCGGTGCGGCGCAATCGGTTTTCGCGGTCCCGGCGCGGGTATCTTCGGCCCCGCAGGGATTCGACGAAAGGACGCCCATGGCGCTCATCCTGATCACGGGGGCCTCGACCGGGCTCGGCCTGGCGGCCGCGCGGACGCTCACGGCCCAGGGGCACAGCGTGGTCGTCCACACGCGAAGTCCCGACCGGCTGCCGGATCTGGCGCCGTACGCGTTCGTCCACGGGGACCTCTCGCACATGGGCGAGACGCTCTCGGTGGCCGGGCAGGCGGACGCGTTCGGGCGTTTCGACGCGGTCATCCACAATGCCGGGGTCTATCGCGATCCCGGTGCGCTGCAGGTGAACACGGTCGCCCCGTACCTGTTGACGGCGGCGATGGCGAAGCCGCGCAGGCTGATCTATCTGAGCAGCGGCTACCACCTGGACGGCTCGACGGACCTGGACGGGATCGACTTCGCGGAGACGCGGGTGCGGCCGGGCGCGTACGAGGACGCGAAGCTGTACGAGACGACGCTGGCGTTCGCGGTCGCGCGCCGCTGGGCGGACACGGTGGCGCACGTGGTCGACCCCGGCTGGGTCCCGACCCGCATGGGCGGCCCGGGCGCGCCCGGCGACCTCGAGGCGGGGCACCGGACCCAGGAGTGGCTGGCGACCGCGCCCGAGGAGGAGATCGTCCCGCGCACCGGCGGCTACTGGTACCACCGGAAGGTCAGTCGTTCGCATCCGGCGGCCTCGGACCCGGACTTCCAGCACGCGCTGCTGGAGCGGCTGGAGGCGCACACGGGGGTGAAGCTGGGCTAGCCGCGGTTGAGGCGGGCGGCCTGCTTGAGCAGGTGCATGTGCTCCGACATGACCACTGTGGACTCGGCGGCGGCCTTGTAGAGGCGGGCGGCCTCCTTCAGGTTCCCGGCGCGCTCGTGCAGGTACGCGGCGACGGCGTCGCGGCGCGGCAGGCCGGGGTCGAGCGCTTCGACCAGGCGCAGGCCCGCGAGCGGGCCGTCGACGTGGCCGACCGCGACCGCGCGGTTGAGCGCGACGACCGGGCTGCCCGGGGTGATCCGGTCGAGTTCGTCGTACCACTCGAGGATCTGCGGCCAGTCGGTCTCGTCGGCGGTGGCCGCGTCGTCGTGGAGCGCGGCGATCGCGGCCTGCGCCTGGTACTCGCCGAGCCGGTCCGCCGCCAGCGCGTGCTGCAGGAGGTCGACGCCTTCGGCGATCATCCTTGTGTCCCAGAGGGACCGGTCCTGGTCGGCGAGGGGCACGAGCTGGCCCGCGGCGTCGGTGCGGGCCGGGCGGCGCGCGTGGTGCAGCAGGAGCAGTGCGAGCAGGCCCGCGGCTTCGGGGTCGTCCGGGACGGACGCGACGAGCTGGCGGGTCAGGCGGATCGCCTCGGCCGCGAGGTCGGTGCCGCCCACGAACCCCTGGTCGAACATCAGGTAGAGCACTTTGAGGACGGCGCGCACGTCGCCGGGCCGCTCGAACCGCTCCCCCGCGAGCGTCCGCTTGGCGCGCGAGATGCGTTGCGCCATGGTCGCTTCGGGGACGAGGAAGGCGCGCGCGATCTCGGCGGTGGTGAGGCCGCCGACGGCGCGGAGGGTGAGCGCGACGGCCGACCCGGGCGAGAGCGCGGGGTGGCAGCAGCGGCTGAGCAGCAGGAGCGTGTCGTCGGACTGCTCGGCAGGGCCCGGCTCCGGTTCGCGGTGGACCGCGACCTCGCGCAGGACCCGGGCGGAGGCCGAGCGGCGCGCGTCCAGGAACTTGCGCCAGGCCACGGTGACGAGCCAGGCCTTCGGCTCGTCGGGGACCCCGCCGTCCCAGCGGCGCACCGCCTCGGCGAGCGCGTCCTGGACGGCGTCCTCGGCCGCCGCGAAGTCGGCTCCGCGGCGGACGAGGACGCCCAGCACTTGCGGGGTGAGGTCCCGCAGCAGGTGCTCGTCGATCATCGGCTGCCCACCGCGCCTATTCGACCGTCGGCGCTTCGCCGTAGAACGGCCGCACCTCGAGCCACTCGTGGATCGGCTTGCCGTCCTTGCCGGGGGCCGAGGAGAGGTACGCGGCGGCCTCGTAGGCGCGTTCCTTGGACTCGACGTCGATCGCCATCCACCCGGCGATGAGGTCCTTGGTCTCGGCGAACGGGCCGTCGGTGACGGGGGCCCGGCCCTCGCCGTCGTAGCGCACGAACTCGCCCTGCGGCGCGAGCGCCTGGGCGTCGACGAACTCGCCCCGCTTCTTGAGGTCCTCGATCATGTCGTTCATGAACTGGATGTGCGCGGTGATCTCCTCGGGAGTCCACTCGTCCATCGGCACGGCGTTCTCGTGCGGCTTCGGTCCGCCGCGGTAGTGCTTGAGAAGCAGGTACTTGGCCATGACGGCCTCCTTCGGTTCGGGCGGCTCGTTCGCCGCTGACAACCCTAGGACGGAGCCGCCCCGCGGTTCTCGACATCCCTGCGGAACTTTTCTCCAGTATTTTTTCGGGGGGCTGCCCCACCCCGGTCCGGGGGCCTCCGTTACTGCGCTTCACGGCCGTTCTCCACAGAATCAGAGAGGTCACCACCCCTCCGACGACGAAGGAGACCCGATGTCCCGCTTCAGGACCGACACCCCCGTCCTCACCCGCCGCGCCGTGATCGGCGCCGCCGCGGCGGCTGCCGCGGCCACTGCGCCCTCGGTCGCGCAGGCCACGAGCATCGCCTTCCTCGACCAGGACGCGGTTGACGCGGCGACCGCCCGGGTCGAGGCCGACCTCATCGCACTCCGCCGCGACCTCCACGCCCACCCCGAGGGCCCCGGCGAGGAGGCCCGCACGGCCGCCGTCGTCGCCGAGCACCTCGCGGCCGCCGGGCTCACCGTCACCACCGGCGTCGGCGGGCACGGCGTCGTCGGCGTCCTCAAGGGCCGCAGGCCCGGACGCACCGTGGCGTTCCGCGCCGACATGGACGCCGTCCCCGGCCAGGACCAGATCGGCGGCGCGACCGGACCGGAGCACCTGTGCGGGCACGACCTGCACACCGCCGTCGGCGTCGGGATCGCCCGCGTGCTCGCCTCGCTGCGCAACCGCCTGCACGGGACCGTGGTCTTCGTGTTCCAACCCGCCGAGGAGAGCCTCGCGGGAGCGAGGGCGATGCTCGCCGAAGGCGTGCTGGAGACCTACGGCTTCAAGGAGATCCACGCGTTCCACTGCGGGCCGTTCCCGGTCGGCACGTTCGGCGTCAACCCCGGGCTCGGCCTGCCGGGCCAGGACAGGGGCGCGGTCCACGTCACCGGAGCGGACGCGCGGGCCCGCGCGGCGGCGCTGGCCGAGGAGCTGAACGGGCTCTCCACGGTGCCATTGCCCGCCGACTCGGCGGACCTGGAGGCGCTGGTGGCGCACCTCCAGACCGAGGACGGGCCGCTCGCCGAGTTCGTGACGATGCGCGCGGGTGTCGCGGACGGCGCCGCCGACGACCGGGCCGAGGTGCGGGTGTCGTACCGGTGCTGGCCCGAGGAGCGGTACACGGAGGTCCGCGCCGAGGTCGGGCGGATCGCCGGACCGTACGGGGCCGTCGACTTCCCTGGGGACCCGTTCCCGGCGCTGGTGTGCCCCGAAGCGGAGTCGCACGCGTTCCAGCGGCACCTGCGCCGGGCCATGGGCCGCGACTCGGCGACCGTGCTGCACGCGGTGGTGCCGTTCAACGGAGAGGACTTCGCGCTGTTCGTCGACCGCGTCCCGGGAACGTTCACGTACCTCGGTGTGCGCGGCCCGGGCACCGACATCATGACCGCGTCGCCGCACTTCCCGCTGTTCGATCCCGACGAAGCGGCGATCGGCTTCGGCGTCCGCGCCATGGCCGGGTGGCTCGCCGAGCGCACCCGCTGCTGAGCGCAGTGCGGGGCCCGGCCGATCGGCCGGGCCCCGCACTGTTCGCTAGACCGCCGTCCAGCGGCTCTCGTTCCCGGCGCTCGCCTCGACCGCGGCGAGGACCTTCTGGACGCGCAGGGCGTCCGCGAACGACGGCGTCGGCTGCTCGCCGTTCGCGATGGCGCCCACGAGGTCGACGACCTGGTGCGTGAAGGCGTGCTCGTAGCCGAGGCCGTGCCCGACCGGCCACCAGTTGCCGGTGTACGGGTGCTCGGGCTCGGTGGCCTGGATGCGGCGGAAGCCCGCGTTGGGCTCCTCGGACGCGTCGTAGAACCACAGCGAGTTCATGTCCTCGAAGTCGAACGCGAGGGACGCCTTGGTGCCGTTGAGCTCCACGCGCATCGCGTTCTTGCGGCCCAGCGCGAACCGGGTCGCCTCGAACACGCCCACCGCGCCGTCGTCGAAGCGGGCGGTGAACATCGCGGCGTCGTCGACGGTGACCGGGCCCTTCGGGCCGTCCGCGCCGCCGGTGCCGCCCAGGCCCACGAAGTCGCCGCCGATGGGCCGCTCCTTCACGAACGTCTCCATGAGCGCCGAGACGCCGGTGATGTCCGCGCCCGAGACCCACTGCGCGGCGTCGATGATGTGCGCGCCGATGTCGCCGAGCGAGCCGGAACCGGACAGCGACTTGTCGAGCCGCCACGTCAGCGGCGCGTTCTCGTCGGTCAGCCAGTCCTGGAGGTACTGCGCGCGCACGTGCCGGATCGGGCCGAGCGCACCGGAGTCGACCAGGCGCTTCGCGAGCGACAGGGCCGGGGTGCGGCGGTAGGAGAACCCGCACATCGCGTACACGCCTTGGGCTTTCGCGGCCTCGGCGGCGGCGGTCATCCGCTCCGCCTCCTCGACCGAGTTCGCCAGGGGCTTCTCGCACAGGACGTGCTTGCCCGCCTCGAGCGCGGCGATCGCGATCTCGGCGTGCAGGTTCCCGGGGACGCAGATGTCGATCAGGTCGATGTCGTCGCGCTCGATCAGGCGCCGCCAGTCGGTCTCGCTGGAGTCCCAGCCGAGCTTCGACGCGGCGGCCGCGACCCGCTCGGGGTCGCGTCCGGCCAGCGCGGTCATGTTCGGCGCGAGCGGCAGGTCGAAGAAGCGGGGCGCGGTGCGCCACGCGTGCGAGTGGGCCGCGCCCATGAACGCGTACCCGATCATGCCGACATTGAGGGAATCACTCACTGCTGCGCTCCTCTTCAGCGCTCAGGGCCTCCCGCACGGAAGGCCACGATTTCAGTACGGCGAGCACCTCCGGGTCGCGCTCGGTCGCGAGCGCCGCGTCATAGGAGCGGTCGAGCACGTCGTCGATCGCGACCCGCCGCCCCTGTGCCGCGCTCTGCGTCGCGGCCTCGACCATAGCGAGGCTCATGACGTTGGCGTGCACGCGCCCCATCGGTTCCCGCCCTGTGCGCAGCGCGGTGACGAACTGCCGCAAGGAGCCCGCGATGTCGCGGCCGAGGTCTTCGCCGGGCTCGAAGGGCGCGTCGGGCGCGGCGACGGGGTCGCCCTCGCCGTCCCACAGGACCGAGCCGTGCTCGGCCGAGACCCGCCAGGAGCCGTTCCAGGAGGTCTCGTGGCCGGGGCTGCACCAGGACCCGTTGAACGTGAACCGGGCGCCGCCCTCCATGGCGAAGACCGCGTTCGCTGCGGCGTCGCCCTTGTACCAGCTCCAGGCCGGGTTGTACTCCTCGCACAGGACCGAGACGGGGTCGGCGTCGAGGAGGTAGCGGGCCATGTCGAACTGGTGGATGGCCATGTCGAGCAGGAGCGGGCTGGCCATCTCGTCGCGGAAGCCGCCGAAGTGCGGGGACTGGAAGAAGTCGACCGAGACGATCCCGACCGCGCCGAGCCCGGCGAGCCGCTGCTTGGCCTGGTGGAGCGCCGGGTGGTAGCGGCGGTTCTGGCTGACCATGAACAGCTGCCCGGTGAGCTGGGCGGCGGCCGCGAGCTGGAGGCCCTCGGCGACGGTGGCGGCGACCGGCTTCTCCCCCAGGACGGGCAGGCCCGCGCTGAGCGCGGCGATCGTGACCGGGTGGTGCGCTTCGGGAATGGTCGCGTTCACGATGGCGTCGGCGCCGGTGCGGCGGGCGACTTCGATCGCGTCGGTGCCCGTGGCGAGGCCTTCGATGCCGGTCTCCGCGGCGGCCGAGGCGGCGGCCTCGGGGAAGAGGTCGGCGATGCCGACGAGTTCGGCGCCGGGCTCGCCGATGATGTTCCGGTTCCAGGCCCGGCCCATCCCGCCCGCGCCCGCGACGACGAGCCGCAGGGGCCCTTCGGATGTGATCGTTCGGAAGCTCATCGTTCGAACGCCCCGCGGTAGCCCTGGCCGTTGAAGAAGTCGTCGGTGTCGTAGCGCAGCAGGGTCGGCGTCTCGCGCTCGCGGTCGGGGCGGGCCCACTCGACGCCGTTGGCGATCACGTGGTTGACGTCGGGGTGGTGGTACACCGGGAAGTCCTGGTCGCCGGGGCTGAAGTAGAAGATCCGGCCGAAGCCGCGGCGGTAGGTCATGCCGGAGCGGAAGACCTCGCCGCCGGTGAAGCCGGAGATGAAGATGAGCTCGTCGGGGGTCGGCACGTCGAAGTACTCGCCGTACATCTCCTGCTCGGGGATGACGATCGGGTTGGGGATGCCGCGCGCGATCGGGTGCTGCGGGTTGACGGTCCACACCAGTTCGCGGTCGTGCTCGCTGCGCCAGCGCAGCGTGCAGGTGGTGCCCATGAGCTTGGTGAAAATCTTGGACCAGTGCCCGGAGTGGAGCACGATGAGGCCCATGCCGGCGAGGACGTGGCGGTGCACGCGCTCGACGATCTCGTCCTGGACCTCGCCGTGCGCGGCGTGGCCCCACCAGATGAGGACGTCGGTCGCGTCGAGGACGTCGGAGGTCAGGCCGTGCTCGGGCTCGTCCTGGGTGTGGGTGGTGATGACGGCCTTGTCGCCGAGCCACGCGCTGATGCCCTTGGCGATGGCGCCGTGCATGCCGTCGGGGTAGCGCTCGGCGACGGAGGGCTCGACCTGCTCGTGCCGGTTCTCGCCCCAGACGACGACTCGGATCGGATCAGTGGTCATTGGTGTGTCTCCTTTGGTGGTTTTACGCATTGTGAGCTTAAAAATCGTTGGGCGCCATGGCTTTTGCGTTAGGCGTCGGGATCGGTGCTGGAGCGGACGACGAGCTCCCCCGGGACCACCAGGTGCTCGGGTGAGCCGGGCTGCTCGATGACCAGGCGCACGAGCTCGGCGGCGATCGCGGCCGAGGCCTGCCGGACCGAGGTGATGCCGACGGTGCCGAACGAGGTGAGCGGGGTGTCGTCGAAGCCGGTGACGGCCACGTCGCGGCCGGGGGCGAGGCCGCGGGCCTGGAGCGCGATGACGGCTCCGGCGGCGAGCGGGTCGGAGGCGCAGACGAGCGCGGTCGGCGGCGACGGCGAGTCGAGCAGGATCGCGGCGGCCCGCACCCCGGTCGCCAGGTCGTTGGCGCAGTTCACGATCCGGGTCTTGGCGAGCGATCCGGTCAGGCCCAGGCGGGTGCAGGCGTCGCGGTAGCCGAGCTCGCGGAGTCGGCCGATGACGGTGTGCGGGACGGCCCCCAGCAGCGCCAGCTCGCGGTGACCGCGCTCGGCGACGTGGTCGACCGCGGCCTCGATGCCGCGCGCGGCGTCGCCCTCGACCCAGCTCCACGGGGTCGCGAACGCCTCGGCGGTGCGGCCGTAGGCGACGAAGGGGATGCCGCGTTCGCGCAGCCCGACCGGCCGGGGGTCGTCGGGCCGCACGTTCGAGATGACGAACCCGGCGGCGGACTGGCCGAAGTAGAGGTCCTCGCAGGCCTTCAGCAGCGCGTCGGTGTCCTGCTCGGTGATGAGCGTGAGGTTGCGGTCGGCGTCCTGGCACGCGGCGGCGAGGTCGTGGAGGAACGCGTCCATGTACTGGTTGTCGACCAGGTTGCGGGCGGGGAGGGCGTAGCCGATCTGGCGCGGCTGCGCCAGGCGCAGGCTGCGGGCGACGAGGTTGTTGCGGTAGCGCAGCTCCCGCATCGCCGCGAGGACCTTCTCGCGGGTGGCCTCCGAGACGACCTCGGGGCGGTTGATGACGTTCGAGACGGTCATCGCCGAGACCCCGGCGAGGTCGGCGACGTCGGACATGCTCGCCTTGCGCGCTGCGCCGCTCATCCGCCGCCTCCTCTCTGCAGTGTCCCGGCCTCAGATTTTAAGCATAAAAATCGGCGGAGGTCAAACCCGGCGATGAATTCGCGGAACGCTTGTCGTCTACACCGGCAGCACCTGCTGACACACGAGGAGACACACGATGACCGAGATGCGGTCCCACACGATCGAAGCCCCCGGGGCCGTCCTGCACTACGACGTGCGCGAAGGCGACGGGCCGACCCTGCTGCTCGTCGGCTCTCCCATGGGCGCGAGCGGCTTCGTCACGCTCGCGGGGCACTTCGCGGACCGCCGCGTCGTCACCTACGACCCGCGCGGGGCCGAGCGCAGCCGCCGCACCGACGGCGCGGCCGAGAACACCGTGGAGGAGCACGCCGACGACCTGCGCCGCGTCGTCGAAGCGGTCGGCGGCCCGGTCGACCTGTTCGCCAGCAGCGGCGGCGCGGTCAACGCCCTCGCGCTGGTCGCGCGGCACCCCGAACTGGTCCGCACCCTCGTCGCCCACGAGCCGCCCGCGTCCGCCGAACTGCCCGACGCCGAGGTGATCCTCAAGGCCTGCACGCAGATCCGCGACGACTATCTGGCCACCGGGTTCGGCCCGGCCATGGCCCGGTTCATCGCGCTGGTCTCCCACCAGGGCCCGTTCACCGAGGCGTACCTGGAGCAGCCCGCGCCCGACCCGGCCGCGTTCGGGCTCCCCGCCGAGGACGACGGCAGCCGCGACGACGCGCTCCTGGGCCTGAACATGGTCACTTGCAACGCCTACCGGCACGACTTCGCGGCGCTGAACGCCGCCGCGACCCGGATCGTGGTCGGGATCGGCGAGGACTCGGGCGAGATCCTCCCGGCCCGGGCCGGGAAGGTCGTGGCCGAGCGCCTGGGCGCCGAGCCGGTGGTCTTCCCCGGCGGCCACGGCGGCTTCCTCGGCGGCGAGTACGGCCAGACCGAGAAGCCCGACGAGTTCGCGGCGAAGCTGCGCGAAGTCCTGGAGCAGTAAGCGCGCCAATGGAAGCGTTCCGGGCCGCGACGCCGCGGTCCCGGAACACCGAAGCGCCCCGGGGTCCGCGGACCCCGGGGCGCTTTCGCGTGCGTCTTAGTCGGTGCCGAACTCCATCGCGGCGTGGTCGAGGAGCAGTTCCTCCTCGGGGGCCTCGCCGCGGGAGGCGATGGCGGTCGCGCCGCCGCTGGGCATCGCGCCGATGAGCCCCGTGGAGGCGGCCTGGGCCGCGCCGATCGGGGTCGGGTGGGCGCTGCCGACCATGCCGATCCCGGCGTACTGCTCGAGCTTCGACCGCGAGTCGGCGATGTCGAGGTTCCGCATGGTGAGCTGGCCGATCCGGTCGTTCGGGCCGAACGCCGAGTCCTCGGTCCGCTCCATCGAGAGCTTGTCCGGGTGGTAGCTGAACGCGGGCCCGGAGGTGTCGATGATCGAGTAGTCCTCGCCGCGCCGCAGCCGCAGGGTCACCTCGCCGGTGACGGCCGTGCCGACCCACCGCTGCAGCGACTCGCGGATCATGAGCGCCTGCGGGTCGAGCCACCGGCCCTCGTACAGCAGCCGCCCGAGCCGCCGCCCTTCGGCGTGGTAGATCGCGAGGGTGTCCTCGTTGTGGATGGCGTTCACGAGCCGCTCGTAGGCGGCGTGCAGGAGCGCCATGCCGGGGGCCTCGTAGATGCCCCGGCTCTTCGCTTCGATGATCCGGTTCTCGATCTGGTCGGACATGCCCAGGCCGTGCCGCCCGCCGATGGCGTTGGCCTCCAGCACCAGGTCGACGGCGGAGCCGAACTCCTTGCCGTTGATCTGGACCGGCCGGCCCTGCTCGAAGCCGATCGTGACGTCCTCGGGGAGGATCTCCAGCTCGGAGTCCCAGTGCGCGACGCCCATGATCGGCTCGACCAGCTCCAGGCTGGCATCCAGGTGCTCCAGGGCCTTGGCCTCGTGGGTGGCGCCCCAGATGTTCGCGTCGGTGGAGTAGGCCTTCTCCTTGCTGTCCCGGTACGGGAGGTCCCGCTCGGTCAGCCACTCGGACATCTCGGTCCGGCCGCCCAGCTCGGAGACGAAGCCCGCGTCGAGCCACGGCTTGTAGATCCGCAGTGACGGGTTGGCGAGCAGGCCGTAGCGGTAGAACCGCTCGATGTCGTTGCCCTTGTACGTGGAGCCGTCGCCCCAGATCTGCACGTTGTCCTCGAGCATGGCCCGCACGAGCAGGGTGCCGGTGACGGCCCGGCCCAGCGGGGTGGTGTTGAAGTAGGTGCGCCCGCCGGACTTGATGTGGAAGGCGCCGCACGCGATCGCGGCCAGGCCCTCCTCGACCAGCGCGGCCTTGCAGTCGACGAGCCGGGCGATCTCGGCGCCGTACTCCATGGCCCGTCCGGGGACCGAGGCGATGTCGGGCTCGTCGTACTGGCCGATGTCGGCGGTGTACGTACAGGGCACCGCTCCCTTCTCGCGCATCCAGGCGACCGCCACGGAGGTGTCGAGGCCACCGGAGAAGGCGATGCCGACGCGTTCGCCGACGGGGAGCGAGGAGAGAACTTTAGACATGGTTATGAGTATGCATGCTGCTGAATTTTCATGCAACCCGGGGTCGGCATGGTTCCAGCAGGCGGGACCGGGACCAGGCGCGCCGCGCCTGGGGCATGGCGAGCCTCACGTTCAGGGCATGGAAAAGCGGGCCGTCCCGGGAGGGCGGCCCGCTGAGAGGTCGGTGCTACACGGCGGACGCGCGGGCGGCCTGCTGGGCGCGGAGCGCGGCGAACATGGGCTTGCGGGACGGCGACTCGGCCAGCCCGGAGTGGAGGACCGCGGTGATCGCGACCGAGGCCGCGGCGTCGTCGGCGGCGGCGACGCCGGCGGCGACCATGTCGAGGATCTCGCCGGCGGCGGCCGAGACGAGCTCGGGGTCGGCGTTCCGGGACGCCTTGGAGAACCCGAAGGCCAGGTCCTTGTCGGCGGTGACGTTCCAGACCGCGCACGTGTGCAGGCGCGTGCCGTACCCCGTGCCCTCGATCCAGCAGTCCACGGCGTACACGAACGTCCGGGCATCGTGGTCCCACAGCAGTTCGGCGTCGAGCATGTCCGAGAGCGCCGCGAGCCGCTGCGCCTTGGGGTACTTGGACTCGAGGACGGCGGTGGCGTCGTCGCTCGAGAGATAGCTGTAGGTCATCCTTCAACGGTAGCCGCCCCGGATCGCGATCCCGCAAAGCCCGGACCGCTCGTTTCGGCGACAAGGGTGGGTGCTTCCTCACCAGAGGCCCGAGAATCGGACACTCGGCCTGGTTGGTACTTATATGTCCGCACGCGGAAGGGCACGGAGCCCGGTGCTCCGTGCCCTCCGTCCGTCCTATGCGAGCAGCTTGGCCTTGGCGGCGGCGAACTCGGCGTCGTCGAGCACCCCCGCGGAGTGCAGCTCGGCGAGCTGCTTGAGCCTGGCGATGGTGTCGTCGCCCGCGGGCGCGGCGGCCGGGGCGGGCGGCGCGGGCTGGGCCTGCTGGGCGCGGTACGCCTCGGCGTCGGCCTGCGTCTGCGCCTTGGACGCCGACGCGCGGTTCATGCCCCTGGTCACGGCGTTGGCGGTGCCCGCGATGACGGCGGTGCGGGCCATCGTCCCGAGCAGGCCGGGCCTGCCGACTCTGCGGATCATCGGGCTTCCTCCTCGATCAGGCCGGTCAGTTCGTCGATGGCGGCGGCGGGCACGCGGGCCCAGTCGATGACGCGGCCGTTGGCGCGCCGGACGCCGCCAGAGAGGTTCGCGGCCCACGTGTGCTCGAACAGGAGCATGGCGATCGAGGAGTCGAGTTCGAGGTCGGCGGCCACGGCCTCGACGTCCTCTTCAGCGAAGAGCCCGGCCGGGTCGCGGACGAGCCGCGAGAGCCGGGTGTCCTCGGTCTCGTCGGCCTCGATCCACCGCACCGACCCGTCGGCGTCCTTGCGGACGAAGAGCGCGTCGAGGACGGTGATCGTCTTGGCGTCGACGAGCCGTTCGAGTTCGGCGAAGATCTCGCCGGTGAAGTCGTTGCCTGGGAATTCCACCAGCACCATGTCGACCGGTGCTTTGCCGTCTGCCACGTCCGAGCCCCCTGTCCGACCGGACCGCCGCGGGGGGCTTGACAAGCCGTGACGAAAGCGGCGGAAGCGGTCTATCCGGACGCTACACGGGCGCGCGCGGGCGCGCCCGTGTCTTGTCGGATCCGGGGGCTACTGGCTGATGACGTCGCAGTAGGGCTTCACGGTCTCGACGATCGTGGGGCCCTCGGCCTCCTCGACGCCGAACAGCTCGGCGGCGTCGCGGGCGAGCTGCTCCTCGTCGGCGTTGGCCGCGACCTCGCCGCAGAGCGCCTGGGCGTCGGCCAGGAGCTCCTCGGGCGTCGCGTCGGGCACGAGGTCGTGCAGGTCCCCGGCGAGGTCGGTGGGGAACTCTGAGGCGAGCTCGTCGAGGGAGGACTCCCAGTCGGGGAGGGTGGGGGCGTCGGTCGGGATCTCGATGCCGCCGTCTTCGCTGCAGGCGCTGAGCGCCAGGAGTGCGCCGATGGCGAGGGCGGCGAGGGTTCGTCGTGCCGTCATTGGGTGCTCCGTTCCGCGTGGTGTGGGGCCACGCTAACAGGCCGGAAGCCCCGATTCGCCCGAACTGCCCGCGGGTGCCGCATACGTCACCGCCGCCGCGGCACGGGCCGGACGCCCGCGCCGAACCGCTTGCGGCCCTAGGCGGCTTCCCACTCGAAGCCGTCGGCGTCGGTGAAGGTGCCCGCGCCGCTGCCGAAGACGATGCGGTGCGAGCCGGAGCCCTCGGGCGAGACGAACGAGGTCTTGGCGGCGAACTTGCGGCTGTAGAGCGAGAGGGAGACGCTGCCCGCCGGGGCCTCGAACTCGACGTACTTGCGGCCGAAGCTCTTGGCGACCTCGAGGCCCTTGCCGATGTAGAACTGCTTGGTGGCGGCGACGTCCGCGACGCCGATGCCGACGTTCGCCGAGTCGACGGTGCGGGGGGCGTTCCCGGTGTGCTTCTTCTGCGAGGTCGCGATCTTCCAGATGTTGCCGAAGGGGTCCTGGAGGACGCAGCCGTAGCCCCACAGGCTCTTCTCGGGGGCCTTGATCGCGGTGGCACCGGCCTTGAGGGCGGTCTCGGCGAAGCTGTCGACGGTGCCGGGCTCGGTGACCACGAGCGAGACGGCGAAGCCGCGGAAGCCGCTGCTCGCGTCCTTCGCGGGGCGCACGCGCAGCCACGAGTCCTCGCCGAGGTCGAACGCGGCGGCGTAGAAGGCTTCGGCGGCGGCGGTGTCGTCGACTTCGAAGGTGACGGTGTCGATGGCGTTCATGGTCTTCTCCCTGATCGGTGCGGTGGTCTTGCTGATGTCACAACGATATTTCCGCCGGGGCCCCCGGTGCTTCTCGATTCCTGATCACTCCGCGGGTCTTCTCCGGAGGCCGAAACGGGTCTATATTCATGAAAGTCGATATATAGGTGCAAGTCCGCCGTCGGGTTGGGGTGGAGCGGACCCGACCAGAGGAGGACTGCGCATGCCTGTCATGCGAACCCGGCGGCTCGCGGCCATCGCCGCCGCCTGTGCGGCGCTCGCCGCTTCCGCGATCGCAGTGGTGTCGGCGGGCCCGGCGCACGCCGCCGCCTGCGAGCGGATCGATTACACGGTTGTCAGCTCATGGAACGGCGGCCACCAGGCCGCCGTGCGGCTCACCGCCGGGACCGAGCCGGTGAACGGCTGGACCGTCGCGTTCGACCTGGCGGCCGGGGCCTCGGTCCAGAGCGCCTGGAACGTGGACTGGGCCCAGTCGGGCGCGCGCTTCACCGGATCGGACGTGGGCTGGAACGCCTCGGTCGCCTCCGGCGCGACCCGGGAGCTGTTCGGGCTCATCGTCTCCGGGAGCGCGGTCCAGCCGCCTTCCTTCGTGCTCAACGGGGTCGAGTGCGGCGGGGTCGCCCAGCCGACGGGCACCGCGAGCGCGACCCCGAGCGAGACGCCCAGCGAGGACCCGACCGGCCCGCCGGAGGACTGCCCGGCCGGGGCGGTGTGCGACGGCTTCGAGGACCAGACCGGGACCGTCCCGGGCGGCGCGTGGACCGTGGGCGCGGCCGACTGCACGGGCACCGGGACGGCCGCGGTCGACCGGTCGGTCGCCAACAGCGGCGGCGCCTCGGTGCGTATCGAGGGCGGAGCGACCTACTGCAACCACGTGTTCATCGGGCGCGACCTGCCCGCCGACGCCGAGTGGTTCCGCGTCTACATGCGGCACTCGACCGCGCAGCCGCAGAACCACACGACGATGATCGCCATGCAGGACCGGAACGACGCGAACACCGACCTGCGCCTGGGCGGCCAGAACGGTGCGCTGCAGTGGAACCGGGAGTCCGACGACGCGACCCTCCCGGCGCAGAGCCCGGCGGGCGTGGCGCTGAGCCGCCCGCTCCCGGTGGCGGCGTGGACGTGCGTCGAGTTCCGGATCAGCGGCGGGACCCTCGCCACGTGGGTCGACGGCGAACTGGTCGACGGCCTCGTCGTGGACGGGACGGCGACCCACGACGTCGACGCGCAGTGGCTCGCGAAGCCGGGCTGGAGCCCCGACCTCGCCGACCTGCGGCTCGGCTGGGAGAGCTACGGGAACGACGCGGACACCCTCTGGTACGACGACGTCGCCTTCGGGCCCGAGCGGATCGGCTGCTGACGCGCGGGCGCCCCGGCGGACTCCGCCGGGGCGCCCCGCTAGCGGTTGAGGAGCGTCGCGAACAGGTCGAGCCGCCAGGCCGCGTCGCGGGCGACGAGGAAGCCGACGATGCCGAGCACCCAGCCGGTCGTGGACGCGGCGTTCCTGACCATCCAGTCGTTGATCTTCCGCAGCACCGGCTCGACGGCGTCGCGCGCCGCGAGGCGGGCGGTGAGGAGCAGCAGCGCGGGCAGGACCATGACCGCGCAGTACCCGGCCATCGTCAGGACGGTCCCGGCCGCGCCGATCCCGGCGGAGGTGACCATGCCGATCGCGGCGAGGTACGGGAGCATCGTGGCGACCTCGATGGTGGCCGCCGCGAGCGCGAGTCCCATGAGCGGCAGCACGGACGCGCGGGTGCGGGTCGCGCCGTCCCCTTCGGCCGCTTCGATGCCGAGGGCCCGTTCGCGCCAGCGCGAGACGCGGCCGCTCTCGCCGTTCTGCTTCTTGGAGTCGAAGCGGAAGCTGAGGATGAGCAGGCCGACGCCGAGGACGAGCTGCGTCCACAGTGCCGGGCGGGTCTCGAGGAGCGCGCCGATGTCGTCGAAGAAGGCGGCGGCGCCGAGGCTGATGAGGAGGCCGACGCCGAGGTAGAACGCGGCGATGGTGGCCAGGTAGGCGAGCATGCGCCCGGCCTTGACGCGGCCGGGGGCCAGGAGCAGCCAGATCGGGATGAGCAGCGTGCCGAAGCTGGTCGAGTCGATGAGCGCGAGGGCCGCGAGGGAGGCGCCGAGTGCGAGGTCCATGGTTCGAGCCTATGGACGCGCGGGGGCCCGCACGTCGGCCTGGGGACCGAGGTTTCGCAGGGGGACTGCATCTTTGGTGGCACGCCATTGGGCGCGGTCGGGGCCGCCCTTCCGTTGGATAGCGCTTTCATATAGTGTCGGGAGTCGATACGACTAGGAGGCCGTCATGCCCGGATTCGCCGAACCGATCGTCGTCAACGACAACGGCGCGTGGTGCTGGTTCCAGGACGAGCGCGCGCTCGTCGACCCCGAGGCACAGCGCCTGGTCGTCGGCTCGATCGCGGCGGCCGAGGGGCCCGGCGGCGAGGCGCGCTCGGGCAACGTCGAACTCGCCGTCGTCGACCTGCGCACCGGCGAGTCCGAGGTCGTCGTCCTCCACGAGCGCTTCGAAGTGGACGACCACGACGTGCCCGCCCTGTGGCGGCGCTCCGACGGGCGCTGGCTCGCCGTCTACACCAAGCACAAGACCGACGACCTGACCCGTTGGCGCGTCAGCGAACCGGGCGACCCGACCCGGTGGGGCCCGGAGCGGACCTTCGACTGGGGCCCGCACACCGGGGGCCGCGGCGTCACCTACTCGAACCTGCGGGCCATGGACGGGCGGCTGTACTGCTTCGCGCGGGCCGTGAACGACGACCAGTGCGCGCTCGTCTCCGACGACGAGGGCGAGACCTGGTCCTACGCGGGCAAGCTCTTCACGCGCCCGAAGGTCGGCTACGTCAACGGCTACACGCGGTACGCCGCGGCCGGGGACCGCCTCCACCTGGTCACCACCGACCACCACCCGCGCGACTTCGACAACTCGATCTACCACGGGTACTTGGAGAACGGGGCGCTGCACCGCAGCGACGGCACGGTGCTGGACCCGAAGGCGCTCGACGGGGAGGCGCCGTCGCAGGAGGGCCTCACGACGGTCCTGGAAGCGGGCTCGCGCTGGGGCGGGGTGCGGATCTCGCACTGCTGGACCACCGACATCCGCACGACCGCGAACGGCGGGGTCGCGGCGGTCCTCACCGCCCGCGCCGGGGACGAGGAGCTCGACCTCGGTCGGCGGCAGGCCGCGCCGGACCTGCGGTTCTTCTACGCGCGCATGGCCCCCGGCGGCGAGTGGACGGTGAACGAGCTGGCGAAGGCCGGGCCCGGCCTCATGCCGCACGAGGAGGACTACACGGGCCTCGCCGCGATCGACCCGTACGACCCCGGCTCGGTCTACATCTCCACGCCGGTCGACCCGCGCGACGGCACCGAGCTCCCCCACCGCGAGATCTTCCACGGCCGGGCCGCGGCGGCGGGCCGGTTCTGGGCGTGGACGCCCGTCACCGAGAACTCCGAAGTGGACAATCTCCGGCCGATCGTGGCCCCCGGCGACCCGTCCCGCACCCCGCTCCTGTGGTTCCGCGGGCCGATGACCGCCTCCCAGCACTACCGGTGCGAAGTCGTGCTCCTGGACCTCCCCCGCCCCTGACCGCCGAAGCACGCGGCGAGCGCGGCGGCCGTCTGCTCCGGCGCCTCCTCGGCCATGTGGTGGCCCGAGTCGATCACGGCGGTCCCGACGGGCCGCTCGCACCAGGGCGCCCAGACCGCGGCGGGATCGCCGTAGAGCAGCGGCATGTCGTCGTGACGCGACCACACGGCGACGGTGGGCGCCGCGATGCGCCGGCCCGCCTCGCGGTCGGCCGCGTCGTTCGCGCGGTCGACGGTGAGCCCGGCACGGTAGTCCTCGACCATCGCCCGCACGGTGCGCGGATCGGCGAGGGCCGCGACCAGGTCCCGGTAGTTGCCGGTGCCCATGCACGCCTCGTCCGGCCGGTACCAGGCGAGCGGGTCGGCGGTGATCACCCGCTCGGCGTGCGGCGAGGCGCCGAGGAAGAACCAGTGCCACCACCGCTCGGCGAAGCCGGCGTCGGCCCGTTCGAGCGCTTCGAGGATCGGCACGCCGTCGCACACGGCCAGCGCGGTGACGCGGTCGGGCGCGTCGAGCGCGCACCGGTAGGCGACGTAGCAGCCGCGGTCGTGCCCGGCGACGGCGAAGGTCTCGTGGCCGAGCGCGGCCATGAGGGCCACCGCGTCGGCGGCCATGGCCCGGTCGCAGTAGACCTCGTGCCCGGGGTCGGGCTCGGGCTTGGAGGAGCGCCCGTACCCGCGCAGGTCGGGGCAGACTACGGTGTGTCCCGCGGCCGCGAGGGCGGGCGCGACCCGGTGCCAGGTGGCGTGCGTGCGCGGGTGGCCGTGCAGGAGCAGGACGGCCGGTCCGGAGCCGCCCGACCTCCCGTGCAGGGCGATCCCGGGCGCTACGGGCACGTCCCACTCGTCGAAGCCGGGGATGCCCTGGTCGTCTCGCGGCGGTTCACGGTCCATGCCCGCGAATACCCGGGAAGCGGGCGGCCCAAGCCCCCCGCGTTCACACCCGGTTCACAGCGCCGCGCCTACCGTTCGGCCCATGAAACGCACTCTCATCGCCCTGGCGGCGGTCCTCATGGCCGCCGGATGCACCGCGGACCCCGAAGCCGAGACCGGGACCGGCGGCTGCGAACCCGCGTTCACGGGCGCCTTGAGCGGCTGGGCCGACGCGGGGTTCAGCGGCGCGCTGGCGATCGGCGACGACTGCAGGGCCGCGTTCGGCCTCGCCGACGGGACCGCGCCGAACACCGACGACACGGTGTTCGCGATCGGCTCGATCAGCAAGGCGTTCACGGCCGCCGCCGTCCTCGACCTCGCCGATGAAGGGCGGTTCGCGCTCGACGACCGCGCGGGCGACCTCCTGCCCGGCCTGGAGGGCCCGGCCGCCGAGGCCACAGTGGAGCAACTGCTGCTGCACACCGGCGGCATCGAAGGCGCATGGGGCGAAGACCATCGTCCGCTCGAACGCGACGACGCCGTCGCGATGCTCAGCGCGATGCGCTCGGCCTTCGCACCGGGCACCGAGTTCCTGTACTCCAACGCCGGGTACTCGCTGCTGGCGCTCATCGTCGACGAGGCCACGGGCGACTACCGCGCCTACCTGGCCGAGGAGATCCTGCGGGTCGGCGGCGCACGCATCGGCGGGTTCTGGGACGGCGAGCCCGCCGCGCCCGGGCCGCGCGCGGTCGGCACCGTGGACGGAGCGCCCGCGGTGCAGCACGGCGGGTTCGCCGGGCCGCACTGGGCGCTCGCGGGCAACGGCGACCTCGCGATGACCGCCGCCGAGCTCGGAGCCTGGACCAGGGACCTGTTCACCGGCGAGGTGATCTCACCGAAGGCGACGGACCTGCTGCTGGACACGGCCTTCGACAACGGGGACGGCAGCGTGGAGCTGCCCGGCTGGGTGTCGGTCGGCCCGGACCTGTTCGGTGCGCCCGTCATCACGGCCTCGGGCGGCGGCGGGGACACCGGCCACAACGCGGTCGCGGCCTGGCTCCCGGAGACCGGTACGTCCGTGGCCGTGGTGTCGAACTCCGAGGCGGTCGTGGCGGGCGAGCTGGTCGAGGCGATCGCGCCCGCGCTCGTCAGCGGCGAGCCGATCCCCGCCCCCGAGGCGGCCGCCACGGTCGACCCGGCCGAACTCGAAGCGCGCGAAGGGGTCTACACGCTCGACACCGGCGGCGCGTTCCACGTCGCCGCGACGGCGGACGGCCTCGAAGTCGCGGCGGACGGCGCCGACGCCGTCGCGGCCATGTTCGCGTCGAGCGAGTACACGGTCGAGGACGTCGCCGCGCACGAGGCCGACGTGCTCGCGCTCCTCGACGGCGAGACCGCGACCGGCCGCGAAGAGCGCGAAGCGATCGAGGGCGACTTGGGCGCGATCGGCGGCGTCGAACTCGCCGGGACGGCCGTCGAGGACGGCGAACTGCGCACCTACGTCCAGATCAGTGCCGCTGAGGAGGACGTGCTCGGCTGGTACGCCCTCGGCGAGCACGGCGATGTCGGGGCGGTCTCGCTCGGCGTCGAACCGCCCGCGTTTACGCTGGTGCCCGCGGGCGAAGGCGAGTACCGCCCGGCGGGGTCCGCCGGAGCCGTGCTGGTGTCCTTCGAGGACGATTCGCTGAGGGTCGCCGGCCCGGCCGGCACGATCGAAGCCCGCCGCTAGAAAGGGGCGAGCATGCGCATCCTGCTGTGCGAGGACGACCGCGACCTGGGTCCGGTCCTCGCGCTGGGCCTGCGCGGCGAGGCGTACGCCGTGGACCTCGCGACCACGTGCGCCGAGGCCGAGGAACTCTTGTGCGCCAACGACTTCGACGTGGCCTGCCTCGACCTGGGCCTGCCGGACGGCGACGGCCTCGCGCTGCTGCGGCGGCTCGGGGCCGACCCGGCGCTGCGCCGCCCCCGCCGCGTCCTCGTGCTCACCGCCCGCGACGCCGTCGAGGACCGCGTCGCCGGGCTCGACGCGGGCGCGGACGACTACCTGGTGAAACCCTTCAGCTTCGCGGAGCTCGCGGCCCGGCTGCGCGCGCTCGCCCGCCGCACCGACACCGCCGACGCGGTCCTGGACGTGGGCGGCCTGCGGCTCGACACCGCCGCGCACCGGGCCTGGCGCGGCGGGACCGAACTCGACCTCACCCCGCGCGAGTTCTCGATGCTGCGGTACCTCATGCACCACCCCGGCCGGACGGTCAGCGCCGAGGAACTGCTCGAGCACGTCTGGGACGCCAACGCCGACCCGTTCACCGCGTCGGTGCGGGTGATCCTCAGCCGCTTGCGGCGCAAGCTGGGCGAGCCCGGCCCGATATCGACGGTGACCGGTGTCGGCTACGTCCTGCGGGAGCTGCCGTGACCGGCGTCCTGCGGTCGCTGCGCGCCCGGCTCGCGCTCACCGGGACCCTCGCGATCTACCTGCCGGTGGTGCTCGTGTTCGCGGTGACCTCGATCGACGAGCACGAGGTCACCGAGACCGCGCCCGACGGCACGACGCGCCTCGTCTCGGCCACAGGGATCGACCCGACGGGGTGGGCGTGGGCCACCGTGGTCGCGCTCCTGCCGGTCACCGTCGCGCTCGCGTGGTGGTGGTCGGGCCGGGCGGTGCGCCCGTTCGCGCGCGTCCGCGAGGCGGCCGAGGCGATCGAGGCTGCTGATCTGAGCCTGCGCGTGGGCGGGGCGCAGGGGACGACCGAGGCGATCGGGCTCGCGGCCGCGTTCGACGCGATGCTCGACCGCCTGGAGCGGTCCGCGCAGGTGCAGCGGCGGCTGATCGAGGAGACCAGCCACGAGCTGCGGACCCCCTTGGCGGTCTTGATCACCGGCGCCGAGGTGCTGCTGCGCCACCCGGACCCGGACCTCGCGCTGTACCGGGAGGGCTTGGTGCGCAGCCGGAACGCGGCCGAGCGGATGCGCGACGCCGTGGGCGAGCTGCTGGTGGACGCGCGCGGGCGGGCCCGCGCGATCGACCGGCGGCCCGCCGACGTCACCGCGCTGGTGCGCGAGGTCTTCGCCGAGAGCGAGGCCTTCGCCGCGTCGAGGTCGGTCCGGCTGGAGCTGCGCGGCGGGGCCGCCGAGGCCCCGGTCGACGGCCCGAGCGTCCACCGCGCGATCGCGAACCTCGTGCACAACGCCGTGAAGCACGCCCCGGAGGGCACTGCGGTGGCGGTCGCGGTCGAGCGAGAAGCGGCGGCCGTCGCGGTCACCGTGACCGACCTGGGCCCGGGCGTCCCTGCGGCCGAACGCGACCGGGTCTTCGAGCGGTTCTGGCGGGGCGACCTCGCGCCCGGGACGGGCCTGGGGCTGCCGATCGCCCGCCAGATCGCCGAGGCCCACGGCGGCGCGGTCGAGCTCCTGGCGTCAGAGCGGGGCTGCCGGTTCCGGCTGACCCTGCCCGTCCCGGGCGGGTGAGGTCACGGCCCGCCGTTGTCCTTGCGCTCCTGCTCCATCTTGTCGTCGAGCTTGCGGCCCCGGTTGATCTCGGTCGTCGCGTACTTGAGGACCTTCTGCGTGTCGATCGGGTTGCCCCAGTTGTTCTTCAGCGGGTTGAACGACTTGGTGAACGTGTCCATCGCGGTGTTGCGCATGTTCTGCGCGCCGTTCATGGCCATGCGCCCGCCGCCCATGAAGCCCTGCGAGCCGCCCTTGAGGAGCTGGTCCTTGGTGGCGTCCATGGCCTTCTTCAGGCCCTGCGACTGGGCGCCGAACTGGCGGAACGAGCCGACGTACCGCCCGAACCTCGACATGAGCTGCCCGATCCTGCCGATCATGTTCGCGAAGACCGTGACGCCCTTGGAGACGATCCGGGTGATCGCGGCCGCGAGGGTTGCGCCGAACGTGAACCCGGCCGAGGCGAGCGCGGCGAGTCCCAGCATGATGGCCTCGGCCAGGAAGTTGGTGATGAGCTCGAGGATGATCGTGCGCAGGACGGCCACGGCGACACCGGCGACGTTGACGCCGTTCGCGGTGGTCGCGGCCGATTCGGCGCAGGACCGCAGGACCTGCTCGAACCCGGCGGCGGCGGTCCGGTAGGCGTCGGCGTCCGCCCCGTCCCAGTCCTCGACGCTCTTGAGCTCCGCGGCCCACTCGTCGGCGGCGGTGCTCATCTCCATGGCGATGTTGTTCCAGGTGAGGGCCAGGCCCTCGATCGCCTGCGGGTTCCCGGCGAGCCAGTCGAAGGGTTCGCGGATGAACGAGACGTGCTCGATGAGCCAGCCGAGCCCGGCCTGCAGCAGGTGCTTGAACGGGTTGGACACGAACGAGAGGACGTCGATCGCGGCGACCGCGGTGTTGGCCGCGGCGTCCAGGTAGTCGAACTTCTCGGCGGTGAACACCGCGCTGTAGGCGGTGGCGGTCTTGGAGAGGCTGTTGACCACCTTGGTGCCCTGGAGGGCCGAGGTCGCGGTGGGGCCTTCGATGAGGGGGTTCGTCATGGGGTGTGCCCGTCCAGTTGCCTGCCGAGTTCGTCGAAGAGGGCCGCGACCTCCTGGTCAGCGGCCAGGTGCTGGATCGCGGTGTCGTTGACCGCCAGCGCGAAGCCGAGGCCGAGGTCGTCGGCGGAGGTGAGGGCCGCGCCGGCGTCGTCGAGGAACAGGTCGAGGACGGGCGGGACGACCTGGGCGAAGACGATGCCGTACGCGTCGGTGTCGCCCAGGCGCACGGTGTTGGCCGCGTCGGCGGCGGTCTTGACCTTCGCCATGGGGCCGTTGGCGAGTCGGGAGGCGTGGTCGCGCAGCGCCTGCGGGTCGACTTTGACCATCAGTCCTCGTCCTTCTTGGGTGCGGTGAAGGACTGGAGGAGGCCCATGGCCTCGGAGTCGCCGCCGAGGAGGCCGGTCATGATCGCGGCGGTCTTCTGGCCGGACTCCTCGACGGCGCGCCGGTAGGTGTCCAGGACGAGGTCGGCGAGTCCGGTGCCGGACATGTGCTTGGCCTCGTTGGAGAAGCGGAGGCCGGTGAGGCTGCCGCCCGCGTTGACGGTGACCGTGACGGCGCGGTCGTCGCTGGCGAGCGTCGTCTCCGATGCCGCCAGCGCCTCCTCGGCGCGGCCCGCCTGCTCCTGCATCGCGGTCACGCGCTGCTCCAGGTCCTGCATGATCTCTTCGGGGGTGCGCATCGTGTTCCTTCGCCGTCGCTGAGCCTGGTGGTGCGGATGTCAAGCTAGCCAACGGGAATGAACCAGTGGTGTCCGAATACTGAACGGGGCGCGGCGCTCAGGCCGCAGTGCGGAGCGCCGCGAGGAGTTCGCGGCCGGTGAAGTCGCGGCGGCCGCCGTCCTCGGCGGCGTGCACGAGCGCGGTGAGGCGAGCGTTGACGGGCGCATCGAGGCCGTGTTCAGCTGCGAGGGCGGCGATCTCGCCGTTGAGGTAGTCCACTTCGGTGGCCCGCCCGGCCGCCAGGTCGTCCTGTGTAGAGGACCGGGCGAGCGGGTCCATGGCGAGCATCTTCGCGGCGGCGCGGGTGAACAGCGCGTCGGGCAGGCCGAGGAGGACGGGCAGGAGGCGCGGGTCGAGCCCGGCGGTCTTGGCGGGGGCGATCCCGGCGGCCTTGTAGGCGGCGAGGGCCTCGCGCTGGGCGAGGGCGAGGCAGCGGCGGTAGTCCCGCTGGGAGAGTTCGGCTTTCAGCGGCAGGCCGGAGAGGGCGTTGACGGCGTTGTTGAGGTTGAGCAGGAGCTTCGCGGCCTGGACGCCGGTGAGGTCGGCCTCGCGGGCGAGCGGGAGCCCGGCGCGGGCGAACCGCGGCGCGAAGGCGTCGAGCACGGGGTGGTCCTGGACGCCGAGGTCCCCGTCGGTGCCCTGGTGGAAGCGGCCCTCGCCGGTGTGGACGACGTTGAACGCGCACATGCCCGCGAGCACGGCTGCCCCGGGCAGTCGCTCGCGCAGCACCGCGGCGTTCCGCAGTCCGTTCTGGAGGCTCACGACGACCGCGCCCGGATCGAGGTGCGGCGCGAGCGCTTCGGCCGCTTCGGCGGTGGCCGCGGACTTGACGGTGACGAGCACGAGCCGGGCTCCGGCGGCGGCCTCGGGAGCGGTCTCGTACCTGGGCGCTGGGACGTGGAGTCCGGCGCCGTGCAGGTCGGTGAGGGTGAGCCCGTGCGCGGCGGTCTCGTCGGCGAACCGCCGCCGCCCGACGAACACGACCTCCGCGCCCGCCGCCGCGAGCCTGCCGCCGACGTAGCAGCCGATGCTTCCGGCGCCGTATACGCAGATCATCCTCAGATGCTAGACCGCCCGCATCCGGCCGAATCGTTTCGGGATCGACACCGGTCGTTCAATATGGGGTCATGGGATGACCCCCCTGGCCAGGTGCAATACTCCTCACATATCCGCTCAATCCCTCGGCGCAGAAACTGGAGCACCACATGTCAGTCAACCGCAGAACCCTCCTCGGAGCATCGGCCGCCGCGGGGGCGGCCGCTGCCGTCGCGGCCGCCTCGCCCGCCGAGGCCAAGCCGGCCAAGCGCTACGCCTTCACCGTCATGGGCACCACCGACCTCCACGGCAACGTCTTCAACTGGGACTACTTCGCGAACAAGGAGTACACCGACACCGCGGGCAACACCCGCGGCATCGCCCGCATCGCCACCCTCGTCGAGCAGGTCCGCAAAGAGAAGGGCCGCAAGAACACCATCCTCATCGACTCCGGCGACACCATCCAGGGCACGCCCCTCGCCTACTACTACGCCCGCGTCGACCCCATCGCCGCCGAAGCCGGACCCGTCCACCCCATGGCCCAGTCCATGAACGAGATCGGCTACGACGCCGCCGCCCTCGGCAACCACGAGTTCAACTACGGCCTCGACACCCTCCGCAAATTCGAGTCCCAGCTCGAGTTCCCGCTCCTGGGCGCCAACACCGTCGACGTCAAGACCGGCCAGCCCGCCTTCCCGCCCTACCACATGGTGCGCCTGCGCACCGGCTGCGGCAAGGACGTCAAGGTCGCCATCCTCGGCCTCTGCACCCCCGGCGTCACCATCTGGGACAAGGCCTACGTCGAAGGCGTCCTGGAGTTCCCGAGCCTGGAGTCCGAGGCCGCCCACTGGGTGCCCAAGCTCAAGGCCATGGGCGCCGACGTCGTCGTCATCTCCGCCCACTCCGGCACCTCCGGCAAGTCCGCCTACGACACCTCCACCGGGCTCGGCGTCGAGAACGCCTCCGCGCTCGTCGCCCAGCAGGTCAGCGGCATCGACGCGATCCTCGTCGGCCACGCCCACGTCGAGATCGAGGAACTGCGCGTCGCCGACCCCGACGGCCACGAGGTCGTCCTCTCCAACCCCCTCTGCTACGGCCAGCGCCTCACCCTGTTCGACTTCGAGCTCGTCCTGGAGAAGGGCAAGTGGAAGGTCGAATCCGTCAAGGCCTCCATCCTCAACTCCAACCAGGTCGAAGAGGACCCCCGCATCGCCGCGATCCTCACCGACGAGCACAACGAGGTCGTCGCCTACGTCAACCAGGTCGTCGGCCAGGCCACGATCGACCTCGACACCGCCCGCGCCCGCCTGGAGGACGCCCCGATCATCGACCTCATCACCAAGGTCCAGGAGGACACGGTGAAGACGGCGCTGGCGGGCACCGAGTACGCGGACCTGCCGGTGATCGCGCAGGCGTCGCCGTTCTCCCGGACCTCGCTGATCCCGTCGGGCGACGTGAAGATCCGCGACCTCTCCAGCCTGTACGTCTTCGACAACACGCTGGCCGCGAAGCTCATGACCGGCGCGCAGATCCGGGCGTACCTGGAGTACTCGGCCGAGTACTTCAAGCAGACCGCGCCGGGCGTCGAGGTCGTCGTGACGATCGATCCGGCGACCGGGACGAACACCGACAGCGTCTCGGGCGCGAACGGCCGCCCCGACTACAACTACGACTACGTCTCGGGCCTGACGTACGACATCGACATCGCCAAGCCCGTCGGCTCGCGCATCGCGAACCTCAAGTACCAGGGCGCGGACCTGGCCGACGACCAGCAGTTCGCGTTCGCGGTCAACAACTACCGGGCGAACGGCGGCGGGAACTTCCCGCACGTGGCCGCGGCCCAGGAGCTGTGGGCCGAGTCGATCGAGATCCGCACCCGCATCATCGAGTGGGTGACCGCCAAGGGCGCCCTCGACCCGGCCGAGTTCGCCTCGGCCGACTGGAAGCTGACCCGCGAGGGCACCCCGGTCTTCTAAAGGGCGCAGCTAAGGGACGCAAGCGAGAAGGCGGCGCCGGGCCCGGCGCCGCCTTCTTCCTGCGCTCATTCGATCTGGACGCGGTCGGTCGCCGGGTCGGGCCGCTCGCCGAGGAACTCGACCCAGGCGTGCCGCACGCAGGGGAAGACCACGGCGGCCTCGACGAGCTCCATGAACCCGGCGACGTTGTCGTCCAGGCGCTTGGCGAGCGGGTCGTCCAGGAGCTTCCCGTCGTCGCCGAACGCGGCGTGCGCGGACGCGAGCGAGAACATGTCGGGGTAGACGCGGGTCCCCAGGTGCTCCAAGGGGACGCGCAGCGCCCACAGGCCGCGGTTGCCGCCCGCCATGGACGGCGAGGCGGACATGATGAGCGCCTGCCGCTGGTGGAGCGGCTGCGGGCGCATCCGCGAGATCCAGTCGATCAGGTTCTTCACCGAGCCGGGCACGGAGGCGTTGTACTCGGGGCACGCGAGGATGAACGCGTCGTTGGCCTCCAGGCGGTCCTTGAACGCCACTGCGCCCGCCGGAATGCCTTCGGCCGCTTCGAGGTCGCCGTCGTAGACGGGGACGGGGAAGTCGGTGATGCGGGCCCGGTCGGCGGTGCCGCCGTTCGCCTCCACCGCCGCGGCGGCGAGCGCCGCGAGCCGGGCGTTGAACGAGCCCTGCCGTCCCGACCCGGTCATGACCAGGTACTTCATGGGCCTGATCTCGGCTGCCATCGGACGCCTCCTCTGCTGGTCCTCCCGCAGGTGTAGCGGATCGGCGAGGGCGGTGCGGCGCGATCGGGGAAACCCGACTGGGATTCTCGCTTCCGGCGCACCATGCGGGCATGGCAGTATTGCGGCATCACCTTGCCGCCCGGCTAGTAGTGACCGTCCCCGATGCCAGGAGCGCACATGGACTTCCGTGAAGAGGCCGCCGCGATCGCACCCGAGCTGATCGCGCTGCGCCGCGAGCTGCACAAGATCCCCGAGATCGGGCTGGACCTCCCGAAGACGCAGGCGGCCGTGCTCGCCGCGCTCGAGGGCCTGCCGCTGGAGATCACGCTCGGGCAGACCTCGACGTCCGTCACGGCGGTCCTGCGCGGCGGCAACCCCGGCCCGGTGGTGCTGCTGCGCGGCGACATGGACGCGCTGCCCGTCACCGAGGAGTCCGGTGTCGACTTCACGTCCGAGCACGTCGGCACCATGCACGCGTGCGGCCACGACATGCACACCGCGGGCCTCGTGGGCGCCGCGAAGCTGCTGAGCGCGCACCAGGCCGAGCTGCACGGCGACGTCGTCTTCATGTTCCAGCCGGGCGAGGAGGGCCAGGACGGCGCGGGCCACATGATCGCCGAGGGCGTGCTCGAGGCGGCCGGGCGCAAGGCCGACGCCGCCTACGGCCTGCACGTCATCTCGGACATGGTGCCGCGCGGGGTGTTCACCACGAAGCCGGGGCCGATGATGGCCGCTTCGTCGGGGCTGTTCGTGAACGTGGTCGGCAAGGGCGGGCATGGTTCGCGCCCGCACGCGACCCTCGACCCGATCCCGGTGGCGGCCGAGATCGTGACGGCGCTGCAGACGCTCGTGACCCGCCGGTTCTCGACGTTCGAGCCGATCGTGATCACCGTCGGCACCTTCCACGCCGGGACGAAGTACAACATCATCCCCGACAACGCCAAGTTCGAGGCGACGGTGCGGACCTTCTCGGAGGAGGCGCTCGCGCAGGTCGAGAAGGAGTCGGTGAAGCTCGCCGAGGACATCGCGGCCGCGCACGGGCTCACGGCCGAGGTGCGGTTCGACCGCGAGTACCCGGCGACGGTGAACCACGCCGACGAGGCCGCGTTCGTCGAGTCGACGGTGAAGGACCTGTTCGGCGAGGAGCGGTACACCGAGATGCCGTTCCCGGTGATGGGCTCGGAGGACTTCTCGCGCGTGCTGGAGAACGTGCCGGGCAGCTACATGTTCTACGGCGCGACCATCGCCGCGGACCCGAACGACGGCGCCTCCAACCACTCCCCCAGGGCCGCGTTCGACGACGCCGTCCTCGCGGACGGCTCGGCGCTGCTCGCTGAACTGGCCGTCAGGCGCATGGCCCGCGGCTAGCGTGAATACCTTGCCTTCCGTCGGATACGTTGCAGCCCAACATATCCGACGGAAGGTTTTCTGTTGCCGCGTCAGAGCCGCGACAGGGCGGCGACAGGTCGGAGCCGCAGTCTCATTGCGCGGCGGGAACACCCGCCGCATATCTACTCCACAAAGGAGCAACGCAATGCGACTTCGACGCGCCCTCATCGGCGCCCTCGCGGCCTTGATGGCCACCGTCGGGTTCACGGCCGTGGCCGAACCCGCCTTCGCGCAGCCGTCGCTGTGCGCCCAGAAGGGCTACCCCAGCGGCCGCACCGTCAACGCGGACAACGACAACAACGGCGGCGGCGCGTTCGTCACCGCCACGCTCTGCTGGGAGCCCGACGGCTTCGGCGTCTACAACACGTACGTCTCCTGGACCGTCACCGACACCGCCGCGAACGGCGCGGGCGCGACCATCCGCATGGAGTGGACCGACCCGCTCGGCGAGAAGCACTACGACGTGCCGCCGTCGAGCCAGCGCGCCTGGACGGCCTGGGACACCGCAACGGGCACGTGGAGCCGGATGAACATCGAGAACCTGTACATCCGCGCGTGCCTGACGAACACGAACAGCGAAGGCCACCACTGCGGGGCCAAGTGGTGACCGCCGGGATCCGCCGCGCGCTGACCGTCGCGCTCGCGGCATTGACTTCCGCGGTCGGTGCCGTGGCCGTCGCTGCACCGGCCCAGGCCGCGGTCCCGTACACGTGCAGCGTCTACGGGTACACGAACGGCCGGACCGTCATCGCCGACAACGAAGGCGTCGGCCAGGCCGGCGGCGCGCACGTCTACGCCGACATCTGCTGGGCGCCGCGCGGCGACGGGTACTACAACACCCTCGTCGTGTGGGACGTCCAGGACACCCTGGCCGACGGCTCCGGCGCGACGATCCGGATGGAGTGGACCGGCACCGACGGCGACGTCCACTACGACGTGCCCCCGGCGAACCAGCGCGCGTGGACGTACCTGTCCACCGCGGAGGGCAGCTGGCAGCGGAACAACATCAAGGGCCTGTACATCCGCGCGTGCCTGACGAACACGAACAGCGAAGGCCACCACTGCGGCACCAAGGCTTAGGCCGGAAAGGACAGGGCCGCCCGAACCCGTCGCCGGGCTCGGGCGGCCCCTCACTCCGCGATGCGGACGAGCTGCCCGATCTCCAGTGCGGCCCAGACCGATCCGTCGGGGGCGATCGCGATGCCGTGGGGCTCGCTCGCTTCGACCGGAAGGTCGCGGCCGGTGACGTTGCCGTCCTCGTCGACGTGGCCGATGCGGTTGCCGCCCCACTCGGTGAACCAGCAGCCGCCCGCGCCGTCGTCGGCGACGGCGTGGGGCTTCGCGCCAGGTGCGAGCGCGACGGCCCTGACCGCCCCGTCCTCGTCGATGTGCCCGATGCGGTCGCCCATGATGTCCGCGAACCACACGCCGCCCGCCCCGGCCGCGATGCCGACCGGCGCGACGCCTTCGAGGCCGAGCCGGAAGACCTTCGCGGTGCCGTCGGGCTCGATCCGGCCGACCGAGGCGGCGGCGTTGAGCGTGAACCACAGTCCGCCGCCCCCGGACGCGATCGCCGCGGGGAAGCCGCCTTCCTGCGGGATCGCGAACCGCGTCAGCTGCCCGCCCGGCCCGATCCGTCCGATGTGGTCGGTTCGGGTCTCGGTGAACCACACCGCGCCCGTGCCGTCGACGGCGATCCCGTACGGCTCGGCTCCCTCGGCCAGGCGCATCTCGCTGCGCTCCCCGTCCGCGCCGATGCGGCCGATCGCGTCGGCCTTGTACATGGTGAACCAGGCCGCGCCGTCGGGACCGGCCGCGACGACCGTGGGCTGCGACCCGGCCGGGAGGTCCCAGTAGTCCGGCGCCCCGCCGCCGGGGCCGATGCGCCCGACGCGGTCGCCTTCGGCGACGGTGAACCAGGCGGTCCCGTCCGCTGCGAACGCGATCCCGTACGCGCCCTTGTCGACTGCCACAGATTCCATTGAGTGATCCCCTCCCGCGCTTTTACTCCGTACACTGTACAACATTAGTGGACATGAAAAAAGCGGCCGGCGGGACACCCCTTGCGTCCCGCCGACCGCCGCGGAGGCCGGTTCCCTCGTGCCGCGCTAGGCGGCGCCGGCCAGGGCGAAGATCAGGCTCGCACCGGCGAAGCCCATGAGGCCGATCGTGGTCTCCATGACGGTCCAGGTCTTCAGCGTGGTCTTGACGTCCATGTTCAGGAAGCGCCCGACGAGCCAGAACCCGGAGTCGTTGACGTGGCTGATCATGACCGACCCGGCGGACATCGCCAGCACGATCGCGGCCAGCTCGACCGCGTTGTAGCCGTTCCCGGCCACGATCGGCTGCACCAGGCCCGCCGCCGTCGTCAGCGCCACCGTCGCCGAGCCCTGCGCGACGCGCAGCGCGGTCGCGATGAGGAACGCCGCCACGATCACCGGCAGGCCGATGTCCGACAGCGCGCCCGAGAGCGCGTCGCCGATGCCGCTGGCGCGCAGCACCCCGCCGAACATGCCGCCCGCGCCGGTGATCAGGATGATCGCGCAGACCGGGGCGAGGGCCTTGTCGAGCAGGTCCTCGACCCAGGCGCGGGTGCGCCCGCGCCGCTGGCCGAGCACGTAGGACGCCACGAACACGGTGACGAGCAGCGCGATCGGCGTCGAGCCGAGCGCCCGCGCCACGTTGAACCACGTCGCTTCGGAGTCGACCCAGCCTGCCGAACCGGCGGTGTTGAGGCCGGTGTCGAAGAAGATCATCACCAGCGGCAGGAGCAGCAGCAGGATCACCGTGCTCGCCCGCGGCGGGTTCTTGACGTCGTCGGCCTGCGGGCCGCCCGAGAGCACGTCCGGCACCGGCAGCTCGATGCGCTTGCCGACCCACAGGCCGTACAGGTAGCTCGTGACGTACCAGGTGGGGATCGCGACCAGGAGGCCGAGCGCGACGACGAGGCCGACGTCGGCGCCGAGCAGCGTGCTCGCCGCGACCGGGCCCGGGTGCGGCGGCACGTAGATGTGCATCACGGAAAACGCGCCCGCCGCAGGCAAGGCGTACTTCAGGACGCCGCCTCCCAGGCGCCGCGCCACCGCGAAGATGATGGGCAGCATGACGACGAGCCCGGCGTCGAAGAAGATCGGGAACCCGAAGATCAGGGAGGCCACGCCCAGCGCGAGCGGGGCGCGCTTCTCGCCGAACCGCGAGATGAGCATGTCCGTCAGCGCCTTCGCGCCGCCGGAGACCTCGACGAGGCGTCCGAGCATCGCGCCCAGGCCCACGAGCAGGGCGACGCTCGCGAGGGTCGCCCCGAAGCCGCTGGTGAGCGTCGGGATGAGGTACTCGGCCGGGATGCCCGTGGCGAACGCGGTGAGCGCCGAGACGGTGACCAGCGCGAGGAACGCGTGCACGCGCAGCCAGATGATGAGCACCAGCAGGAGCGCGACGGCGCCTGCGGCGATCCCCAGGAGCGGGGCCGCTCCGAGGGTCTGAGTCCATTCCATTTCCATTGCGGGGTGAGCTCCTTTGCTGCACAGGGGGTCGATCGCGGGGTGGGCTCTCGGGGTGTCGGCGGGGTTTAGGGCTCGAAGCCGGCGAGGACGCGGTCGGCGATCTGCTCGGGGGTAGCGGTGACGTCGACGGTGATGCCGTCCTCGTTGTCGCCGAGCGGCTCGAGGTCGGCGAACTGGGAGTCGAGCAGGCTGGGCGGCATGAAATGCCCGCTGCGGTGGGAGAGCCGCTCGCCGATGACCTCGCGGGAGCCGCTGAGGTGGACGAAGCGGACGCGGGCGGTCGCGCCGCGCAGGAGGTCCCGGTAGGAGCGCTTGAGCGCCGAGCAGGTGACGACGCTCCCGCGGCCGGCCGCGTCGTGCTCGCTGATCCAGTCCCTGAGCGCCAGGAGCCAGGGCTCCCGGTCGGCGTCCGTGAGCGGCACGCCCGCGCTCATCTTGGCGATGTTCGCCTCAGGGTGGAACTCGTCGGCTTCGGCCATGGGCGCGCCGAGCCGGTCGGCCAGCAGCCGCGCGACGGTGCTCTTGCCCGAGCCCGAGACTCCCATGACCACCAGGCAGGTCGTCGTCACGGAACCCCTCCTCTTCGAAAGGTAATACTTAATGAGCGGAAAGGTAACATCATTTGAACCGCGATGCAACCGCGGACCGTATAGGATTCGGGCATGGGCGACAGGCACGGAGATACGGCACACCGGCACCACCGGCACGGAGCGGCGGCATGATCGAACGCCCCGCCCAGAACGGCACCGGCCTCCACGACCCCATCCTCGAGAAACTCGGGATGGAGATCGCCGCCGGCGAGCTGCCCGCCGGGCACGTCCTCACCCTCGACGGCATCCAGGAGCGCTTCGGCGTCTCCCGCACCGTCGCCCGCGAGACCATGCGCATCCTCGAGTCCATGGGCCTCGTCCAGTCCCGCCGCCGCGTCGGCATCACCGTCCGACCCATCGCCGACTGGAACGTCTTCGACCCCAAGGTCATCTGGTGGCGCCTCTCCGGCCCCGCCCGGCGCGCGCAGCTGCGCACCCTCACCGAGCTGCGCATCGCCGTCGAACCCCTCGCGGCGGGCGCCGCCGCGCGCGCCGCCACCGCCGCCCAGCGCGACCGCGTCGTCGAGCTCGCCGCCACGCTCCGCCGCCTCGGGGAGGCCGCCGAGCTCACCGAGTTCATGGAACGCGACGTCGAGTTCCACGCACTCCTGCTGCAGGCCAGCGGCAACGAGATGTTCGCGGCGCTCGCGGACGTCATCGCCGCGGTCCTGCGCGGCCGCACCCAGCTCGGGCTCATGCCGCACAAGCCGGTGCCCGAGGCGATGGACCTGCATGACGCCGTCGCCGCGGCCGTCGCGGCGGGCCGCTCCGCCGACGCCGAGGCCGCCATGCGGGCGCTCCTGGCCGAGGTCCGCACCGCGATGCTGCCGGGCTTAGTCCCGTCCCGCTCTCCTCCACGCCGCCCGCGGGCGGCGTGATCTCGGTCGTGCGCACCGCCACACTCGGCCGTGTGCAACTTGCAGTGGTACATCACGCGTCACATACCCAGAAAGGCATTCACGACACCCGCATAGCAAGCAGCAGAAGGAAACCACAGCGATCCCCTGTGGCACATGCGCCCCAGCCAGGTGCGCCGTCGGCGTCCGACCGGACCGTATTTGGGCCGCGACACGGCGTTTCGCCTGGTCTGACCAGTGAGGCACGGTCAGTAACCGCATAGCATGTGCCTCAACACCGCCACGGCCCACAAGGCCGCGACACCACCGCAGATCGGACCAGCCATGCCCGAGTTCGAACCAGTGCGACTCCCGCACTACGACGGCCAAGGCCCGCACTCGCTCCTGGCCGATGTCGCCGCCTGGACCGGCTCCGAGCCGATGCATCGCCTCCTCGCCCTCTTCGGGGGGAGGCTCCCGGGCACCGGCACCGCCGAAGACCTCGCGTACCTCGAGGCCTTCTCGGCCGACCACTGGGACTTCCGGGCCGGGCGCGAACGCCACGAGACCGCGCCCCAGCCGCTCGCCCCCGAGCACGAGCACGCCGCGATCCACGCCGCTCTCGCCCTGGGACTCGGCGCCCAGGCGCGGCCGCGCCTGAGCCACTACACGCAAGTGCTGGTCCTCGGCGGCCTCGTCGCCTCCTGCGTCTTCCGCACCCGCTTCGCCGCCGAGCTCCTCGACAGCGGCATCGGCGCCGACAACGTCACCGGCGTCGGCGGCTTCCGCCCCCTCGACGGCCCCGACCTCGAATCCGCGGCGCTGAGCGGCCTCGACTGCGGCGGGTACGAAGTGGACGCGATCGAAGCGAGCCTCAAGCGCGCCTTCAACATCGGCGGAGAGCCGCGCATCGACGAAGGCGGTGACCCGCAGCGCGACCCCGGCCGCTCCTGGAAGGTGGCGACCTACCAAGTTGGTCCCGTCACCGTCCGCGCCGTCGCCGCCCCCTCCTCGCAGCCGGGCCGCCGCCGCGCCGACACCGTGGACACGTGCCGCTTCTGGGCCGACCGCGTCGTCGACCTCGCCCCCGGCGACAGCGTCCTCGTCGTCACCTCCTCGCCCTACACGGCGTTCCAGCACTGCGACGCGATCACCCACATGGGACTCCCCTACGGCTGCACCATCGACACCGTCGGCGTCGACCCGGCGGAGCTCCCCGAGCCGCACTTCCGCAAGCGGCACACCGCGAGCGGCTACCTCCAGGAGGTCCGCTCGGCCATCCGCTCCATGTGCCGGCTCTACCACACCGCCTACGCCGCGGCCCAGACCCCGATGCGCCCCGTCGAGTCCGCGGCGGGCCGCCGTTTAACGCAGCGCCCGCGCCGCGTCAACCGCCGCCCGCACTGAGCGGGCGTCCGGTTCTCGACGAGGCCCCGATCGTGTCGCACCCCGTCCGTAAGGTTGCCTCGAACGCAGGGACGAGAGGAGACCGGATGGTCACGGGCACACTGATCGCGGAGAGCCTGCGGGTCGGAGCCGAGCTCGACTCGGTGCCGTTGCGCGTCAAACGGATCTGGCGCGCCGACGTCGGATCGCCCCCGGCCGGGCAGCCGAACGTGTGGACGCTCCTCTACTTCGAGGCCGACGACGACCGCGCCGAGCTGCTGGGCGAGTCCCTCGCGGCCGCCCTCGACGAGGGCCCCTGGTACGTCGACTTCACCACGGCCGACGAGACGTTCGTGGTCTTCGCCGGCAAGGTCTTCAGCTATCCGCGAGGCGACGAGGCGGGCCGCTCGGCCGCCGCCGGACACGCGGCCTCGATCGGCATCCCCGAGGACCAACTCGACTGGGCTCCTTAGCAAGCGTTGAGCGCGTGGCCACGGCGAGCGCGGATGGATTACATCCATGTCGATATATATTTACAAAAGAGCGGCGGAGCCGGTCCGCGCGGGTGCGGTTCCGGCTCCGCCGCAAGGGGAGCAGCGCAGTGCTCAGCCGCCGTTGGCGAGGAACCTCGTGTAGGCGGGGATGGTGAGGAACGTCGGGTACGACTCGCCCAGCGCGCACTCGGCGAAGACCGAGAGCGCGTCGTCGAAGCGGTCGCCGTCGAACCGCTCCAGGCGGGCGAACTCGTCCTTGAGCAGGCGCTCGACCCAGCCGCGCGTGACGACCTTCCCGTCGCCCGTGACGGCCTCGGCGTTGATCCACTGCCAGATCTGCGAGCGCGAGATCTCGGCGGTCGCGGCGTCCTCCATCAGGTTGTTGATGGCGGCCGCGCCGACCCCGCGCAGCCAGGACTCGATGTAGCGCACGCCGACCTCGAGGTTCTTGCGGATGCCGGCCTCGGTGATCTCGCCGGGCGTCGCGGCCACGTCGAGGAGGGCCGCGACGTTCGGCACGACGTCCTCGCGCTGCTTGTCGATCTGGTTCGGCAGGCCGCCGAGGGTCTCGTCGAAGACCGCCATGGCGACCGGGACGAGGTCGGGGTGGGCCACCCAGGAGCCGTCGAAGCCGTCGTCGGCCTCGCGGTTCTTGTCGGCCCGCACCTTCTCCAGCGCGATCGCGTTCGCCTCCGGGTCGCGGCGGGAGGGGATGAACGCGGCCATCCCGCCGATCGCGGAGGCGCTGCGCCGGTGGCAGGTGCGCACGAGCAGCTCGGTGTAGGCGCGCATGAACGGCGCGGTCATGGTCACCTGGTCGCGGTCGGGCAGCACGAAGCGGGGTCCCCGCTCGCGGAAGTTCTTGATGACCGAGAAGATGTAGTCCCAGCGTCCGGCGTTGAGCCCGGACGAGTGGTGCCGCAGTTCGTAGAGGATCTCCTCCATCTCGAACGCGGCGGTGATGGTCTCGATGAGCACGGTGGCGCGGATGGTCCCCTGCGGCAGGCCGAGGAGGTCCTGCGCCATGACGAACACGTCGTTCCACAGCCGGGCCTCGAGGTGCGACTCGATCTTCGGCAGGTAGAAGTACGGGCCGCGGCCGAGTTCGATGAGCCGGTGCGCGTTGTGGAAGAAGTAGAGCCCGAAGTCCACTAGGGACCCTGCGACGGGGACGCCGTCGACCCTGACGTGCAGCTCGGCGAGGTGCCAGCCGCGCGGGCGCACGATGATCGTGGGCAGGTCGGTGAGCGTCTCGCCCTTGAGGCGGTACTCCTTGCCCTGGGGGCTGGTGAAGTCGATGCGCCGCTCGATGGCGTCGCGCAGGTTCACCTGCGAGTCGACGACGTTGTGCCAGTTGGGCGTCGAGGAGTCCTCGAGGTCGGCCATCCAGCACTTCGCGCCCGAGTTGAGGGCGTTGATCGTCATCTTCCGGTCGCACGGGCCGGTGATCTCGACGCGCCGGTCCTCCAGGCCCGGGGCGAGGGTGGCGACGCTCCAGGAGAAGTCCTCGCGCACGTCCTCGGTCTCCTTGAGGAAGCCGGGGTCGGCGCCGTTGGCGATCCTGTTGCGGCGCTCCTGGCGCAGTTGCAGCAGCTCCTGCCTGCGGGGGGCGAAGGCCCGGTGGAGGGCGGCGACGAACGCCAGCGCCTCCGGGGTCAGGATCTCGTCCTGGCGGTCGACGGCGGGCCCGTTGACCGCGATCCCTGAGTCAGTGCGGGTCTCGGCTTGAGTAACCACGTGGTTCTCCTTGTGTGGCGGGTGGAGCCCGGAGTGCGGGCTCCACCCTCTCGGACAGGTCGCAGGGCAGCTAGTGGAATTGTCCCGCCTCGGTGGAGCCCGCGAGCGCGAGCGTCTCACTTTGCGGGTTGAGGGCGGCGGTCACCTTGTCGAAGTAGCCGGTGCCGACCTCCCTCTGGTGCTTGGTGGCGGTGTACCCGCGCTCCTCGGAGTCGAACTCGCGTTCCTGGAGTTCCACGTAGGCGGTCATGCCGTCGCGGGCGTAGCCGTGGGCGAGGTCGAACATGGAGTGGTTGAGGGCGTGGAAGCCCGCCAGCGTGATGAACTGGAAGGTGAAGCCCATGGAGCCGAGCTCGCGCTGGAACTTGGCGATCGTGTCGTCGTCCAGGTGGCGCTTCCAGTTGAAGGACGGCGAGCAGTTGTAGGCGAGCATCTGGTCGGGGTGCTCGGCCTTGACGGCTTCGGCGAACGTGCGGGCGGCCTCGAGGTCGGGCGTGCCGGTCTCCATCCAGAGCAGGTCCGCGTAGGGCGCGTAGGCGATGGCGCGGGCGATGCACGGTTCGATGCCGTTGCGCACGCGGTAGTAGCCCTCGGCGGTGCGGTCGCCGGTGAGGAACCGGTGGTCGCGTTCGTCCACGTCGGAGGTCAGCAGCGTGGCGGCCTCGGCGTCGGTGCGGGCGATGATGAGGGTCGGCGTGTTCTCCACGTCGGCGGCGAGCCGGGCGGCGTTGAGCGTCCTGAGGTGCTGGCTGGTGGGGATGAGCACCTTGCCGCCGAGGTGGCCGCACTTCTTCTCGGAGGCGAGCTGGTCCTCCCAGTGCACGGCCGCCGCGCCCGCGCCGATCATGGCCTTCATGAGCTCGAAGGCGTTGAGCGGGCCGCCGAAGCCGGCTTCGGCGTCGGCGACGATGGGCACGAGCCAGTCCTCGACGGACTGGACGCCTTCGGAGGCCTCGATCTGGTCGGCGCGCATGAGCGCGTTGTTGATGCGGCGCACGACCTGCGGGACCGAGTTGGCCGGGTAGAGCGACTGGTCGGGGTAGGTCTGCGCGGCGAGGTTGGCGTCGGCGGCGACCTGCCAGCCGGAGAGGTAGATGGCGTGGAGGCCGGCCTTGACCTGTTCGACGGCCTGGCCGCCGGTCATCGCGCCGAGCGCGTGGGTGTACCCGCCGGTGGCGGCGTCCTCGGTGAGCCGGGACCAGAGGCGCATCGCGCCGCGGCGGGCGAGGGTGTGCTCTTCGGTGACGCGGCCGCGCAGGCGGACGACGTCTTCGGGGGTGTAGTCGCGCACCGTGTTGGCCCAGCGCGGATCGGAGGCCCATTCGAGGGCCAGCCGTTCGGCGGCGAGGCTCGTGTCGTTCGCTTCGCGGTTGGTGTCGTTCATCGTCGGCTCCGAGTCTTCGGGGCCGCAGGCGCGGCCATTACTTGCAGGTAACAACAATCTTTCACTTGCCGCCACGCCTGAGTAGCGGTTCCGGGTGGAAAGATCGGCAGTTCTTCGCAATACTGGGGAAATGACGAACCTGCCCGCGAACGGCCCCGGCCCAGGCGCGACCGCCACCCAGAGCACGAACGGTGGCAGCGGTAACCCGCGCCCGGCCGCGCGCGCGAAGCACACCGGTGTCATTGCGAAGAACGGCGATTCCTCCGATCCGGGGGCCGCGCACCGCCCGTGGGGGGCGGCCGAGGCCGCCGAGCTGGCCGCCGACGACGCGACCGTGGACCTCATCAGCCTGGGCAAGCAGATCCGGCACCTGCGCAAGCAGCGCGACATGAGCCTGGACGACCTCGGCGCGGCCGTCGGCGCCGCCGCCTCGCAGCTCTCGCTCATCGAGAACGGCAAGAAGGAGCCGAAGCTGTCGATGCTGCGGGCCCTGGCCCGCGCGCTCGGCGTCTCCTCGGACGAGCTCCTCGGGGCCGAGCCGCCCAACCGCCGCATCGCGCTGGAGATCGCGCTCGAACGCGCCCAGCGCAGCGCCCAGTACCAGGCCCTCAACCTGCCGAACGTCAAGCCGTCCGGGCGCACGCCCACCGAGATCCTCGAAGCGCTCGTCGGCCTCCACCGGGAGGTCGAACGCCAGGCCAACCTGCACACCGCGACCCCCGAGGAGGCCCGGCGCGCGAACACCGAGCTGCGGCGGCGCATGCGCGACAAGGACAACTACTTCGGCGACATCGAGGCCGAGGCCCGCACCCTCCTCAACGGCGTCGACTACTCCGGCGGCCCGCTCTCGCAGCACCAGATCGCCGACCTCGCCGCGTACCTGCGGTTCACGCTCCACCACGTCGACGACCTGCCGCACTCGACCCGCTCGGTCACCGACCTCAAGCACCGCCGGATCTACCTGACGCAGGTCGGCACCGGCTCCCACGACCCGCGCACGGTGCTGCTGCAGGCGCTCGCGAGCCACGTCCTGCAGCACGACGTGCCGCGCACGTACCTGGAGTTCCTGGGCCAGCGCGTGGCCACGAACTACCTCGCCGCCGCCCTGCTCATCCCGGAGTCGAGCGCGGTGGCGTTCCTGCGCCAGAAGATGACGGGCAAGGAGATCGCCGTCGAGGACCTGCGGGACAACTTCGCCGTCTCCTACGAGGCCGCCGCGCACCGCTTCACGAATTTGGCAACGCACCACCTGGGCATACGCACCCATTTCCAGAAGGTCCACAAGTCCGGGATCATCTTCAAGGCCTACGAGAACGACGACGTGGCGTTCCCGGCGGACCCGACCGGCGCGATCGAGGGCCAGCCGATCTGCCGGTACTGGACGAGCCGCCAGGTCTTCGACGTGCCGGACAAGTTCAACGCGTTCAACCAGTACACGGACACCGCGACGGGCACCTACTGGTGCACCGCCCGCACCGAGCGCAGTGCCGACGGCCTGTTCTCCCTCTCCATCGGCGTGCCCTACGAGTCCGCGAAGTGGTTCCGCGGCAAGGAGACCAAGGCCCGCTCGGTGTCGAAGTGCCCGGACCCGGACTGCTGCCGCAATCCCCCGCGCGCCCTCGCCGACGCCTGGGCGGGCCAGGTCTGGCCCACCGCCCGCGCCGCCAGCTCCCAACTCGCCGCCATGCCCCTCGGCTCCTTCCCCGGCGTCGACGAGACCGAGGTCTACCAGTTCCTGGAACGCCACTCGAAGCGTTAGGAAAGGGTTTCCCGCCGATGGCAGACTGAGTGGCATGGCTTCCTCCCTCGAACGCGTCGCCCTGATCTCCGACATCCACGGCAACCTCACCGCGTTCCAGGCGGTGCTCGACGACATCGCCGCGCGCGGGATCACACGCATCCTCAACTTGGGGGACACGGTCGGGAAGGGTCCGCGGGGCTCCGCATGCGTCGACCTCTCCCGTGAGCGCTGCGAGGCGCACGTCCAAGGGAACTGGGAGGCGTCGCTGACCAACCCGCAGCAGATGGCGGGCTTCCCACTTGCCGAATGGTGGCGCGACGAGCTCCCCGAGGAGCAGCAGAAGTGGCTGCGGGACCTGCCGCTCTCCCACGACTTCCTCATGAGCGGCAAACGGATCCGCGTCTTCCACGCCTCACCGCAGAGCGTCTACAACCGCGTGTTCTTCGACCACGACGAAGCCCAGTTCCTGGCCATGTTCGCGAACACCGAGGCCACCGGCGACGGACCGGCCCCTGATGTCGTCGGCTACGGCGACATCCACGACCCGTACCTCGAAACCGACCGGGGCGGCCGGACCCTGTTCAACGTCGGCAGTGTCGGCAACTGCCTCGACGACCCGACCCCGGTCTACGTGATCGTCGAAGGCGTCCCCGACTCGACCGAGCCCGGGCCGTTCGCGATCCAGTTCGTTCGCGTCCCCTACGACCAGGAATCCGAAATCGATGCCGCCCACCGCTCCGGCATGCCCGAAGCCGATGTGTGGGAGGTCGAACTCCGCACCGGGGTCTACCGGGCCAACCAGAGGGAAGGCCGCCCGGCCGCCTACCACGGGCACCGGCACTGCGGATGAACGACGGCGGACATCCCGCCCATATATTGACTTTCTTCGATGATTGCGGTTACCTGAAGAAACCTGAAGACGGCAAGCGCCTTCAGGTTCTCGTACCGGCACCATCGAGAAAGCGACCCTCACATGACCACCGCACCTCCCCGTCCGAAGCGCCTGGCGCGCAAGGCGGTCCTCGCGCTCGCGGCGCTCACCGCAGCGGCGGCGGCAGCGGCCGCCGCGTTCGCCTGGACCGGCACCGCCGCCGCGCAGTCCGCCACGATCACCGTGGCCGTCAACGGGAACGACGCCAACCCCGGCACCGTCGCCGCCCCGCTCAAGACCATCCAGGCCGCCGTCAACAAGGCCGCCCCGGGCACCGTCATCCAGATCCGCGGCGGCACCTACGCGCCGAGCACCAACATCCAGGTCAACTCCAACGGCACCGCCGCCGCACCGATCACCATGCGCGCCTACGGCACGGAGAAGGTGGTCATCGACGGCGAGAACATGCCGTACACCCCCGGCGCCGTCGGCTCCTCCATCCCCCGCGCCGACCGCGGCGCCCTCCACGTCGAAGGCGACTACTGGCGCTTCGAGCACCTGGAGATCATCCACGGCCCGTACGCGATCTTCGCGCTCGACAGCAACGGCAACGTCTACGACCGCCTCATCACCCGCGACAACTACGAGTCCGGCCTCCACATCCAGGGCGCCTCCGCGAACAACCGGATCGTGAACCTCGACTCGTACGGCAACCGCGACCCCCGCAAGAACGGCGAGAGCGCCGACGGCCTCGCCATCAAGGAGGGCTCGGGCACCGGCAACACCGTCGTCGGGGCGCGCCTGTGGAACAACGCCGACGACGGCTTCGACGCGTGGGAGTTCCTCTCCCCCATCCGCATCGAGGACTCCGTCGCCTACGGCAACGGCTACAACCACTGGAACCTCCCGAACTACTCGGGCGACGGCAACGGCTTCAAACTCGGCGGCGGCGACCCCGACCCGGCCGCGAACCACGTCGTCGTGAACACCATGGCCTGGCGCAACTCCGCGCACGGCCTCACCGACAACGGCAACCCCGGCTCGCTCCAGATCAGCCGCTCCACCGCCTGGAAGAACGGCAAGACCGGCTTCGACTTCGACTCCTCGACCTCGAAACTCACCGCGAACCTCGCGGTCAACAACGCCACCCCGGTCGCACTCGGCTCCTCCACGGGCTCGGGCAACTCCTGGAACATCAAGTCGAGCTGGGTCGACGCCGACCTCGCCAACACCAGCACCTCGGTCATCACCGGGGCCCGCGCCGCCGACGGGTCGATCCCGTCCACGAACTTCCTCGTCCCCAAGAACTACCCGAACCTCGGCGCGACATTCGTCTGACCGGCGGGCCCTGCCGCATTCCGCGGCAGGGCCCACGCCCGCCCCGGTGCGATAATCACCCGATGACACCGACGTTCGTCCTCATCCACGGCTCCAACGCCAACTCCTTCACGTGGGCCCCGCTCCAGCGCGAGCTCGCCCTCCTGGGCCACCGCTCCCTTGCGGTCGACCTGCCGGGCCACGGGTTCGAGGCGGGCGTACCGTCCGCGTTCCAGACCCAGGACGCGGCGGAACTGGCGGAGGCGCCGTCGCACCTCGCGGGCGTCGGACTCCAGGCGAACGTCGACCACATGGTGGCGATCCTCAAGCGCGCCAAGCAGAACGGCCCGGTCATCGCCGTCGCCCACAGCCGCGGCGGCGTCACCCTCACCGCCGTCGCCAACCGCCACCCCGAGCTCCTCGACCGTCTCGTGTACGCCTCGGCCTGGTGCTGCGTCGAGCACACGCCGCGCGAATACGTCGCCCGGCCGGAGAACGCCGGCAGCGTCCTCGACCGGGTCATGGGCGTCTCCGCGGCGAACCCGGCCCGGCTCGGCGCGGTCAGGATGAACTGGCGGACCGCTGACCCTGCCCTCCTCGCGGCCCTGAAGGAGTCGATGCTCGCCGACGGCACCGACGACGAGTTCCGCGTCTTCCTCAGCACCCTCACCCCCGACGAGAGCCTCGACGCGGGCGGCCCTGAGGACCGCGCGGACGCCGCGACCTGGGGTCGCATCCCCCGCAGCTACATCCGGATCACCCAGGACACCTCGATCCCCGTCGAGCTGCAGGACCTCTTCATCAAGGAGGCCGACGCGCTCACCCCGGACAACACCTTCGACGTGCACACCCTCGACACCAGCCACGTCGGCTTCCTCGTCCGCCCCGAACGCGCCGCCGCGATCCTCGCCGCCATGGCCTGACACGGCCCCGTGGCACACCGCGTGCCAACTTCGGACCGGTTCGGCGGAGCAAAGGCCGCCGAACCGCTCTCGATTCCCAATAGGACACTCCAGCACCTGCTCAGGACCGTGCGCGTACCCCGCCGAGCCGGAACGCGATCCCATACTGAGGCGGTAACGACCCCTGCTCAAGGAGTGCCCATGCGCCTCACCGTCCAACGACTCCTCCTCGCGGTCGCGCTCGCCGTGTCCGCGATCCTCTTCGTCCCCGCTCCCGCCCAGGCCGCCTGGCCCACGATGACCATCTGCTTCTGGGCGGTCAACGACGACGGCACGTGGGAACGCGTCTGCTACACCATCGACGTGCCGGTCGCCGGCCCCCGCAAGGGCTGGCCGCGCGACTGCTGGGTGTGCGCGCCCTCCTGGAACTTCGGCGAGGACGTCGTCAACCCGGCCGAGTTCCACGAACGCCTCGGCAAGGGCCTGGCCCTGCTGTCCCAGTCGAGCCTCGAGAAGGACGAGAAGCTCGCCGCGCAGCTGCGCGATGAGGCGGTGCGGGAGTTCTACACCGCCGCCGAAGTCCTCAAGGGATCGAAGGCGCCGTTCAAGGAGTTCGCCTGGATCGAACCCGAAAGCGGCAAGGTCTTCGCCGACCCCGACCCGCATCCGTGGCAGACGGCCATCGGATCCGACCTGGAGGCCGGGATCAGCCTGATGCAGGAAGCGGTGTACGACCCCCAGCCGGTGCCGTGGATCGAGGCCGCCATGAAGCACTTCGACCAGGCGAACGCGGCCCTCGCCGAAGTCGCCGCCACCTGACGCCCGCCGGGCCGGGAGCCGGAAGGCTCCCGGCCACGCAACGTGCGATCCCTGCCGGCACCCCGACCCAGGCGCCATCAGCGAAAACGCGCCAGTGTCAGACCCGTGTGGGAGAGTCGTCCTATTTCTTCGGTTGGTCGGAGGCGGATGCGGGTGGGAAGGGGCACGCCCTACGACCCCCGCAAGCGCGAGCGAGCGATCGCGATTCAGCGCCGCGGCCGGATCGTCAGCGTCTGGTTCGCGTACCCCGCATGCCCGGCCGCGTCGTGCAGCACGCTGCTCGTCACCCCGTGCCCCGCCGCCCCGAACACCACGGTCGTGTCGAGCCCGAGCCACTCCCCGACCGGCTGCCGCAGCAGGTGGATCGTCAAGTCCACGTTCGGGAACAGCCATGCATCGATGCTCTGGCGCACGCACAGCCCGTTCGCCGTGTCCACCAGCCCGACCAGCCGCGCCAGGTCGCTCGCCGCTTCACCCTCCACAAGGTCCACTCGCGACCTGATCCAAGCCGCAGCCCGGCCCGGCTTCACCGCGCCGACCGAGCGCAGCTCGACCGAACCGATGTACCCGCCCGGCCAGACCTCCGCGAGATCCAGCGCCTCCGACTCCGCCAGCCCCGGCAGCGGCTCCACCTCGCCGCCCGCCACCGCGGCGGTGTCGAGCACGACCGAACGCCAGACCCGCGCGGCCACCGCGGCCCTGCCCGCCGACGTCACGACGGCTTCGAGCAGCTCGATCGTCCGCCCGGGCCGCACCACCGACACTGACACCTCGAACGGCTCGATCCCGAGCACCCCGAGGATGTCCACACTGATACGGCCGATCGCCATCCCGTCCGGCCCGCGCTCGGCGCAGAACCGTTCCACCTCATGCACGATCAGGCCGTTCATCGGACTGATGTGCTGCTCGCTCACCGTCCACGCCCCACCGGTCCACGCGGTCGGCCGGAAGCGCCCCTCGTCGATCCTCTCGAAATACGCCGATGCGGCCGTCATACGAGCACCCCTCCCATCACCGACGCGACCGCGTTCCGCACGGCCTCCGCGGTCGGAGGCCGACCGGTCCGGTCGGCGAACAGCAGGTGGGCGGTCCCCACGAGCATCGGCGCCAGGCCCTCAGGTTCGGCCCCGGGGTCCAGACGCCCCAGTTCGCGTTCCGCCGCAAGGTAGTCGGCGATCATCTCGACCGCGTCGGTCAGCACCGGCACCCCGGCGGGCCAGGTCTCGCGCAGGCGCGCCCGCAGTTCGTCCCGGAACGTCACGAGCGCCACGATGCCCACCGCGACGGACTCGAACACGGCGGTCAGCGCCTCGGCCAGGTTCCCGGCGACCGTGCCGGTCCCCGCAGCGTCGCGCAGCGCCGCCGCGCGCTCGTCCATGCGGTGTGCCCGGTCGAGCACGAACTGGGCGAGGAAGTCGTCGAAGTCCGCGAAGTGGCGGTGCAGCACGCCCTTCGCGGTCCCGGCCTCGTCGGTGACCGCGCGGCTGGTCAGCGCGCTCGGGCCGCCTTGCAGCAGGAGCCGGTCGGCGGCGTCGAAGAGCCGCTCCCGCGCATCGCCGATGGGCACCCCTGTGGGCATGTTCGTTCTCCTTGCAGCACCGAAGGATTGACGAGTGGGCAACCGCCCATTTATAGTGGGCGCATGGTCACTATACCGCCGCCAGACGGCGCGACACCAGTTCCCGACCTCAACGACGAGGCCGAACGGCGCTTCCGCGAGACCGAGCGCCAGCTCCGCGGCGCGGCGGGCGCCTTCGGCGCCGACGCCGAACGCTACGACCGCTCCCGGCCCGCCTACCCCGACGCCATGGTCGCGGCGATCGCCGCCGCCAGCCCGGGACCGCGCGTCCTCGACGTCGGCATCGGCACCGGCATCGCCGCCCGCCTCTTCAAAGCCCGCGGCTGCGAGGTCCTCGGCGTCGACGTCGACGACCGGATGGCCCGTCTCGCCCGCCGCAGCGGCATCCCGGTCGAGATCGCGAAGTTCGAGGACTGGGAGCCCGCGGGCCGCACCTTCGACACCGTCATCTCTGCCCAGACCTGGCACTGGGTCGATCCGGCGGCGGGGACCGCCAAGGCTGCGGAGGCTCTGGCACCTGACGGCCGGATCGCGCTGTGCTGGAACGTCTTCCAGCCGCCGCCCAAGGTCGCCGAGGCGTTCGCGGAGGTCTCGCGCGGGATCCTCCCCGACTCGGTCCCCGACGTCTGGAAGCGCCCCGCCATGGAGGGCTACGCGATGCTCGCCCGGCGCGCCGAGGACGGCATCCGCTCCTCGGGGCGCTTCACCGATCCGGAGCAGTGGCGGTTCGACTGGCAGCGGACCTACACGACCGCCGAATGGCTCGACCAGCTCCCGACCTCCGGCGGCTTCTCCCGCATCCCGCAGGACCAGGTCGACCGCATCCTCGCGAGGACCGGCGCCGCCGTCGACGCCCTCGGAGGCGGGTTCGTCATGCCGTACTCCGCAATGGTCGTCACGGCGGTCAGGACCGGCCCGCGCTGACGCGGACCTCGGCCGCTTCGGCCGGCTCCCGCTGTCGCGCTGCGGGTTCGGTGGCGACGGCGACGGCCGCGCCGAGCCAGAGGATCTCGATGAGGGTGCGCTGGAGGAGCGGGTCGGGGGCGGCGCCGTTGAACTCGACGCCGTTGAGCGCCGCGTAGATGTTCGCCGGGAACATCGCGAGCATGAGCAGGACCAGGCAGACCGCCGCAGCACGCTTGAAGGGGCGCACCCACAGGCCGATCGCGCCGGCCAGTTCGAGCACGCCGGTGACCGCGACGAGGACTGCAGGCCACGGCAGGCCGGGCGGCACCATCGCGATCATGCTCTCCCGGAAGCCGGGCACGAAGTGGACCACGCCCGTGGTGATGAACAGCGCGGTGAGCCCGCCGCGCATCGCGGGACGCCAGGCGTCGAACCGCTCGAACTTGAGGCGGCCCAGCAGCCGGAGGACCAGCGTCGTCGACACGAACGCGATCAAGGGTTCCATGACAATCTCCTTCAAGATGTAGACATTGTCAAGATAGCCGCTGTGCACCGATCTTGTCAATGGAAAGATCGGTGCACAGCGCTTGTTTCGCTTACGGCGATCAGACGAGCTCGGGGTAGATCACGCTCGGGTCGGCACTGAGGAGCGGCTTGAAGTCGGCCGTGACCTTGTCCGCGAGGACTTCCAGAGCGCCCGACTCGATGCCGTCGAGCCCGGCCCGCGCGATGTCCGCAGGGTCGGCCTTCAGCGCTTCGATCCCGGCGAGCATGTCGGTGTCGACCCCGCCCACGTGCAGTCCGGTCACCCGGGTGCCCTGTGCGGCGAGTTCGAGGCGGACGCCGTTGGTGAGGCTCCACGACGCGGCTTTCGCTGCGGCGTAAGCGTGTCCGAGCCCGGGCGAGCGCCAGGACAAGACCGAGAGGATGTTCAGGATTGCGCCGCCGCCGTTGGCGCCCAGGGCGGGCGCGAAGGCGCGCACCATGTTCAGGGTCCCGAAGAAGTTCGTCTCGAACTCCTGGCGGATCAAGGCCGGATCGCCGGTCACCAGGTTCGCGAACGTCGCCACACCCGCGTTGTTGATCAGGACGGTGACATCGGAAGCGGCCGCCGCGGCGGCCGCGGCCGACGCCGGATCGGTGATGTCGAGCCGGAGCGGTTCGACGCCGGGGAGGTCGACCGACTCGGGGTTGCGGGCCGCGGCGTAGACCTTCGCGGCCCCGCGTTCGAGCGCCTGAGCAGCGAAGTGGCGGCCCATGCCGCGGTTGGCGCCGGTGACGAGGACTACGGATCCGTTGAGCTTCATGAGGTCTCCCAGGTGGATTGGACTCCCGCCGCGTTCGCGCGGGTGTCGATCGGTGGAACGCGACCTACGCTAAAACCTGACGTTGACGTCAGAGGCAAACAGTTGTGTCCGAGCCCACAGGGAGTGCGCATGAGGATCGGGGATCTCGCGAAGGCGACCGGGGCGAGCGTGCGGGCGCTGCGGTACTACGAGGAGCAGGGGCTGCTCGAGTCCGAACGGAGCGCGAGCGGCCAGCGCGTGTACGCCGAGCACGCGGTCGACCGGGTGCTGTGGATCAGGCACCTGCTTTCGGCCCGCCTGCCGAGCCGGACGATCCTGAAGCTGAAGCCGTGCAACGACAGCGGCGACATCACCGCTGAGGAGCGGGCATTGGTGGCCGCCGAGCGCGCGAAGGTCGACGAGCAGATCAGGAGCCTGACCGCCGTGCGCGACCGGCTCGACGCGATGATGGACTACGGGATCGCCGACGAGCGGACCTGCGTGCACGTCGACCGGGTCGAGGTCCGCGAGGCCCCCGACCCGGTTCTTCGATGAAGGGGGCCTACGGGGTCCGGTTCACCGTGATGTCGAAGCGCTCCAGGACGCCGACCTTCACGTACGCGCCCTCGTCGTCGATGTAGTAGAGCGACATGGAGTCCTCGATCTCGTACTGCTGGTTCACCGGCGGGAACTCCTCGGCGCATCCGCACTCGACCGGTTCGAGCACGAACGGGTCCGACACGAGCGTCACCACCGGCTCGCCGCCGCTCTCGGCGGCGACGGCTTCGAGGCCGGGCAGCGGCTCGGGCAGCTTGTAGACGTCGAAGCCCACGCCCGTGGGGAAGTCGAGCGTCGGGGCCGGGCCGTGCTTGCCTTCGACCGGCCCGCCGGGGCCGATCATCGCGTCGACGTGCCCGAAGTGGCCGGGCGAGGACGCGCGCTTGTGCAGGAACATGTTGTCGGCCTCGGCGTAGTCCTCGGCGACGAGCGCGAGGTCCATGGTGCCCTTGAGCGCGCCGGTCCGGTAGACCGTGTGCTCGTCGGAGAGGCTGATCTGCGCGCCCATCCCGGTGACCTGGACCTGCTCCCACTGGATCTCCGGTGTGCTCTCGGCGGGCGAGGCGACCGCGGCTGCGGCCGTCATGAGGACCGCGAGCGGCCCGGCGGCCGCGGCCAGCGCGACGCGGCGCCCGCGCGGTGCGGCGGGGCTCGGACGTTCGGACTCGGTGGGTTCCATGGTGCTCCTGTTCGTGCTCTGCCGGTTCCTTCCGGCATCTGGCCGGCGACCGGCGCCGCGCGAGGTCGCTTGGCGCCGTTCGCGTTTCCGGAGGGGACTCTAGGATTCGCGGGGCCGGGACGCCCCGGATTCGGGGGAAACGCCCCGCCGGCCGCGCGTGTGTGCAACCGGGTTCCCCGCGGGCCCGGTCGTGGATACTGGGCGTCATGCGCGCCGGTCGTCTCGTCTCGATGCTGCTCCTGCTGCAACAGCGCGGGGGCATGACCGCCGAGGCTCTGGCCAGGGAGCTCGGCGTCTCGGTCCGCACGGTGTACCGCGACGCGGAGGCCCTTGCCGCCGCGGGGATCCCGATCTACGGCGAGAGCGGTCACGACGGCGGCTACCGGCTCCTTGACGGATATCGGACAAAGCTGACGGGCCTGACGGAGGGCGAGGCGGAGGCGCTGGCGCTGTCCGGGGTCCCGGCGGCGGCGACCGATCTGGGGTTGCAGACGGAGCTGGCCGCGCTCGAGCTCAAGCTCTCGGCGGCGATGCCGAAGGCGCAGCGGGAGCGCGCTGAGGAGGCGAAGCGGCTGTTCCATCTCGACGTGGTGGGCTGGTTCAGGCGGGCCGAGCCGGTGCCGTTCCTGGCGCTGGTCGCGAACGCCGCGTGGGAGCGGCGGCGGCTGCAGGTGCGGTATTCGCGCTGGGCCGAGCCGAAGGAGGTCGAGCGGGAGCTGTGCCCGCTGGGCCTGGTCCTCAAGAGCGGCCAGTGGTATCTGGTCGCGACGGCGGAGGACGGTCCGGCGCGCATGTACAAGGTCACGAACCTGTTGGCGGCCAAGAAGACCGAGGCGACGTTCGACCGGCCGGAGGATTTCGACCTGGCGGCGTGGTGGTCGCGGCAGCTGGAGGATTTCGACGCCCGCCGCTACCGGGGCGAGGCGCTGGTGCGGTTCTCCCCGGAGTCGGTCGCGAAGGCGCCGGACAACCTGGACGCCGACTCGGTGGCGGCCATCGGCGAAGGGACCCTCGACTCGGACGGCTGGACGGTCGCGACCGTCCCGATCGAGACCCACGCCCACGCAGCGGGTGAGTTCCTGCGCCTGGGCGGCCTCGAGGTCCTCGAACCGGCGTCCCTGCGCTCGCTCATGCGAGCCCTCGCCCTCGAAGCGGCCGACCTCCACGCCTGACCAGACCCGCCGCCGCATTCGCCCTGCCCCGCAAGGTCACCGCCGTCGCCGCGAACGCCACCGCGCTCACGGCTCCGAGCACGTAGAACCCGTACCGGATGTGCGTCGTGTCGGCGACCCAGGCCACTACCACGGTCATCGCCGCCGACATGCCCAGGCCCACCGCGTTGATCGCGCCGAACATCCGCCCGGCCCGCCGCTCCGGCACCGCCGCGAGCAGCAGCGACCGCATGCCTACCCTCGACAGTCCGATGAGGAACGCCGCGGGCGGAATGCAGATCAGCAGCGCCGCCAGGTGTACCGGGAACACGAACGAGAACAGCGCGCACCCGAAGCCGCCGACCAGCGCCGTGCGCAACTCCCCGAAGCGCCGGCTCACCCTGGGGTAGAACGCGGCCGCGACGCAGAAGCCGAGTCCCGCCAGCGCGTCGACGAGCCCGTAGACCCCCGCGCCCCGCCCGAAGCCCTCGTAGACGAGCACGATCAGGGTCGTGTTGCTGACCATCGTCATGACCTGGCACATCGCGTAGAGGAACCCGAGCCGCAGGAGCGGTGCGCCGCCCGCGGCCGCCGGTTCGCCGTCCGGTTCGGCGGCGGCCGCCGCGCGGGGCGCTCGGCGCAGGGCCCACATCGCGAGGGCCGAGGCGAGGAACGTCGCGCCGTTGAACATGAACAGCGGTGTGGTGCCGACGAAGTGGATGAGGAACCCGCCGATGGAGGCGGCGAGCAGGGTGCCGAGTTGCAGTGCCATCTCGTAGTGGGCGCTGAAACGGGCGACGCGCGCCGGGTGGACGCGTTCTTTGATGAGCGCGTTGCTCGCGGGCATGAACAGGGCCGCGAGGAGCGAGAGGGCGAACGCGGTCCCGTAGGCGACGATGCCGGGGTCGCCGCCCGCGAGCATCCAGAAGGGCAGGACGAGTGCGGCGGCGGCGCTGACGAGGTCGGCGATGAGGCAGAGCGTGCGGCGGTCGAAGCGGTCGGCGACGGTGCCGAACCAGAGCGAGAGCAGCGCGGGCGGGACCGAGACGGCGATGAAGAGCCAGCCGACGGCGAGCGCGCTCTGCCCGGTGGTGAAGACGAGGACGGCGGCGGCGACGAGCTGGATGCCGTTGCCGAGGCTGGTGATGAACGTGGCGGGCAGCAGGAGCCGTTCGGCGCGCCCCGGCGGCGGGAGGGCGCGGGCGGTGTCCGAGCGGGGAGGGGCGGGTGGCGCGGCGGCGGTCATCGAAGCCGGTGCGGGTTCGTCCTCGCGGGCGGTGATCGTCATGGGTGGAAGTGTGCGGGGTATTCACTGACATCTCGTGTCAGTGAAGTTCCGTGGCATCGGTCACAAGCCCGCGGAGACGCGGCGGCGCCCGGCCGGAGGTCCGACCGGGCGCCGCAACGCGGGTGCTACTGCTGCTTGATGCGGACCATGTTGCCCGCGGGGTCGCGGAAGGCGCAGTCGCGGATGCCGTACGGCTGGTCGGTGGGCTCCTGGACGACCTCGGCGGTCTCCTGGAGCTTCGCGAAGACCCCGTCGAGGTCGGAGGTCGAGAGGTTGATGGAGGCGTAGGTGCCCTTGGCCATCATCTCGGCGATCGTCGCGCGCTCCTCGTCGGTGATGCCGGGGTCGGCCGCCGGCGGGTGCAGCACGATCGACACGTCGGGCTGCCCGACGGGCCCGACGGTGATCCACCGCATCCCCTCGTAGCCGACGTCGTTGCGGACTTCGAAGCCGAGCACGTCCCGGTAGAACTCGAGGGCGGCTTCAGGGTCGTTCTGCGGCAGATATGCCTGGTAGATGTTGATGTCCATGCCGCCAAGCCTATTTCGTGGCGCCGCCGGGCGCTTCTCGATTCCTGATCGGTCGGGAGATCTGCTTCGAGACGCACGCGGGGATGCCCTCGGTCGCGTCGGCGGCCTTCTCCTTGTAGACGCTCGGGGGCATGCCGACGAGTTCGGTGAACCGCGTGCTGAACGTGCCGAGCGAGGAGGAGCCGACCGCGAAGCACACCTCGGTGACGCTCAGCTCCCCGATGCGCAGCAGCGCCATCGCGCGTTCGATGCGGCGGGTCATGAGGTAGGAGTAGACCGATTCGCCGTACGCGGCCTTGAACTCGCGGCTGAGGTGCCCGGCCGACATGTGGACGCCGTGGGCGAGGGCCTCGACGTTGAGCGGCTCGGTGTACTCGCGGTCGATGCGGTCGCGGACGCGGCGCAGGAGGGCGAGGTCGCGCAGGCGCTGTTCGGAGGTCGGTCGGCTGGTCACCAGGACAGTGTGCCACCGCGGCCGAGCCCCGGCCAAACCGTGGAACGCGGAACGCCCGCGGCGGGGGCCGCGGGCGTTCCGAAAGTGAGGTCAGGCCCCCACGTAGTCGGCGAGGTGCCGGGCCGTCAGGGTCGAGCGGTCGGCGACGAGGTCGGCGGGCGTGCCCTCGAAGACGATCTTCCCGCCGTCGTGGCCCGCGCCGGGGCCGAGGTCGATGATCCAGTCGGCGTGGGCCATCACGGCCTGGTGGTGCTCGATGACGATCACGGTCTTGCCGGAGTCGACGAGCCGGTCGAGCAGGCCGAGCAGGTTGTCGACGTCGGCGAGGTGGAGGCCGGTGGTCGGCTCGTCGAGGACGAGCACGCCGCCCTTCTCCCCCATGTGGGTCGCGAGCTTGAGGCGCTGGCGCTCGCCGCCGGAGAGGGTGGTGAGCGGCTGGCCGAGGGTGAGGTAGCCGAGGCCGACGTCGGCGAGGCGGTCGAGGATCTTGTGCGCGGCGGGGGTCTTGGCGTCGCCGTCGGCGAAGAACGCCTCCGCTTCGGCGACGGACATGCCGAGGACTTCGCTGATGTCCTTGCCGCCCAGGCGGTATTCGAGGACGGCCGCCTGGAACCGCTTCCCGCCGCATTCCTCGCAAGTGGACTCGACGGTGTCCATGATGCCGAGGTCGGTGTAGATGACGCCCGCGCCCTTGCAGGTCGGGCAGGCGCCTTCGGAGTTGGCGCTGAACAGGGCGGGCTTGACGCCGTTGGCCTTCGCGAACGCCTTGCGGATCGGGTCGAGCAGCCCGGTGTAGGTGGCGGGGTTGCTGCGGCGGGAGCCGCGGATCGCGCCCTGGTCGATCGTCACGACGCCCTCGCGCGGGGAGACCGAGCCGTGGATGAGGGAGCTCTTGCCCGAACCGGCGACGCCGGTGACGACGGTGAGCACGCCTTCGGGGATGTCGACGTCCACGTCCAGGAGGTTGTTGGCGGTCGCGCCGCGCACTTCGAGCTGCCCGGCGGCCTCGCGGACCTTGTCCTTGAGGTGGACGCGGTCGTCGAGGTGGCGGCCGGTCACGGTGTCGCTCTTGCGGAGTCCGGCCACGGTGCCCTCGTAGCAGATGGTGCCGCCGCCGGCGCCCGCGCCGGGGCCGAGGTCGACCACGTGGTCGGCGATGGCGATGGCCTCGGGCTTGTGCTCGACGACGAGGACCGTGTTGCCCTTGTCCCGCAGCTGGAGCAGCAGGTCGTTCATGCGCTCGATGTCGTGCGGGTGGAGGCCGATCGTGGGCTCGTCGAAGACGTACGTGACGTCGGTGAGCGAGGAGCCGAGGTGGCGGATCATCTTGGTGCGCTGCGACTCGCCGCCCGAGAGCGTGCCGGTGGGCCGCTCGAGCGAGAGGTAGCCCAGGCCGATGTCGGTGAAGGAGTCGAGCAGGTGCTGGAGCCCGGCGAGGAGCGGCGCGACCGTGGGCTCGTCGAGCTCGGCGACCCATTCGCGCAGGTCGCTGATCTGCATCGCGCACAGGTCGGCGATGTTCTTGCCCTTGATCTTCGAGGAGCGCGCCTCGGGCGCGAGCCGGGTGCCCTCGCAGTCGGGGCAGGTCTGGAACACGACCGCCCGCTCCACGAACGCCCGGACGTGCGGCTGGAGCGCGTCGATGTCCTTGGATAGCATCGACTTCTGGATCTTGGGGATCAGGCCCTCGTAGGTGAGGTTGATGCCCTCGACCTTGATCTTGGTGGGCTCCTTGTAGAGCAGGTCGTGCAGCTGCTTCTTGGTGAACTTCCCGATCGGCTTGTCCATCGGGATCCCCGCGCCGGTGAAGATGCGCCCGTACCATCCGTCCATGCTGTAGCCGGGCACCTTGAGCGCGCCCTCGCTGAGCGCCAGCGTGTCGTCGTACAGCGCGGACAGGTCGAAGTCGGAGACCGAGCCGCGGCCCTCGCAGCGCGGGCACATGCCGCCGAGCTGGTTGAAGCTGGCCTTCTCGGCGATGGTCTTGCCGCCGCGCTCGACGGTGATCGCGCCGCTGGCCGACACCGACGGGACGTTGAACGAGTACGCGTTCGGCGAGCCGATGTGCGGGACGCCGAGGCGGCTGAAGAGGATGCGCAGCATCGCGTTCGCGTCGGTGGCGGTGCCGACGGTGGAGCGGGGGTTCGCGCCCATCCGCTCCTGGTCGACGATGATCGCCGTGGTGAGCCCTTCGAGGCGGTCGACCTCGGGCCGGGACATCGAGGGCATGAAGCCCTGCACGAACGTCGAGTACGTCTCGTTGATGAGCCGCTGCGACTCGGCCGCGATCGTGCTGAACACGAGCGAGCTCTTGCCCGAGCCGGACACGCCCGTGAACACGGTCAGGCGGCGCTTCGGCAGCTCGACGCTGACGTCCTTCAGGTTGTTCTCGCGGGCGCCCAGCACGCGGATCGTGTCGTGGCTGTCGGCGGTGCGAGGATCGGAGGGCTTCACGGCTTTGCTCATGAACGCAACTCTAGAGGCGGGGTCCGACGCCCGCTTCTCGAATCCTGATCGGTCCGCGCCCAGGCCCGCGACCTGCGGGTCAGTTGCCTTCGAGGTAGGCGAGGACGGCGAGGACGCGGCGGTTGTCGTCCTCGGACTGCCCGAGTCCGAGCTTGCGGAACACGTTCGCCGAGTGCTTGCCGACGGCCTTCTCGGTGATGAACAGGCTCGCGGCGATCGCGGCGTTCGTGCGGCCCTCGGCCATAAGGCCCAGGACCTCCAGCTCGCGCGGGGTGAGCGCGTCGAGCCGGTTCTGCTGCTTCCCGAGCAGGCGCGCGACGACCTCCGGGTCCATCGCGGTGCCCCCGGCGGCGACGCGGCGCAGCGCCTCGATGAACTCGGCGACGTTCGAGACCCGGTCCTTCAGCAGGTAGCCGACCCCGCCGCGCCGGTCGCCCAGGAGCTCCCGGGCGTACAGCTGCTCGACGTACTGGGAGAGCACGAGGATCGGCAGCGCCGGGATGTGGCGCCGCGCCTCGATCGCGGCCCGCAGGCCCTCGTCGGTGAACGTCGGCGGGAGCCGGATGTCGACGACGGCCACGTCCGGCCGGTGCTCGAGCAGGGCCGCCGCGAGCGCGGGCCCGTTGTCGACCGCTTCGACCACGTGGAAGTCGTGGGCCTCGAGCATGCGGGTCAGGCCGTCGCGCAGGAGCGAGTGGTCTTCGGCGAGGACGACGTCCATCTTGCACCCCTTGTGGTTCAGCTCTGATTCGGCCTGGGCGCATTATGGGCGCTGCCGGGGTCGGCCGGTGCGGCGGGGATCGTCATCGTGACCACGGTGGGGCCGCCCTCGGGGCTGTCGATGCTGACGGTGCCGTCGAACGCGGCCAGGCGGCGGCGCACGCCGTCGAGCCCGCCTCCGGCCGAGAACGACGCGCCGCCGATCCCGTCGTCGCGGACCTCGATGACCACCCGCTGCGGCTCCCGGTTCACCACGACCTGCACCTGCGACGCCTCGGCGTGCTTGGTGATGTTCGTGAGCACCTCGTTCGTCGCGAAGTACGCGGCGGCCTCCAGCGGCGCGGGCAGCTTGTCCACCAGGCGGTCCACGACCGACACCGGGAGCGGGTGGTCGAGCGCCATCGCCTGGAGCGCGCCAGTGAGGCCGCGGTCGGCGAGCACCGGCGGGTGGATGCCCCGCACGAGCTGCCGGATCTCCTCCAGCGCGTCCGAGCACGCCTGCCGGGCCTCCCCGACGAGCGCCGCCGCCTGGTCGGGCCGGCCCTGCGTCAACAGCTCCTCGGCCATCCCGAGGGTCAGGCTCAGCGCGGCGATGCGCGCCTGCGCGCCGTCGTGCAGGTCCCGCTCGATCCGGCGCAGCTCCGCCGCCGCGTGGTCGGCCGTCTGGTCGCGCGACTGCCGCAGCTCCGAGACCCGCTCGGTCAGCAGCGCCTTCGCGGTCGGCCCGAGCAGCAGCACGCCCAGGTGCGAGTACCAGCGCAGGAACAGCTCGCCCCAGCGCCACCACGCGACGCCGCACGCCAGCGCGAACGGCACCAGCATGAGCGTCTTCGCTGGCGTGTCGAAGTCGTAGAACCCGAAGTCGTTGACGAACGGGCTCGGCACGGAGTGGAAGACCGTGACCAGCAGCAGCGGCTGCACCAGGTAGTAGACGGCGATGCCGAACACGACGAGGTACAGCAGGTTCACGAGGAACCCGAGGGTCGCGTCGATCGCGAGCCAGGCGACGTCGCGCCAGGTCGCGGCCTCGCGCACGAGCAGCAGCGCCTGCTGGTCGAGCCGGGTCCGCTTCGGCCGCGGCCGGTACGGGACGGGGATGTGGACGCCGAGCTGCTCGCCGATGATGCGCCGCTGGGAGTTCGCCCAGACGCGGATGGCGAGGAAGACCGCGACGGCGACGGGGATGCCGATCCAGAAGACGACGAGGACGCCGGTGACGATGGCCGCGGCCAGGAGCGCCGCGGCGACGAGCGTCAGGCTGAACCGCAGGACCGACCAGCCTGGGAGGGCCAGTCGCCGCGTGATGGGATTGGCCGGTATCGACATGGTGCGGCAAGAGTACCCGCTGCGTTTCCGGCTCAGGCGCCACTGCCTGCGGCTCGACCTGCGCGGGCGGGCCGCTCGCTAGGCTGGGGCCTGCTTTTCGATTCCGGCCGAGGAGGACTGGTATGGGCGAGGGGACGTGGGCGCTGGTCACGGGCGCTTCCGCGGGGCTCGGCGCGGCCTTCGCGCGGCAGCTGGCCGCGCGCGGGCACCACCTGGTCCTCGTGGCGCGGTCGGAGTCGAGGCTCGAGGCGCTGGCGGCCCGGCTGCGGGACGAGCACGGCGTGCGGGTGCGGGTCGCGGTGCAGGACCTGGCGGTGCCGGGGGCGGCCGAGCGGCTCGCCGAGACCGTCACCGCGGCCGGTATCGAGGTCGAGGTGCTGGTCAACAACGCGGGGATCGGCACGTTCGGGCGGGACGCGGAGATCGGCGCGGACTACAACCGGGACGTGGCGATGGTGAACGTCGTCGCGGTGGCCGACCTCGTGCAGCGGTTCCTGCCTGGAATGGTCGCGCGAGGCTCGGGCGCGGTCGTGAACGTCGCGTCGATGGCGGGCTTCCAGCCGCAGCCGTACATGGCGCTGTACGCGGCGACGAAGGCGTTCGTCGTGAACTACAGCCTGGGCCTGTGGGTCGAGACGAGGGGCTCGGGCGTGCGGGTCCTGGCGGTGTGCCCGGGGCCGGTGGACACCGACTTCCCGATCGCCAACGGCATCAAGTACGACGAGCGGCGGCTGGGCTGGCTGCTGGCCGACCCGGAGGCGATCGTGCGGCAGTCGCTGCGCGCGCTCGACCGCGACAAGGGGTACGTGGTCCCGGACTGGAAGAACTGGCCCGAGGCGCACCTGCTGCCGCGCCGCCCGCGGCGGCTCATGACCCGCCTCATCGGCCTGGTCCTGCGCCGCTTCGCGGACTACCAGCGCCGCTGATCCCCACCCTCCACCCCCCACCCACCACTAGAGGGGAGAAGACTGTAGGCCCAGCTTCCCTCCCGGGTACGACAAGAACCGGGGCGCGCGGCCGCCATGTCACCCGAAAGAGTGCGCCTCAGTCGGCGACGCGGGCGATCGAGAGGCCGTCGTAGCCCTTGACGCCCACGGTCTGCATGACGGTGCCGTCAAGACGCGGGTCGGCCGCGACCTTCTCCAGATAGGACCTGACGCCCTGCACGTTCGGGTCCCGGCTGAGCCCGTCCGCGACCGCGCCGCCGCGCACCACGTTGTCGGCCACGATGAGCCCGCCGGGCCGGGTGAGCTTGAGCGACCAGTCGAGGTAGTCGGGGTAGCCGCCCTTGTCGGCGTCGATGAAGACCATGTCGAACGGCTCCGAGCCCTCGGCCGCGAGCTTCGGCAGGCTCTCGGAGGCCGCGCCGACTCGGATCTCGACGACGCCGACGAGCCCGGCGCGGGCGACGTTGGCGCTGGCGACCTCGGCGTGCCTGGGGCTGTACTCGAGGCTGACGAGGTGGCCGTCCTTGGGGAGGGCCCGCGCCATCCAGATCGCGCTGTAGCCGCCGAGCGTGCCGATCTCGAGGACCCGCTTGGCACCGAGGGTCTTCGCGAGGAGGTACAGGAGCTTGCCCTGGGCGGGCGACACCGAGATCGGCGGCAGTCCGGCCCGCTGGGCCGCTTCGGTGGCCCCGGCGAGGACCTCGTCCTCGCCGACGAGCAGCGACGAGAGGAACCCGTCGACTTCGGTCCATTGCGCCTGGCCCATGGTTCGCCCCTTCCGAGTCCGAGAACGTCGGTCAAACGCTATCACCGCCGCCCCGCCCGATTCACGCCGATAAATTGGCGGTTTCGCAACCGAGTCGTAACGCCGTTTTGCGACTGCTCGGACTGGGGGTCGGGAATAGTACCGCTAAAGAGTGAAGGACGTTGTTGTAATTACGACATAGAACGATGATTGACAGTGGTCTTTTGTCAGAATTTGCCCCCTTATCAGGGGAACGCGCCGGTCTCGGTCTTGCGGATCGTCGTACGGCGCAACGGCTTGAATGATAGACCTGAATCACGACTTGTTCGCGGCCGAAGTTCCGGACCTCCGGTGCGGCGGCGGATTGGAATGACGGCCGGCTTCGGGGGGAGCCGGTCGCACACTGGGGGGTAACGCTATGAGCATGGCACGATCGGCGACAGTCGATATCGGCACCACCATGCGGCTCGTCGCACCCGACTTCGCGACGGTGAGTGTGCGCGCGAGCCTGCGCTACGACCCGGACGACCCTTACGCCGTCTGCGTCATGTTCCACCCCGACGGCACCGACGCCGACCAGGTCGCCTGGTCCTTCTCGCGGGAGCTGCTCGCGAAGGGCCTGGAGGAGCCCACGGGGATCGGCGACGTCAGGGTGTGGCCCTGGACCACCCCGCGGGGCGAGTCGGTCGCGCTGGCGCTCTCCTCGCCCGACGGGAACGCGCTCTTCGAGATCAACCGGGGGGTCGTGCAGCGGTTCCTCCGCCGGGCGTACAGCCTGGTGCCGCGCGGCCGCGAGTCCGGCTACGTCGACATGGACTCGACCCTCACGAAACTCCTGGCCGGAGGCGTCTGACGCCGACAGCCATACCAGCGAGCGGAAGGGCGGACCGGGATTCCCGGTCCGCCCTTCCGCGTCCTACGGCGCTCATTCGGGGTGGTTCCCGGCGGGCCCGCCGATGAGGAACGGCGCGGCGACCCCCTCGTAGGCGACGTGCGCGACCAGGCCCTCGGCGGCGTGCGGCAGGTTGTGGCAGTGGTCCATCCAGAGCCCGGGGTTGTCCGCGACGAAGGCGATCTCGTAGGTCTCGCCGTCGCGCACTTCGAGCGAGTCGACCCACCAGGGGCTGCCGGTGGCCTCGATGCCGTTGCGCGAGAGGACGACCGCGTGGTGGCCGTGCAGGTGCATCGGGTGGGCCTCGCCGCTGTCGTTGGCGACGCGCATGACGACGACCTCCCCGTAGGCGACGGTGAACACCGGCACGTCCGGGACGAGCTCCCCGTTCACGGTCCACCAGAACCCCGGCTTCCCGTCGAGGAACCCGGGGCGGCGGTCGATGCCGTACTCGAAGACGCGGTCCGCCGCATCGGGATCGAACCCGATGTCCGCTTTCGATCCATAGTGGAGCAGATCGAGCACGTCCTCAGGCTGTTCCGAGGGCTCCGCCGGGCCGTCGCCGACGACGAGCGCGGCCGAGGCGCTCAGGTTGACGCGCACGCCCCCGCTCGCGGGCATCGTGAACACGAGGTCGACCCGGCCGCCCGCGGCCACTTCGACTGCGGTGCCGGCGATCTCGTCGGGCCCTTCGAGGTCGGTGCCGTCGACGGCGGCGACGCGGAACGGCGCGCCGTCGACCCACACGGGCATCACCCCGAAGTCGGTGTTGACGACCCGGACGCGGACCGTGTCGCCGGGCGAGGCGGCCGCCGCGTCCTGCCCGTCGCGGCCGTTCACGGTGCGCCGCCCGTCGTAGACGTGCACGAGCGCCAGCGCGTCGGCATCCGCGCCGGAGCCTCCGGCCGGGACGACGACGAGCGGGCCGAGGAGGCCGCCGAGGACCTGTTCGTGCGAGACCTGGTGGGAGTGGTACCAGAAGGTCCCGGCCTGGTCGGCGAAGAACCGGTAGGTGAAGGTCTCGCCCGGGGCGACGGCGTCCTGGGTGACGCCCGCGGCGCCGTCCATCGCGCCGGGCACGTCGACGCCGTGCCAGTGGAGCGTGATGCCCTCGGCGATGTCGCTGTTGACGAGGACGACCTCGACGAGCTGGCCCTGCTCGGCGCGGATCTCGGGGCCGGGCGAGGCGCCGTTGAGGGTGTAGCCGTCGACCTCGCGTCCGGTGGCGAGGGTGAACCGCTGCCGCTCGGCGGTGAGCTCGACCCGCACGTCGGCGGCTTCGAAGTCGGGGACGGTGAGCTTGTCGACGGGGATGTCGTCGTCGCTCCCCGCGTCGGCGTGGCCGTCGGTGTGCGCGACCGAGTACGACTCCGGCAGCAGGCTGGCCTGCCAGAGCCAGGCGATCGGCGCGAAGACCGCGACGGCCGCCGCGACGGCGGCGAGGGTCTTGGCGCGTCGGCTAAAGCGCATCCCCGGCCGCCGCGGCGGGCATCGGCTCCGGCCCCGGCTTCTTGGCGCGGTACCCGGCCATGAACGCGCTGCCGTAGACGGCGAAGGCGACCAGGCCGTGGAGGAACCCGAAGATCGCGGCCTCGTGGCCGAAGATGCCGAGGGTGACCTGGACGGCGACCCACGCGAGCACGAGGACGGCGAAGAGGACGCCGCCCTTGACCTTGGCGAAGAACGAGACGATGAGGAGGATCAGGGCGAGGGCCGGGAGGACCATCATGCCGTTGATCCCGTGGAACATGAAGCCGATCGCCTCGTCGAACGGCGGCTCCTCGCTCTCCATGACGGCCGAGTCGAGGACGCCCCCGTCCTGGACCCAGATGCCGAGTCCGGCCACGGCGTAGGCCATGAACGCGGCCTGCAGCGCGACCTCGGCGGCGATGACGTAGGCGAGGATGCGGTAGAAGACTCTCATGCGGCTGCCCTCCTGACGGGTCCACGAAAAATCCACTCCCAAGAGTGATGATAAGCACACGAAGAGTGTTCGTTTCCGTGAAAGCAGGAGCCGCGCCCCGAATACGGGACGCGGCTCGGAGTCCAGGCTCGCCGAGGGCGTCAGGAGCGCAGGAGCGCCGCCGTCTGCGCGGCGATCTCGCCCTCTTCGTTCGTGGGGATCACCATGACCGTGATCGGCGACTGCGGCGTCGAGATGACCGGCCCGCCCGCCGCGTTCGCGGCCTCGTCCAGGTGCACGCCCAGCGCCACCAGCGAGCCGAGCGCGCCCGCGCGCACCTCGGCGCTGTTCTCCCCCACTCCGGCGGTGAACGCGATCGCGTCCGCCCCGCCGAGCGCGGCGATATAGGACCCGATGTACTTGCGGATCCGGTAGCAGTAGATCTCCAGGGCGACCTGCGCCGACCGGTCGCCCGACGCCGCGGCCGCCTCGACGGCGCGCATGTCGATCTGGCCGGTCAGGGCGAGCATCCCCGACTCCTTGTTCAGCGCCGCGTCCAGGTCCTCGAACGAGGCGCCCGTGCGGCGGTGCATGTGGAACACGATCGCCGGGTCGATGTCGCCCGAACGCGTGCCCATGACCAGGCCCTCGAGCGGCGTGAGCCCCATCGACGTGTCGATCGAGCGGCCCCGCTCCACGGCCGAGACCGACGCGCCGTTGCCCAGGTGGGCGACGATCACGTTGACCTCCTTGGGACTCTTGCCGAGCAGCTCGGCGGCCTTGCGGGACACGTACGCGTGCGAGGTGCCGTGGAAGCCGTACCGGCGCACCCCGTGCTCCTCGCGCCACGCGCCCGGGACGGCGTACAGGTGCGCCCGCTCGGGCACCGTGGCGTGGAACGCCGTGTCGAACACCGCGACCTGCGGCAGCTTCGGGAAGAGCTTGCGCGCCACCCGGATGCCCTCGAGATTCGCCGGGTTGTGCAGCGGCGCGAGCGCCGACAGCTCCTCGATGGCCCGCTCGGCCTCGTCGTCCACGACCACCGGCTGCACGAACTGCTCGCCGCCGTGCACCACCCGGTGCGCCACAGCGATGAGCCCGGCCCCCGACAGCGGGGTGCCGTGCTCCTCGAACGCCGCGACCATGGCCTCCAGGCCCGCCGCGTGGTCGGCCAGGTGCGCGGTCGTCTGGTGCTTCCCGCCCCCGTGCTTGTGGGTGAGAATCGACTCCGGCTGCCCGATGCGCTCGATCACGCCCGAGGTCGAGGCCTCCAGGGTCTCGCCGTCGACCAGCTGGTACTTGATCGACGAGGACCCGGAGTTGATCACCAGGACCGGTGCGCTCATGGCGTTCCTTTCTCGCGCGCGGGCCCGCGCGGACGCGGGCCCCCCAGGGCTCAGGCGGGCTGGCTCGCCTGGATGGCGGTCAGCGCGACGGTGTTGACGATGTCGGGCACGGTCGCGCCCCGCGACAGGTCGTTGACGGGCTTGCGCAGGCCCTGGAGCACCGGGCCCACCGCGATCGCACCGGCGGATCGCTGCACGGCCTTGTACAGGTTGTTGCCGGTGTTCAGGTCGGGGACGATGAAGACCGTGGCCTTCCCCGCCACTTGGGAGTCCGGCAGCTTCGTGCCGGCGACGCCGGCGTCGGCGGCGGCGTCGTACTGGATGGGACCCTCCACCGGGAGGCCCGGCCTGCGGGACCGGACGATCTCGGTTGCCGCCCGGACCTTGTCCACGGCCTCGCCGTGACCGGACGTGCCGGTGGAATAGGACAGCAGCGCCACGCGCGGTTCCACCCCGAACTCGATGGCGGTGTCAGCAGAGGATAGCGCGATGTCGGCCAGCTGCTCGGCATCGGGGTTCGGGTTGACCGCGCAGTCCCCGTAGACGAGCACCCGGTCCTCCAGGCACATGAAGAACACCGAGGAGACCACGGCCACTTCGGGTTTGGTCTTGATGATCTCGAACGACGGCCGGATCGTGTGGGCCGTCGTGTGCACCGCGCCCGAGACCATGCCGTCGGCCATGCCCGTGTGGACCATCATCGTGCCGAAGTAGGAGACGTCGGCGACCGTGTCGTACGCCTGCTCCACCGTGACGCCCTTGTGGGCCCGCAGCTGCGCGTACTCCTTCGCGAACCGCTCGCGGATCTCGTGGTCGCCCGGGTTGAGGATCGCGGCGCCGTTGATGTCGACGCCCAGTTGCGCCGCCTGCGAACGGATCTCGGACTCCTCGCCGAGGAGCGTCAGGCGGGCCACGTCGCGGCGCATGAGGATCTCGGCGGCCTTGAGGATGCGCGGCTCGGCACCCTCGGGCAGCACGATGTGCTTGTCGAGGGCCTTCGCGCGGCCGATCATCGCGTGCTCGAACATGACCGGCGTGACCACCGTGGGCTTCGCCAGCGCGAGCCGGTCGAGCAGGTCGTCGCCGTCCACTCCGGCCGCGAAGTCCTCCAGGGCCCGGGTGATCTTGCGCTGGCCGCCCGCGGCGAGCGAGCCGGAGACGTCGCCGACGAGGTTGGCCATGTCGAAGGTGTCGTGCTGCACCAGGGCGATCGGCAGGCGCGAGTCGAGTCCGGCGACGATGTCGAGGATCTGCGGCTCGGGCCGGATGCCGCCGGTGAGGAACACGGCCGAGAGGCTCGGCGTGCCTTCGGCCTGGTGGGCGGCGAGGAGTCCGAGGAGGACTTCGGAGCGGTCGCCGGGGAGGATCACGGCCTTGTCGTCCGCGAGGCGGGTGAGGAGGTTCGGAAGGGTCATCGCCGCGACGACGACGTCCCCGACGGTGCGGGTGAAGACGTCGGGGTCGCCGGAGATGAGGGTCGCGTCGGCGGCCTCGATGAGCTCGCCCACGGTGGGCGCCACGACGACCGGGTCCTCGGCGATGACGCCGGTGCCGGGGTGCGCGGCCTTGACGAGGTCCGCGTCGGCGGGGTCGACGCGGTTGACGACGGTGCCGAGGACCGTGGCGTGGTCGGCCTCCGCCTGGGCGGTGCCGAAGCGGAGGGCGGCGGCGATGTCGGCGGGGGTCTTGCGGTACCCGGTGACGACGAGGAGCATCGGCGCGGCGAGGTTCACGGCGATGCGGACGTTGTAGGTGAACTCGACGGGGGCGCCCACATCGGAGTAGTCGGAGCCGACGACGAGGACGACGTCGTGCGCGTCGGCGAGCGCGTGGTAGCGCTCGACGATCTGGGTGAGGGCGGCGTCCGCGTCGTTGCGGACGTCGGAGTAGGTGACGCCGACCGAGGCCTCGTAGGGGCTGGGCAGGCGGTACTGGTCGCGGAGGAGGGTGATGACCGGGTCGCCCTGGGGAGCCGGATCGGTCTGCAGTCCGGTCGGGGCGGCGGGCGACGGGCGGGCGTGCTCGTCGCGGACGACGGGGCGGAACACGGCTACGGAGCCGGCGCGCCGGGTGAGCAGGTCCATGACGCCGACCGCTACGGCGGACTTGCCGCTGCCGGGGTCGAGACTGGCGAGGTAGAGACTTTGAGCCACGGCTCCAACGCTATCCACCCCGTGCGACCCGCGCAGCGGATCTGCGCGGCGGCTCACCTGTGAGCTTGGGCCCGCCGCCGGTGGCGACGGGCCCGTCGTCTCAGGCGGCGAAGCCGTCCTCGGGGACCGGCTGGGGCGGCGGGGTGCCGACGTAGCGTGCGCGGGGGCGGATGATCTTGGAGTCGCGGGCCTGCTCGAGGATGTTCGCGCTCCAGCCGACGACGCGGCTGGTCGTGAACGTGGGCGTGAACATCGTGCGCGGCACGCCCGCGAGCTCCATCACCACGCCCGCGTAGAACTCGACGTTCGTGTAGAGCTTGCGCCCGGGCTTGACCTCGGCGAGGATCTCGACGACCCGCCGCTCCACGGTCTTGGCGAAGTCCACGATGTCGCCGTCGAGGCCGTCGGCGACGTCCCGCAGGTGCACCGAGCGCGGGTCGTCGGTCTTGTAGACGGCGTGGCCGAAGCCCATGATGCGCCGCCCGGCCTCCAGCTCGCCGCGGATCCACGCGTCGATGTTCTCGGGCCCGCCGATCGCGTCCAGCGCGTCGAGCGCGCGGGCGGGCGCGCCGCCGTGCAGCGGCCCCGACAGCGCGCCGACCGCGCCCACCAGGGCCGCGCCGAGATCGGCCTCTGTGGAGGCGATGACGCGGGCGGTGAACGTGGAGGCGTTGAAGCCGTGGTCGATCGTGAGGATGAGGTACTGCTCGACGGCGCGCGCGTTGGCCTCGGAGGGCTCCTCGCCGGTCATCATGTACAGGTAGTTCGCGGCGTAGCCGAGGTCCTCGCGCGGGTCGAGCGGTTCGAGTCCCTGGCCGATGCGCCACATGGCGGTGAGGATCGTCGGCGTGACGGCGCACGCGAACAGGGCGTCGTCGGCGCGGGCGGCCTCGTCGATGTCGAGCACGGGCTGCATGGGACGGGACGCGCACGCCGCCGAGAGCGCGGTGCGCAGCCCGTCGAGCGGCGTGGAGCCCTTGAGCAGGGGCAGGAGCTCGCGCAGCTCGGGCGTGAGCGTCCGGTAGGGGGCGACCTGGGCCCGGAACGAGGCGAGCTGCGGGCGGGTGGGCAGCGCGGCGTGGGTCATGAGGTACCAGACCTGCTCGAACGAGCAGCGCTTGGCGAGCTCGACGGCGTTGTACTGGCGGTAGTGGTAGAAGCCCTCCTCGCCGCGCACGTCGCCGATCTCGGTGTCGGCGACGATGACACGGTCCAGGCCTTTGGGGACTTCGATGAATTCGGTCATTGGCTTCTCCTCGTCCGGCACGCCTGTGGGCCGCCTGGTGACGCTTGCTGTCGCGATCGCCGCTCCGGTTCGCTTGCCAGCCTACGGGATTTCACGCGGCGCGGACCCGAACGTCCGACCGGTGCCGCGGGTCACCGCGCAGGCGGCGGCGGGCCCGTGGCGGCCGCGCCTTAGAGTGGACCTCCAGCCCGACAGCAGCGCCGACCCCGCCCGCCGCCGGATTCCGTCTCCCCATGGCCCGCAGGCGATCGCGCGACAGGACACCCCGAACGAGGATTTGCCCGTGGACTCCGGAACGCTCATCGCCGGCCGCTACCGTCTCGACCGCGTCATCGCCTCCGGCGGCATGGGAGCGGTGTGGCGGGCCGAGGACGAGCGGCTGGACCGCACCGTCGCCGTGAAGGTCCTGCACGCGGGCCTCGACGGCGCGCAGCGCCCGAAGGACCGGTTCGAGCGGGAGGCGAAGACCCTGGCGAGCCTGAAGGGCCCGGGGTGCGTGGAGGTCTACGACTTCGGCGAGGAGCCCGACGGGGACCGCACGGTCGTGTACCTGGTGATGGAGCTCGTCGACGGCGTCTCGCTCGCGGAGCTGCTGCACCGGGAGGAGCGGCTCGACCCGGCCCGGACGATGCGGATCATGGCGGAGGCGGCCGAGGCGCTCGCGGCCGCGCACCGGCGCGGCATCGTCCACCGCGACATCAAGCCCGGCAACATCCTCATCGACGCCGACGACCGCGTGAAGGTGGTCGACTTCGGGATCTCCCTGTTCGCGAACCGTTCCCGGCTCACCCCGAGCGACCAGGTGCTGGGGACGGCGCCGTACGTCTCGCCGGAGCAGTTGCGCGACAAGGGCGTCACGGGCGCGTCGGACCTGTACTCGCTCGGTGCGGTGGCCTACGAGTGCCTGACCGGGACGCCGCCGTTCGACGCGGACGACCCGGCGGCGGTCATCCACGGGCACCTGTACTCCGAGCCTCCCGCGCTGCCGGCCGACGTGCCCGCCGAGGTCGCCGGGATCGTCTCCCGGTCGCTCCTGAAGTCCCCTGAGGAGCGCTGGGAGTCCGGCGACGTCCTCGCGGCGGCCGCCCGCGCGGCGACCACGGGGCAGCACCCGGTCGAGACGCCCCCGGCCGCCGGGTCCTCGATGGAGGCCCGCACCGCGGACGTCCCGGCCGCCGCCCGCGCGCCGTTCCTGCCCGCCGCGGAGCCGCCGGTGACGCCGCCCTCCCAGCCCGCGATCGCCGGGCCGTCCGAGAAGGATCCGCGCAAACGCCGTCGCATGGTGCTCGTCGGCGTCGCGGCCGTGCTGGTGCTGACCGTGATCGCGGTCCTGGCGTTCAACCCGTTCGCGGGCGACGGCAAGGTCGCCGGAGAGGACGACGGCACGTCCCCTGCGGGCGCTGCCTCCTCCGAGGACCCGGGTTCGGCTGCGGCCCAGGAGCCTTCGGCCTCGGGCGGCGCGACGACCACCGATCCGTCAGCGGAGACGACCGGGGAAAGCGAGGCCACGGGCGAGGCCGGTGACGGCGGCTCCCAGGACGACGGCTCAACGGGCGGCGGCGAGACCGGCGGCGGAGGCGACGAGGACACCGGCGGTGACGACACCGTCAAGGAGGGCAGCGGCGAGGTGCCCGACGTGACGGGCCAGACCACGTTCGACGCCCGCGACCAGCTGAACGGCGAGGGGTTCTCGAACGTCGTCGCCGCGGTCGGCTACTACTACATCACTCCTGAGCCCGCGCACTGCACGGTGATCCAGCAGAGCCCGACGGCGGGCGAGACCGCCGACTACGGCGAACAGATCACTGTGTACTTCCACGAGCGCACGGCCGAGGGCACGAGCTGCTCGTGGTGACAGGGGGCGCGGCCGGGCCGGGACGGCGCACGGGTTGACCGGCCGGGCCGCAGACTGAATGATTGAATGAGGCGACTAGGACGACGGGATAGGGATCAACGTGGACGAAGGCATCAGCGCCGCTCCGGGCGTAGTGGTCGGGGTACTGCTCATCATCGCGGCGATCATGTGGTTCTCCCCCGGCGCCCGCCACAAGTTCCGCAAGGCCACGCTCTGGCTGGTCATCGCGGCGGTCGCGATGATCATCATCTTCGAGCTCCTCAAGGGCACTCAGACGACCTAGACGTCTGCCCGCTGCCACGCCCGGTCGAAGTTTCGGCCGGGCGTTTTCGCTGCTCTCCGCCGGTTTCCGGGTGCTCCGGGAAATTTCCCGGCCCCGATAGTGGAACAGATGATTCCGCTCTGCTATAGTGGAATCAAGCGTTCCGTTCCAGTAGTTCGAGAGCCCCGGAGGCTTCCGTGACCATCACCGTCGAAACCCCGACCGACGACACCGCGCAGGCCGGTGCCACGTCACACACCACCGCCGAATCCGCAACGGCCGCAAGCGAAGCGGTCTACCCCCGCCGCTGGCTCGGGCTCATCGCGATCCTCGCGACGACCCTCCTCAACCTGCTCGACGCGTCGATCGTCAACGTCGCCGCCCCCGCGATCCGCGCCGAACTCGGCGGCACCGCCTCGACCATCCAGTGGCTCGCCGCCGGGTACACGCTCGCCCTCGCGGTCGGCCTCCTCACCGGCGGCCGCCTCGGCGACATGTTCGGCCGCAAGCGGGTCCTCACCGTCGGGCTGGTCGGCTTCCTCGCCGCCTCCCTCGCGTGCGGCGCCGCCGGATCGATCGAAGTCCTGCTCGCCGCCCGCTTCGTGCAGGGCGCGTTCGCGGCCGTGATGGTGCCGCAGTGCTTCGGACTCATCCGCGACCTGTTCGGCCGCGACATGGGCAAGGCGTACGCGGTCTTCGGCCCGCTCATCGGCCTCGCCTCCATCGGCGGACCGATCGTGGCCGGGCTCCTGGTCGACGCCGACGTCCTCGGCACCGGCTGGCGCTCGATCTTCCTCATCAACCTGCCGCTCGGCATCGCCGCGCTCGTCCTCGGCGCCAAGGTCCTCCCCGCCGGAGCCCCCAGGACCCGGGGCCTCAAACTCGACCTCGGCGGGGCACTCATCGCCGCCGCGGGCATGAGCCTGCTGCTCGTCCCGCTCGTCGAAGGCCGCGAGCTCGGCTGGCCGGCCTGGTCGATCGCGATGCTCGCCGCCTCCGTCCCGGTCCTCGCCTGGTTCGTCCGCAGCCAGGTGAAGCGCGCCCGCTCCGGCAGGACCGCGCTCATCGAGCTGAGCGTCTTCAAGAAGCGCTCGTACACCTCCGGCATCGCGTTCGTGGTCGTCTTCTTCGGCTCGGTCACCGGCTTCTCCCTCGCCGTGGGCCTGTTCCTCCAGCTCGGCCTGGGCTTCGGCCCGCTCAAGGCGAGCCTCGCGATGGCCGCGTGGGCGGTCGGCGCGTTCATCGGCTCCGGCGCCAGCGCGGGCCTCGCCCCGAAGCTCGGACGCAAGGTGCTCCACGTCGGACTCGCGACGATGACCGCAGGCCTGGTCGTGCTGTGGCTCCAGTTCGGCGCGGCATCAGCGCCGGGCGCCTGGTCGCTGTCCCCGGCGTTCCTGGTCTACGGGATCGGGATGGGCATGATCTTCGTGCCGCTGTTCGGGATCATCACCGGCGAGCTGGAGGACCACGAGGTCGGTTCGGCCTCGGGGCTCCTGGAGTCCTTCCAGCAGGGCGCGGCGGCGCTCGGCGTGGCCGTGCTCGGGACGGTGTTCTTCGGCCGCTTCGGGTTCGGTGACGGCGCGGTCGAGGCGATGGGCGCGGCCCAGTGGGTCACCGGCCTGACCGTGGGTCTGACGGTGGTGGCGTTCCTCGTGGCCTTCGGGCTGCCGAAGCAGGCGAAGGCCGAGCACTAGTGAATCGAGTCCCGTGACCGGTCGGGCCCTCGCGGGCGCGGCCGGTCGCGGGCGTACCAGGAAAGGTGCAACAGAATGAACCGCTCTGTTCCGGATAGGATGCCGTCATGACCGACAAGCCGCTCAGCGGGCGCAAGGCGCAGGCCGCCCGCAACGACAAGCTCATCCTCGAAGCCGCCCACGAGGTGTTCGTAGCGAACCCGGAGGCGCCGATCGCGGAGGTCGCCAAGCGGGCCGGCGTGGGCATCAGCGCGCTGTACCGCCGCTACCCGAGCAAGGAGGACCTGCTGCGCAAGCTCGCCGGAGACGGGCTCGTGCGGTACACGCAGCTCGCGCGCGAGGCGGTCGAGGCCGAGGGCGACCTGTGGGAGGCTTTCCGCGCCTTCATGAGGGGCGTGATCCTCGCGGACACGCCGTCGCTCACGGTCCGGCTCGCGGGGACCTTCACTCCGAGCCCGGACATGTTCGGGCTCGCGGTGGACGGCGACGCCGCGAACAAGGCGATGCTGGAGCGCTTCAAGTCCGGCGGGGTGCTCCGCGCGGATGTCGAGAACGGCGACCTGCAGATGATCACCGAGTCGCTCGCGTCGATCGAGATCGGCGACAAGGAGCGGACGATGGAGGTGCGGCTGCGGATGCTCGACCTGTACCTGCTGGCGCTGCGCGCTCCGGGCTCGGGACCGCTCGGTGGCAGTCCGGTGACGGAGGAGGAGATGAGCTCCCGCTGGATCCCGAAGGACGCGAAGGCGTAGGGAGAGGGCCGCCCGGTAACGGGCGGCCCAATCGCATTGTCAGACAAGCGAAAAGGCCCGGTCGAATGACTGGGCCTCTTCTTTGGAGCGGACGACCGGGATCGAACCGGCGACCTACACCTTGGCAAGGTGTCGCGCTACCAACTGCGCTACGTCCGCATGTCGCATTTGCTGCGACTTGTTGTTCTCTGCGGGGTTGACCCGCGAACGATGATTACTGTAGCGCATCGTCCATCGGGCTTCGATAGGGCCTTGGGACCGATTGGGGCGCGGCTCACGCCTGGGCCGCGCCCGCCCCGGTCACTCCTTGTCGCCGCCGAGACCGAGCGAGGCCAGGACCTCGGCGTCCAGGCCCTCGATCGCGACCTCGTGCTTGCGGTGGGCCTCCCAGTCCGCGCGGGTGAGCCGCCACCGGTTGTCCTGGCGGCGCACCCCGCCGAGGACCTTGTGGTCGATGCCGTCGGCCTTGTAGCCGAGCTTGCGCGAGACGCCCTGCGACGGACCGTTGCCCTCGAACGAGGCGCTCAGCGCGAAGTCGGCGCCGAGCCCGTTGAAGACGAACTCGAGCACGGCAGCGCGCATCTCGGTGCCGAGGCCCTTGCCGTGGTGGGCCAGGCCGAGCCACGACCCGGTCGTGGCCTCGCGGGTCGTCTTGAAGTCGCTCGCGCCGACCTCCTGCACGCCGATCACCCGGCCTTCGTGGACCACGACGAGCGGGAGCATCCACTTCTCGGGCGTGATCCCGGCGATGACGCCCATCTGGTGCAGCAGGGTCCGGCGGCCGCGCTCGACCGGCTCGCACTCGGTCCACGGCATCACGAACGGCATGAAGTCCGGGGTGTGGACGCCTTCGGCGGCCCGGTCGGCCAGCGCGACGAGGTCGTCCAGGTCCGGCAGGCGCAGTTCGAGCCGTTCGGTGCGCAGGCGGAGCCGGTAGACCGGCAGGTAGTCGCTGAGCGTCATTTCGCCTCCTTCAGGCCGAGCATGTCGAGCACGTCGTCGTCGAGGCCGTCGATCGCGACCTCGTGCTTGCGGTTCGCCTCCCAGTCCGCGCGCGAGAGCCGCCAGCGCTGTTCGGTGCGGCGGACGCCTTGGACCACTGGGAGTTTGATGCCGTCCTCGCGGTAGCCGAGGCTGCGCGAGACCCCTGCGGAGGCGGCGTTGCCGTCGTACGAGCCGCTGGTGGCGTAGTCGGCGTCGATGCCGGAGAACGCGAAGTGGAGGACGGCGGCGCGCATCTCCTTGCCGAGGCCCTTGCCCTGGTGGCTGCGGCCGATCCAGGAGCCGGTGCTGACTTCGCGTGTGGCGGTGAACTCGGTTCCCTTGATGTCCTGCACGCCGATCGGTTGGCCGTCCTTGAAGACGTAGAACGGGATCGTCCAGGCCTGGTCGTCCCAGCGGCCGATGGCGCGGTGGTACCAGAGGGCGACGCCGCGGGCGACCGCCTTGGGTTCGGCCGCGGTCCACGGGATGCCGAAGGGCATGAAGCCCGGGTCGTGGACGCCCGCTACGGCGACATCGGCCAGTTCGGCGATCTCGTCGAAGGTTTGGGGGAGGCGCAGTTCGAGGCGTTCGGTGCGCAGGCGGATGCGGTAGATCGGGAGGTGGTCGGCGAGCATGGGTCCGATTTTTCCCGGTGGGGGCGCTGCGGGGCAATCGGTTTAGGGCCGGGTTGCAGGTGACGCTGACATGTGTCAGAATTTTCTGACATACGACAAGGATGGTTTTCATGGAGGAGCTGACCGGCGCGGCCCTGCTCGCCGCGTGCTCGGCGCTGGCGAACCCGCACCGGCTGCGGATCCTCGGCGCGCTCGCGGACGGGCGGCAGTACGTGAGCCATCTGGCCCGCCTGCTCGGGATGAGCCGCCCGCTGCTCCACATGCACCTGCAGAAGCTCCAGTCCGCGGGGCTCGTGACGGGGTCGCTGGAGCTCTCCGAGGACGGCCGGGCCGTCAAGTACTTCGAGGCGGTCCCGTTCGCGCTCGAGATCTCGCCGCAGGTCGTGAAGGCCGCGCTGCCCACCTTGCCCGCACCGGGCGACCACGGAAAGGAAACAGACTGATGTCCATGGGACAAGCCGGGATGCTGTTCGTATTCGGATTCGCGTTCCTCATCGCCGCGATCGTCATCGTGTCGATGCTCGTGTGGGCCTCGACGAAGAAGGCGCAGGCCTCGGCCGCCCGCGAGGCGAACTACCGCGAGCTGGCCGCGAAGGCCGGCGAGGACGCGGCCGAGGTGCGGGCCTCGCTCGCGGAGATCAAGGGCCGCTTGGCGTCTGTGGAGCGGATGCTCAAAGAGGTCGACTGACCGCGCGTCACTGAAGCGAGGAATTCGCGCGAATCGCGGTTAAGGCGCGTCCGATACGGCACCCTCGGACGCATGGACACGACGCAATCCGGCCTCGCCACCGCGCCTCTGAGCGACGAGGAGCTCGCCCGCATCGACGCCTACTGGCGGGCCGCGAACTACCTCACCGTCGGCCAGATCTACCTGCTCGACAACCCCCTCCTCCGGGAGCCGCTGCGCCCCGAGCACGTCAAGCCGCGCCTGCTCGGCCACTGGGGCACGAGCCCGGGCCTGAGCCTGATCTACGCGCACCTGAACCGCTGCATCGCCGCGCGCGACCTCGACATGATCTACGTGACCGGCCCCGGCCACGGCGGCCCCGCGATCGTCGCCAACACGTGGCTCGAAGGCACCTACCCGGAGCTGTACCCCTCGGTGAACCACTCCGAGGAGGGCATGAAGCAGCTGTTCCGCCAGTTCTCGTTCCCCGGCGGCATCCCCTCGCACGTGGCCGCCGAGGTGCCCGGCTCGATCCACGAGGGCGGCGAGCTCGGCTACGCGCTCTCGCACGCGTACGGGGCCGCGTTCGACAACCCTGAGCTCACCGTGGCGTGCGTCGTGGGCGACGGCGAGGCCGAGACCGGCCCGATGGCCGGGTCGTGGTTCTCGAACGTGTTCCTCAACCCCGTCTCGGACGGCACGGTGCTGCCGATCCTGCACCTCAACGGCTACAAGATCGCCAACCCGACGATCTTCGCTCGCATCTCCGACGAGGACCGCGCGTCGTTCTTCCGCGGAGTCGGCTACGAGCCGTTCATGGTCGACGGCGACGATCCCGCGAGCGTCCACCAGCAGCTGGCCGCCACTCTGGACGCGTGCTTCGACCGGATCGCCGAGATCCGCGCCGACGCGCGCGGCAAGGCGAACGGGAAACCGGTCCGGCCGCGCTGGCCCATGGTCATCCTCAGGACCCCGAAGGGCTGGACGGGACCCGACGAAGTGGACGGCGTGCCCGTCGAGGGCACGTGGCGGGCCCACCAGGTGCCGCTGGCGGGCGTGCGCACCAACCCCGAGCACCTGGCGATGCTCGAGGCGTGGATGCGCTCGTACCGCCCTGAGGAGCTGTTCGACGCGACCGGCAAGCCCGCGCCCGAGCTGCTCGGCCTGCACCCCGAAGGGGCGCGGCGCATGAGCGCGAACCCGCACGCGAACGGCGGACTCCTGCTGCGCGACCTCGTCCTGCCCGACTACCGCGGGTACGGGCAGGAGATCGAGGGCCACGGCCGCACCACCGGCGAGGCCACGAAGGTCCTCGGCAAGTGGATCCGCGACGTCATCAACGCCAACCCCGACCGGTTCCGGCTCTTCGGGCCCGACGAGGTCGCCTCCAACCGGCTCGGCGCGGCGTTCGAGGTCACCGACCGGCAGTGGGAGGCCGAGATCTACCCGACCGACGAGCACCAGGCCCCGCACGGGCGGGTCATGGAGGCCCTGTCGGAGCACCTGTGCGAAGGCTGGCTCGAGGGGTACCTGCTCACGGGGCGGCACGGCCTGTTCACCAGCTACGAGGCGTTCATCCACATCGTCGACTCGATGTTCAACCAGCACGCCAAATGGCTCGACTCCACGAGCGCGATCCCATGGCGGCAGCCGATCGCGTCGCTCAACTACCTCCTGTCGAGCCACGTGTGGCGCCAGGACCACAACGGCTTCTCGCACCAGGACCCCGGCTTCATCGACCACGTCATGAACAAGAAGGCCGACATCGTGCGCGTCTACCTGCCACCGGACGCCAACACGCTCCTGTCTACGATGGACCACTGCCTGCGCAGCCGCCAATATGTCAACGTCGTGGTCGCCGGGAAGCAGCCCGCGCTCCAGTACACGAGCATGGACGAGGCCGTGCGCCACTGCGAACGGGGCCTGGGCATCTGGGAATGGGCATCCACCGACGACGGCCAGTCGCCGGACGTCGTGCTCGCCTGCGCCGGGGACGCGCCCACGCTCGAGGTCCTGGCCGCCGCCGACCTGCTGCGCCAGGCCCTCCCCCGGCTGCGGGTGCGCGTGGTCAACGTCGTCGACCTCATGCGGCTCCAGCCCGACACCGAGCACCCGCACGGCCTCGGCGACCGCCAGTTCGACACGGTCTTCACCGCCGACAAGCCGGTCCTGTTCGCGTTCCACGGCTACCCGACGCTCATCCACCGGCTCACCTACCGCCGCGCCAACCACGACAACATCCACGTGCGCGGCTACAAGGAGGAGGGCACCACGACCACGCCGTTCGACATGGTCATGCTCAACGACCTCGACCGGTTCCGCCTCGTCATGGACGTCATCGACCGCGTCCCCGGCCTCGGCCAGAACGCCGCGGGCCTGCGCCAGCGCATGGTCGACGCCCGCCACGCCGCCCGCGAGTACACGCGGCAGCACGGCGAGGACCTGCCCGCCGTCGCCGAATGGCAGTGGCCGCACTAGGCGGATGCCGAAGCGGCCCAGCCGGATCGGACCGGCGGCTTGACATCAGGTGAACACGCTTCGTTAGTCTCTAAGGGGAGGCATGCTCGCAACCCCTTGGGAGGACTGCACGTGGCGAAGGTCAGGCCCGGTCGCGTCGTGGTCGACTACGAGGACGAACTCGTGGTCTTCACGGTCGGCATGCGCGTCAACAGGTTCTGGAAGTTCAACAAGTGGGTGCCGGTGTTCCTGTCGATGCCGAAGATGCTCCGCGAGCTCGAGGACCCCGAGCTGGGCCTGCTCGACTCGCGGACCATGGTCGGCGGCAGGGTCATCATGGTCGTCCAGTACTGGCGCAGCGAGGAGCACCTGGAGCGGTACGCGCACTCGCAGGCCCACGCCCACCGCGGCTTCTGGAAGTGGTTCAACCGCAACGTGAAGAGCAACGGCGACGTCGGCCTGTGGCACGAGCTCTACAAGGTCCCGGCGGGCGCGTACGACACCTCGTACATCAACATGCCGCCGTACGGGCTCGCGCGCGCCACGAAGGAGCGCGACGCGGGCCGCACCGACCCCGACGACCACGAGCACGCCCACTAGGGACGGTCAGCCCTCCAGCAGCGCGAGGTTCTTGACCAGGCTCTCGGTCGACCAGCCGCGCTGGTGCTCGGTCTGCTCGTCGTCGAAGCCGCGCACCTCGCACTCGGCGATGAGGATGAGCATCAGGTAGACCCGGTAGAGCGCGAGCCGCCGCTCCTCCCCCGGGGTCATCCCTCGGCCCAGGAAGCCCTCGACGGCCGCAGCCTGCTCCGCGTCGGAGCCGAACGCGAGCGAGACGACCTCGGCGATCGGGTCGCCGTACAGGGCCCGCTCGCCGTCGATGAACGCTTCGACCCGCCACCCGGACTCGTCCTGGACGACGAAGATGTTCCCGTCCCACAGGTCGAAGTGGACGAGGGCGGGCCGCTCGACCTCGTCGAGCAGGTCCTTCTCGGCGGCGACGAGCGCCCTGATCTCCTCGGCGGGGCGCGGCAGCGGCGAGCCGTTCTCGGCGATGTCGGCGAGGACGTCGTCGATCATGGCCTGGAACGACGCCGACCACGAGTCGGCGGCGGTGCGGCCGTCCTTGCGCGGATACCCGAACCGCTCGCCGGTGACCGTGGCGAAGCGGGCGCTCAGCTCCCCGATCTCGCGCCGCAGCGCGATGCGCTCCTTCTCGGGGATGTCCTTGCCCGCCTTGGCGAGCGTGACGCCCTTGAGGCGGTCGATGATCATCACACCGCCCTCGGGGTCGCCGTAGTGGAGCGCGGGCATCGGCACGCCCGCCGCGAGGCCGCGCTCGAAGCACTCGATCTCGGTGGCCATGAGGTCCACCTCGTAGCGCAGCAGCTTCAAGTCCTTGTCCGGGGCGACCTTGACGACGACGTGGCGGCCGTCGGCGAGCTCGAGCGCGTGGGCGGCGTTGAAGAAGCCGTCCTTGAACTCCTCGTGGCCGACGACCTCGACCGGCCCGGGCAGGTGCTCGCGGGCGATGGCCTCGACAGCGGCGCGGTCGAGCTTGGGGCGGATGGCGATCTCCATCGCGCCATTCTGCGGCGCGGGCGGCGGTCGGCGCAATGGGAAATCGGTGCGGTGCTTGCCTGGTGGGACGCGTGCCCCTAGCGTGGGACGGATAAGGAGGCCGTTCATGGACACACCGCTGCTGCGCAGGCTGCGACCCGGGGACCTCGGCTGGATCCTCCACACCCACGCCAAGGGCTACTGGGAGCAGTTCGGGTGGAACGAGGAGTACGAGGCGCTCGTCGCGCGCATCGTCGCCGACTACGCGGAGCGGCACGACCCGGCGCGCGAGGCGGGGTGGATCGCCGAGCTGGACGGCGAGCCGGTCGGCTCGATCGTGTGCGTCGACGCGGGCGGCTCGGTCGCGAAGCTGCGGCTGCTGTGGGTCGAGCCAGCGGCGCGCGGGCACGGCGTGGGCGCGATGCTGGTGCGCCAGTGCGTCGCGTTCGCGCGCGAGACCGGGTACGCGTCGATGACGCTGTGGACGATGAGCCTCCTGCATGCGGCCCGGCGGCTGTACGAGGCCGAGGGGTTCACGCTGACGAGCGAGGAGCCGGTGCGGATGTTCGGCAAGGACGACCTGGTGAACCAGGTCTGGGACCTGCGGCTCCGCGACGCCGAGGACTGACGGCGGGCGACTACTGACCGTGATCTGGGCCACGGCAGAAATATTCGGATCGGGGCGGGCGTCGTATAGGTCGTTAGCACTCTCCACCACCGAGTGCTAATCCTGAGGAAGGAGACAGCCATCATGATCGTTCGCTACCAGCACCCTTACGCGGCTTTCAAGCAGTTCGACCGCGAGTTCGAGCGCCTCGTCCGGTCCGGTTTCGGCCGCGGCTCGGTGCAGTACACGCTGCGCGCCGACGTCTACACCGAAGGCGAGGACCTCGTCGTCACCGCCGCCGTCCCGGGCGTCAGCCCCGAGGACGTCACTGTCGAGCTCGAAGGCCGCCGCCTTTCGATCACGGCCGAGCGACGCCGTCGCGAAGCCGCCGAAGGCGACCGCTACCTCGTGCGCGGCCTCGCAGGCGGTTCGTTCCGCCGCGAGTTCCAGCTTCGCGAGGGCATCACGGCCGACCAGCTCAGTGCCGAGGTCGCCGACGGCATCCTGACGATTCGCGTCTCGGGCGCCGTCAAGCCGGCCCCGCAGGCGCAGCGAATCCCGATCAAGGGCGTCGAGCCCAAGGCCGAGAACGAGGACATCGAGGGCGAAGCGACGTCCGAGAGCGCCGAGTAAGCGCACTGAAACCAACGGCCCCAGGGAGCCTCCCTGGGGCCGTCGGCATGTCAGCGGTCGCCGACCGTGTCGGCGGCGGCGCGGAGGTCCCTCACGAGGCCCGCGAACGCACAGTCGCGGTCGTCTCCGGAGAGGCGGACGACCGACGAGGGGTGGACGGTGGCCAGGAGCTCGTACCGCTCGTCGTCGAGTTCAAGAGGGAGGACCTCGCCCCGCTGGGTGCTGACGCGGAAGTCCGGGCCCATGAGGGACTGCGCGGCCGTGGCGCCGAGGGCGACCACGAGCTCCGGCGCGACGGCGCGCAGCTCGGCCTGAAGCCAAGGGCGGCAGGCGATCGCCTCGCCGCGGGTGGGCTTCTTGTGGAGGCGGCGGCTGCTGGCCTCGATGCGGTCGAACTTGAAGTGCTTGACCGCGTTGGTGAGGTAGAGCCGGGACCGGTCAATCCCGGCCGCTTCGAGGGCCTGGTCGAGGAGCCTCCCGGCGGGGCCGACGAACGGTTCGCCCTCGCGGTCCTCGACGTCACCGGGCTGCTCGCCGACGAGGAGGAGCCGGGCGTTCGCGGGGCCTTCCCCGAAGACGGTCTGGGTCGCTTCGCGGTAGAGGTCGCAGCCTTCACAGGTGCGGGCGGCGCGGCGGAGGCCTCCGATGCCCGCGCCGTCGGGCACCCACTGCTCGGCGCCCGGATGCCGTGGTGCCATGTCGCCACCTGCCGATCGGTCCGTGGAGTAAGGGACCGGGGATACCCCGGGGGCGGCCGGGGAACACCGCGAGGCTCGGGGCCCCGGCAGCGCGGCAGCATATTCTAATGAATGGACCGCGATGTTATCGTTAGACAATGCCCGCCCTCCTGCATCCCGGCGAACCGGTGCCGGTCCGTCTCATGAACACGGTCTGGGCCTCCCGTTCCGTGCTGCACGACGACCTCGCGACGGTCGCCGACCTGCGAGCCTGGCTGGCCGCCGTCGATCCGGACCTCGGGCCGGAGCCGCCCGCCGACGAGGACGACCTCGCGGCGTTCCGCAGTCTCCGCGACGCGTTGCGCCGCTTGGCCGCCGTCGTCTGCGAGGACACCCGCGAGAAGGCCGCTTCGCCGACGGACGACGCCGTTGACGCCGCCGCCGAGGTCAACCGCGCGGTCGCAGCCGCGCCCGCCTGGCCGACACTGGAGGTCCGCGACGGGCGGCCGCACCGGGGCCGCCCGCCGGGCGCGACCGCCGCCGCGCGCAGCCTCTCTTCCATCGCCGCCCAGGCGATCGAGCTGCTCACCGAGCCCGGGAGCGCCGACCTGCGGGCCTGCTACGGACCCGGCTGCGTCCTGTACTTCGTCAAGGACCACCCCCGGCGCGAGTGGTGCTCCGCGGGCTGCGGCAACCGGGCGCGCGCCGCCAGGCACTACGCCCGCCACAAGCACTGAGCGACAGTTCATGAAGGGCCGCAACAACTGTTGCGGCCCTCGTCGTATTCCCCGGAAGCCGGCGCAGCGCCGGTCGGATTCCTCACAGATTTCTAACGGCAAGTCCGGTTGCAATCGTCAGAACCTCATGCCAGGATCATATCTAACGGAATAACCGTTAGAACTTCGGCGATCCGCCGGAGCCGCAGACCCATGGGAGACGACATGAGCAACCCCGCCCCCAAGACCGGCCACATCGGACTGAACGTGAGCGACCTCGACCGCTCGGTCGACTTCTACCGCGAGGTGTTCGCGTTCGAGCTGTTCGGCTCGCAGGACGAGGGCGACCGGAGGTTCGCCTTCCTCGGCAGCGACGGCGTCCTGCAGGTCACCCTGTGGCAGCAGAGCGACGGCACGTTCCCCACGGACCGCCCCGGCCTGCATCACCTGTCGTTCGAGGCCGCCGACATCGCGGCCGTCCAGCGGACCGAGGCGACCCTCAAGCGGTTGGGCGCCAAGCTCTTCCACGACGGCGTCGTGCCCCACGGCGAAGGCGCGTCCTCGGGCGGCGTGTTCTTCGCCGACCCCGACGGCATCCGCCTCGAGCTCTACGCCCCGTCCGGCGCCGACACCGCCCCGGCCCCGGTCAAGGACGCCCCGACCTGCGGCTTCTTTTAGACCGATGCCGACCGGGCCGCCCGCCGGGCGGCCCGGACCCCTTCTCCGCGAAAGGACTCCCCGTGTACCACGCAGGTGAAGTCGCCGTCCAGCGCAAGGCCGGAGTGCGGGCCGGGAACTGGGGCTCGGCCCACGTCACCGCCGAGATCCCCGACGTGGCCGCCGACTTCCTCGCCCAGCAGCGCCTCGTCGCGATCGGCGCCGCCGACGCCGACGGCCTGGTCTGGGCGAGCGCACTCGTCGGCCCGCCCGGGTTCGTCTCCGCGCCAGACGAGCGCACCGTCGTCACCGACCGGGCCCCGCGCGGCGGCGACCCGCTCGCCGGGCGGTTCGACACCGAGCAGGAGCTCGGCATGGTCGCGATCGAACCGGCGACCCGCAGGCGCATGCGCGTCAACGGCACCGCCCGCCGCGTCGGCGACGGCCTGCTGATCCGCACCGGCCAGGTCTACGCCAACTGCCCCAAGTACCTCCAGACCCGCCTCCCCGAGGGCTCGTTCGCGGAGAGCACTCCGGGCGCGGCCCGGGACGGCGACGTCCTCACCGCCACGCAGCGGGAGTGGATCGCGGGAGCCGACACCTTCTTCGTGACCACCCTCGCCGACGGCAAGGGCGTCGACACCTCCCATAGAGGCGGCAACCCCGGGTTCGTGGCCGTGACCGGCGAGCGGACGCTCACCTGGCCCGACTACACCGGCAACTCGATGTACATGACCCTCGGCAACCTCGAACTCGACGCCCGCTGCGGGCTGCTGTTCCTCGACTGGGAGCACGGGCACGCCCTGCACCTGAGCGGCCGGGCCCGCACCGACTGGGACCCCGGCCGCGCGGCCGCCTTCCCGGGCGCGCACCGCCTCGTCGACTTCGCACTCGAACGGGCCGTGGAGATCGGGCACGCGTTCCCGATGCGCTGGTCGTTCGAGAAGTACTCCAAGTTCAATCCCTCCTGAAAGGACCGGCAGTGAAGATCCGCGTCGACATGAACCGGTGCGAGACCCACGCGCAGTGCGTCTTCGCCGCACCCGAGGCATTCGCCCTCGACGACGATGACGAACTCGTCTACGACGCCGGGCCCGACGACGGCCTGCGCGCCAAGGTCGAGCAGGCCGCCCTCGTCTGCCCCGTGCAGGCCATTTTCATCGAGAGCGCATGACCATGCGCCGCATCGTCATCGCCGGGGCCGGGCTCGCCGGGCTCAGCGCCGGGCAGGAGCTGCGCCGCCTCGGCTTCGGCGGGGACCTCCACGTCATCGGCGCCGAGCCGCACCGGCCCTACCGGCGGCCCCCGCTGTCGAAGGAGCACCTGGAGCGCGAAGGCGACCTGCTGCTGCGCGGCGCCGACGAGCTCGGCGCGACCTGGCTGCTCGGCCGCGCCGCCACCGGTCTCGACGTCGCGGGCCGCCGGGTGCGGCTCGGGGCCGAGTCCCTCGGCTTCGACGGCCTCGTGATCGCGACCGGCCTGCGCGCCAAGGCGGTTCCCGACGCGTGGGCGCTTCCCGGCGTCCACACCGTCCGCACCGTCGAGGACGCGCGGGCACTGCGGGAGGCCGCCTCGCGCGGCCCTGGCGCGGTCGTCGTCGGCGGCGGCTTCATCGGCTCGGAGGCGGCCTCCACCTTGCGCTCGCTCGGCCTCGACGTCACGCTCGTCGCCGCAGCGCCCCTGCGGGGCCCGCTCGGCGCGGAGGTGAGCCGGATCGTCACGGCGAGGCACCGCGAGTACGGCGTCGACGTGCGAGCCGGGCGGCTGGCGGGCGTCTCGGGGACCGGCCGCGTCGAACGCGTCCTCCTCGACGACGGCACCGTCCTCCCCACGGGCCTCGTCGTCGCCGCGCTCGGCTCCGAACCGGAGACGGACTGGCTGCGCGGCAGCGGCATCGGCCACGCCGACGGCGTCGACATCGGCCCCGACGGGCTCGCGACGCCCGGCATCGCCGCCGCCGGAGACGTCGCGCGCCGACCGCACCCGCTGCACAGTGGACGGATGCTCCGGATCGGCCACTACGCCAACGCGGCGGAGGAGGGCGTCCAGGCGGCCCGCGCCCTGATGGGCCGGAGCGAGCCGTACACGCCGGTGCCGACGTTCTGGTCGCACCTCTACGGCGCGCGCCTCCAGGCGGTCGGCTTCACCGGCGAGGAGTACACGTCGCGCGTCGTCGCCGAGGACGGCCGCCGCTTCCTCGTCGAATACCACCACGCGGACCGCCTCGTCGGCGTCGCCGCCGCGGGCTTCGCCCGCGCCCTGCCGGAATACCGCCAGCGCATCCGCAAGTCACTCGAATGAACCGGCGGCGGCGCTGAACGTCGCGGTCGGCTCGGCCATCGGGAGTCGGCGCTCCGGTCCAACGGGGGTATGGGAGTTCACCGAGCCGCTGGTCCCGGCAGCGTCGCACGCCAGGTGCAACTGCAGGCACCGCAGCCCCGAGGCGACTCGATAGACTCGGGTTCGCGGCGGCCCCGCCGCGTTTGCGAACCCCTGGCGCTGCGGGCTTCCGCCCGGACGCGACCGATGAACGCGTGAGTTGTGGAGGGCGTGGTGAAACGCGGCAGGATCACCATGAACGACGTGGCGCAGCTCGCCGGAGTCTCGACGATGACGGTCTCCAACGTCATCAACGACCGCGTCAAGGTCAGCCCCGAGGCCCGCGAGCGGGTCCTGGCGGCCATTCGCGAATCCGGATACCAGATCAACGCGGCGGCGCGGAGCCTCCGGTCCGGTCGCAGCGGCGTCATCGGGCTCGCCGTGCCGCAAGTCGGCAACGCCTACTTCGGGATGTTCGCCGCACTGGTCATCGAGGAGGCGCAGCGGCACGGCTACCACGTCGCCATCGAGCAGACCGGCGCCGCCGCTGTGGGCGAGGCCGCGGCCATCGCCCAGTCGCAGCGGCTCCAGCTCGACGGCCTCCTGCTCTCACTCGCCACCGCCGAAACCGACGCTCCCGGACTGCCGCTCACCGACCAGAGTCCGCCGATCGTGGTCCTCGGCGAGCAGGACCCCACGGGCCGGTTCGACCACGTCTCCGTCGGGAACGAGGCCGGCGCCGCCGCGGCGACCGCGCACCTGCTCGACCGGGGATGCCGCCGCGTCGCCGTCGTCACCGGCGGCAGCCTCGACCGGCTCACCATGCTCACGCGCCGCTACAACGGCTACAGGACCGCACTCGAGGAGCGCGGGATCCGGCCGGACCCGCGGCTGCGCTTCGTCGTCGACTCCCTCTCGCGGGACGGCGCCCGCACCACCGGCCACCGGATCGCCGACTCGGGGCTCGGCGTCGACGGCGTGGTGGCGCTCAACGACATGGCGGCCATGGGCGTCATCCGCGGCCTGCACGACCGGGGGGTGGGCGTCCCCGGCGACGTCCGCGTCATCGGCTTCGACGACCTTCCCGAGTCCGCGCTCTACATCCCGTCGCTCTCGACAGTCGGCCCCGACCACCGGTTGAAGGCCGCCAAAGCCGTGGAGCTGATCCTCTCCCGCATCGACGACCCGCTGATTCCGCCCCGCGAGTTCACCACGCCGTGCGAGGTCATCCCGCGGGAGTCGACCGCTTGAGGCCGCAAGGCCCGGCGGCCGTCTGTGGCGGGCCGCCGGGCTTTGCCGCTCAGAGCGCGTCGCACTGGCCGCTCTTCGGCCCCCGCACCTCGTTGCCGGCGCCGGTTGGCGCCGGTTCGTTGCCGGTGCAGGAGAGCGGGCCGCTGATCTCGTTGCCTGCGATCGTGTTCCAACCGATCGTGCCGGTGACGGTCACCGGTCCGAGGACCTGGTTCGGGTCGCAGCCGAGCGACGGATTCCCGAGTGTCACGGAGGCACCGCCGGTGAGTGTCACCGGGCCGGCGATCTGGGTGCCGCACAGCATCACCACGGACGCGCTGGTGGCGGAGACCGGGCCGGTGATCCGGGCACCGTCCGTCACGAGCGAAGCCCCTTCGGCGACGTTCACCGGGCCGAACACGCGAGCCGCGTCGCCGAGGCAGGTCGTGCCCGTGGCGATCGCGAGCGGCCCGTAGTGCGTGCGGTCGATCTCGGTGTCGCAAGCGGGCGAGGCGAACGCGTCGACCACGTCGACGACCGCCGCGACTTGGCCGTACTGGGTCGAACCGGTGACGGTGACCCGCCCTGCCTCGTCGGTGGACGGCGTGTCGTTCCAGTCGACCGGAACGGCCTCCTCCGTACCGTCCGCAGTGGTCAGCACCCGCACGGTTTCGGGCAGTGCGGGGACGCCGCCGGTCTCGACAGCCGTGTAGACCGTGTCCTCGACGATGTGTGTGGCGCGACTGCGGTGGTAGACGTCGATCGAGGCGTTCGGCTCCGAGGCGTTCGTGCCCGGCACGTTGCGGAACATCGACTGCCAGTTCGCGGGCTCCCACACGAGCGCCCCGGCGCCCTGGTCGCCGAGGACGTCGTTGACCATCTGGAAGACGTGCTGGATCGCGTCGGCCTGGCCCTGGACGGTGCGCGGGAACGTCGAGTTCGGCATCGTGCCGCCGCCGCTCGCCGGGTAGGAGGTCTCGGCGATCTCGATCTTGTACTGCGGGTAGGTGGTCGCGAGCGTGTGGAGGTTCGACTCCATCTGCGCGAGGCTGCCGTGGTGCTCGGGGTAGTAGGAGAGCGCGAGCACGTCGAAGTCCTGGCCCTTGGCGTGCAAGCGGGTGGTGAGCTGGTCCCAGTACTCCCCGGCCTTGCCCATGCCGCTGATGCGCCCGATCACCGAGTGGAGCTCCACTTCGGATTCGGGCGAGGCGTCGCGGACCGCCGCGATTCCGGCCGCGAGGAGCGTCGTGAACCGGTCCCAGGATTCGAGGTAGCGCTGGCGCTCAGCGGGGTCGGCCGAGTTCCGGTACTGCCAGAGGATGCCGCCGCCGGGTTGGGACTGGTAGACCGAGGCCTGGTTGCGGAAGTAGGGCGGGTTCGCACCCGCGTGCACCGCTTCGGTCGCGGGAGCACCGACGGCCTCGCTGCCCCACATGAACCCGTTGGCGATCTCGTTGCCGACCGCGACCTTGTCGGGGACGGTCCCTTGCGCGACGAGCTGGCTCACGTAGTCGTACGTGTAGTCGTAGACGGCGTCGGTGAGCTCGGGGAACGCGAGTTCGGCCCAGGCCCGCGGCTTGGGCTGCTTGCCCGGGTCGGCCCACGAGTCGGCGTAGTGGAAGTCGATGCCCAGGCCGAGGCCCCGCTCGGCGACCTCCTGTGCCGAGACGAGCGTCCGCTCGGGCCCCTGGTACGGCACCGGATTGCGATCGCCGGTGGACTCGTTGCGCGGCTCGTTGAACACCCGCAGCCGCGTGTACTCCATGCCGCGGTCCTGCATGACGTCCAGCAGGTGCGGGCCCGCGCCGCGGTCCTGCTCGAGCGGGTTCACCCAGTACTCGCGGGTCGCTCCGTCCATCCAGGAGAGGTCCGCGCCGAGGACCACGTCGTCGCGCAGGTAGTTGTAGACCTCGAGTTCGCTGACGCCGACCGCCGCGCCCGGCGAGGTACCGGTGACGGTCACTCGGACGTACCGGGTGCCGGGGAGGGAGAACAGGTCGACGCCGCCCGCCCCCGGGGAGGCGTTGTCCGACCGGTCGGCGACGACCTCCCACTGCTCCCCGTCCGCTGATGCCTCCACTATGTACTGATGAACGGCGCCGGGGTCCGCGAAGGTGACGTGGACTTTGCGGAGGTTGCCGTAGGCCCCGCCCAGGTCCAGCCGGAGCCATTGGCCCGCATCGGGGTCGGTCGGCGACCACGCGGTGGCCGGATCCTGGTCGACCGCGAGCGCGGCGGTCTCGTCGCCGCTGCTCGCGGACGCCTCCACCCAGAACTTGGCGGCGAGGTTGCTCTCGATCGGGTTGATCTCGGCCTCGCCGTACAGCGCCGAGGCCGGGTCGGCCGTGCCGATGACGCCGGCCATCGCGCCGGCGAGCACGAGGGCCGCTGAGGCGGCCGCAGCGCTCCGTCGTGGTGGTCGCATGAAGGGTTCCTTTCGGGGGGTCAGCGGAAGAGGCTCGCGGGCACGATGCCCTGGCCGCGCAGCTCGTTGCGGACGAGCTGCGCGAACTGGTCCGCGCCGTGCTCGGAGGTGTGGGTGTTGTCGCTCGCCTCGTTGGTGAGGAAGAGGGCCTTGGAACGTTCGGGGCCGAGCTGCTCGACGAGCTGCTTCGTGAGCGCGGTCAGGTCGATGAGGTCCACGCCCTGCTGCTGCGCCAGGGAGCGCATCTCGCGGGGCAGGTCGGCGCCGACGCCGTTGACGTGCAGGGCGGTGCTGTTGTTCAGCGTCCCGTCGCTGTTGAACGAGCGGCGGACGATCGGCGTGACGAGGACCGGGACGCCGCCTTGGGCTTCCACGCCGTCGATCAGGCGGGTGAGGTTCGAGCGGAAGGTCGCGGCGCTGGTCTGCTTGTCGTTGTGCCCGAACTGAATGAGCACCACGTCGCCGGGGCGGATGAGCGGCCGCATGGTCGGGAAGAGCCGGGAGTCGGACAGGAACGAGCCGGAGCTGTCGCCCGAGTCGGCGTAGTTCGCGACGGACAGGCCTTGGTCGAAGTACTGCGGCAGCTGCTGGCCCCAGCCGGTGTACGGGCGGGTGGACTGGTCGCAGACCGTCGAGTCGCCCGCGAGGAACAGCTGCGGCTGCCGCACCGGTGTCACGGCGACGCTGGTCAGGCGCGGCGCGGAGCCGCTGAAGTACAGGTTGAGGCCGGGGTTGCCGGTGGACGCGGTCGGCTGGCCTTCGGGGTTGCGGACGTTGACGGTGAAGGTCTTGGTCACCTGCTGCCCGGCGGCGGTGACCGTCGTGCCGAGCATCGTGCGGCGGGCCTCAGCGGTGACCACTGTGGATCCCGCGGTTGCGCCCCCGAGGACCACGGTGACGTCGTAGGTCCCGGGCGGCACGTCGTACCGGCAGGAGATGGGCGAGGTGCCCGTGCAGCCGTCGAGACCGCCCGGTTCGCCGCCGCCCGACACGGGGATGAGCCGGAACTGCTGGTTGGCGCCGCCGTTGGCGGTGTACTGGCTGATGCGGGAGCCGGGGGTCGTCGAGCGCTCCCAGACGTCGAGCGCCTTGCCGGAGAGGCGGCTGACGAAGGTCGCGTAGCCGCCGCTCTCTTGGACCTGCCACTGCTGGTTGGTCGAGTTCTGGTCGGTGTACTGCGCGATGGTCGCGCCGTCGGCGAGGCTCTTCCCCCACACGTCGAGCGCTTTGCCCGAGTGGCGGGCCTGGATCCGGTAGTAGCCGCCGCCGGCGTCGATGAACCGGAACTGCTGGCTCTGGGCGTCGGTGCGGGTGTTCTGGATGAGTCGGGCGCCGGTAGCGGTGGAGGCGCCTTCGATCTCGAACACGAGCCCCGACGACCGCGATTCGATGAAGTACCAGGCGGAGGTGTCGGGCGCGGCGTTCGCGCCGACGGGAGCGAGGACGAGGAGGGTGAGGACCGCTGCCGCGGCCGCCACGAGGGCGGCCGCCTTTCGCGGGAGCCGAGCGATTGAGGTCTGCATGACCGCTCCGATCGAGAGGAGGAAACGGGCCGGGGGCTACTTGACGTGCCCGGCGATGGGGAGCGGGAGCGCCTTCGCGCCTTCGGAGACGATGCGGGCCATCTGGCTCGCGCCGTACTCCTGGAAGTGGGTGTTGTCGGCGACGCCGTTGGGGAAGGCCGGGTACTGACCGGCGGCCAGGTGGAGGAACACACGCTTCGCTGCCTCGGGTCCGATGCCGTTGAGGTAGGTGCGCGAGCGGGCCGAGAGGTCGATCATCGCGACGCCGGTCTCGTCGACGAGCTCGTAGACCTTGTTCACGTAGTCGGGGAACGAGACCCGGAAGCTGCCGCTGGAGTCGTAGTCGCGCCGCGAGACCGGGGTGAGCAGGACCGGGGTCGCGCCGCGCGCGGTCGCACCCGCCATGTAGTGGTCGCGCAGGTACATCTTGTAGTCCGCGGGCGAGGTGTACCGCTCGGGACGCGAGACCGTGGCGTCGTTGTGTCCGAACTGGACGAAAAGGTAGTCGCCGGGCCGGATCGCGTTGAGGATCGTGGTCAGGCGGCCCTCGTTGATGAACGAGCGCGACGAGCGCCCGCCGATGGCGTGGTTGGCCACGGTGGTGTCCGCGTCGAAGTAGCCCGCGAGATTCTGGCCCCAGCCCATCTGCGGGTAGTAGCCCGAGTTGTAGGTCTGGGCGGTGGAGTCGGAGGCGATGAAGATCGTCGGCGTCCCGTCCCCGGGCGCGGAGCCGACCGGCAGCGCCCGCCACTGCTGGTTCGTGCCGCCGTTCGAGTCGTACTGCGAGATGCGCGCGCCCGCGGCCGTCGACCGCTCCCAGACGTCGAGCGCCTTGCCGGAGTTGCGGTTGACGAACCGCAGGTAGGTGCCGTCGTCGAGGATCTGCCACTGCTGGTTCGTCCCGCCGTTGTCGTTGTACTGCACGACGTCCGCGCCGTTGGCGGTGCTGCGGGCCGAGACGTCGAGCACCAGGTTCGAGTGGCGGGCCTGGATCTTGTAGTAGCCGCCGCCGGCGTCGACGAAGCGGAACTGCTGCTGGTTCGCGTCGGTCCGGGGCTGCTGCACGAGCACCGCCCCGGCCGCGGTGGAGGCCGAGAGGTCGAAGACCAGCCCGGAGTGGCGGCTCTGCAGCACGTACCACGTGCCGGGGGTGAAGGCCGCGTGGGCGGTGGCGGTGCCGAACAGGCCTCCGGCGGCCGCGCCAGCGGCGAGGGCGGCCAGGGAGCGGCGGGTGAGCCTGGCCTTGAACGGGTCGGCGGTGTCGGGAGTGGTCATTGATGCTCCAGTCGTGCGAGGGTCGGGCCGCGGCGCTGACCGCGGCCCGGATCGGTCGGGGCGCGCGCCCCGGGCGCCTCCGGCACGGGCGCCCGGGGCACGCGGGTCTCACGGGGTGTGGACGTCGGGCCAGGGGTAGGAGGTCTTGTCGCTGCCGATGTAGAAGCTCGGGTGCGGCGGCTGGTTGTACGCCGTGTTCTGCCAGGCGATGGCCACGCGGTACTGCGGGTCGTGCATGAGCGTGGCGATGCGCAGGTTCGTCTGGTGCGGAGTCGCGTAGATCCGCAGCGCCGAACTGTCCGAGGTCTTCCAGACGACCTCTTCGCGCCAGTCGCCGAACAGGTCGGCCGACAGCGCGGGGGTCGACTTGGTGCCGTTGTTCGAGGTGACGCCCGATCCGCTCAGGAGCGTGCCGGAGGGGTAGTTGGTGATCTGGGTGCCGTCGAGCAGTTCGCGCTCGCCGTCGCCGTCCCACCAGGACAGGAAGTTCATCGACCCGGGCTTCGACCCGATGTTCTGGCCCGAGGCGTTGAGCAGGCCGCCGACGTTCGCCGACCAGTACTCGGCGCCCGGGTTGGAGGCGAGCACGTTCGCGGCCACGCCGCGGCCGTTGTCGCCGCTCGCGCCGGTCTGGAACATGATCTGGCCGTTCGAGCCGTTCAGGTGCGAGGAGGGCTGGTTCCCTGCCTCGTGCACCATGAAGACCTCCTGGCCCGCGCGGCTCGGCACGAAGTCCGAGACGTGCAGCGCGTCGCCGTGGCCGAACCTGGTGTTCCACAGCGGCTGCCCGTTCGAGCCGACCGCCATGGCCCCGTAGACCACGTCCTGGTTCCCGTCGCCGTTCAGGTCGGCGATCGAGAGGCTGTGCGCGCCTTGGCCCGCGTACTGGGAGCCGGCGGTGTTGGAGTCGAAGGTCCAGCGGGTGGTGAGGTCAGTGCCGTTCCAGTCGACCGCCCAGATCACCGAGCGCGTGTAGTAGCCGCGGGCGAAGATCATCGACGGAGTCGCGCCGTCGAGGTAGGCGGTCCCGGCGAGGAACCGGTCGGACCGGTTGCCGTAGTTGTCGCCCCAGCTCGAGACGTTGCCGCGCGGCGGGTTGTAGTTGACGGTGTCCATCGCGGCTCCGGTCTGGCCGTTGAAGACCGTCAGGAACTCCGGGCCGGAGAGGATGTAGCCGTCACCGTTGCGGTAATCCGCGCTGGCGTTGCCGATCACGGTGCCGACGCCGTCGCGGGTGCCGTCGGCGGTCTTCATCGCGACCTCGGCCTTGCCGTCGCCGTCGTAGTCGAAGACCTGGAACTGGGTGTAGTGCGCACCGGAGCGGATGTTGCGGCCCAGGTCGATGCGCCACAGGCGGGTGCCGTCGAGCCGGTAGGCGTCGATGATGGTGTTGCCCGTGACCCCCGCCTGCGCGTTGTCCTTCGCGTTGGAGGGGTACCACTTGACGATGTACTCGTAGTCGCCGTCACCGTCGAGGTCGCCGACGCTGACGTCGTTCGCCTCGTAGGTGAAGCCGCTGGCCGAGGGCCGCTGGATCGGGATGTTGAGGTAGCCGCTCGAGTTGAACACCGCTTCAGCGCCGGAGGCGGCGCCTTCGGTGCCGTTGGCGACGGCGCGCACGGTGTACTGGGAGCTGCCGGAACCGCCGGTGTCGAGGTAGTTCGACGCGCCGGTCAGGGGGCTGGCGTTGAGCTTGGCGCCGTCGCGGTAGACATTGAAGGCCACATTGGACGGATCGGTGCCCAGCAGCCGCCAGGACACGAGCCGGCCTGAGCCCGAGGGGACCACGGTGACGCCGCGCGTCAGCTCTTCGACCTCGTACCGGCCGTCGCCGGTCTGCGGCGGAGCGCCGTCTTCCAGTTCGATGTAGTCGATGTTCGCCAGACCCGCCGCGGTGGAGGCGGCCAGGCGGATCGTGTTCGCGCCCGCGTTGACCGGGACCGTGACGGTCTTGGTCGACCAGGTCGTCCACCCGCCGGTGGCGGGGAACGCGCTCGCCGCCTGGACCGTGGTCCCGTTGACGGAGATGTCGGCCGAGCGGGTGTCGGTGCCGCCGTGGGCGTAGCGGATCGCCAGCGTCGCCGTGCCCGCGGCCGCGGCGTTGACCGTGTACTGGTTGGCCGCGCCGACCGCGTTGCTCGAGTTGCAGAATCCCGCACCGGAGTATCCGGCGTGGTTGGAGTCGATGGTGCCGTCGCAGGTGGCCGGGGAGCTCTCCGCTTCGTAGCGGACGGTCGCGGCGTCGGCGGCGTTGAGGGTGATCATGGTGGCGGTCGCGGCCACCAGGCCGATCACCGCCGCCGCGGGGGCTCGCAGGCGCCTGGCCCGACGAGAAGAAGCCTTGAACATGTTCACTCCATGTCGGATGGTTGTAACGATGCGATCCCTGATCAGACGGCCTGGCGGGTGAAGCGCTGGTTCGCGGCCCCGTTCGGGGTGTACTGCGAGATGCGGGCGCCGTCGGCGGTGGACTTCTCCCAGACGTCCATGGCGAGGCCGCTGGAGCGGTTGATGATGCTGACGGTGCCGTCGCCGTGGGTGGTGAGGCGCCACTGCTGGGTCGTGGCGGTGCTTTCGGGCTGCTGGGTGATGTCGGCCCCGCTGCTGTTGCTCGCGACCTGGAGGACCAGGCCGGAGTGGCGGGCCTTGATCCGGAAGTGGCCGTCGCCGGTGTCGGCGAACGCGAAGTCCTGGTTGGTGCGGCCCGTCGCGGCCCACTGGATCAGGCGTGCGCCCGCGGTCGTGGAGACCGCGTCGATGTCGGCCTGCTTGCCGCTGTGCTGGGCGATCAGGCGGAAGTGGCCCGTGCCGGGCGTGTCCCCGAGCTGCGATTCCCACCTCGTGTTCGACCCTGCCGCGTCGGCGGGCAGGCGGTCGCGGGCGGCGGTGTCGCCGTACATGGTCCAGCGAGCCCAGTCGACGACCGTGGTCGGGAACCGCTGGTCGCTCCAGAAGCTCGTGTGGGTGCCGCCCACGAAGGTCAGGAACGCCTTCGGCCAGGTCATCTCGTTGTACGCCTGCCGGGCCGAGCTGTACCCGGTCAGGTCGTCCCGGTCGCCGTGGACGAACAGGACCTTGGCGTTGACCGAACTGGACGGGGTGCCCTGGTCCGTGCACGACTGCGGGTTCGCCGAGATGATGCGGCTGTCGGCCCAGCGGGTCAGCAGGCCGTGGGTGGTCATGCCGCCCAAGGAGTGCCCGGAGACGCCGACGCCGATGTCGGTGCGGATGTGCCCGGCGAGCGGCCCGCTCGCGTTGAGCGCGAGGGTGTTGGTGATGATCTGCGAGACGTCCTTGGGGGTCTCGCCGTTGCCCACGTCGCTGGGGTTGTGGTTGAAGTGCGGGGCGGGGACGATGAACCCCGCTTCGGCCAGCCGCCGGATGATGAACAGCGAGTTCTGCGGGCTGCTCTGGTAGCCGTGCGTGAAGTTGTAGACGGGGAAGACGCCGTTGGCGACCGGGGCGTCCGTGACCGGGTTGCCGCCCGCGGCCCCGGTGGCCGGGTAGTAGACGTAAGTGGTGCAGGCGCGGCTGCCGCGGGTCCAGTTGTAGCGGCGGACGCCGACGGCGAACGGGGTGGAGGGGGCGGGGTCGGCGAACGCCTGGCCGCCGCCCAGGAGGGCTGCGCCCGCGCCGACGGCCGTCATGGCGCCGAGGCCGAGGAAGGTCCTGCGCTGCATTGACATGGGTACTCCTTGCGTGAGGGTTTGGCGATGGAAGTCCGTCGGCCGCCCGCGACGCGGTGCGTTCGGAGGGCACGGCTGATGCCGTGCCGGGCGCGCGCGTCCGAGGCGCCGACTGGGGACTTTCGGTGTCGAAGAGGCCGTTGCCGGGGCGGCCCCCGTTGGATCGGCTCCCCGCTGGTCGAAGGGCGCCGGCTTCCGTGGAAGCGGTTTCAACGAATTGAATTATATGGATAAATCGATACTTGGTCAAGCGTCCCGGTAGCCGCTTGTGAACGTTTTTCCCAGGGGCGACGCCGGATCGGAGCAGATCAGGCCGAGCCGCGCACGATCAGCTCGGTGGGCAGCACGACCGACTCGGTCGGCTCGCCGTCGAGCAGGGCGATGAGCAGGCGCACGGCCTCCTCCGCGACCCGGTCGAGCGGTTGGCGGACGGTGGTGAGCATCGGGCTCGTCGCCGTGGCGATCGCGGAGTCGTCGAATCCGGCCACCGCCACGTCGCCGGGCACCGAACGGCCCGAGCGCTGCAGCACCCGCAGCGCACCGGCGGCCATGAGGTCGGAGGCGACGAAGACCGCGTCGAGCGCCGGGACGTTCGCCAGGAGTTCGGTCATGGCGCGCTCGCCGCCGGACTGCGTGTAGTCGCCGTGCACCACCATGCGCTTGGCCGCCCTGCGGCCCAGCACGCCGGTGAAGCCCTCCAGGCGCAGCGTCCCGCCGGGGGTGTCGAGCGGACCGGTGACCATGCCGATCCGGCGGCGCCCCAGGCCCACGAGGTACTCGGTGATGAGCTCGGCGCCGCCGCGGTCGTCGGCCGCCGCGTACGGGACGACGCTCTCGCTGCCGAGGACCGCGCCGCACGCCACGGCGGGGACGCCGCTGCGTTCGATGGACTCCAGCAGCGGGTCGCCCGCGTGCGCCGAGATGAGCAGGACGCCGTCGGCGTGGCCGCCGCGCAGGTAGCGGGCGACGCGCTCGCGCCCGACGTCGTCGACCACCATGAGCACCAGCGCCATGTCGCGCTCCGCGAGCCGCCGCGTGGCCGCCCGCAGCAGCACCGGGAAGTTCGGGTCCTCGAACAGGCGCTCCTGCGGTTCGGACACGACCATCACGACCGAGCCGGTGCGGCTGGTCTTGAGGCTGCGGGCGGCGCGGTTGACGACGTACCCGGTCTCCTCCACCGCCCGCCGCACCGCCAGCTCGGCGGCCAGCGAGACGTTCGCGTGCCCGTTGAGGACGCGTGAGACCGTCCCCGTCGAGACGCCGGAGGCCGCCGCGACGTCGTTGATGGTCGGCCGTTTCCGTGCCATTGCCCGGTCCTTCCCGCAACGTGGTCCATGCGCGCACAGGCGGGGCGGCCGTCGCGCGGCCGCCCCGCCCGCCGTCACGCGGTGCGGACCAAGCGCACGTCGTCGATGTTGATCCAGTTGCCGCCGTTGGCGCTCGTGTAGAAGCCGACCTCGACGCGGCCGCTGGTGACCTGGATTCCGGAGATGGTCACCTGCGTCCAGGTCGAGGTCACCGGCAGGTTGGCCTGACGCTCGGTGCCGCCGTGGTTCTTGGCGTACATGCGCGCGGCGCTCTGGCCGCCCCCGTTCATGACCCAGGCGGTGAGCGTGTACGTCCCGTTCGGGACGCTCGCCGACTGGTAGGCCGAGGCGGCGTACGCGGTGGACTTCCAGAACGTGAGCTTGCTCGAGCCCTGGTAGATGCTGCCGCGCGACTCGCGGAAGACCGCGTTCGTGTCGGCGCTGTTCTGCGCCCAGACGCTCCAGCCGCTCGCCGGGCTGCCTGAGGTCTCGAAGCCGCCGTTGGCGAGCACGTTCTGGCCGGTGCCCGGATCGCCGCCGCCGGTAGTCTCCGCGAAGACGTCGAGGGTCGACAGCGCGGCGCCGCTGCAGTTGAACAGGCCCTGGTTGTCCCAGGAGTTGCTCTCTCCCGCGAAGTCGTTGATGTAGGCCATGCCCGCCTGGCTCGCCCAGCTCGTATTGCCGAGCCACGCCGGCTCCCACCACACCAGGCCGCGGCCGCGGTCGTTCGGCACGGCCTGCACGGCGTTGCGCACGTCGCGCAGGAACTGGGTCTGTCCGGCGACCGTGGCCGGGTAGCCCGACTCCTGCGCGTGCGAGCTGGTGAAGATGTTGCCGCGCCCGTCGCAGTCGGTCAGCGTGTGGGCGTAGGCGGTCTCCACGATGAGCACGTCCTTGCCGTAGCGCGCGGACACGTCGTTCATGTTGGCGCGCAGCTGGGTCATCGTGCCGTGCCAGTACGGGTAGTAGGACATGGCGATGATGTCGTACGGGACGCCCTGGTTGCGGGCGTTGTCGAACCAGGTCCGGTACGCGGCGTTGTTGCCGCCGCGGTCGAGGTGCAGCGCGATCTCGATGCCGCTCGCGCCTTCGTGGACGCCCGCGATCCCGGCCTTGAGCAGGCCGCCGAGCTGGCTCCAGTTGGAAGTGCTGCCGGTCGGCTGGAGCATCCCGTTGGTGATCTCGTTGCCGACCTGCACGATGTCGGGAGTGGCGCCCGCGGCGGCCATCTGCGAGACGACGCTGCGGGAGTACTCGCGCACTGCCGCCGTCAGCTGGCTGTAGGAGAGGCTCTGCCAGGCCTTGGGCTTGATCTGCTTGCCCGGGTCGGCCCAGAAGTCCGAGTAGTGGAGGTCGAGCAGCACGTCCATGCCGAGGGCCTTGGCGCGCTGCGCCAGCGCGATCGTCTTCGCGAGGTCGTTGGTGCCGCCGCCGTAGGCCTGGCCCGACGACGAGTACGGGTTGTTCCAGAGCCGCAGCCGGACCAGGTTGGCGCCGTTGTCGGCCATGATGCTCAGGGCGTCGTCCTGCACGCCGTCGTGGGAGAACCGCACTCCGGACCGCTCGACGTCGATCAGGGTGCCGGGGTCCACGCCCATGTAGAAGTCGTCGCGCACGGCCTGGGCGGGAGAGGAGGCCGTGGCGAATGCCGTGAAGCTCAGGGCGGCGGCGAGTGCCACCGCGACGATGCGTCTCATGTGTCGCTCCTTTGCGATTGGGGGCGCCGGGCGGCGCGCGCCCGGACGGTGAAGGCCCGCATGGGGCCGCTGGAACTCATCCCTTCTCCGCCCCGGCCATGGCGCCGGTGACGAGGTGGCGCTGCAGGACGATGTAGAGGATCGTGATCGGCACCGCGAGCACCACCGCACCGGCGGCGAACGTGGTGAAGTCGTTGGCGTACTGGTCGGTGATGAGCTGGAACAGGCCGATCGCCACGGTCTGCTTGTCACTGCTCTGCAGCAGCAGCCGCGGCAGGATGAAGTCCATCCACGGCGCGGTGAAGCTGGTGATGGCCACGAAGGTGAGCATCGGGCGCATGAGCGGCAGCACGATCTTGCGGAAGATCGTGAGCCGCCCGGCGCCGTCGAGGGCTGCGGCCTCGTCGAGGCTCGCGGGCAGGTTGTCCGTGTAGCCCTTCATGAGCCACGTGTTGTACGGCAGGGAGGCGGCGATGCTCACCAGCGCGAGGCCGGTGAGCGAGTCGAGCAGCCCGAAGTTGAGGAACAGCATGTAGACCGCGATCGCGGTCAGGAAGCTCGGGAACATCTGGAGGATGAGGATGCCGAGCATGCTGGCCTTGCGGCCCCGGAAGCGGATGCGGGCGAACACCCAGCCGCACAGGGCTGAGAGCGCGACCGATCCGACCATGTTCAGGACGGCGACGTACAGCGAGTTGAGGTACCAGCGGCCGTAGTCGGTCCGCGTGAACAGCTCGATGTAGTTGTCGAACGTCGCGTCCTCGGGGAGGGGACCGGCGTTGGCCAGCCCCCCGCCCGGCCCGAAGGAGGAGCCGACGACCCACATGAGCGGGAAGACCACGATCACGGCGACGGCGAGGAGCTGGAGGTGGAGCAGCGCGGTGGTGGCGCGGTCGCGCGCCCGCCTTGGTGCGGCCATGGGTCACAGCTCCCGGATCGCTCTGGTGCGGTTGAGGTTCAGCACCGAGATGGCGCCGACGATGAGGAAGATGACCAGGCTCATGACCGCGCCGATGTTGTAGAGGCGGTTGTCGAGCGTGAGCTTGAACAGCCACGTGACGAGCAGGTCGGTGCTCCCGGCGAACCGGTAGTCCACATTGTCTGGTCCGCCTTCGGTGAGGAAGTAGATGACGCCGAAGTTGTTGAAGTTGTGGACGAACGACAGGACGAGCAGCGGCATGACCGTCCGCTGGACGATCGGCAGCGTGATGTACCGGAACCGCTGGAGCGGACCGGCGCCGTCGATGCGGGCGGCCTCGTAGTAGCTGTCGGGGATGTTCGCGAGGACGCCGCCGACGAGGGCCATGAAGAACGGGAAGCCGAGCCACAGGTTGACCAGGAGCGCGACCGCGCGGGCGAGGTTCGGGTGGGACGGGTCGGTGAACCAGTAGATGCGCTCGTCGGTGAGGCCGAGGTCGACGAGCCACTGGCTGACGGGTCCGAACTGGCCGTTGAACATGGAGCGGAACACCAGGGCTGAGACGATCGCGGGGACCGCCCACGGCAGCAGGAAGACCGAGCGCCACACGCGCGGGAACCTGACCCTCGGGCTGGCGAGGAGCACGGCCTGGAGCATGCCCGCCGCGTAGGTCGTGACGGTGGCGAGGACGGCCCACACGACGGTCCAGCCCAGGATGCCGACGAACGTCGCGGTCCACGAGGGCACCGCGAAGATCGTCGCGAAGTTCTCGAACCCGACCCAGCTGACGAGGTGCTTGGGCGGCAGGTTGTCCCGGTTGTAGTCGGTGAAGGCCACGAGGATGCCGAAGAGCACCGGGAGGACCGCCATGAAGACCAGGAGCACCATGCCGGGCGAGAGCACGATGTAGGCGAACGCGCCTTCCCACAGCCGCCGGAAGTAGGCGCGCGAGGCCTCGGGACGGGCGCCCGTGTTGAGGGCGGTCCGGTACCGGACCGCGTCGCGGACGCTCCAGCCCCACACGATGGCGAGCAGCGCCAGCGTCAGGAGGGCGATGAGGCCGTTGGCCATGAGGACGATCGAGTTGTCGCCTTCGGTGAGGCCGGTGATGGTCATCTCGCGGGGCTGGGTGCCGAGGGTGAACAGGCCCCACAGGCCGCGGATGAAGAACCCGCCGTTGCTGCGCGGCGTGAAGTCCATCCCGGCGTAGTAGTTGCCGGAGGCGATCTCCCAGCCGACCAGGCCTGCGAAGAACGCGAAGAAGAACGCGGCCTTGCCCGCCTGGCGGTTGATCAGCTGGCCCGCGCCCCACACCAGTGCCGAGGCGAGGCCCGGCACCGGCGCGGCGAGTTCGCGGCCCGTCCGCTCCGGGACGCGCGGGGTGCGTCTCGGAGCGGACGGCTTCGAGGTCGAAGTGGTGGTCACGGTGCCCGGCCCCTAGAGCCCGTGCAGTTCGTCGTAGGTGGTCACGGCCTTCTCCTGGGCGGCCGCCGCATCGGACAGGCCGTCCCAGACGTCGATGACCATCGTGTTGCCGGTCTCCCAGAAGTACTGGGGCACTTGGGGAATGAGCTCGGCGTTGGCGGACTGCGCCACGACGCCCGCCACGTGCGGGTCGTCGCTGATCCCCTCGATGCCGGCGAGCAGGTCGCCGTCGAGGGCGGGGATCTGGCCGGTGGCGCCGTAGACGGCGGCGGCGCCCGCGTCGGAGGCCATGAAGTTCGCGAAGACCCTGGCCGCCGCCGGGTGCTCGGAGTAGCCGGAGACGACGGCGACGTGCATCCCGGCGAACGAGCCGGCGGGTCCGCCGCCTTCGATGCCCGGCAGCGTGGTCACTCCGTACTCGAAGCCGTGCTCGGCCGCCCCGGTGTCGAAGAGCGAGAAGCTCCACGGGCCGGTGATGACGTACGGGGTCTCGCCCTTGGCGAACCCCTCTTCGATCGTCTCCCAGGTGCTGTCGGCGCTGGGCACGTCGTAGATCTCCCGCAGGCCCGCGTAGTAGTCGAGCGCCCCGGTGAGGGCCGGGTCGTCGAAGCCCGGGGCGTCGACGTCGCCGTCGGGGTAGACCTGCCAGCCCGCGGAGGAGAGGATCGGGTAGGCGCGATAGATCTCCGAAGTGGACATGCGGAGCGTCCAGCGGTTCGACGATGGATCGTTATAATCCGCAGCGAGCGCTTGGATCTCCTCCCAGGTCGCCGCGGGCCGATCGGAACCGGTCAGCTCCTCGAGAAGCGTCGTGTTGTAGATGAGCGCGAGCGATTCGGTGGTCACAGGCACCGCGTACATCTGGTCCTCGACGGTGACGACGCTGGTGAAGGCCCCGCTCATCCGCTCCTGGAGCACGCCGGTGTACTCCCCCATCGCCGCGGCGGTGCCGTCGTCGACGGCTCGCGCGACCTGGTCGTAGAAGCTCATGTAGACGTCGGCGCCGTTCCCGGCCTCGCCGGCCAGGGACATCTTCTCCACGGCGTCGTTCTTCGCGACGAGCTCGTACTCGACCTCCATGTCCGGGTACGCGTCCTCGAACTCCTCCTTGAAGGTGGCGATGACGGCCTCGGCGAGGTAATCCTCCTCGAACCAGACCTTCAGCGGCACTTCACCGGAGGCGATGTCCTCCTCGATGACGTACTGTCCGGCCTCGGCGTCCCACTCCAGTTCAGAGGCCTGCTCCTCCTCAACGGGCCCGCCGCACCCGGCCAACCCCAGTCCCAGCACTGTCGCCGCCGCGGTGGCGGCAACTCCCTTGCGTCGCATCGCGTGTCCTTGTCTCCATGAGGGATGCCACCGCGGACTTCCTTCGGCGGCCTGTGAACGTTTGCATAAACGTAGCGACATACATCACTGGAGGCAAGACTTCCTCGCGGCTATTGAACCGTTTTGCACGAATCGAAAACGTTAAAATGATTGCAACTTTGTCACGACGACCGCTTGCGCGAGCCTCGTTGAGCCGTTTTCATCGCATATGAGCGTGCACGTTCACAGGCATCCTCGGAGACGTGCCCGATCGGCGCCACCGCAGCGACAAGGTGCCGCGTCGGCGGTCCTCGCAGGTGATGCCGAGATTCGGGGTCGCCCGCTCGAACCTGTTCCGCCGGACGGGTGACAGGCTTTCCGGGCCGGTGGGCATACGCGATGACACGATGGATCTCGTGAGACCCCCGAGTCCCACGGTCCGTTCACGGACCGGCGGAGGATCGGGTGGAGTCGGCGACGGCCCGCGGAGCGGGTCCGAGACGACGGGAAGTTTGAGTTGAGGTGGGTACGGGATTCGAACCCGTGTGCACGGCTTTGCAGGCCGTTACCTAACCACTCGGACAACCCACCATGATGTGAAGAAGACCCGGGCCTTACGACCTGGGCCTTTCACTTCGGTGGACGATACTGGGATTGAACCAGTGACCTCTCCCGTGTCAGGGGAGTGCTCTCCCGCTGAGCTAATCGTCCGGGATAGCGCTCTTTCGAGCTCCGAGCGGACGACCGGGATCGAACCGGCGACCTACACCTTGGCAAGGTGTCGCGCTACCAACTGCGCTACGTCCGCATGTCATTTCCAGGGGCTTTTCCGTTCCCCCGGCGACGGGATAGAACTTTACCCAATGCCTGAACGAGCGTCCACCGGGGGGTCGGGCCTTCCGGCTTCGGGCCGTGTTGTCGCAGCGCTCTGGCAGAATCCTCCCGTGGCTCAAGCTATCGATCAGCGCATCGCCGAGGAACTCTCGGTCGGCGCCCATCAAGTCCGCTCGGCCGTCGCGCTTCTCGACGACGGCTCGACCGTTCCGTTCATCGCCCGGTACCGCAAGGAGGCCACCGGGGGCCTCTCCGACGAGCAGCTGCGCGCGCTCGAAGAGCGCCTGGGTTACCTGCGCGAGCTCGAGGCCCGCCGCAAAGCGGTCCTCGAATCCATCAACGAGCAGGGCAAACTCACCGAAGCGCTCGCCGCGCAGATCGACGCCGCCGACACCAAGGCGCGGCTCGAGGACCTCTACGCGCCCTTCAAGGTCAAGCGCCGGACCAAGGCCCAGATCGCCCGCGAGGCGGGTCTCGAACCGCTCGCGGACCTTCTTTTGAGTGATCCGTCACAGGACCCCGAGACGGCCGCGGCGGCGTTCACCGACGCCGCGAAGGAGGTGCCGGACGCGGCCGCCGCGCTGGCCGGGGCGCGAGCGATCCTCACCGAGCGGTTCAGCGAGGACGCCGACCTCATCGGCTCCTTGCGCGAACGCATGTGGAAGCGGGGACGGCTGGTCTCGAAGGTCCGCGACGGGGCCGAGGAGAAGGGCGCGAAGTTCTCGGACTACTTCGATTTCGCCGAGACGTTCACCACGATTCCCTCGCACCGGGTGCTCGCGCTCATGCGCGGCGAGAAGGAGGAGGCGCTGTCGCTGGCGCTGGAGCCGGGCGAGTCCGAGGCCGACGGGGCCGACTGCGAGGCCGTGATCGCCGCGAAGTTCGGGATCAGGGACGCGGGGCGGCCCGCCGACGCGTGGCTGGCGAAGACCGTCTCGTGGGCGTGGCGCACGCGCATCCTCGTCAAGCTGGGCGTCGACCTGCGGATGCGGCTGTGGCAGCTCGCGGAGGACGAGGCCGTGAAGGTCTTCGCCGCGAACCTGAAGGACCTGCTGCTCGCGGCCCCGGCCGGGCCGAAGACCGTGATGGGCCTCGACCCGGGGTACCGCACCGGCGTGAAGGTGGCCGTGGTCGACCCGACGGGCAAGGTGCTCGACGCGACCGCGATCCTGCCGCACCAGCCGCAGAACCAGTGGGACGCGTCGCTGGCGACCCTCGCCGGGCTCGTCAAGAAGCACGGCGTGCAGCTCATCGCGATCGGCAACGGCACCGCCTCGCGCGAGACGGACCGGCTCGCCGCCGACCTCATCAAGGCGATGAGCGGGGTCGCGGAGCTGTCGAAGATCGTGGTCTCCGAGGCCGGGGCCTCGATCTACTCGGCTTCGGCGTACGCGACGAAGGAGCTGCCGGGCATGGACGTGTCCCTGCGCGGGGCCGTCTCGATCGCGCGGCGGCTCCAGGACCCGCTCGCGGAGCTGGTGAAGATCGAGCCGAAGCACATCGGCGTCGGCCAGTACCAGCACGACCTGACTGAGTCCAAACTCACCAGATCCCTTGAGGCCGTGGTCGAGGACGCGGTGAACGCGGTCGGCGTGGACCTCAACACGGCGTCGGTGCCGCTCCTGTCCCAGGTGTCGGGGCTCTCGGAGGGCGTGGCCGCGAACATCGTGGCCTACCGCGACGAGCACGGCCGCTTCGCCGACCGCAAGGCGCTGCTGAAGGTGCCCCGCTTGGGCCCCAAGGCGTTCGAGCAGGCCGCCGGGTTCCTCCGGGTCGCCGACGGGGACAACCCGCTCGACGCCTCGGCAGTGCACCCCGAGGCGTACCCGGTGGTCGAGCGCATCCTCACCGCCACCGGCGCCCCGATCGGCGCGCTCGTGGGCGACGCGAGGACCCTGCGCGGGCTCAAGCCCGGCGACTTCGCGGACGACCGCTTCGGCGTGCCCACGGTCTCCGACATCCTCGCCGAGCTGGAGAAGCCCGGCCGCGACCCGCGGCCGGAGTTCAAGGCCGCCACGTTCAAGGAGGGCGTCGAGAAGGTCTCGGACCTCAAGCCCGGGATGCTCCTCGAAGGGGCCGTGACGAACGTCGCGGCGTTCGGCGCGTTCGTCGACATCGGCGTCCACCAGGACGGCCTGGTGCACATCTCGGCGCTCGCCAACCGGTACGTGGAGGACCCGCGCGAGATCGTCAAGCCCGGCGACGTCGTCAAGGTGAAGGTGATCTCTGTCGACCTCCAGCGCCAGCGCATCGCGCTGACGATGCGGCTCGACGACGAACCCGAGCAGGGCGGCCAGCAGGGCCAGCGCCGCGGCCAGGGCGGCCAAAGCGGAGCGGGCAAGGGCGGCAAGGGGAACGGGCGGCAGCAGCCGCGTCAGCGCGGCGGGCAGCAGGCGGCCCCGCAGAGCGCGATGGCCGAGGCGCTGCGCCGCGCCGGTCTCGCGAAGTAGCGGTTTCACGGAGCGCCCGGTTCCGGCCGGGCGCTCCTCTTTAGGCTGGGAGGCGTGCTGAACCGCTTCTCGATCTCCCGGATGGACCTCCTCGCGGGGTCCGTCAACGCCGTGATCGTGCTGGGCTGGACGTTCACGCAGTGGGGGCTGCGCGCGCGCGACACGATAGGGCTCAACGAGCCCCTGGCGTGGACGGTGCTGTTCGTCTCGATCGTCGCCCTGTTCTTCCGCAGCGTGTTCCCGCTGGCGGTCACGTTGGTCACGATGGTCTGCACGATCGTGTACTACCCGGCGTCCTCGATCGACGGGCCGATGCTGCTGGCGTTCGTGGTCGCCCTGTACACGCTGGCGGCGCTGGGGCGCATCTGCGCGGCGGGGGTGATCGCCGGGCTGGTGTTCCTGACCGTGGTGATCTCGGAGGTCCTGGCGAACTTCGCGCACATGACCGAGAGCGAGACGCTCATGCTCGCCGGGTGGATCATCGCGGTCCCGGCGATCGGCGCGGTCGTGGCGCACAACCGGCGGGTGCAGGCGGAGACCGCTGTGGCCCTTGCGGAGACGCAGTTGCGCAGTGTGGCGGAGGAGCGGCTGCGGATCGCGCGGGAGCTGCACGACGCGGTCGGGCACCACCTGTCCCTCATCAACGTGCAGACGTCGGCGGCGCTGCGGAAGCTGCGCAAAGACCCGTTGTACCGGACCGAGGAGACCCTGCAGGTCATCGCCGACACGAGCCAGTTGTCGCTGCGGGAGCTGCGGGCGATGGTCGGGGTGCTGCGCGAGCCCGGGGAGGAGTCGCCGACCGGGCCGGGGCCGAGCCTGGAGCAGTTGCCTTCGCTGGTGGCGGCGGCGCGGGCGTCGGGCCTGGAGGTGGATCTGCGGGTGGACGGCAGCGCGGTGCTGCCGGTGGCGGTGGACGCGGCGGCGTACCGGGTGGTGCAGGAGTCGCTGACGAACGTGCTGCGGCACGCGAAGGCGAAGCGGGTGCAGATCAAAGTGGTCACGGGGACGTCGACGCTCGCGGTCGCGGTGGTCGACGACGGCCTGGGCGATGCCAAGGGCGCCAAAGGGGCCGGAAACGGACTGACGGGGATGCGCGAGCGGGCCGAGAGCCTCGGCGGTACCTTCGACGCGGGGCCGCGCGACGACGGCGGCTTCTCGGTCGAGGCCACGTGGCCGCTGGAGGTTGACAGGTGATCCGGGTGATGCTGGTGGACGACCAGCGGCTGGTGCGGGCGGGGTTCGCGTCGATCCTCGGCGACGAGGAGGACATCGAGCTGGTCGCGGAGGCGAGCGACGGGGCCGAGGCGCTGGAGCTGGCGCGGCGGCACCGTCCCGACGTGGCGCTCATGGACATCCGCATGCCCAATATGGACGGCCTGGAGGCGACAGAGCGGATCGGCCGCGACGCGAAGCTCGACGGCGTCAAGGTCGTGATCCTCACGACGTTCGACGAGGACGACTACGTGTACCGGGCGCTGCGCGCGGGCGCGAGCGGGTTCCTCGTGAAGGACACCGACCCCGACGAGCTGATCCACGCGATCCGCGTGGTCGCGGCCGGGGAAGCGCTGATCTCGCCGAAGGTGACGCGGCGGCTCATCGGCGAGTTCGCGGGCCGGATCGCCCGGCCCGAGCCGAGCGCGAAGCTGAACGCGCTCACCGAGCGGGAGACCGAGGTCCTCAAGCTCGTGGCCACCGGGATGAGCAACGACGAGATCGCCGGGACCCTGTTCCTGTCCCCCGCCACCGCGAAGACGCACGTCAGCCGCATCATGTCGAAGCTCTCCGCGCGGGACCGGGCGCAGCTGGTGGTGACCGCGTACGAGTCGGGCCTGGTGCGCCCGACCTGGACCGACGGCGAGTAGTGCGACTCTCAACGTACGTTCCGCGCCGCGGCTAATCCCTGGGACGTAGGCAGATCTCCGCTGCTGAGCCGATGCAGCCGAGCGGTCCCGACCGCGACAGTGGTCGGTATGGAAACACACCTTGCCTCGAAGCCCTCGGCGCTCGCGCGGCTGTCCGGTTGGACGCAGCGCCGCCCGCTGATCGCACTCCTCCTCTGGGTCCTCGTGTTCGGCGCCGCGATCGGCGCCTCCAGCGCGGTCGGATCCGCGTTCGAAGACGACAACGCGATGCCCGGCACCGAGTCGCAGGAGCTCTCCGACCTCCTCGACGAGCGCGCTCCCGATGCGAACGAGTCCACCGTGCAGGTGGTCTTCGGCGCCGACGACGTCGCGGCCGAGCAGGCCGCCGTCGAGGCCTTCCTCGCCGACCTCGCCGACGAGCCGGGCGTGACCGGCGTGAACGACCCCTTCGCCGAGTACGGCTCGATCAGCGAGGACGGCACCGTCGGCTACGCGACGTTGAGCTGGGACGGCACCGCCGCCGAGGCGGCCGACCTGATCCCGAAGGCCGAGGAGGCCTCCGGCGACGGGCTCGCGTTCGCGCTGGGCGGCGACGTGATCCGCGAGGCCGGGGAAGGCGGCGGCGGCGCGGCCGAGGGCATCGGCATGCTCGCGGCCCTGGTCATCCTCGTGCTCATGTTCGGGTCGCTGCTCGCGGCGAGCCTGCCGCTCATCACCGCGGTGTTCGCCGTGGGCACCGCGTTCTGCCTGTCGATGCTCGTGTCCCATGTCGTCACGCTGCCGACGTTCCTGACGCCCATCATGTTCCTCGTCGGCGTCGGCGTCGGCGTCGACTACGCGCTCATCATCTTCGCCCGCTTCCGGTCCGAGCTCCGCAACGGCGCGAGCCGCAAGGCCGCCGCCGCCACGGCGCTCGACACCGCTGGGCGCTCGGTCCTGTTCGCCGGGTCGGTCGTCATCGTGGCGCTCATGGGCCTGTTCGCGCTCGGCCTGGGCTCGCTCCAGGCGGTCGCGATCGCGGTGGCGCTCACCGTGCTCGTCACGATGCTCGCGTCCGTGACGCTGCTGCCCGCGCTGCTCGCCCTGTTCGGCAAGCGGATCGAGAAGTCGGTGCGCAAGCGGGCCGCGAAGTCCGCGCGCACTCCGGGGTCGCGCTGGATCGGCTGGTCGCGGTTCGTGGAGAAGCGGGCGTGGCTCGCGATCGTCGTGGTCACCGCCGGGCTCGTCGCTCTGGCGTCGCCGCTGCTGGGCCTGCGCCTCGGCTTCGCCGACGCCGGGACGGACGCCGAGGGCACGACCAGCCGCGAGGCGTACGACCTGCTCTCGGGCGGGTTCGGCGAGGGCTTCAACGGCCCGCTCATGGTCGTCACCGACGGCACCGAGGCCGAGGCGAACGCCGCGTTCGAGGCCATGGACGGGCTCGACTCGGTCGCGATGGCCTCCCCGCCGTTCGCGATCGGCGAGGACCTGTGGCTGTCGACTGTTGTGGGCACGGCCGGTCCGGCCGACCAGGCCACGGTGGACCTCGTCCACGAACTGCGCGACGACGTGCTGAGCGACGTCGAGGGCACCCAGCTCGTCGGCGGCTCCACGGCCGCCGCGATCGACTTCAGCGACATCATGATCGAGAAGGCCCCGCTGTTCCTGCTGTTCGTCGTCGGGCTCTCGCTCCTGCTGCTGATGGTCGTGTTCCGCTCGGTCCTCATCCCGGTCAAGGCCGCGATCCTCAACCTGATGACGATCGGTGCGAGCCTCGGCGTGGTCGCCTGGATCTTCCAGGAGGGCATGTTCGGCATCCCGGCGGGCCCGGTCGAGGCGTTCGTGCCCGTCATGTCGTTCGCGATCATCTTCGGGCTCTCGATGGACTACGAGGTGTTCCTCATGTCCCGCATGCAGGAGGAGTGGCGGCGCACCGGCGACGCGACCGAGGCGGTCCGCCGCGGCCTCGCCTCCACCGGCGGCGTGGTCACCGCCGCCGCGGCGATCATGATGGCGGTGTTCGGCTCGTTCATCCTGGACGACGCGCGCCTCCTCCAGCAGTTCGGCATCAGCATGGCCGTCGCGATCTTCATCGACGCGTTCGTGATCCGCTGCCTCCTCGTCCCCGCGATCATGAAGGTCATGGGCCGCGGCGCCTGGTGGATCCCCAAGTGGCTCGACAAGGCCCTCCCGCACGTGACCGTCGAACCCGAGTCCGACCCGAAGCCGGTCGAGCGCGAACCGGCCCTGACCCGCTAGACCCGCAGAGGAAACCAGAGGCCCCGGCGCTGCGCGCCGGGGCCTTCCCTGTACCAGATCGCGAGTGGCGCAGACGTTCGTGAATAATCGGCGTTAAGCGAGGCTCAGCGAGCGTTGAGCCGGATTGAACGCCGGGAGCGGACTGCCATGGAGCGACAGGAGATCGAGGCCTTCCTCGCGCTGTGCGAAGAGCTGCACTTCGGCCGTACCGCCAAGCGCCTCCGCGTCTCCCCCGCCCGCGTCACCCAGCTCATCCAGAAGGTCGAACGCCTCGTCGGGGCCCCGCTGTTCGAGCGGACGAGCCGGGGCGTGGTCCTCACCGAACTCGGTCGGCAGTTCCGGCAGGACCTCGGGCCCGCCCACGACGCCGTGCAGGAAGCGGTGCGCCGCGCCGTCGGTTCGGGACGGGGCATCGGCGGGGAGCTGCGCCTCGGCTTCCTCGGCACCGAGAACGGCAGGCACCTGGTTGCCCTCGGCCGCGAGTTCGAGGCGCGGCACGAGGACGCCACGACGAGGCTCCTGCTGGAGTCCGAGATCGGCGACCATCTGCGGCCGCTGCGCGAGCACCGGGTGGACCTGGTGGCCACGCTCATGCCGGTCGACGACCCCGAACTCGTCGTCGGACCGGTGGTCATGCGCGAACCGCTGCTCATGGCCATGCCCGAGAACCACCCGCTCGCCGCCCGCGACCAGACCCGCATCGAGGACCTGGCCGACCACGCGGTCATCGTCTCCTCCGCGCAGGAGGACACCTGGATCGACTTCTTCGTGCCCCGCCGCACGCCCTCCGGACGCGAGATCGTGCGCACGCACCTCGTGGACACGCTCCAGGCCGGGATGGCGCTGATCGTGAACGGCGCCGCAATCGGCCCGATCATCACCCAGTTCGCGAAGTACAACCAGCACCCCGGCATCACCTACCGGCCGCTCGTCGACGCCCCGACCGTCGAATCGGCGCTGGTCTGGACCGCGGCCAAGGAGAACTCGGCGATCCGCGCCTTCGCGCGCATCGCGGAGGAGCGCGGCCCGGTCGACCTCGAGTGGGACCCGCTCGCGGCTCAGCCGCCCAGAGCCTCCTGAGCCGACCGCTTCGCGAGGGCGCGCTTGAACGAGCGGTTCCAGCACCCGCGCAACATGAACGCGAGCAGTGCACGGGCCACCGGCGGACGCAGCAGCCCCGCCACCGTCCGTCCGAATCGGATGCCTTTGAGCCGCAACGAGGCTCGGAGCAGGGACCGCCGCACCGACATCGCCCGCGACACCCGCATCCCGGCCAGGCGGCAGCGCATCGCGGCGCCGACCGAGAGGCGCGGCGCGCTTCGCTCGTCGTCGACCGGCATCGGCAGGTAGACGGGGAAGGGCCGTTCGAGATGTTCGATGTCCATTGCCGGGTTCCTAGGGGTTCGTTCCGCTTGCGCGGCTCACCCCTCAATCCTCACCGCTCCCCGCGGGCCCGGCAATGATCATCTTGTTAAGGACGGTTCAGTGCTTCTCAACGAGTGCGAGGCAACCTTTCGGAGCGCCGCGATCTCCTCCGAAGTGGACTGTCGGACGACCGCGCCGATCTCGGCGAGGTACCTGCGCCGCTCGGGCGGGAAGCTCGCCAGCACACGATCCGGGTCCTTCAGCAGCTCGCCGTAGATGACGAGCCCCTCGGCGTAGAAGAGGTCGACCAGGCGCGTCTCGCCCGACGGCGTCGCCATCACGTTGCCCGGATTGCGGTCAAGGCCGCCCCAGTACGGGACCGCCTCGGCCGCTTCGGCGTGCAGGCGCTCGGCCTCGGCGCGGACCGCCGCGACCGGGTCGCCCGGCTCCGCAGCGTCCCAGCGCCTCCAGACCTCGGCGGCGCGGTCGCCCCCGGCCGGGGTCAGGAACTCCATGACGGTGATGCGCCCGCCGCCTTCGAGCGGCGAATCGAGCTCGACCCGCGGCAGCAGCGGATTGCCCGGCAGGGCCCGGCACAGCCGCACGAACACCTCGTAGGCCGGTTCGAACGGGCTCACCCGCGCCGCCAGCCCGCCGTCCGGCGAGCGCCACACCGTCGCCCAGTCCCCCGCGCCGCAGACGTTCCACCCGTCGGCCAGCAGCCACCCGGCCGCCTCCCGGTGGTTCAGCTCCCCCAGAGCCTCCATATCGGACAGGAACCCGCACAGCACATCGCTCACGCCCGCAGCCTACGCACCGCACCGCCGATCAAGAAGCGAATATCGGCGCCCGTTCCGCCCGATCGGCGTCCCGCGCCGCTTTTCCACGGAAACCGCTAAAGCGCCCCGGGTTCGGTCTAGCCTCGGAGATAGGAGCGTTATCGCAGGTGGAACGGGGTGGTCGCGATGCTCGAATTGCTCGCCAAGAACTGGGGCTGGGTGCTGGTGCGGGGCGTCTTCACCATCGTCTTCGGCGCCATGGCCGTGTTCTGGCCCGAGATCACGCTGCTCGCGCTCGTCATCCTGTTCGGCGCGTACGCGGTGGTCGACGGCATCACCGCTATCGCCATGGGCGCCAGGCGCTCCAGCGGCCGGGGCATCCTCATCACCCTGGGCGTCCTCGGCGTGATCGCCGGTCTCATCGCGCTCTTCTGGCCGGGCCTCAGCGCCCTCGCGCTGCTCTACCTGATCGCGATCTGGGCGATCGTGATCGGCGTCGGCTCGATCGTGAGCGGCTTCGGCCTCTCCCGCGACGCGGGCGGGCGCTGGCTGTTCGTCATCTCCGGCCTCGCCGGGGTCGTGCTGGGCATCGTGCTGCTGTTCAACCCGGGCGAAGGCGCTGTCGCGCTCGTCGTGACCATCGGGTTCTTCGCGATCATCTGGGGCTTCTTCACCGTCTTCACCGCCGTGCGGCTGCGCCGCCTCGCCAAGGAGCTTGACGCCCGAGGGGACTTCACGGATATTTAGGACTGTACATATTTGAAAACGGAGCGCGAAGGTTGGGCGCGCACCCCTCGACGACCAGGAGTCGCCATCATGCACCCACCCCGCACCCGCCGCAACGCCGTGAGGACCGCCCTGGTGGTCCTCACGGCGCTGTTCACCCTCCTCATGGCCGGGATCCCGGCCGCCGCCGCGCCCATCGGGTATGAGACCGAGGCGCTCGCCGAGGACTACTGCACGCTGTACTCGACAGCGGGCGACGCCGCATGGGCCGAGATCGCGGTCGAGCCGACCGTCAGCTTCAGCGGCAAGGCCTGGACCACGTTCTTCATGGACGGCAGGCCCTGCCTGCACGTCGAGCCGCAGCCCCGGCACCTGGAGTTCGTCGCCTACGACGTCAAGGGCGTGCCGCTCGACATCGAGCGCATGGCGGTGCCGCACCGCGACGCGTCCTACGAGTACGCGTTCTCGCTCGTCGCCGACGAGACGACGTCGATCGCCTTCGTGAGCGTGGGGGTGTGCCGCACCGAACCGGTGACCGGGAACGGCGAGCCGTCCGCGAACTGCGACGGGCTCCTCTTCATCGCACCGCCCGTCGAAGGGTGAACGACGAAGCGGCCCGTGCGATGCACGGGCCGCTTTCGCTTGGGCTACTTGGCCTCGGACCAGCCGCGCCAGGCCTCGATCTGCTCGCGCACGTTCGCGAGCTGGTCGGCCACCGGCTTCGGCCCGGTCGAACCCGGGGTCGTGCGGCCCGCCAGCGCGCCGTCCACATCGAGCACGGCCTTGACGGACGGGTCGAGGTGCTCGGAGATGCCCGCCAGGTCGGCGTCGGCGATCTCGTGCAGCTCGATGCCGCGCGTCTCGCAGTGCGCGACGCAGGCGCCCGCGATCTCGTGGGCGCTGCGGAACGGGACGCCCTTGCGCACCAGCCAGTCCGCGATCTCCGTGGCGAGGCTGAACCCGGTCGGGGCCGACGCGCGCGGGACCTCGACGTTGAACTTCATCGTCGCGACCATCCCGGTGACGGCGGGCAGCAGGAGCGCGAGGTTGTCGAGCGAGTCGAAGACCGGCTCCTTGTCCTCCTGCAGGTCCTTGTTGTACGTGAACGGCAGGCCCTTGAGGGTGACGAGCAGGCCGGTCAGGTTGCCGACGAGGCGGCCGGACTTGCCGCGCGCGAGCTCGGCGACGTCGGGGTTCTTCTTCTGCGGCATGATCGACGAGCCCGTGGAGAACGCGTCGTCGAGGGTGACCCAGCCGAACTCCTGGCTCGACCAGAGGATGACCTCCTCCCCCAGACGGGAGAGGTGGATGCCGACCATGGAGCAGACGAAGAGCAGTTCGGCGGCGAAGTCGCGGTCCGAGACGCCGTCGAGGGAGTTCGCGACGGGGCCGTCGAAGCCCAGCTCCTCGGCCACGGCGACCGGGTCGAGCGGCAGCGACGAGCCAGAGAGCGCGCCCGAGCCGAGCGGGGAGAGCGCGGCCCGGCTGTCCCAGTCCCGCAGGCGGTCCAGGTCGCGCAGGAGGCCCTGCGCGTGGGCCAGGAGCTGGTGGCCGAGGGTGATCGGCTGCGCGTGCTGGAGGTGGGTCATGCCGGGCGCGGGCGCGTCGACGAGGCCCGCGGCCTGCTCGGTCAGGGCCGCGACGAGGTCGGTGAGGTCGGCGGCGAGGCCGCGCGCGTGGTCGCGGCAGTACAGGCGCAGGTCGGTGGCGATCTGGTCGTTGCGCGAGCGTCCGGCGCGGAGCTTGCCGCCGAGGTCGCCGAGGCGTTCGACGAGGCCGCGTTCGAGCGCGGTGTGCACGTCCTCGTCGGCGACGGTGCCGGTGAACGCGCCGGAGGCGACGTCGTCGCCGAGGCCGTCGAGGGCGGCGAGCATCTTCTCGAGCTCGTCGGCGGTCAGGAGGCCCGCGCGGTTGAGCACGCGCGCATGGGCTTTCGAGGCCTTGAGGTCGTACGGCGCGAGGCGCCAGTCGAAGCCGATCGAGGCGTTCAGGGCCTCGAGCGCGGCGGCCGGGCCGCCCGAGAAGCGGCCTCCCCACAGTTTCGCCATTACGCGGCGTCTCCCTTGCTGAGCTTCACGGTCATTGCTGGTTAGTCCTGGGCCGCATAGGGGTCGGGGCCTTTGCCCGCCCAGTGGAGCATCTGGTCGGCCACGTGCGCGCCGGTGACGCCGTCGCGGGCGATGACGGCGATCGTGTCGTCCCCGGCGATCGTGCCGATGATGTCGGAGAGGCCGGAGCGGTCGATGGCGCTGGCGAGGTACTGGGCCGCGCCGGGCGGGCAGCGCAGGACGGCCATGTTGCCGGAGTGGTCGGCGCCGACGAGGAGTTCGCGCAGGAGCCGCTGGAGGCGGTCGGAGGCGATCTCGGTGTCGCGGAGGGGCCGTTCGCCTTCGGCGAAGATCGAGTAGACGGCGGAGCCGCCGTCGGTGCCGCGCACCTTGACCGCGCCGAGCTCTTCGAGGTCGCGCGAGAGGGTGGCCTGGGTGGCCTCGATGCCGTCGGCGGCGAGGAGGTTCGCGAGCTCGGTCTGGGAGCGGATGGGGCTGCCCGAGATCAGCTCGACGATGCGGGCCTGGCGGGCCGCCTTGGTGGTCGGCTGGTTCATCGGCGTCCGCTCCGGTCCGGTGAACGGCGGGCGGGCGGGTGCGGGCTCATCGCTGTTCCCTGAGGAGCCAGGCGAGGAGGGCCTTCTGGGCGTGGAGGCGGTTCTCGGCCTGGTCGAACACGCGCGAGCGCGGGCCGTCCATCACCTCGTCGGTGATCTCCTCGCCGCGGTGGGCGGGGAGGCAGTGGAGGACGATCGAGTCCGGGGCGGCGTGCGCGAGGAGTTCGGCGTTGAGCTGGTACGGGGTGAGCTCGGCGATGCGCTTCTCGTTGTCGGCCATGCCCATCGAGACCCACGCGTCGGTGGAGACGACGTCGGCGCCGGAGACGGCCTCGACCGGGTCGGCGGTGACGAGCACCGAGCCGCCGGTCTCGGCGTTGATCTCGGCCGCGCGGGCCAGGACCTCGGGGGCGGGCTGGTAGCCCGCGGGGGCGCCGACGCGGACGTGCATCCCGGCCATGGAGCAGGCGATCACGGTCGAGTTGCCCATGTTGAACGCGGCGTCGCCGAGGTAGGCGATGCTGGTGCCCTTGAGCTCCTTGTGCTCCGCGATGGTCTGGAGGTCGGCGAGGAGCTGGCAGGGGTGCCAGCCGTCGGTGAGCGCGTTGACGACCGGGACGCTCGCGTGGGCGGCGAGCTCCTCGATCCGGTCGTCGCCGAAGGTGCGGATCACGATCGCGCTGACGTACCGCGAGAGGACCCGGGCGGTGTCCGAGACGGTCTCGCCGCGGCCGAGCTGGGTGGACTGGGCGTCGATGACGACCGAGTGCCCGCCGAGCTCGGCGATGCCGATGTCGAACGAGAGGCGGGTCCGGGTGGAGGGCTTCTCGAAGACGACCGCGACGGACTTGGGGCCCGCGAGCGCGGGGTAGCCGTGGCGGTCGCCCTTCATCTTCGCGGCGAGGTCGAGGACTTCGGCCTGCTGCGCGACGGTGAGGTCGTCGTCCTTGAGGAAGTGCTTTACGGTCACGGTCGACCTCCCGGGGCCGGAAGAACGGTGTCGAGGGCGGCGGTGAGCTTGTCGCAGAAGGCGTCCAGCTCCGACTCGGTGATGGTGAGCGCGGGCGCGATCCGGATCGTGTCGGGCCGGGGCGCGTTGGCGAGGACGCCGAGGCCGATCAGCTCGGCGACGACGTCGCCCGCGACGGGCTCGGTGAGGGCGATGCCCCGCCACAGGGCCTGGCCGCGGATCTCGGTGGCCCTGGGGTCGCCGCCGATCCGGGCGTCGAGGCGGCGGCCGAGGTCGAGCACGTTCTCGAAGAGGTGCTCGCGTTCGATGGTGTCGATGACGGCCAGCGCGGCGGCGCACGCGATCGGGTTGCCGCCGAAGGTGGAGCCGTGGACGCCGGGCGTGAACGCGGCGGCGACGCCGGCCCCCGCGAGCATCGCGCCGATGGGGACGCCGCCGCCGAGGCCCTTGGCGAGGGTGATGATGTCGGGTTCGACGTTCTCGGCGTGGTGGGCGAACCAGGCGCCGGTGCGGCCGAAGCCGGACTGGATCTCGTCGACGACGAGGAGCGCGCCCGCGGCTGCGGTGATCTCCCTTGCGGCCGTGAGGTAGCCGGGGGCGGCGGTGACGACGCCGCCTTCGCCCTGGATCGGCTCCAGGAAGACCGCGGCGGTCTCGTCGTCCACTGCGGCCTTCAGGGCGTCGACGTCGCCGAAGGGCACGAACTCGGCGTTGCGGCCGAGCGGCTCGAAGGGCTTCCTGATGGCGGCCTTGCCGGTGATGGAGAGCGCGCCGAGGGTGCGGCCGTGGAAGCCGTTCTCGGCGGCGACGATCTTGGTCCGGCCGGTCTCGGCGCCGTTGAGGAGCGCGAGCTTGAGCGCGGCCTCGTTGGCCTCGGTGCCGGAGTTGCAGAGGAACACCTTGCCGTCGAGCTGGGCCAGGTCGAGGAGCTTCTCGGCGAGCTCGACCTCCTTCTCGTGCAGGAAGAGGTTCGAGGTGTGGGCGAGCCGGGCGGCCTGGGTGCTGACGGCCTCGACGAGCGCGGGGTGGTTGTGCCCGAGGCTGGAGACGGCGATGCCGCCGATCATGTCGAGGTACGTGTTGCCGTCCACGTCGGTGAGGTAGCGGCCCTCGCCTTCGCGCAGGACCACGGGCGGGAGCCCGTAGTTGCCCATGAGGAAGGTGGAGAACCGGGTCTTGATCTCGTCAGAGTAGGTCATTTCGACTCCTGGACCATGGTGCCGACGCCGTCGGTCGTGAAGATCTCCAGCAGGGTGGAGTGGGGGACGCGCCCGTCGATGACGTGCGCCTGCGGGACGCCGCCTTTGACCGCGCGGAGGCAGGCCTCCATCTTGGGGACCATGCCCGCCTGGAGCGAGGGCAGCATGTCGGCGAGCTTGTCCGTGGTGACCTGCCGCAGGAGCGAGTCCTTGTCCGGCCAGTTCTCGTAGAGGCCTTCGACGTCGGTGAGGACGATGAGCTTCTGCGCGCCGAGGGCCTCGGCGAGCGCGGCGGCGGCGGTGTCGGCGTTGAGGTTGTAGAGGACGCCTTCGTGGTCGAGGGCCACAGTGGAGACGACGGGGATGCGCCCGGCGGCGATGAGGTCGTCCACGGCGGCGGTGTTGACGGAGGCGACGTCGCCGACGCGGCCCACGTCGACCCGTTCGCCGTCCACGTCGGCCCAGCGGCGCTTGGCGGTGAACAGCTGGGCGTCCTCGCCGGACATGCCGACGGCGAACGGCCCGTGGTTGTTGATGAGCCCCACCAGTTCCCGGCCGACCTGGCCGACCAGGACCATCCGGACCACGTCGGCGGCCTCGGGGGTGGTGACGCGCAGGCCGCCCTTGAACTCGGAGGCGATGTTCAGCTTCTCGAGCATGGAGGAGATCTGCGGGCCGCCGCCGTGCACGACGACGGGCTTGATGCCGACGTAGTGCAGGAACACCATGTCGGCGGCGAACGCGGCCTGCAGCTCGGGGTTGATCATGGCGTTGCCGCCGTACTTGACCACCACGATGGAACCGGTGAAGCGCTTGAGCCACGGCAGGGCCTCGATCAGGGTCTCGGCTTTGCCGAGGGCCTTCTGGAGGTGGGGTGCGAGGTCGTCTGTCAGGCTGCTCATGTGCTGTAGGCCGAATTCTCGTGAACGTAGTCGTGGGACAGGTCGTTGGTCCAGATGGTCGCGGACGCGGCGCCGTTGTGGAGCTCGATGTCGATCTTCACCTCGCGGCCCTTGAGGTCGACGAGGTCGCGCGGTTCGCCCGCGGCGCCGGCCTTGCAGATCCACACGCCGTTGACGGCCACGTCGACCGCGTCGGCGTCGAAGGGCGCCTTGGAGGTGCCGACGGCGGCGAGGATGCGGCCCCAGTTCGGGTCGGAGCCGAACAGGGCGGTCTTGACGAGGTTGTCGCGGGCGACGCAGCGGGCGACCTCGACGGCGTCGTCCTCGGTGGCCGCGCCGGACACGGTGATCTCCACGTCCTTCGTGGAGCCTTCGGCGTCCGTGAGGAGCTGGTGCGCGAGGTCCTTGCAGACCTTGGTGAGCACGGAGATGAACTCGTCCGCCTCGGCCTCGACGCCGGAGGCGCCGGAGGCGAGGAGGAGCACGGTGTCGTTGGTGGACATCGAGCCGTCGGAGTCGAGCCGGTCGAACGAGTAGCGGCAGGCGGTGCCGAGCGCGGTGTCCGCGAGCGGCCGGTCGACCACGGCGTCGGTGGTGATGACGACGAGCATCGTGGCGAGGCCGGGGGCGAGCATGCCCGCGCCCTTGGCGATGCCGCCGACGGTCCAGCCAGCGTCCGTGGTGACCGCGAAGTTCTTGGCCACGGTGTCGGTGGTCATGATCGCGTTCGCGGCCTGGACGCCGCCGTCCTGGGAGAGCGCGGCCGCGGCCGCCTCGACGCCGGGGAGGATCTTGTCCATCGGCAGCTGCTCGCCGATGAGCCCGGTCGAGCAGACCGCGATCTCGACGGCGCCGCAGCCGAGGACCTCGGCGGTCTTCTCGGCGGTGGCGTGCGTGTTCTGGAAGCCCTCGGGACCGGTGCAGGCGTTCGCGCCGCCGGAGTTGAGGATCACGGCCTTGAGCTGACCGGTGGTGAGGACCTGCTGGGTCCACTTGACCGGGGCGGCCTTGACGCGGTTGCCGGTGAAGCGGCCCGCGGCGACCTGCAGCGGGCCCTCGTTCACGACGAGCGCCATGTCCGGGTTGCCGGAGGCCTTGAGCCCGGCGGTGACGCCGGACGCCTTGAAGCCTTTGGGGGTCGTCACGGTCACGGTGCCACTCCGTTCACGGTGAGGCCCGCGGCCTCGGGGAGGCCGAGCATGAGGTTGGCGCACTGCACGACCTGCGCGGCGGCGCCCTTGCCGAGGTTGTCGATCGCCGAGGTGACGATGATCCGGCCGGAGTCCTTGTCCACGGTGCCCTGGAGCTGGACGGCGTTGGTGCCGTAGGTGGCGGCCGTGGTCGGCCACTGGCCCTCGCGCAGGACGTGCACGAAGTGCTCGCCGTCGTAGGCCTTCACCAGCGCCGCGTGGACGTCGGCGGCCGCGACTTCGGCGGTCGCCTTCGCGGTCACCGTGGAGATGATGCCGCGCGGCATCGGGGCGAGCAGCGGCGTCATCGAGATCGAGGCGGCGCCGGTGGCCTGCTTGATCTCGGGGACGTGCTGGTGCGCGCCGACCTTGTAGGCGCTCATCGAGCCCATGACCTCGCTGGCGAGGAGGTTCTTCTTGGGGGCGTTGCCCGCGCCGGAGGTGCCGGAGGCGGCGACGACCACCACGTCCTCGGGCGAGGCGATCCCCGCGTCGAGGAGCGGCCGGAGGGCGAGGATCGTGGCGACGGCGTAGCAGCCGGTCGCGGCGACCCGGGTCGCGGCCGTGATCTGCTCACGCTGGCCGGGCAGCTCGGGCAGGCCGTAGGTCCAGGTCCCGGCGTGCGGGCCGGGGTAGTAGGCCTCCCACTGGGCGGACGATGCGAGCCGGTGGTCGGCTCCGAGGTCTACGATCTTCTGGTCCGCCGGGAGCTGGGCGGCGAGCGCGGCGGACTGGCCGTGCGGCAGCGTCATGATGACCAGGTCGGCCTCGTCGAAGGCCTCCGGGCTGGTCGGGGTGAAGCGTCGGTCGCCGTAAGCGGTGAGGTGGGGGTGGACTGCGGTGATGTACTCACCGGCGTTGCTGTGCGCGCCCGCGGCGACGACGTCGAGCTGCGGGTGGTCGGCGAGCAGCCGGAGCACCTCGCCCCCGGCGTAGCCGCTGGCGCCCGCCACGGCGACCTGATAAGTCACTGGAAACCTCCATGCTGAATGACTATGCAGAGTACTGTATCAGCATTCAGGTCATGCGGCGCACGCCTATACCGGAGGTTGGGACACGATCACCGCCCCGACATCGTCTGAGCTCAGCGGGCCTGCTCGCGGGCGACCGCCGAGCGCTGGCCGCCAGACGCCCCGCCATCAGCTCAGCGGACCTGCTCGCGAGCAAAGATGGCCGCTTGTACGCGGCTGGCCAGGCCCAGCTTCGCGAGGACGCGCGTGACGTGCGACTTCACCGTGGCCTCGGCCATCCCGAGTTCGCCCGCGATCTCCGCGTTCGACATGCCCTCGCCGATGAGCGCGAGCACCTCGGTCTCGCGCGGCGTGAGGTTCGCGAGCCCGGCCGTGTCGACCTCGATCGGGGCGTACGCCGGCCTGGAGCGCGCGAACTCGGCGATGAGGCCGCGCGTGACCGCCGGGGAGATCAGCCCGTCTCCGCGCGCCACCGTGCGCACCGCCTCGACCAGAGTCTCGGCGTCGGCGTCCTTGAGCATGAACCCGCTCGCGCCCGCCCGGAGCGCGTCGAACACGTTCTCGTCGTCGCCGTAGCTCGTCAGCACCAGCACGTCCGCGACGCCGCGCAGCTCGGCCGCCGCCGCGATGCCGTCCTTGCGCGGCATCCGGATGTCCATCACGACCACGTCCGGCCGCAGCTCCCCCGCGAGCGCGACCGCCTCGACGCCGTCGGCGGCCTCGCCGACCACCTCGATGTCGTCGGCGCTGTCGAGCAGCATCCGCAGCCCGGCGCGGACCGCCGCGTGGTCGTCGGCGAGCAGAACCCTTGTCATGCAATGCCTCCCGTGGGGATCTCCGCGCAGACCATCCATCGGTCGCCCTCCAGCCCGGCGTGCACCTTACCTCCCAATAGCCGGACCCGTTCCGTCATGCCCACCAGGCCAGCGCCGCCGCTCGGCACCGGCTCGGCGTCACGGTTCAACGCGTTCTCGACCCGCACGGTCAGGCGCTCGGACTCGAACCCGATCACCACCGAGGCGTCAGAGCCGTACTTGAGCGCGTTCGTCAGCGCCTCCTGCACCAGCCGGTACACCGTCAGCTCGACCTCTCCCGGCAGCTTCGGCTGGGGCCCTTCGACTTCGAAGTCAACTTTCAACCCGACGGCGCGGATGCGCTCGACGAGCCCCGGCACCTGGTCGATCCGGTACGAGGCGAGCTCCTCGCCCTCGTCCCCGGCGCGCAGCAGCCCGATGATCCGCCGCAGCTCCGCCAGGCCCTCCACCGAACTGGAGCGGATCGCGGCCACCGACGTGCGCATCGTCGCCTCGTCGAGGTCCTTGCGGGCCTGGAGCGCCGTGGACTGCAACGCGATCGCCGACAGGTAGTTCGCGACCGTGTCGTGCAGCTCGCGGGCCATGAGCGTGCGCTCGCGCAGCACCGCCTCGCGGCGGCGCACCTCGGCGAGGCCCTCGGCCTGCTCCGCCCGTTCCCGCTCGAGGTTGGCGCGGTCGTGCGCCTGCCGCACGATGATGCCGGTGGCCACCGGCGACAAGAGCACGACCGCGGCGATCGCGAGATTGCTCATGAGCTGGCCCGGGTTCGCGCCGTCGAGGTACGACAGGACGCCCAGCAGCACCACGCCGCCGACGACCGCCGCCACGAGGCCGCGGACCCTCCTGCGCGGCCCGTAGCGCGCGAACGAGTACAGGTTGTCCGTGTAGACCGCGACCGTCGCCAGCGTGAGGCCGATGACGATCTCCGCGGCGAACCCCAGCGTCCCGACCGCCAGGCACCAGCCGGGCGCGGCCCGCCGGATCACCACGCCGAGGCACACGAGCGCCAGCGGCACGAAGCGCACCGCGAGCGGCACGTCCCGGTACGGCTCGAACCCGCCGAGGCCGATCATGAGCGCGCCCACCGTGAACAGGAGCGCCGCCGCTATGGCGTCGCCGCGTCTGACGCGGCTGAGGAGACCCGGTGGACTTGTCATGCGCCAATCACATCATGTCCGCGCCGCGGTGCCATCGGTCTCGTTGCGTATCCCGGCATCCGACTTTGGTCGTACCCGGCTCAGCGCCGGAGCGTACGGGACGCCATCATGGACCCGTGCCCCAAACTGAAAAGCCCTCGAACACGCCCCCCGAGCCCGAATGGGCCCGCTACACCGGACCAGTCCGCACCCTCGTGATCATCAACGCCCTCTTGGCGTTCGCCGTGGAGATGGCGATGTTCGCCTTCGTCGGCTGGTGGGCGCTCGCCCTCGACCTGCCCTGGTGGGCGCGCGTCCTGGTCGCGGTCGCGGCCGTCGGCGGGCTCATCGCGATGTGGGGCGCGTTCGCCGCGCCCCGGGCCCGCTTCATCCTGCCGACGCCGGCGGTCGTGGCCGTCAAGGTGTTCGCGTTCGCGTGCGGGGCGCTGGCCCTGTGGGGCCTCGGCTTCCCGCTCGCGGCCGTCGCGTTCGCGGTACTGACGGCTGCGAACCTCACCGTCACGACCTATGTCAGGCTGCGCCCCTAAACGACACTGGCGAGCAGCCTGATCGCCCAGGTCGGGTCGTCCGTGGGCCAGTCGGTCTGCCAGTCGCCGTTCTCGATCTCGTTCACCGCCGCGCCGAAGAACGCGAACATCGCGATGTAGTAGGCGATCCAGCCGATCGTCGCCGCGACGCCGATCCAGCCGAGCACGACTCCGGCCGTGGCCATGCCGTCGCCCTGCTCGCCGGTCTCCCTGATCTGGCGCTTCGCGATGTTGCCGAAGATGAGTGCAAGGATGCCCAGCGGGCTGCACACGCCGACGATGCCGACGACCATGGCTGCGATCGCCATGCCGTTCGTCGGACGCGGCGGCACGTACGGGTAGCCGTACGGCGGGTACTGCGGCGGGTAGGGCGCGTACGGCGGCGGCGGGGCGGGCTGCTGCGCCGGGGGCTGCTGCTCGGAGTACGGGTCGGGCACGGTCATCGGGGGCACCTCTCAGGAAGAACTGCCTTCAGCCTAAGTGCTCGGAGCCAGTCCCCTGTGCCCTCGCGTCCTCGGCGACGCCGATCGCGGCGCTTTCCCGAAGGGCCCGTTCGCGGTCGAGCAGCGGCGCGAGCGCCCACCAGGTGAAGACGGCGACGGCCGCGCCGGTGGCGGCGCCCGCGACGGTGTCGGTCAGCCAGTGCGCGTGCTGCCAGTTGCGGGCGAGCATCATCGCGAGCGTCGACAGGACCGCGACCGGCCACCAGCGCCGCAGGTGCCGGGCGGGCACGAACAGGACGCCGACGACGACCACCATGGCGGCCATGCGGGAGCTGTGTCCGGACGGGAACGCCCAGGAGCCGGTGTCCACCATGATGTCGAGCGGGCGCGGCCGCTCCGCCGCGGCCTTGACGAGGTCGGTGACGATCTTGGTCGCGACGACGGCTGCGACCGCGTAGACCGCCGAACGCCAGCGCCGCATCGCGAGCAGGGCGATCACGGCGACCGCGCCGATCGCGACCCCGAGTTCGGCCCCGAGCAGGTTGAAGAAGTCCGCGACGTGCCACAGCAGGCCGCTCTCGGGCCCGCCGACGAGCCCGTTCCACCAGTCGTCGAGGCCCTGCCACGGCGGCCCCTCCGGGTCGGCGCGGACCCAGAGCGCGTCGCCGAGGACCGCCAGCGGCACCGCGACCGACAGGACCAGGAGGAGCCGCGACCGCGGGAAGCCGTTGGGGGTCAACTCAGTAGGTGGAGTAGTCGGAGACGGCGTCGGCGGCGCCGATGATCGCGGTGATCACGACGATGAAGTAGGCGATCCACACGAGGGTGAAGGCGATGCCGATCCAGCCGAGGATGCGTCCGGCCTTGGCCATCGGGCGGCCGATGCCCATCCCCATGTTGATCTCCCGTTCGGCGTTCTTGCCGAGCACGAGCGGGATGATGCCGAGCAGGCCCGTGCAGAACAGCACGCCGGTCACGAGGGCGGCGACGGCCTTGCCGTTGAGCTCCACGCCGACCTGCTGCTGCGGGTAGCCGGGGGCCGCGGGCATGGGTGGCGGGGGCGGCTGCATCCCCGGCGGCTGGGAGGGCTGCTGCTGGGCGTACGGGTCGAAGGTCATCGGGGCTCCTCAGGACGTCGGGCGGTGTTCGCGCACGCACCGTAGCATTTCCGGTTCAGCAGAACGGCGGCCATGCGCACTCGGAGGTGGTGGGCTCGTCGGGTTCCGAGGAGGTCGTCGGCTCCGGTTCGGGTTCGGAGGAGGTGGGGTCGGGGTCGGGTTCGGGCTCCTCTGTGGTGTCGTCGGGCGAGGGGGAGTCGGAGGCGCTCGGCGAGGAGGACTCGGCGCCGCAGCCCTCGGCGTCGGGGTTGGCCTCGCAGTAGGCGCTGTCGGGGTCGATCTGGCCGTCGTCGCCGACGATGTCGTCGGTGAGGTCCTCGCCTTCGCCGGACGCGCCGGGCAGCTGCTCGGCCTCGTAGTCGTTGGTCTCGATGGCGGTGTCGATGACGTTGCGCCACAGCGACACCCCGCCGTCGGCGGCGGCCTCCCCGTTGGCCCAGGCGGCGACGCTCAGCTGCGGTATCGCGCCGACGAACCAGGACTGGGTGGTCTCGCCGTGGTAGTCGGCGCCGACGCCGAAGAAGTCGCGGTCCTCGATGGCCTCGGCCTCGCCGAGGCCGAGGAACTGGAGGTCCTGGGCGGTGGTCTCGGCGACGGCCTGCTCGGTGGCGACCTCCTGCGCGGGCGGGACCTCGTCGTCGCCGGGGTCGATGACGCGCTCGATGAAGTGGGTGTCGGCCTGGAGGCCGCCCGCGGCGATGGTGGCGTAGACGCCCGCCATGTCGACGACGCTCACGGGGTAGGCGCCGAAGTCGGCGGCTTCGAGGCCCCCGTACTCCCCCGCAGCCAGGTCGTAGACCGTGCCCTCGCCGTCGGCGATGGTCTTGAGCCCCATGCCCTTCGCGGTCTCGAGGACCGCGTCGACGCCGTACTTCTCGGCGACGGCGTCCATCGCGCCGGTCCGGGACTCCTGGACGGCGGTGGCGAGCGTGACGTCGGTTTCCTGGTCGCTCCACCAGGACTCGATCGAGGCGCCCGCTTCGAGCGCGGTCGCGGCGGTGATCATGTCGAACACTGAGGACGGCGGGTGCGGGGCGGAGGCGCCGATCTGGTCGGTGCCGGAGGTCTGCTCGGCCCCGTAGTAGCAGCGCACCGCGCCGGTGCCGGGTTCGACGGCGACAACCCCGGCTTCGCCGGGGGTCTGCTCGGCGGCTTCCTGCAGCTGCTTGTCGAGGGTGAGGACGACGCGGAGGCCGTCGGGCCGGGCGGCCTCGTCGTAGAGCTGGTCGGGGGTGAGGCCGTAGCGGGTCTCGAGTTCGGCGTTGATCTGCTCGGCCAGCGAGGGGTGCCGGTCGGCGAAGTCGCCGGGGAGGGCTTGGCCGCCCGCGTAGAGGAAGGCGGCGTCCTCCTGGTCGGCGCCGCCCGCGCCGCCGTCGGGGAGGTTGCCGAGCACGATCGACACGCCGATGGCGACGACGAGGCCGACGGCGCCCGCGACAGCGAGGTGGCGCCTGTTGCCCTTGAGGAGCCCGTCGAAGACGTGCGGGTCGACCTTGATGACCGAGAAGATGTTCGTGGCGTCCTTGCGCCGCATGCCGTTGTAGGTCGGATTGCCGGCACCGGCTCTGCGGTGGCCGGGCGAGCCGCCCTGCTGCGAGCCGGTCCGCCTCCGCCGCCTGCCGACGCGAGAGGGGTTCCCGTTATTCACACCACGTACCTTAAAAGGCGCGGACCATCCGCTATCCCCCGGCTCAGGCGTTACGGCCTGTAACTATCCGATTCGGACAAACAAATGGGGCGCCCCATCGCACCTGCGATGTTGCGCCCCAAGCGTTTTCGCTAGTTATTCACGAATGGCCGCGCCGAATCGCTCGGCGGCCACGGCCACTGCGGCGTCGCGCACGGCCACGCCCTCCTCGTTCGTGAGGGTCCGGTCGGCGGCGCGCAGCTCCAGCTTGAAGGCCAGGGACTTCCTGCCCTCGCCGAGCTTCGCGTCGCGGTAGACGTCGAACAGGCGCAGCGAGTCGAGCAGTTCGCCCGCGCCATCGCGCAGCGCCGCCTCGACCTCCCCGGCCGGGACGGCCTCGGCGACCACGACCGCCACGTCGATGAGCGTCGCCGGGAAGTGCGAGATCACGGGCGCGGGGTCCAGCTCCTGCAGCGGCAGGGCCGTCAGGTTCAGCTCCATCGCGGCGGTGCGCCGGGGCAGGCCCAGGCGCTCGCAGACCTCCGGGTGCAGTTCACCGGCGTGGCCGACGACGACGCCGTCCACGCGCAGCTCCGCGCACCGGCCCGGGTGCCACGGCGCGGCCTCCCCTTGGGCGGCTTCGAGCTGCACGCCCGCGGCCGCGGCCACGACCTCGGCGGCCTCGACCGCGTCGGCCCAGTCCACGGCCCGTCCGGGCGCGTCGACACCGGCCGGGACGGCCTGCCCGCACAGGACGGCCGCGACGTGGCGCGGCTGCACCGGCAGGCGGCGGATCGCGGCCGCGATGGCCTCGTCCGCAGGGCGCTTGGAGACCGGCAGCTCGACCACTTCGAGGTCGGACCAGCCCTCGGCGGGCTGGAAGACCAGGCCCTCCTCGAACACGGCGAGGTCCTTCGCGCCGCGCGCCAGGTTGAGCCGCACGGCGTTCACCAGGCTCGCGAGCACCGTCGTGCGCAGCAGCGGCGCGGCGTCGTCGAGCGGGTTGAGCACGGCGACGGCCTCGCGCTGCGGGTCCTTCTCGTCCAGGCCGAGCTCGTCGGCGCGGTCGCGCGAGACGAACGGGAACGTGTACGTCTCGGTGAACCCGTTGTCAGCCAAGGCGCGGGCCACGCGGCGGCGGCGGCGCTGCGAGGACGTCAGGCCGGTCCCGGCGATCGCGCGCGGGATGCTCGACGGGATGTGGCCGTAGCCGTGCAGGCGGGCCACCTCCTCGACGAGGTCGGCCGGGTCGGTCAGGTCCGGACGCCACGAAGCGGGCGTCACGGTCAGGACCTCGTCGCCCTCCACAGTGCATCCGGCCGCTTCGAGCATCGACACCACAGTGGCGCGGTCGTAGTCGACGCCGATGGTCTTGGACGGCAGGTCGACAGGGATGGTGATCGGCGCGACCGGCTCCCGGTGGTCGATGTCCGCGACGGTCTCCACGAGGGTGCCGCCGCCGTACTCGACGAGGAGGTCGGCCGCGCGCTGGGCGGCGAGCAGCGTGATCCCGGAGTCGGCCCCGCGCTCGTAGCGCTTGGACGCCTCGGAGGTCAGCTTGTGCCGCCGCGAGGTGCGCGCGATCGAGGTCGGGTCCCAGTGCGCCGCTTCGATGAGCACGTTCCGGGTGGTCGGCCCGACCTCGGAGGTCTGGCCGCCCATGACGCCCGCGAGCGAGAGCGGGCCGGTCCCGTCGGTGATGACCATGTCCTCGGGGTCGAGCTTGCGTTCGACATCGTCCAGGGTCTTCAGGGTCTCGCCCGCCTTCGCGCGGCGCACGACCATGACGTCCTCGAGGGCGTCGCGGTCGAACGCGTGCAGCGGGTGCCCCAGTTCGAGCATGAGGTAGTTCGTGACGTCCACGGCCAGGCCCAGCGGGCGCATCCCGGCCTGGGTGAGCCGCTTGGCCATCCACTCCGGCGACTCCGCGTTCGCGTCCACGTCGCGCACCTCGCGCAGCGTGAACCGCGTGCAGCCGTCGGTCTCGACCCGCACCGGGTAGGGCGGCTCGGCGGTCGCGGCGGGCTCGGCGGCCTTCGCGGCCGGGTCCGTGAACGCGACGCCGAGGCGGTGCGCGACCTCGCGGGCGATGCCGCGCACGGAGAAGCAGTACCCCATGTCAGGGGTGATGGCCAGCTCGAACACCACGTCGTCGAGGCCGACGAGCGGACGCGCGTCGGCGCCGACCTCGCCCTCGGGGAGGACGATGATGCCCTCGTGGTCGTCGGAGACGCCGAGCTCGCGGGCCGAGCAGATCATGCCGTCCGAGAGGCGGCCGTAGGTCTTGCGCGAGCCGATCTTGAACCCGCCGGGCAGCTCCGCGCCCGGCAGCGCCACGACGACGAGGTCGCCTTCGGCGAAGTTCCGCGCGCCGCAGATGACCGAGCGGGGCTCGGCCTCGCCGACCTCCACCCAGCAGTGGCGGATCGGCTTCTTGAACTCGGTCAGCTCCTCGATGGAGGCGACGCGGCCGACCACGAGCGGGCCGGTCACGCGGCCGCGCAGGTCGTCGACCTCTTCGACCTCGAGCCCGGCCTCGACCAGGGCGGCGTCGAGCGCCTCCGTGGTCAGGTCGGCGGGCAGCGCGGCGTACTCGGCGAGCCAGGAAACGGGAATCCTCATCGTCTACTCCTCCACTCGCAGCCCGGCGGGGAACCGGACGTCGCCGTCGATGATGTCGCGCAGGTCGGTGATGCCGTGGCGCAGCATGAGCGCGCGCTCCACGCCCATCCCGAACGCGAAGCCCGAGTACACGTCGGGGTCGATCCCGCAGGCGCGCAGCACGCGCGGGTTGACCATGCCGCAGCCGCCCCACTCGATCCAGCGCGGCCCGTCCTTGTGCGCGGCGAACCAGACGTCGACCTCGGCGCTCGGCTCGGTGAACGGGAAGTACGAGGGGCGCAGGCGCGTGATCGCGTCGGGCCCGAAGACCGACTTCGCGAAGTGGTCGAGGGTGCCCTTGAGGTCGGCCATGGTGATGCCCTTGTCGACCACGAGGCCCTCGGTCTGGTGGAACACCGGCGAATGCGTCGCGTCGACCTCGTCGGTGCGGTACACGCGGCCGGGCGCCACGGTGTAGATCGGCGGCTCCTGCGTGAGCATGGTGTGGATCTGCACGGTCGAGGTGTGCGTGCGCAGCACCATGTTCGAGCCGTACCCGCCCTTGCCGTCGGCGATGTGGAAGGTGTCCATCATGGTCCGGGCCGGGTGGTCCGGGTGGATGTTGAGGGCGTCGAAGTTGAACCACTCGAGCTCGACCTCGGGGCCTTCGCCGATCTCGTAGCCCATGGCCACGAACAGGTCGGCGATGCGGTCCATCTGGACGTTGATCGGGTGGCGCGCGCCCGTGCGGCGGCGGGCCGTGCGGGCCGTGACGTCGACGGTCTCCTCGCGGAGGATCCGGGCGGCCTCGGCGGCCTTGAGGATCTCCTCGCGGGCCTCGAACAGGCCGGTGATCTCGGTGCGGGCGGCGTTGACGTTGCGCCCGGCCTCACCGCGCTCCTTGCCCGGGATCGAACCGATCGCCCTGCGGGCCAAGGACACCGGTGCCTTGTCGCCGAGCGTGGCGGACTTGGCGGCGGCGAGTTCCTCGAGGTTGGAGGCGGCCTCGATGATCGCGGCGGCGTCCTTGACGGCCCCGGCGAGGGCCTCGGGCTGGAGCAGGCCAGCCTCATTGTCTGTGGTCATTGCTCTCTCTCCTGGCGGGACCTTTAGGAGTCTAGAAAAGGCGCGCGGCTCGGCCGCAGCCCGCCAGAGAGGAAGTGGTCGACTAACGCCACAGCCCGCACCCGGCGGGCTGGATAAATTCGCGGTGGTCGACTGGCATGCCACTAGTCTACCGACTTGCGCTGCGCGGCGGCACTCGCATAAAGGCAGACCCCTGCGGCGACGGCGAGGTTGAGGCTCTCGGCCCTGCCCCAGATCGGGACGCCGACCTTGCGATGCGCGAGGGCGGCCGTGGCCTCGTCGAGGCCGTGGGCCTCGGACCCGAACAGCCACACCGTGGGCGCGGCGAGGTCGCCTGAGGCGTCCAGCGCGTACAGGTCCTCCCCGTCCGCGGCGGCGGCGAGGATCTGGGCGTGCGGGAACAGGTCGAGCGCGTCGCCGGTGTCGGCGGCGCGGACGACGGGCAGGTGGAACAGGCTCCCTGCGGAGGACCGGACGCACTTGCCGTTGTACGGGTCGACCGAGTCGGACCCGAAGACGACGCAGTCGGCTCCGGCCGCGTCGGCGGCGCGCAGGACCGTCCCGGCGTTGCCGGGGTCGGTGATGCCGTGGAGCACCGCGACCAGGGTCGCCTCTTCGGGGAGGCGCTGGTCGAGGAACTTGCAGACCGCGACGAGCCCTTGCGGGGTCACGGTCTCGGCCAGCGCGGCCAGGGCCTGGTCGGTGCACGGGTGCGCATAGGCGCCCGCGGCGACGGCCGCGTCGATCAGGTCCGAGTGGCGCTCGTCGGCGTCGGCGTCGTAGAACAGGTCCACGACGACGCCTGCGGCGATCGCCTCGCGGACGGCCTGCGGGCCCTCGGCGAGGAAGCGGCCGGTCTTGTCGCGCTCGCGGCGGCGCTGGAGCTTGCGGGCATTGACAACCCGGGACGATCGCGCGGTGAGCGCGTCCGTCCCGGGTTCGTCAAAATGCATTTACTGCTCGACCGGGGCGTTGACGTCCTCGGGGAGGGCCTTGCGGGCGACCTCGACGAGGGCGGTGAACGCCGCCGCGTCGTTGACGGCCAGCTCGGCGAGGATCTTGCGGTCCACCTCGACCTCGGCGAGGGACAGGCCCTGCATGAAGCGGTTGTAGGTGATGCCGTTCGCGCGCGCGGCGGCGTTGATGCGGGTGATCCACAGCTTGCGGAACTCGCGCTTGCGGTTCTTGCGGTCGCGGTACGAGTACGTGTACGAGTGGAGCAGCTGCTCCTTGGCCTTGCGGTACAGGCGCGAGCGCTGCCCGCGGTAGCCCTTGGCCTCTTCGAGTACGACGCGGCGCTTCTTCTTGGCGTTCACCGAACGCTTGACGCGTGCCACAGTTCAGTCTCCTTGCGTTTAAAGCGGATGGGAAGTCAAACGGAGTGCGGGCTTACTTGCCCAGCAGCTTCCGGACCTGCTTCTGGTCGGCGGGGGCGAGCTCGGTGCGTCCCTGCGCCTTGCGCTTGAAGCGACCGCTCTTGTGCTCCATGAGGTGGTTCTTGCCGGCGCTGCGGCGCATCAGCTTGCCGGAGCCGGTCACCTTGAACCGCTTCTTGGCACCGCTGTGGGTCTTCATCTTCGGCATCGTGCTTCTCCTCTGTGTTCAATGCCGGTCGGGGGCGGGCGCGCGGTGGCGCCCGCTTCCGGCCGGTGCGTAGTGCTCGGGGTCAGGCCTCGGGCTGCTGCTCGGCAGGCTCCGTGGTGGGCTGCTCCGCGGGTGCTTCCGCGGGGGCCTCGGCCGGAGCTTCGGCCGGGGCCGCTTCGGCCTGCTCGGCGTCGCCGCCGCGGCCCTTGCGTCCGCCTCCGCCGCCCTTGGCGATCTCGCCCTTGGGGCGGATCGGGGCGACGACCATGATCATGTTGCGGCCGTCCTGCTTGGCGGCCGATTCGATGATCGCGAGGTCGGCGAGCTCTTCCGCGAGCTTGTCCAGCAGGCGCCGGCCGAGCTCGGGACGCGACTGCTCGCGGCCGCGGAACATGATCGTGATCTTGACCTTGTCGCCGGCCGTGAGGAACCGCACGATGTGACCCTTTTTGGTCTCGTAGTCGTGCTTGTCGATCTTCGGCCGGAGCTTCATCTCTTTGATGACGGTCTGCTGCTGGTTGCGGCGCGACGCACGGGCCTTCTGAGCGGACTCGTACTTGTACTTGCCGTAGTCCATGAGCTTGCAGACCGGCGGACGGGCGGTGGGTGCGACTTCGACCAGGTCCAGGTCGACGTCGGCGGCCAGTTGCAGGGCTTTGTCGATCGACACGATGCCGACCTGTTCCCCTGCCGGGCCGACCAGGCGCACTTCCTTGGTCCGAATCTGGTCGTTAATGCGCAGATCGCTGATGGGGCCTCCTTGGTTCGCGATTCTCGCCGATGTCAACATCGGCGCCCCTGTGGCTGTTCCGGTCGTCGGGGCGGGAGCCCCGGCGGCTTGTCGTTGCAAGCGTGACCCAGCACAGGCCTCAGCGTGTGAGGTCCCCAAAAGAAAAGACCCCGGCATAGGCCAGGGTCCACTCCAAGGGCACGGCGATCATGTCGCCGTACGTGACCCGTTCACCTGTCGGATCCCCGTGAGGGGGTCCCGGCTGCGGGTGGGAGCTGGACTCCGCTTGCGGCACCGCTCGCCGTCCAGGACGGCTCGGTGCGATCGACACGCAATACTAGCACCTAGCTGCGGGACTGCTCCAAGAGCGCTCGCAGGTGTTTGACCGCCGCCACAGCCCGCTCTTTGTCGCTGACCTGGAGGGCCATGATCGACATCTCGTCGTCGTCCGCGAGTTCCACGGTGGCCCAAGTCATCTTGTCGGTGAAGTTGACCGCGGTGACGACCTGCCACGGGAAGTAGCGCTTGGAGGCGACGTTGGTCACCTCGATGCCCTTCGCGTCGGCGCGGACGCGCAGGCGCAGGAAGCTGAGACTGATGCCGGCGCCGATGACGCCGAGGCCGATCATGGCGGCCTGGTCGGGCCAGGTGATGGCGCCGCCCTCGAAGGTCTGGGCGCCGAGGGTGAAGGACAGGGCGGTGAAGCCGCCGAACGCGACGGCCGCGCCGATCCAGGCCCCGATGCGGGACTTGCGGGGCCGGTAGTCGAGTTGGCCCAGATCGCTCATGGTCTGCTCCTGCACGGTGGTCACGCCCACTCCTCCAGTGTCCTTCGGTTCGCGGCTCAAGGCAATTGGTCGATCTCGAGGCTCGAGTCGAATGCAAGCAGCGTCTTGGGCTCGCCCGTCACGATGGGCCAGCCGGGGCGGTTCAGGCCACACCAGGCGACGTGCCCGGCGGCGATGTTGCCGTGCTGGCGCGAGCGCGACAGCATGAGGCCGACGTCGCGCGCGGACTTCTGGTCGAGGTCCATGACGACGGTGACGGGCAGGCCGAGGAGCACCAGGAGGGCGTCGCGGTCGCGGCGGCGGGCCTGCGACCAGGCCTCGGCGAGGGCGCCGGAGGGGATCGCGAGGACCACGTTCTGCTCGAGGGCGGTGAAGACGACGGCCTGCGGGTAGGGCATTGAGGTGGCGAAGCCGACGATGGCGGACACGTCGAGGATGCGGCCGCCGATCACGTACCGGCCTCTCCTTCTTTGCCCTCGACGCCGAGCTTCTCGCGGGCCCAGGCCAGGTGCTCGGCGCTGGGGGCGTGGCCCTTGCGCTCGAAGAGGTCCTGGAGCTCGGCGAGCGAGCGGTCGCGTTCGAGCCGTTCGGCGACGGCGGCGGCGACGTACTCGTCGACCGAGGACGCCCGGCCGACCGCGACGAGGCGGCGGATCTGCTCGAGCTGGGAGGCGGGGAGGGTGACGGCTGAACGCGAGGGCCCGGCCCCCGCTCCGGCGGGAGGATTGAGCGACGAATTGGCGCGATCGGTCACGATTTCCAGGGTAGCGGTGGCCCGGGCGTTCCCACTAGCCGCCATCGTCTCCTCACGCCAGTAGTACGGTCGTGGTGAGGCACATCCACCTCAGCAGTCTTCATGTTCGGAAGGACCAGTCATGGCTGAGAAGAAGTCCGGCGAGCGGCCCCACGACCCGCAGTTCCCGGAGAAGTTCCTGAACTTCATGCGCACCGGCTGGGGCGCGACGGAGCTGGACGTGGCCGAGTCGGCGCAGGCGGCCTACACGGCCCGCCGCCGCGAGGCCGTCTCGGCGGCCTTCCCCGGCGAGACGGTGGTCGTCCCCACCGGCGCCGAGAAGACCCGCTCGAACGACACCTTCTTCCGCTTCCGCGCGGGCTCGGACTTCGCGTGGCTCACCGGCGACCTCGACCCCGAGGGCGTGCTCGTGCTGCACCCGAACGGGTCCGGCCACGACGCGGTCCTGTACCGCCGCCCGCGCAAGGGCACCGACTCCGACGAGTTCTTCCGCTCCGCGAAGTACGGCGAGCTGTGGATCGGCCGCAAGCGCTCCCTGCAGGAGACCAGCGTGGAGCTGGGCGTCGAGGTGCGCGACGTGGAGCGGCTCGAGAGCGAGCTGGCGGGCGTCGAGCGCGGCAAGGTGCGCGTGCTGCGCGGCTTCGACGCCGGAGTGGACGCGTTCTTCGCGGCCGAGGAGCCGGGCCGGGACGCCGAGGGCCGCCCGCAGCTGACCCGCGACGGCGAGCTGGCCGCGGTGCTCTCGGAGCTGCGCCTGGTCAAGGACGCGTGGGAGCTGGAGCAGCTGCAGGACGCCATCGACATCACCGTGCGCGGCTTCGAGGACGTGGCGCGGATCCTGCCTTCGGACGGGTCGATCCCCGAGCGGACCCTGGAGGGCGTGTTCGGGCTGCGTTCGCGCCTGGAGGGCAACGGGCTCGGCTACGACTCGATCGTGGGTGCGGGTTCGCACGCGACGACGCTCCACTGGATCACCAACGACGGCCGGACCACGCCGGGCGAGCTCATCCTCATGGACATGGGCGTTGAGAACAACCACCTCTACACCGCCGACGTCACCCGGACCCTGCCGGTGAGCGGCGGTTTCACGCCGCTGCAGCGCGAGGTGTACGACATCGTGCACGCCTCGCAGCAGGCGGGCATGGACGTCATCAAGCCGGGCACGGAGTTCCAGGAGATCCACCAGACCTGCATGCGGGTCCTGGCCGAGGGCCTCAAGGGCCTCGGAGTCCTGCCGGGCTCGGTCGACGAGGCGCTCGACAAGGACTCGCTCATCTACCGCCGCTGGACCCTGCACGGCTTCGGCCACATGCTCGGCCTCGACGTGCACGACTGCGCGAACTCCCGCCCCGAGCACTACTACAAGGGCGCGGTGCAGGAGGACTACGTGCTCACCGTCGAGCCGGGGCTGTACTTCCAGGCCAACGACGAGCTGGTCCCCGAGGAGCTGCGCGGCGTCGGCATCCGCATCGAGGACGACGTGCGGGTCACCGCCGCGGGCTGCGAGAACCTCTCGGCCGGGCTGCCCCGCACGGCGGACGACGTGGAGTCCTGGCTCGGCGAGCAGCGCGCCGCCGGACCCCGCCTGGCGGTCTAACCGCAGGTAGCGACGGAGGTCACAGGGCCGGTGACGGCCCTGTGAGCAGGCCGCGTATAGTCCGAATTAAGACTTATATCCACCGCACCGGGCCGGCGGCGGCCAGCATCACCGCACACCAACCGCCAGCCGCCGCCGGCCTTCAAAGCCCCAGTTCCGGCCCGGATGCGACCTTTCCTCAAAAGCCTTCCCCCGCAACGCTTCGCGTGAGCGGGCAGCGCCTTAGGCTCGGCTAAGAACCCCTCGCGCGACACCGGGTGATACAGTTGGACCCGTTAAATAAGACGGACGTACTGTTTAGAAGCGGTCCACTCTCGGCGACCTCGACTCCCTGGTCTTGCGGTTGCGGCAGACTGAGACCGATCTTCAGTTCTGAAAACCAAGGAGCTCTCATGGTGAGCACGGACTCCTTCGGCGCCCGCGAGACGCTGCGGGTCGGCGAACACGACTACGACATCTTCCGCATCGACAAGGTGGAAGGCCACGACCGCCTCCCCTACAGCCTCAAGGTCCTCCTCGAGAACCTGCTGCGCAACGAGGACGGCGCGGACATCACCGCCGACCACATCCGGGCACTCGGCTCCTGGGACCCCTCGGCCAAGCCCAACACCGAGATCCAGTTCACGCCCGCCCGCGTGATCATGCAGGACTTCACCGGCGTCCCCTGCGTCGTCGACCTCGCCACCATGCGCGAGGCCGTCCGCGACCTCGGCGGCGACCCGTCCAAGATCAACCCCCTCGCGCCCGCCGAGATGGTCATCGACCACTCCGTGATCGTCGACTTCTTCGGCAACCCCGACTCCTTCCAGCGCAACGTCGAACGCGAATACGAGCGCAACCGCGAGCGCTACCAGTTCCTGCGCTGGGGCCAGACCGCCTTCGACGAGTTCAAGGTCGTCCCGCCCGGCACCGGCATCGTCCACCAGGTCAACATCGAGCACCTGGCCCGCGTCGTCATGACCCGCGACGGCGTCGCCTACCCCGACACCTGCGTCGGCACCGACTCCCACACCACCATGGAGAACGGCATCGGCGTCCTCGGCTGGGGCGTCGGCGGCATCGAGGCCGAAGCGGCCATGCTCGGCCAGCCGATCTCCATGCTCATCCCGCGCGTCGTCGGCTTCAAGCTCTCCGGCGACCTCCCGGCCGGGACCACCGCCACCGACCTCGTGCTCACCATCACCGAGATGCTCCGCGACCACGGCGTCGTCGGCAAGTTCGTCGAGTTCTACGGCGAAGGCGTCTCCTCCGTGCCCGTCGCCGACCGCTCCACCCTCGGCAACATGGCCCCCGAGTTCGGCTCCACCTGCGGCATCTTCCCGATCGACGAGCGCACCGTCGACTACCTGCGCCTCACCGGCCGCACCGAGGAGCAGATCGCCCTCGTCGAGGCCTACGCCAAGGCCCAGGGCATGTGGCACGACCCGGCGAACGAAGCCGAGTACTCCGAGTACCTCGAGCTCGACCTCTCCACCGTCGTGCCCTCCATCGCCGGCCCCAAGCGCCCGCAGGACCGCATCCAGCTCGACCAGGCCGGGCACCAGTGGCGCCGCGACGTCGCCAACTACGTGACGGACGAAGCGGGCGAGGAGTCCTTCCCGGGCTCGGACGCGCCCGCCCAGTCGCCCAACGGGTCCCGCCCGCACAACCCGCAGACCGTCAAGACCGAGACGGGCGAGTTCGAGCTCGACCACGGCGCCGTCGTGATCGCCGCGATCACCTCGTGCACCAACACCTCCAACCCGTACGTCATGGTCGGCGCTGGCCTCCTCGCCAAGAACGCCGTCGAGGCGGGCCTGCTCTCCAAGCCGTGGGTCAAGACCTCCCTCGCGCCGGGCTCGCAGGTCGTCACCGGCTACCTCACCCGCGCCGGGCTCTCCCCGTACCTCGACAAGCTCGGGTTCAACCTGGTCGGCTACGGCTGCACCACCTGCATCGGCAACTCCGGCCCGCTCCCCGAGGAGACCTCGGCCGCCGTCCAGGCGGGCGACCTCGCCGTCGCGGCCGTCCTCTCGGGCAACCGCAACTTCGAGGGCCGCATCAACCCCGACATCAAGATGAACTACCTGGCGTCCCCGCCGCTGGTCGTCGCGTACGCGCTGGCCGGGACGATGGACCTCAACCTGACCTCGGACCCGATCGGCAAGGGCAAGGACGGCCAGGACGTGTTCCTGCGCGACATCTGGCCCTCCGCCGAGGACATCCGCGAGGTCGTCGACGGCAACATCGGCCGCGACATGTTCCTCAAGGAGTACGCCTCCGTCTTCGACGGCGACGAGACCTGGCAGTCCCTGCCGATCCCGACCGGCAACACCTTCGAGTGGGACGACGCCTCGACCTACGTGCGCAAGGCCCCCTACTTCGACGGCATGCCCGCCACGCCGGCCCCCGTCGAGGACATCGCGGGCGCCCGCGTCATGGCGAAGCTCGGGGACTCGGTCACGACCGACCACATCTCCCCCGCCGGATCCATCAAGGCCGACTCGCCCGCGGGCGAGTACCTGAAGGGCCAGGGCGTCAGCCCGAAGGACTTCAACTCGTACGGCTCCCGCCGAGGCAACCACGAGGTCATGGTCCGCGGCACCTTCGCGAACATCCGCCTGCGCAACCAGCTCGCGCCGGGCACCGAGGGCGGCTGGACCCGCGACTTCACCCAGGCCGGCGGCCCCGTGTCGACCATCTACGACGCCTGCCAGAACTACGCCGCCGAGGGGACCCCGCTGGTCGTCTTCGCGGGCAAGGAGTACGGCACCGGCTCCAGCCGCGACTGGGCCGCCAAGGGCACCCGCCTCCTGGGCGTCAAGGCCGTCATCGCCGAGTCGTACGAGCGCATCCACCGCTCGAACCTCATCGGCATGGGCGTCCTGCCGCTCCAGTTCCCCGAGGGCGAGTCGCACCAGAGCCTCGGCCTCACGGGCGAGGAGACCGTCTCGATCGCGGGCGTCACCGCGATCAACGACGGCATCCCGGCCACCGTGACCGTGACCGCCGTCAGCCCCGACGGGTCCGAGAAGACCTTCGAGGCCGTCGTCCGCCTGGACACCCCGGGCGAGGCCGAGTACTACCGCAACGGCGGCATCCTCCAGTACGTCCTGCGCGGACTGCTGGCCGAGTAGCGCCGTGAACGCATGAGCAGGGGGCGGACCGGAAACGGTCCGCCCCTTCGCCGTCCGACCCCCGAAAGGCCCCCGTGCTCACCCTCCTCGGCGTGTTCGCCGTGCTCCTCCTCGCCTCCACGATCCGCAGCACCGCCGGATTCGGGTTCTCCCTCGTCGCCGTGCCGCCTCTCGCGGTCCTCGTCGACCCCGTCAGCGCCGTGGTCGTCGCCGCCGTGCTCGCCGCCCCGGTCAGCATCGCGATCGCCGTCAAGGACCGCCGCCGGATCGACCGCAGGCTGCTCGCGGTCGTCCTCGGATGCGGCGTGCCCGGCGTGCCGCTCGGCGTCTGGGCGCTCAACGCGCTCCCCGCCGAAGCCCTCATGCTCGTCATCGCCGGAGTCGTCGTGCTCGGCACGGTCCTCGTCTGGCGCAAGGCGGTCCTGCGCGGCGGCACCGCGACCCTCGCGGGCGTCAGCCTGTTCGCCGGGGCCTCCTACGGCGCCACCGGCATCGACGGCCCGCCCATGGTCGCCGCCTTCCAGGGCCTCGGCCTCGAACCCCGCGTCCAGCGCGCGACCCTCGCGGTCTCGTTCGCGTCCACCAGCGTCGCCGCGACCGTCGGCTACGCCCTCACCGGCCACTTCACCGCCGAACTCGGCGGGCTCCTGCTCCTCGGGGCCCCCGGCGTGGCGCTCGGCATCGTCGCGGGCGAGCTCCTGTTCAGCCGCCTCGACGCCGAGCGCTTCCGCCGCGTCGTGCTCGGCCTCCTCATCGTCAGCTCGGCGTCCCTGCTCACGCGGGCCGTCACCGGCTGAGACCCGATTCGCAAAGGAGCGAACCATGAACGACCAGCACGGCGCCTCGCCGTTCGGCTACGGCGTCCACCACGTGCAACTGGCGATCCGGCCCGCCGGGGAGGACGCCGCCCGCACGTTCTACGTCGGCGTGCTCGGCATGACGGAGGTCGAGAAGCCGCCGGAGCTCGCCAAGCGCGGCGGCCTGTGGCTGCGCACCGACGCCCTCGAACTCCACCTCGGCGTCGACGCGGGCCACGTGCCCTCCGTGAAGGCCCACCCCGGGATCCTCGTGGCCGATCTCGACGCGCTCGCCGCGCGCCTCGAAGCGGCCGGGCACCAGGTCGCCTGGGACTCGGACTTCATCGGGTACCGGCGCTTCTACTCGCGGGACCCGTTCGGCAACCGCCTGGAGTTCCTGGCGCCGCTCGCGGCCTGAAAACCCAGTCGACTGGGTTTCGGCTGCGGGCGTTGACGACCGGGGCGCGGCGCTGGCAGGCTTCTGGACATGAGTGCGGGATACGAACTGGCGCAGGTGAACATCGCGCGGCTGCTGGCGCCGCTGCACACCCCGAAGCTGCGGGGCTTCCTGGCGGGGCTGGAGAAGGTGAACGCGGCGGCCGAGGCCTCGGACGGGTTCGTCTGGCGGCTCGTGAGCGAGGACGGCACGGACGCGACCGACTTCCGGTTCTTCGGCGACGGCTGGCTGATCGTGAACATGTCGGTGTGGACCTCGCCCGAGGCCTTGAACTCCTATGTCTACGGCGAGGTGCACCGCGCGTACCTCCAGCGCCGCCGCGAGTGGTTCGAGCACCTGACGGACGCGTACGCGGCGATGTGGTGGGTCCCGGAGGGCGAGCGGCCGACGATCGCCGACGCCGAGGAGCGCCTCACGCACCTGCGTGAGAACGGGCCGTCCCCGAAGGCCTTCACCATGAAGGAGCAGTTCCCGAAGCCGGAGGCGTAGGGAACCAGGAGGCAGCGTGCCGCTCCGGACGCGTGAGCGGACTCACCTCCCGGAATCGCGGGCGCGGCGGAACCGTTCCACTAGAGGTGCATCGCGAGGTCGAAGTCGTCGTCATCGGGGCCGGGCAGGCCGGGCTTTCGGCCGCCTACTTCCTGCGGCGCCATTTCGAGCCCGAGACCGGGTTCGCGGTGCTCGACCACGCCCCGCACGCGGGCGGCGCGTGGCAGTTCCGCTGGCCGACGTTGACGTTCGCGACAGTGAACGGCGTCTACCGGCTGCCGGGCATGGACGTGCCCGAGCCGGAGCCGTCCACGCCCGTCTCCGGCGTGATCTCGCGCTACTTCGAGGACTACGAGCGCGAGTTCGACCTGCGGGTGCGGCGTCCGGTCTCGGTGAGCGAGGTGCGGCCGCTGCCCGACAAGCGGCTCGAGGTCGTCACCGACCAGGGCACCTGGACCACCCGCGCGATCATCAACGCCACGGGCACTTGGGAGCGTCCGTTCTGGCCCCGGTACGCCGGGCAGGAGACGTTCCGCGGGAGGCAGCTGCACACCGCGCAGTACCGCGGGCCCTGGGAGTTCGAGGGCCGGCGGGTCGCCGTTGTCGGCGGCGGGATCTCCGGGATCCAGCACCTGCTGGAGATCGACCCGCTCGCGGCGTCGACGCACTGGCTCACGCGGCGCGAACCGCAGTGGCGCGCAGGCGATTTCAACCCGGACCGGGGACGCGAGGTCGTCGCCAAGGTCGACGAGCGGGTGCGCCGGGGGCTGCGGCCGCAGTCGGTCGTCTCGGTGACCGGAGTGCCGCTGACGCCGGAGATCCGCGCGGCCCGCGAGTCCGGGGTGCTCGACCGGCTGCCGATGTTCACCGCGATCACGCCGGAGGGGCTGAGCTGGGACGACGGGCGGTTCATCCCGGTCGACACGATTCTGTGGGCCACGGGTTTCCGGGCGGCGCTCGACCATCTCGCGCCGCTGAAGCTGCGCGGGCCGGGCGGCGGCATCGTCATGGACGGCACGCGCGTGGCAGCCGATCCGCGCGTGCACCTGGCGGGCTACGGCCCGTCTGCGAGCACCGTGGGCGCGAACCGGGCCGGTCGCGCGGCGGTCAGCGAGATCAGGGAGTACCTCGCGGGGACGGCCGTCCCCGCCGGGGCACGAGCCTGACGACCGCCTGCACTGGCCAGTGGTCGGACGGGGTGAGGCCGCCTTCGGTGTAGGCGTTCACGCCGACCCGGTGGACCTCGATGGAGCAGTCCCGGCTGGACCTGGCGAGGATCCAGTCCATGCGGGTCGGGCCCTCGACGGGCTCGGGGCGCCAGCGGTTGAACGTGGCCCAGTTCGGGGTGACGTGCTCGGCGGCGTACTCCCAGGTGTCGGCGAGGCCGCCGCCGGTGAGCGCGCGGTAGGTCGCGGAGTCGGGGCCGCAGTTGAAGTCCCCGGCGACGATCACGGGGTCGAGGAAGCGCGAGACGGCGTGCAGGAGGATGCCCGCGCCTTTGCGGCGGGCCTTCTCGGAGCGGTGGTCGAAGTGGTTGTCGACCACGTAGAAGCGGTTGCCGGTGGCGCGGTCCTCCAGGTGCACCCAGGTGAGCATGCGGATGGTGCCGCTCCCCCAGTTGCGGGAGCCGATCACGTTGGGGCGCTTGGAGAGCCAGAGGTGGTCGTATTCGAGCGGGACGAGCCGGGCGGCGTCCCAGAAGATCGCGGTGGCCTCGCTGCGAGAGCCGCCAGCGCGGCCGAGGTGGACCCAGTCGTAGCCGTCGAGGTCCTCGCGGATTTCGAGGAGCTGGCGGAAGCGGCCCTCCTGGGTGCAGATCACGGTGGGCAGCTCGTTCTCGAGGACGGCCTTGACGAGGGGGCGGCGCTTCCACCAGGAGTGCGGGGCGCGGCCGGAGGCGGACTTGAGGTTGTAGGTCATGACGTGCAGGAACGGCGCCTCGACGGGACCCAGCAGCGGGTGGGTCCCGTCCGCGGCGCCCGGCGGGGCGGCGATCAGCGCGTCGTTCACCTTCTAAAAATATCCGCGCCGCCGCCGCCCCGGAGTCCGTTTACGGGAGCTCGACGAGCGCCTGCGCGGCCCAGTGGTCGGAGGGCGTGCGGCCGTCCTTGGAGTAGGTGTTCACGGCGGCGCTGAGGATCCGCACCTCGGGGGTGGTGAGGATCCAGTCGATGCGGCGGCCGGTCTCGGTGGGGACGGGGTCCCAGCCGTTCCAGGTCGCGTAGACGGGCGTGGCGGGCTCCTCGGCGGCGAGCATGGTGTCGACGAGGCCGCCGTCGGTGAGGATCTGGTAGGTCGGGGTCTCGGGGACCTGGTTGAAGTCGCCCGCGCAGATGACTGGGGAGGTCCAGGGCGCGATGACGTCGAGGTTCATCTGCGCGCCCTTCTGCCGGGCGGGCTCGGACTGGTGGTCGAAGTGGTTGTTGACGACGTAGAAGTCCCTGCCGGTGCGCAGGTCCTGGAAGCGGACCCAGGTGAGCATCCGGACGACGTTGTTGCCCCAGTTCTTGGAGGCGATGAGGAGCGGCGTGTCGGAGAGCCACAGGTGGTCGTACTCGAGGACCTTGAGGCGCTTGCGCTCCCAGAAGACCGCGGTGGCCTCGCTCTTGGAGCCGCCCATGCGGCCGAGGTGGATCCAGTCGTGGTCCCTGAGGTCCTCGAGGACGTCCTGGTTCTGGCCGTACAGGCCCTCCTGCGTGAGCAGGATCGTGGGGCGCTCGCGCTTGAGGACCGTGGCGACGAGCGGGCGGCGCTCGTCCCAGGTGCGCGGCGCGGGGTCGCCGCCTTCGTAGCGGAGGTTGAAGGACATGACGTGGAGCTGGTCGCCGCGGGCCTGGCCGATGAGGGGGCCGCCGAAGGCCTCCTCTGCCTGGGCCGCACCGGGGAGGGCGGTGGAGGCGAGGGCGGCGGCGCCGGCCGCGAGGCCGGCGCCGATGACATTTCGTCTACTGAGGATGGTGGTCATGGGAACCTCTATATCTCAGGATGAAACCGGGTGGAGGGTAAGTGAACGACAAATGCCGCGAACCGACAACCGCCAACCGGTGAACAAGCCGTGAATGCACCTGGGCCCCATGCGAAACGCCCTCCCCTTTCGAGGAGGGCGCTCATGCTCCTAAAGCGGCAGTGCTCCGGAGGCGAGGACGGCCGCGGCCGCGATCAGGCCGGTCCAGGCCAGGGCCGCCGACCAGGGCAGGCGGTTCGGGGACGGGGTTCTCTCGGGGCTCATCGCGTTCTCCTTCGACGTGGTTCGGTTCCGGGCGCGCGCGACCGCGTCGGCGCAGCGAGCCCCAGGCGGCGGCCACCACGGGCGCCGCGAGGTAGGTGTGGACGCCGATGAGCACGGCCGCGCCCCACAGGCGCTCCCAGCCGTGGACGGCGGCGTCGTAGGCGAGCAGGCCCCACATGGCGGCGAGCGTCCCGCCGGTCCACACGAGCATCCAGGTCACGGCGGTGCGCACGAGCGGGTTGGCGCGGCGGCGCGCGCCGGTGGGGACCCACTCGGCCGCCTTGCCGCGCAGGGCGTCCCGCAGCGCGACCAGGTGCGCGAAGCTCGACAGGAGGCCCGCGCGGAGCGTCTCCAGGCGGGTGCGCGAGCGGTGGAGCAGCGGCAGCAGCACGACCCAGGTCCAGATGGGGACCAGGAACGGCAGCAGGTGCACGGGGCTGATCTGGTCGGGCTGCCATGCGAGGACGATGAGCATCGGCAGCGGCACCGCCCAGATGTTCACCACGCCCATGAGGTAGCCGCCGATCCCGGCCCAGAAGCCGAGCTGCGCGCGCCAGGGCAGGCCGGTGCCCCGCAGGACGCCGGGGCGGGCGAGTTCGAGGTTGCCCAGGCACCAGCGGTACTGCTGGTTGAGGAAGGCCTCGAGCGTGTCGGGGCTCAGTCCCTTCGCGACGGCCAGCGGCACGTACACGGTGCGCAGGCCGAGGCGGTAGAGGGTGAGGCCGGTGTACAGGTCCTCGGAGTGGTCGCGGACGACGAAGCCGCCGATGCGGTCGAGGGCCGAGCGCCGGTAGACGGCGTTGGAGCCGCAGCAGACGGCCATGTCGTCGGCGTCGCGGGCGGGCTGGAGCCAGCGGTAGAACTGCTCCTGCGCGGCGGCCCCGGTGCGCTGGAGCCAGCCCATGGCGCGGTCGGTGTCGAAGACCTGCGGCGACTGCACGATCGCGACGGAGGGCTCGGCGGTGTAGGGCATCAGGTGGCGCAGGAAGTCCGGGCGCGGGCAGAAGTCGGCGTCGAAGACGACCACGAACTCGGCACTGGAGCGGGTGAGGCCGTGGTTGAGGTTCCCGGCCTTCTTGCCGTTGCCGGGGTCGGGGCGGTGGACGTACGCGAACCCGTGCCGGGCGGCGAGTTCGCGCACGTCGTCCCGGTCGAGCTCGTCGAGGACGAGCACGCCGAGCGGGCCGTCCCAGTCGAGGGCCGCGACGTGCGCGTAGGTGTTGGCGAGGACTTCGGCGGGCTCGCCGCAGGTCGGCAGCAGCACGTCGACCGACGGCGGGGTCTCGGGCCGGTAGGCGCTCTGGAGGAGGCGGTGCCCGGCCGGGGTGATCCGGCGGGCGCGCATGCCGTCGAGCATGGACAGGCCGACGGCGGCCGTGTTGAGCACCAGTACAGCACCGAAAGGCCACAGTAGAGGGTTGGCGATCGCCAGTGCGACCGTCGCGGCGGCGGGGAACAGGCAGGAGGCGAACATGACCGCCATGACCCAGCGGCGTTGCGGCCCGAAATAGTCGTAGAGCTCCGCATCCGTTGGCGGAGAGGGAAGTTCAGCGGTGGTAGCCATGGCAGGGGGAGGCTCCGAGGGAGGTGAGGAGAGTGGTGCCGGTCCGCGGCGTCCGGCGTTCGTACGTTCAGGGTAGCGCTCCCACAACCTTGCGAGCAAGCCGCGATCGCGTATTTCTCGGTCAATATGCGAAGGGCCACAAGGCAATTCATCGAAGATCTTCACCATTTCGAATAAACGCATCGACAATTCCTGATGCATTTCGATCCGCCGCCTGCGACCCGACCCACAAAGGACTCGCCGCCGAAACCCGGCCCGGCCCCGGGAACGGCTCAGGGCCGCGGGAGGTGAGAGACCCGCGGCCCTGGATCGTACTGCCGAAGAAAGGTTAGCATAACCTAACTTCATCGCTCAAGCGGTGCTCACCAGCGCAGGAACGCGCCGACCCCGCCCGCGTTCTCGTCGATCCCGACGCCGTCGCTGAGGATCGAGACCTTCGCGTCCGAGGCCAGCGCCATCTCGATCATCGCCTCGCCGAGCTGGGCGTCCGCGATGGCCGCGGCCAGCTCGGGCTCCCCGGGTGAGATCGAGTCGGCCAGGACCGTGCCGTCGGGGATGCGGCGGCCGCTCCACACGGAGTCGCGTTCGATGACGAGCCGGTCGACCCGGGCGCCCTGGAGCGCGTCGAGCACGGCTTCGGAGCCCGCCACGGTCTTGCGCGGGGACTCGGCGAAGTCGGCGGTGAGGCGCGCGTCCCGGGCCGCCCGCGCGGCCGCGACCTCGGGTGCGAGGGACTGCTGGATCTGCGCGGGCGTGGACTGGCTGAGCACGAGCTGCGAGGCCACGACCTCGGCCTTGAACCCGTTGTCGAGCGACTTGCTGGACGCCTCGACGAGTTCGGGTTCGCCGCTGATGACCAGCAGCTCCCAGCCGAAGGTCGCCATGTGCTCCTCCAGTGTGGAGTGGGCGGCGGCGAGGAACTTCTGCAGGTGCTCGGCGATGCGGTAGTCGAACAGGTCGTGCTGGTTGTTCGACGTGGCGCCGTCGCGCCCGCCCCAGGCGCTGTGCGAGGCGCTGGGGCCGCGCATGATGCGCCATTCGGCGGTGTCGAGCTCGAAGTGGAGGCCGGAGACCTCCTCGCACTTGCCGAACCGGCTGTCGAGGAGGCGCATGCCCTTGCCGTCGACGACGGCGATGCCGATCGGGGAGCCCTCGGCCCAGGCGCCGAACATCGGGGCGATGTGGGAGCGGGGGGCGAGGGCGACCCGGTCGGTCAGGGGCGTCTGCATCTCGACGCTGTAGGTCTGGCCGCTGGCGAGGCCGACGAACAGCGCGCGGCCGATCCCGGGCGCGCCGGGGCGGACGAGCTGCTCGATGTCGAGCTTCATCTCCTCCAGGCGGCGGCCGAGCGCGGAGCGCGTGCCGTTGTCGACGGATTCGAGCAGTTGCTTCAAGCCCTGGTCGAGCCGGGTCTTCCAGGGCGGCTGGGAGCCTTCCTGCCGGGGGTCGGCGTTGACGTAGAGCGAGAGCACGCCGGTGTCGTCGCGCAGTTTCACCAGCCTGAGTTGTGTCTCGCGGTCCATCGGCATGGCTATCGCCTCCTCGATCGAGCGGAATTCGCCTCAGGATATTCCCGGAGGTGCCCGTTCGTGAAGGTTTCGCCAGTTACGCCTGGAACGCTCTCAGACGGCGCAGCCGTCGGGGCCGCACGCCTCGACGTCGTCGGCGCCGCCGATCTGGGTGATCACCGGTCGCTTTTCGCCCCAAGCCTTCTCGAGGACCTCGGCGAACACCTCGGCGGGCTGGGCACCGGAGACGCCGTACTTCTGGTCGACGACGAAGAAGGGCACGCCGGTGGCGCCGAGCGCGGCGGCCTCGGCCTGGTCGGCGCGGACCGCGTCGCGGTAGGCCGCGGGGTCGTCGAGCACGGCGAGGACCTCGTCCTTGTCGAGCCCGGCGGCGACGGCCACCTCGATGACGCGGTCGCGTTCGAAGATGGAGGCCTCGTCGGCGAAGTTGGCGGCGTAGAACGCCTTCCAGACCTGGGCCTCGATGCCGCGCTCGGAAGCGAGGTGGAGGAGCCGGTGCAGGTCGAAGGTGTTGCCGTGGTCGCGGCCCTCGGCCTGGTACTCGAGGCCTTCGGCCTTGGCGAGGTCCTGGAGGCGGTACTCGCCGGCCTGGGCCTGCGCGGGGCTCATGCCGTACTTCTTGACGAGCATGTCGACGACCGGGGCGGTGTCGCCGGGCTCGCGGTGCGGGTCGAGCTCGAAGGACCGGTGCCGGACCTCGACCTGGACGGTGCCCTCGAGCTGCTGCACGGCCTTGTCGAACCGGGCCTTGCCGACGTAGCACCACGGGCAGGCGATGTCGGACCAGATGTCAACGCGTAGTTTCTCCACGGCATCCCCAACACTTGAAGCTTCCAGTGAATTCCGGACTGTGCCCGACGCCTCTCCCCCGCCCACGATCCGGGACGCCCACGGCCCCCGCCACGTGCGCCCAAGTCCCCGTTCAGGTACCCTTTCTCAGGCTCGGCGCGCTTCCGCGCGCCCTCCGGGTGCTTAGCTCAGCGGTAGAGCACCTCCCTTACAAGGAGGTGGTCACAGGTTCGATCCCTGTAGCACCCACCGGAACGACGGCGGCCCCGCGCATTGCGCGGGGCCGCTGTCCCGTGTCGGGGGTCAGGACAGGTCCTCCAGGTCCTCGTCCGTGAGCACGATGGCGGCGGCCGCCATGTTGGCCTCGAGGTGGGCGAGTTCGCCGGTGCCCGGGATGGCGAGGGTCACCGGAGAGGACGCGAGGAGCCAGGCCAGGCCGATCTGGCCGGGCGTGGCGTCGTGGCGCGCGGCGACCTTCGCCAGGCGCGGGTCGTCGAGCTCGTGGCCGCCGCCGAGCGGGAAGAACGGCACGAACGCGATCCCTGCGGCCTCGCAGGCGGCGAGGACGGCGGCGTCGTCGCGCTTGGCCGCATGGTACTGGTTCTGCACGGCCGCGACCGGCGCGATCGCGCGGGCCTCGGCGAGCTGGGCGGCGGTGACGTTGCTGACGCCGAGGTGCCGGATCAGGCCCTCTTCGCGAAGGGCCGCAAGGGCTTCGAACCGTTCGGCGATCGACCCGGGGACGGGCTCCATGGTGCCGACCCGCAGGTAGACCAGGTCGAGCCGGTCGACCCCGAGACCGGCGAGATCGGCCTCCACCAGGCCGCGCATGTCGGCGGCCGCGGCCTCGGTGAGGCCGCCGGTGTGGAACTGCGGGCCGATTTTCGTGGCGATCACCAGGTCGGAGGGGTACGGATCCAGCGCTTCGCGGATGAGGTCGTTGGCGCGCACGGCTCCCCCGGCGCTCACGTAGAAGTCGGCGGTGTCGACGTGGTTCGCGCCGAGCGCGACGGCGCGGCGCAGCACTGCGCGGCCGTTCTCGGGGTCGCGGGCCGGGCCGAACATGCCCTGCTGGGACGGCAGGCGCATCGCGCCGAAGCCGAGACGGTTCACTTCGAGGTCGCCGCCGAGGCGGAAGACGTTGCTCATGGCGTGAAGTCTGCGCGCGGCAGGGATTTCGGGCCAGGCGCTGGCAGCTTGCTGCCAAGGCATACTTGACGCCATGGCAGAGGTCCTGACGCTCCACGGCGACCTGGAGATGTGGTCGAGGCTCAAGCCGCTCACCGCGGGCGGCGCCGAGTTCGTGAACGTCTCGCACGACCTCGACACGTGGCCGGGCGCGCGCGAGGCCGCGCGGCGGCGGACCCGAGAAGGGGCGGACGGCGAGGCCCGGAAGCTGTTCAGCCCCGCCGTGCTCACCGACGAGCGCGACCGGCGGCTCCTCGCGGACCTGGCGGCCGACGGCGCGGAAGTGCGGATCACGACCGCCCCGCTCCCCCAGAGCACGTTCTTCGTCGGCGCCCGGACCATGATCCTCACCGAGCCCGACGGGCGCGGCGGCCGCCGGTACACGATGAGCACCGCGCCCGCCCTGGTCGCGGGCTCGTACGCGCTGTTCGAGGCCGCGTGGGCGGCGGCGGCCGACCTCGACGCGTTCCTGCGCTCCGACCGGCCGCTCCTGGACGCGCGCGCCAAGGCGGTCCTCGCGGCGCTCGGGTCGGGTGCGACCGACGAGGCCGCCGCGCGGCGGCTCGGCGTCTCACTGCGCACGTACCGCCGCCGGGTCGCCGGACTCCTCGCCGCGCTCGGCGCGGACTCCCGCTTCCAGGCCGGGGTCAGGGCCGGAGCGCTGGGCCTGGACCGGGACTAGGGGCCGGTATCCGTTCGCCCGCAAGGCGAAAGGGCCTCTACCGGTTGCGGCAGAGGCCCGAGAAGCAGTGAGCGACCCTTAGGCGCGGCCCACGGCCTTCGCGGTGAGCTCCACCGAGCGGATGCGGTCGGGGACGTGCTGGGCGTGGTGGGCGGTGATCAGCTCGTCGGCGCGGACCTTGTCGGCGAAGTCCTCGAGGTAGTCGCGCACCTCGTCCGGCGTGCCGGTGGCCGTGTACTTGGTCATGGCCGAGAGCTGGCTCCCCGCAGCGGAGTTGAGGAACGCGTCGATCTCGGCGTCGGTGTACTCGCGGCCCACTTCGCCGCGCTTGATGAAGGCGCGGGCGCGGTTGCGGTAGGAGGTCTCGCGCTGGGCCTCGGCCTCGTCGCGGTCCTCGGCGGCGAAGACGTTCACGCCCGCGATCACGTACGGCGCGGCGAGCTGCTCGGAGGGCTGGAACTGCTCGCGGTAGGCGGCCACGGCCTCGAACAGGGCGTCCGGCGCGAAGTGCGACGCGAACGCGTACGGCAGGCCGAGCTGCGCGGCGAGCTGCGCGCCGAACAGGGACGAGCCCAGGAGGTACAGGGGGACCTCGTTCTGCGGCACGGGGATCGACTGCACGCCGGGCACGCGGGACTCACCGGCGAGGTAGGCCTGGAGTTCGAGCACGTCCTGCGGGAACGTGTCGGCGGAGGTCGCGTCGCGGCGGATGGCGCGCATGGTCGGGCGGTCGGTGCCGGGCGCGCGGCCCAGGCCGAGGTCGATGCGGCCGGGGAAGAGGGTCTCCAGGGTGCCGAACTGCTCGGCGATCACCAGCGGGGAGTGGTTGGGCAGCATGATGCCGCCCGCGCCGAGCCGGATCGAGTCGGTGTGCTCGGCGACGTGGCCGATGACGACGGCCGTGGCGCTGGAGGCGATGGTCGGCATGTTGTGGTGCTCGGCGTACCAGACCCGCCGGTAACCGCTGCGCTCGGCGGCGCGGGCGAGTTCGACGCTGGCCGCGAGGCTTTCGCGCGCGGAGCTTCCCGGCGCGATCGGCGCGAGGTCGAGGATCGACAGTGCGACAGGCATACGGGAGCCTTCCTAGAGAGTGTTGCGGAGGTCTTCGGTGAACGCGCGGATGCGCGCCTCGTCGCGGCGGTAGTAGATCCACTGGCCGCGCCTGGTGGCCTGGAGGAACCCGGCGCGCTGGAGGATCGCGAGGTGCGCCGAGACCGTAGACGCGGAGGCGCCCGACTTCTGCTGGATCAGCCCCGCGCACACGCCCAGGTCGGCCGTGTCCCCGCACGGGAAGTTGGCCTCGGGTTCCTTGAGCCAGTTGAGGATCCGCAGGCGCGTCTCATTGGAGAGGGCCTTGCACTCGTCGAGCACGTCCACCGTCCTTCGGCATTTCGCTAATTTCCGAAACTAGCGCGGCGGCGCGGCGGACGCCAAGATGAGGCTCGTCACTCAGTGGTGCGGGTGCGCTTCGAGCGGGTCGGGCGCGGGCCCCTGGATCACCGCGCCGCTCGTGTCGTACCGCGAGCCGTGGCACGGGCACTCCCAGGTCCGCTCCGCGTCGTTGAAGCCCACGACGCAGCCGAGGTGCGTGCACTTGGCGGACAGGACGCGCAGTCCGCCATCCTCGTCCCGGTAGACGGCCCGCAGCGAGCCGTGGACGCGCATCACCGCGCCCTGGCCGGGCGCGAGGTCCTCGGGCTCGGACGGGGCGGCGTGCGGCAGCCGGTCGCCGAAGAAGTGCCCCATGACCTTCGACTGGGCCTTGGCGATCCGTCCCGCCTCCTGGAGCAGGTGGAACCGGCCGGGGCCGAACAACCCGGCCCACTCCGGCGGCTTCCCCGCCATCGTCGCCGCGATGAGGCGCGCGGCCGCGACCCCGTTCGTCATCCCCCAGCCCCCGAAGCCGCACGCGACGTACACGCCGTCGTCGCCGTGCAGCGGGCCGACGAACGGCACGCGGTCGGAGGTCGCGTAGTCCTGTGCGGCCCACCGGTACTCGATCGACTCGGTCTTGAACCGGTCCTCGGTCCACGCGGTGAGGCGCTCGAGCCGCCCGGTCGTGTCGGGGTCGCCGGGCGTGAACTTCTCGCCCGTGACGATGAGCAGCCGCCGGTCCTCGCCGTACGGGGCGGTGCGCACGGAGCGGAGGTTGTCGTCGGCGGTGAGGTACATGCCGCCGGGGTCGGCCGACGCCGGGACCGGCGCGGCCACGACGAGCTCGCGGCGGGGCGACAGTCGCGCGAAGAGCTTGACCCGGTCGATCACCGGGAACTGCGTGGCGACCACGACCTGGTCGCATTCGACCTCGCCGCCGCCGGCGAGGTGCAGGACGTGGCGGCCGTCCGACTCGATGCCGGTCACGCGCGAATGCTCGAAGATCCGCGCGCCCCGCTCGTGGAGGTCGGCCGCCAGCGCGAGCAGGAACTTGCGGGGGTGGAACTGGGCCTGGTCCTCGACGCGGACGGCGCCCGCGACCGGAAACGGCAGGCCGGTCTCGGTGGTGAACTCGGCGCGCAGGCCCGCCTCGCGGGCGGCCGCGGCCTCCGCGCGCAGTTCACCGACGCCGCGCTCGGACTCGGTGTAGACGAACGAGGGCGCGCGTTCGAGGTCGCAGTCGATGCCGAGCTCGGCGGATACAGCGGCGACGTGCTCGATCGCGGCGGTCTGGGAGGCGGCGTAGGCGCTGGCGGCCGCCGAGCCGAAGGCGTCGTTGAGGTGCGCGTAGATCGCGCCGTGCTGGGCGCTGAGCTTCGCGGTGGTGTTGCCGGTGGCGCCCGCGACGATCCGGCCCGCTTCGAGGAGGGCGACGGAGCGGCCCGCGCGGGCGAGCTCCCAGGCGGTGCAGATCCCGGCGATGCCGCCGCCGACGACGGCGACCTCGGTCGTGACCCGGTCTTCCACGGCCGGGTAGGCGGTCGGGTCGGTCGAGGTGATCCAGTAGGACTCGGGTGGGACCAGCGGCGTGCTCATGCCCTCGGGATACCCCGAGGGGCTGAGGTCACTCCACCGGTTTGACGGGTTGGCGCAGGATCGTCTTGAGCTTGGCGGGGGCGGTGCGGCGGGCGTCGCTGAGGTAGATCTCGTGGTGGTCGCCGTTGAAGGTGAGCTTGTTGTACGGCAGGTAGTGGTCGTGGAGGCGCTGGAGGACGGGCGTCTCGGACTCGTAGGAGCCGATGTGCAGGGTCTGGACGCTGAGGCCTTCGGTGAAGGTGACGAGCCGGAGCTGCTCGAACGCGGGGTTGGGGTGCTTCGCGGCGGCCTCGCCCGCGGCGGCGGTGACCATCTCCTCGGTGATCCACTCGGGCTGGCTGATCATCATGGTCCACTCCCACGCGCTCTTCTCGCGGGTGAGGAACACGGCCGGGTCGTCGGCGCGCCACAGCCCCTCCATGGGGGCGACGACGAAGTCCCGGCCGAGGGTCCGCTTGCTGGCGAACTTCAGCGTGTACGCCGTCCCGTACAGGGCCGCGACGGCGTCGGCGTAGGAGTCCGCGGTGTTCGGGTCGCCCTTGCCGTCGACGGCGAGGAACCGGAACTCGGGGACCTCGACGACGGCGAACGCGTTGCGCGGCGGCGAGTACAGCTGCTTGTGGGCCTTCTTGACGTCGTACTTCTCCATGCCCCGCAGTGTCCCATCCCGGTGCGACAGTGCTGACGCAAAGCCGTGCTGCCGGAAAGCCGCCCGTTCAGATGGCGGTGGGGACCCGGGTGGTCACGAGGCCCACGTCGCCGAGGAAGCGCTCCAACGCGATCGTGGCGATCCCGGTGGCGACGGAGTTGCCGCGCACGGTGGAGACCTCGATGGCGAGGTCGGCGGCGGAGTCGCCGGGGGCCTCCTCGAGGACGCGGCGGCGCACGGCCGGGACGAGGTGGTCGCCGAGGGCCCAGGCGGTCCAGCCGGTCAGGGTGATCATCTCGGGGTTGACGATCGCGCAGAGGTCGGCGATCGCCGAGCCGAGGTACCGGGCGGTGAGCTCCAGGGTCTCGGTCAGGGCCGGGTGCGCCGGGGGTTCGAGGGCGGCGGCGAGCGCGCCGATGAACTCGCGCTGCATCGGGACCGAGGCGAGCGGGTGGTCCGGGGCGATGGCGGCGAGCGTCTGCTGGATGCCCGCCGCGCCCACATAGGCCTCGACGCATCCGGAACGGCCGCAACGGCATCTGCGGCCGTCGAGGGCGAGGAGGCTGTGCCCCCACTCCCCCGCGCCGTTCTGGGCGCCGCGCAGGATCGTGCCTTCGAGGACGATCCCGGCGCCGACGCCGGTGCCGAGGTTGACGGTGATCATGCTCTTGTGGCGGCGGCCCTCGCCGAACCAGAGCTCGGCGGTGGCCATCGCCTTGAGCGGGTTGTCGACGACCATCGGCAGGCCGATGCGCTCGCGCAGCCGGTCGACGTGGAGCCAGGGCGCGTTGGGGACGACGACGGCGACCTCGGCGCGGCGCTGCATGCCGCCGGGGAGCGAGATGCCGACGCCGAGCACGTCGTCGCGGGTGGCGTGCGCGCTGTCGAGCGAGGTGTCGAGGGCCCGCACGATGCCGTCGATGACGTAGTCGTACTCGTCGTGGTGCTCGTCGATGGCGACTTCGGCCGAGGCCAGCTCGTCGAGCGCGGCGTCGAACACCGTGGCCCGCACGTAGGTCTCGGCGACGTCGACGCCGACGATGCGGCCGCGGTTCCCGTTGAGCCGCAACGTGGTCGTGGGTCGGCCGATGCGCCCGCCGGTGCGGCGGGCCTCGGTGGCGATGCCCTCTTCGAGGAGGTCGCTCACCACCGTGGCCACTGTCGCGTTGCTCAGGCCCGTCGAGGCGGCCAGGTCGCCCCGGCTCGCCTCGCCCGCCGCCAGCAGGGCGTGCAGCACGTCGAGCCGCGACTCGCTGCGGATGTCGCGCGACGTGCGCCTGGTGACGGCCATGTGGACTCCTGGTTCGATGTCGGGGGTGTCGCGGTCGGGTCCGCCGGACACCCCCTGGGGTCATTCCGGCGAGACGGCGGCGGTGACGCGCGCGAGGCGCGGCCTGTCGCCGCCGGCGGTGCCGTGGACCAGCAGGCGCACCGCGCCGGTGTTCCATGATCCCGGAATCCACAGTCGACCGGGGTCCCCGCCGGTGAACTTCGGCCGGGCCGCGTCGTCGAGCCACACGCGCCCGAGCAACTCGCCGCGCGCGAACGCGCTGACGCGGACCTGCTCGCCCTCGAACCGCAGCGACAGGCCGCCGGACGGGACGGGCACGTCGAGCCAGGCTTCCTCTCCCGCAGCGAGTTCGAGCGGGAGCACGACCTCGGTCCCGGCGCCGTCCTTCTCGGACAGCGCGAGCAGGGCGTGGTCGGGCTGCGCCTCGACCTGCCAGTCTCGCACGGCCTCCAGGCGCAGCAGGGTCGCCCCGCCGCCGTCGACCGGCCAGTGCGGCATGGTGATCGCGATCTCGCGGCCCTCGCCGGGGCCGAAGTGCACCCAGGGATTGTCGGGGCTCACGATGCTCGATTCGCCGTCCACGGTGATCTCGCACGGGGTCTGGAGCCCGTCGAGGTGCAGCACGTAGTCGCTGGTGCCGTCCACGGGCAGGTTGCGCCGGTACGTGACCGGGCGTCCGATCCGGGTGCTGCTCCAGCCCGCGAGGGTCCGCACGGGGGCGGGGTCGCCCGCCCACTGCTCGCCGCCGTCGACGGTCCACAGTGAAGCGATGTCCTCGCTCGACGCGACCGCCCAGACGCGGCCGAGGCCGCGCAGGGCCCCGATCGCGAGGCCGGGCAGGCGCGAATCGTCGAAGTTCGCGTGGCCCCAGGTCTCCACGGTGGCGTCGAGGCGCGACGCGCCGTCTACCGGAATTCGAACGGTCGCACCGAACTTCGCGAAGGTCGGGAGCGCGGTGCCGTCGAGGGCGAGGTCGACGATGTCGCCCGCGCCTTCGATGAGCAGTTCGCCCAGTCCCACGACCGAAGCCGCGTAGTGGGTGCGGCCCCGGTAGACGCCGACCGATTCGGACACCGGCGGCAGCTCGTACGCCTCGGTCTCGCCGGTGCGGGTCTCAAGGTCGAGGCGGGTCGCGACGGTCAGGCCCTCGGGTTCGGGCAGTGCCGGGTGGATGACGCCCGCGGTGCCGTCCGGGGCGGGAACGTCCTCGGGGTGGTGGACCACGACGGTCCAGCGGTCGGCGCCCGAGATGATCTCGGTGACGATCGATCCGCCGCGGACCGGTGCGTCGACGACGACAGGCTCCGCGCCTTCGAGCACGATCGTGCTCGCGGTGCGGGAGGCGAATTCGAGGCCCTCGGGCCCGGCGGCCACGAGGTCCGCCGAGGCGAACCGCAGCGTGCCGGGCAGGCCGAAGCCCGCGAGCGGCAGGTCGCGCAGGACCAGCGCGCACGAGAACGGCGCGAGTTCGGCCGCGATCTCGCCGCCCTCGTGAGCGAAGACGGCCTTGCCGACGGTGTCGCCGAGGTTCGGGACGCCGGTGAGCGTGCCGCCGCCGTCGAGGACGAGCAGCGACGGTGAGTCGCTGGTGGGGACGTCGACGCTGATGCCTTCGGCGGCAGTCGTCGTCGCGCGGGCGAGCGCCGGGCCCAGGGTGCGGGCGAGGGCCGCGAGGACGCGGGCCTCGGCCGTCTCGGACCGGGACTCGCCCACCGGGGACAGGAACCCGCCGAAGTCGTAGTCGTGGGTCATGAACCCGCCGGGGTCGCCCCAGTTGCCGGTGGAGGGCGTGTACCCGAAGTCGTAGCCGGAGGCCTGGAGGTAGGGGGCGACGAGGGTCGCGCCGCTGGCCAGGAGCCGCCGCAGGGTGGTGTGCATGCGGTTGGTCTCGGTGACGAGCAGCGGGAGCCCCTTGGCGCCCACCAGGTCGGCGTAGCGGCGCACTTCGGCCTCGATGAACGGCGAGCGGTCGTCGGGGTAGAAGTTGAACGCCGGGGCGATGCCCTCGACGCCGCCGGTGGCGCCGATCAGGTCGCCCTGGCCCGCGCAGGCGATGAGCGGCACGTCGATGCCGTGGCCGATCGCCATGTCGCGCAGCGCGGTGAGGTAGGCGTGGCGGTCGTGCGTGTCGAAGAAGTCGAGCTCGTTCTCCAGCTGCACGGCCACGACGCTGCCGCCGCGGCCCCACTGGCGGGAGGCCAGGAGCGGCAGGGCCTGGTCGAACCAGCGCCCGACCTGCTCCAGGAACTTCGGTTCCGCTTGGCGCAGTTGGAGTCCGTCTTCGAGCGCGAGCCATGCGGGCAGCGCGCCGCCGTCCCATTCGGAGCAGATGTACGGGCCGGGCCGGGCGATGACGGCCAGGCCCGCCTCGTGGGCGAGGTCGAGGAACGCGCCGACGTCGCGGCGGCCCTCGAAGTCCCACACGCCGGGGGCGGTCTCGTGGAAGTTCCACGGCAGGTAGACGTCGATCGCGCGGTAGCCGGTGGCGCGCACCTGGGCGAGCCGCGACTCCCAGACTTCGCGGGGAAGCCGGAAGTAGAACAGCGACGCGCACAGGAGCGTCTCCTCGCGGTCGTCGAGGACGAGCCCAGAGCGTCCGAGCCGGACGGTCGCGGTGGACGGATCAGTCACTTCACACCAGCACTTCCACCTTGGAGGTTCATTTCGTACAGGTACTTCTGGCCGAGGTAGTAGATGACGATCATCGGCAGGGTCAACAGGATCGACCCGACCATGACGAGGTTCCACGGCGGCAGCTGCATCGCGTTGCTCGTGCTCGTCATGTACTGCAGGCCCAGCGCGAGCGGCATCTGCTCTTCGGCGTTGAGGTAGATGAGCGGGCCCATGAAGTCGCCCCACGCGTGCGTGAGCGTGAAGATCGCGATCGCGGTGAGGATCGGCCACATCATCGGCAGGATGATCCGGCGGTAGACCCCGAAGTAGCCGAGGCCGTCCACTTGGGCCGCTTCGTCGAGCTCGTTGGAGATGCGGGAGACGAACTGCCGCACCAGGAACACGTTGAACGCGTTGGTGAAGAAGTTCGGGATGATCAAGGGCAGGTAGGTGTTGACCCAGCCGAGCTCCTTGAACAGCAGGAACTGCGGGATCATCGTGATCTGCGCGGGGATCATCATGGTGGCGAGCACGACGATGAACATGACGTTCTTGCCGGGCGCGCGCAACCGCGCGAAGGCGTAGCCGACGAGCGAGGACGAGATGACCTGGCCGACGGCCGACATGGTCGCGATGAACACCGAGTTGGTGACGAAGCGCCCCACGGGAAGCCCGGTCGCGGTGAACACCTCGGTGAAGTTCTGCCACCGGAACTCGGTCGGGATCACGGTGAACGCGTTCTGCGCGCTCGTCTGGTCGCTCGCCAGCGCGATCGAGATCATGAGGACGAACGGCACGAAGAAGATCGCGGAGACGACGATGAGGACCGCGTAGGCCGCGGGCGAGGCCTTGAAGACCGAGAGCCTCTTCTGGGCGTGGTCGCCCGTGTCCTTCTTGCGGCCGTTCGGGGACGTGGTGGTCGGCACGAGGGCTGCCATCACTTCACCTCCGTCTCGTAGAAGACCCACTTGCCGGCGGTGCGGAAGGCGAGCAGGGTGAACGCCATGATGACGACGAAGAGCAGCCAGGCGATCGCCGACGCGTAGCCGAAGTGGTAGAACTCGAACGCCTCGCTGAACAGCATCGGCACGATCATCTCGCTGGCGTTGTCAGGGCCTCCGCCGGTGAGGATGTAGACCTGCCCGAAGATCTGGAACGATCCGACGAGGCCCATGATGAGGTTGAAGAAGATCACCGGGGTGATCTGCGGGAACGTGACGGACCAGAACTGCCGCCAGGGGCTGGCGCCGTCGATCTCGGCGGCTTCGTAGAGCTCGCGCGGGATGCCGTTCATCGCCGAGAGCAGCAGCACCGTGGCGCCGCCCGCGCCCCACGCCGAGAGGACGATGATCGCGGGCTTGACCCAGGTGGCGTCCAGGAGCCACGAGGGTCCGTCGATGCCGAACCAGCCGAGGAAGTTGTTCAGCGGGCCCGAGGGCGCGAGCACCATCTTGAAGACCATCGCGGTCGCGACGAGCGGGACCAGGGTGGGCAGGTAGATGAAGGTGCGGAAGAGCTTGCGGCCCTTGACGCGCTTGTTAAGCAGGTTGGCCAGCCACACGCCGATGACCAGGCCGAGCGGCACGGAGATCAGGGCGTAGTAGAAGGTGTTCCCGAGGGCCTTCCAGAAGATCGGGTCCTCGGTGAGGGCCTTGGCGTAGTTCTCCAGGCCGACCCATTCGGGCGGCGTGAACGAGTCCCACTCCGTCAGCGAGATGTAGACGGAGGCGATCATGGGGCCGAGGAGGAACCCGACGAACCCGATCAGCCACGGCGAGATGAAGAGCCAGAAGTAGAAGGCCTCCTTCTTGCGCCGTGAGGACATCTTGGGGCGACGCCTCCCGGCGCCGCGCGACTCGCGCGCGGCGCCGGGGGCTTCGTCGACTGCGACGACGTTCGACATCGGAGCGTCCTACTACTCGATGACCGATTCGAGCTGGGTCTGGATCTTGTCCAGTTCGGTCTTCGCGTCGCCGCCTTCGTTCCAGAAGGTGCCGAGGTTGTCGTCGAAGGTCGCCTGCATCTCCTGCCACTCCGGGATGAAGGGGGCGCGGAAGATGAACTCGGAGGACTCGCCGAACGCGGCCATGTTCAGGCCCTCGGGAGCCCATGCGGGCGTGAGGAACGCGTCGGACTGCTGCACCTGGATGTTGGCGGGCACGTCCTGGGCCTTGTCGATGATGACGGTCTGGGCCTCGGTGTCGGTGAGGAAGTCGATCGCCTCGAAGGCCTTCTCGGGGTTGTCCGAGTCACGGGTGATGGACAGGCCGGAACCGAAGGCGGAGACCGCCTGCTCCTGGCCGCCCCACAGCGGCGCGATGCCCCAGTTGATGTCGGACTCCAGGAGTCCGCCGATGCCCCAGAAGCCGGTGGCGTTCATGGCGACGGTGCCCGCGGCGAAGGCGGGGTCGCCGCCCATGTCCGGGCCCATGTCGGCGTACTCGGCCGCGGTGGGGGCGTAGTGGTACTTGTACTGGAGGTCGTTGGCCCACTGGAGCGCGTCGACGACCTCGGGCGAGTTGACGGTCGGCTGACCGCTGTCGTCGATGATCTGGCCGCCGTTCTGGTAGGCGAAGCTCCACCACTGGGCCCACCAGCCCGCGCCGGAGAAGCCCCACTGCTCGCCGGGGATGGTCAGCTTCTCCATGGCGGCCTGGGCGTCGTCCTGGGTCCACGCGGCCGTCGGGTACTCGACGCCCGCGGCGTCGAAGAGGTCCTTGTTGTAGTACAGGATCATCGCGCCGGAGCGGTCCGGGATCGCGTAGGTCTGGTCCTCATAGGTGTAGAGCGAGCCGACGGGGCCGAAGCGCTCTTCCATGTTCAGGCCCGCGGACTCGATGTACTCGTCGAGCGGGAGCAGCTGGCTCTTGGAGGAGTAGGAGTTGACGTTCTCGGCGACCTGCATGATGTCGGGGCCGTCGCCGCCCGCGATCATCGTCTGGACCTTCTGGGCGTACTGGTCCGAGGGGATCAGCTGCAGTTCGATCTTGGTGTCGGGGTTCGCGGCCTCGAAGAGGTCGATGCGGGCCTGGTAGGTCTCCTTGTCGAGGTCGCCGCCCCACACCACCATCGAGAGGGTGCCGTCGTCCTCGGCTTCGCCGCCGCCGCAGGCGGCGAGGGCCGTCGCACCGATCAGCACCGTCGCGGCCAGCCCTGCGCCTCTGCGCCAATAAGCCTTGTCCACCATGTCTTCCGCCTCCTTGCGGTCGGGGGTTCGGACGTCGGCGGGCCGCCGACGCGAGTTAAGACAAGGCAAAATCTAACCCATAGATAAAGGGTTGGATAGATGCGTCTGATAACGATTTCGACGCGATGGACATGGGATGACTCGACGATGTTGCCGCTTGCCGGGCGAATAAGCTAGCATTCCTATCGTTTTACTAGACTTCCATTTCAGACGGCATTATGGTGTGATGCACGCCTGTGAGTCTTTCCCCCCGAAAACCGCGAAAGAGCCAGCTATGCCCGAGATCGAACCACGCCGGGGCCTGCGAACCAGAGCCCTCGCCGCCACCGCAGCAGCCGCCCTCGCACTGACCCTCAGCGCGTGCGGCGACGACGACGCCGCCTCCACCGGAGTCGGCTTCGAGGACTGCCTGACCGACCCCGTCACCTGCAACTCCGGGCCCCGCGCCGAAGGCGGCGACCTCGTCTGGGCCGTGGGCGGCAAATGGGAGGCCTGGGGCCAGGCCGACATCTACGGCTCCAGCCTCTCCACCTCGATCATCAACCAGCCCCTGCGCCCCACGGTGTTCGTCTACGACCAGGCGGGCGAGATCCACTACAACGACGGGATCTACTCGGCCGCACCGGAACTCCTCGCCGAAGCGCCGATGACCGTGGCCTACCACCTCAAGCCCGAGGCCACCTGGGGCGAAGGCACCCCGATCGGCCTCGACGACTTCCTCTGGCACTGGAAGGCCACGTCCACCGACGAGGCCCAGTGCGCCGGGTGCACCCCCGCCACCGAGTACGGCTCGCACGTCGCCTCGATCGAACAGGGCGAGGACGACACGATCGTCGTCACCTACGAGGACGGCTACCTCGACGCCGAGTGGTACGCCGCCCAGGTCATCACCCACCCCGCGCACATCGCCGAGGCGCGCGGCCACGCCGACTGGCGCACCGACCCGGCCGTCATGGCCGCCTCCGTCGCCGACTTCTCCGAGAACCCGCCGCTCGACTACAGCGCCGGTCCCTTCAGGATGACCGAAGGCGTGCTCGGCGAGTACGCGAAGTACGTGCCGAACCCCGAGTGGACCGGCTCGCAGCAGTCGACCCTGGACTCCTTGACGCTCAGGTACATCGAAGGCGCCGACGCCATGGCCACCGAGCTGCGGCAGGGCACCATCGACGGCGCCGCGCCCTCCAGCTTCGACCCCGAGATCCTCGACCAGATCGCCGACGACCCCGAGCTCAAGTACAGCGTCGCGCCCCAGTCCGGGTGGTCCCACATCGACGCGAACTTCGACAACCCGTTCCTCGCCGACGAGCCGCTGCGCCGCGCGATCTTCACCGCGATCGACGCCGACGAGATCAACGCCCGCGCCTACGGCACCGCCTTCGCCGACACCGAGACCATGACCAGCGTGCTCTTCCGTCCCGGCTCGGAGTACCACACCGACCAGATCGGCGACTCCGGGCTCGGCTCGGGCGACCAGGACGCGGCCCGCCAGATCCTCGAAGAGGCCGGGTACACCTGGGACGGCGACGCGCTCCTCACCCCCGAGGGCGAACCTGTCTCGCTGCGCTTCCGCACCGGCATCGAGGGCGAGGCGTTCCAGCCGATCATCCAGGACCTCGTCATCACCTACCTCGGCGAGCTCGGCATCGACCTCACCACCGACCCGATCCCCGGCGGCGAGCTCAACTCGGTGCTCGAAGCCCGCGACTGGGACCTGATCCTGTTCTCCTGGATCGAGACCCCGCTGTTCGCGTCCTCCGCCGCCGACTACTGGGGCGAGGGAAACCACACCGGGTTCCAGAACGACGAGGTCGACGCGATCGTCGCCGAGCTCGCCACCACCCTCGACCGCGACAAGGCCGCCGAGCTGAACAACCGGGCCGCGCAGATCTCCATCGACAACTCGGTGCAGCTGCCGCTCGCGTGGACCCCGCAGCTGGTCATGGTCAACAAGGACGTCGTGAACGTCCGCGACAACTGGGCCACCACCATGCGCGTGTTCTACAACGTCGGCGAGTGGGGCTATCTCGACGAGAACGCCGAGAGCTAGACCGAACCTGACGGGCCGGGCGCGATGCGCCCGGCCCATCCGCTTGCGCCCGAAGTGCCCGCCGCCCGCCGCCGCCCTCGCATAGGCTCGGAGCCGTGAGCGATCAAGCGGCGGAAGTCAACTCGGAGAGCGTCCTGACCGTGATCGTCGCCGCGCTGATGAACCTCTGCATCGCGCTGGCGAAGCTCGTCGCCGGGGTCCTGGGCGGCTCGGCCGCGATGGTCTCGGAGGCCGCGCACTCGGCGGCCGACACCGTCACGCAGGTCATGCTGTACATCGCCTTGCGCAACAGCGCGAAGCCCGCCGACGAGGCGCACCCGTTCGGGTACGGCAGCACGGCCTACCTGTGGGCGGCGCTCGCGGCGGCGTTCACGTTCGTGGCGGGCGGCCTGTTCTCCATCACGCACGGCTTCCACTCGCTGCAGGGCGGCGGCGAGCGCGACTTCCTCGTCTCCTACGTGGTCCTGGCGATCTCGTTCGTGCTCGAAGGCGTCTCGTTCCTGCGGACGATCTCGCAGGTGCGGCGCGAGTCCCGGCACTGGGGCGTCAGCCCGCTCCGGTTCCTGCGGCGCACGCCCGACACGACGGTGAAGGCGGTGTTCCTGGAGGACCTCGCCGCGCTCATCGGCCTGCTGCTGGCCGCCACGGGCCTGCTGCTCACCGAGCTCACGGGCAGCCCGGTGTACGACGGGATCGCCTCGATCCTCATCGGCGTCCTGCTGCTCGTGATCGCGGTGCTGCTGGGCCAGGCGAACGTCTCGCTGCTCATCGGCAAGAGCCTGCCGCCGCGGTTCCGCGAGGCCGTGCGGACCGAACTCGAAGCGGGCGAGGACATCACGGCCGTCCAGGAGCTCCTGACCCTCCAGCTCGGCCCGACCTCGGTCCTGGTCGCGGCGAAAGTGGACTTCCGCGACAGCGCCACCGGCGAGGCGATCGAGCGCGCCTGCCGGGACGTCGAGGCCGGGCTGCGCGGGCGCTACCCGATGGTGCGGTACGTGTTCCTCAGCCCTTGGGGCGAGCCTTCGGAGGTCACTCCCCGATAGCGTCCTGTGCCTGCGCGATGAGCTCGCGCATCTGCTCCTGCCAGGCGAAGGTCGCGCCCTCGACGTCCAGGTAGTAGTGCAGCTGCGCCTGCTGCCAGGAGTCGACGGCGGCGTCGCGGTAGCCGCTCTCGTCGCCGCACTCGGCGAAGTCGACGGCCATGGCGCGCTCGAAGTCGAGCCAGCCCTGCGGGTCGTCGGCGTCGGGGACGTCGCTCGGCGGGTCGGGCCACTTGGTCCCGGCGTCCGGGTATGAGTTGAGCGGGTACTCGCCGTCGCCCGCCTCCGAGAGGTAGGAGTGGACGAACAGCCCGCCGTCGTAGAACTCCCAGCCCTCGTGGCCGCGCTCGGCGAGGCAGTCGAGGAGGTCGCCCTCGGCTTCGGCGACGCCTTCCTCGTACCGCTCGGTCATCGTCGTCCAGTCGCCGTTCGGCGGCGAGGGGCGCAGGTCGTGCTTGGTCCAGCCCTCTTCCATGTCGGCGATGGCGTCGGCGTAGACCGCTTCGAGCATCTCCAGCTGGCAGCCCTCGGGAGGCAGCGGTCCTGCCGACTCCCCCTCGGCGTCGTCCCCGCCGCCTTCGGGCTCGGCTCCGGTCAGGTACGAGTACGAGGCCGCGGCCCAGGTCTCGCCGCCGTAGGCGACGTACCAGGCGTACTGCTCCTCCTCGGGCTGCTTGAAGAACTCCGGGAGGTCGTCCTCGTCCTCGCCTTCGAACACGACGGTCGTCCAGCCGATCTCGGCCTGGTAGGCCGCCCATTCGGCGTCGAGCTCGTCCCCGTCCTCGACGTGCTCGTAGCCTTCGATGCTGGTCCACTGCCAGAAGCCGCGCCGCTGGGCGTCCTCTACCGAGGGCAGGAACCAGTCGTACGGCGGCTGGTCCATGAAGGACTCCCGCTCGCCGGGCTCGGTGTCGCCCAGCTCGTACGGGTCGTGGATCTCGAAGCCCTGGGCCTCCAGGCAGGCCTGCACGATGCGGATCTCGGCCTCGTCGAGCTCGTCGGAGAGCCGCTGGCTCTCGTTGTACGTGTCGGTGAGCTGCTGCTCGTACTCCTCGTAGTCGAGGCGCTCGACCTCGGGCTCACCGGCGAACCAGGAGCATCCGGAGGCGGTGGCCAGCACGGTCAAGCCGGTGAGGACGGCTTTCGTTCGCGGCACGGCGGACTCCAATCGGGGGAGGCTTCGCTGTCGCAGACGCGGCGGGGCGGCCCCGGGGTTGCCTCACCGCGGCGGAAACGCGCGAAAAGGGCCGCCGGGGCGAACCCGGCGGCCCCTTCCTGGAAGTCCTAGGCCAGCTCGGACAGGGCCTTCTGCCAGGCGCCCTGGTCGCGGGCCTCGCCGGGCATGTTCATCTCGGAGAAGCGGACGACGCCCTGCTTGTCGATGACGAACGTGCCGCGGTTCGCCATGCCCTTCTCCTCGTTGAAGACGCCGTAGGCCTGGGCGACCTCGCCGTGCGGCCAGAAGTCGGACAGCAGCGGGAACTCGAAGCCCTCGCGCTGCGCCCAGACCTTGTGGGCGAACGGGGAGTCGATGGAGACGCTGAGGACCTGCACGTCGTCGCTCTGGTAGGCGTCGAGGTTGTCGCGGATGCCGCACAGCTCGCCCTCGCACACGCCGGTGAACGCGAACGGGTAGAACACGAGCAGGACGTTCTTCTCGCCGAGGAAGTCGGACAGGGAGACTTCCTGGTTGTTCTGGTCCTTCAGGGTGAAGGCGGGGGCCTTGGTTCCGGTCTCGATCGGCATGCGCGCTCCTCGCGGTGCGGCCCTCCGCGGAGGGCCTTCGACGGTCTGACGCGCTGAACGTTAGCGCCAGTCCGCGCCGCGCACCAACGGACCCGCCGGAAGCGGGCCCGCGACACCCGCGCCTCAGCGGCGGGCGACGACCATCCGGGACGCGACCCAGTCCGGGGAGGCGTTCAGGGTCTTCGTCGACTTGAGACCGGCGAGGGTCGTCGACTCCTCGATGTCGGCGGGCTCGATGTGGCCGGGCCGCCCGGCCTTGGGGGTGAGGAGCCAGACGACGCCGTCGTCGGCGAGCGGGTCGCGGGCGTCGAGGAGGAGGTCGACCAGGTCGCCGTCCTCTTCGCGGCACCACAGGAGCACCGCGCCCACGATCTCGTCGGAGTCCTCGTCGAGGAGCTCCCCGACCGCCTCGATGACGGCGCTGCGCAGGGCGGCGTCGACGTCGGTGTCGAAGCCGATCTCCATGACGGACTCGACGCCGTCGAGTCCGAGTCGCTGCACCACGCTCGATGAGTCCACCGGGCTGCTCGGAGCGTTCACTGCTTCCCCTCCATAGGTTCGGGCCGCCAGGGCTTTCGGCTCTGCTCTGGACAGCATATGAAGTACACCATAGGAGGCGGGTCATATCCAGCGCTCGCGCACGCGCGGGAAAAGAGGTCCGCGCGCGCATTCGCAACGGGCCCGGGCGATGTTGTGCGGACACGTTCACATGGCCGTGATCTCGCTTGCCGAGACGCCTTTCACAGCGCCGCAGGTGAGCGGGTTTCACAGTCGCGGGGAGTGTGGGCGCGGTCGCATCAAGGCGGGTGGGTCGTCGATGCTCGCGGTAGATTCAAGGGAGGATGGTAGAAAACGAAGACACTCTGCTGCCTGAAGAGCAACCCTGCAAAGCCGCAGTCTTAGAACGAGGGATCGCCCGTGACCACGGAACAGAACCGGCCGCCCATCAGTGACGGATTGCCGACCCAAGGACCGGACACTGACCCTGGGGAGACCAGCGAGTGGCTGGAATCCCTGGACGGCCTCCTCGACGGCGGCGGGCGCACCCGTGCCCGCTACGTCATGCAGCGTCTGCTCGAGCACGCCCGCAAGCGCCAGATCGGCGTCCCGGCGTCCACGAGCACCGACTATGTGAACACCATCCCGGTGGAGGCCGAGCCGCACTACCCCGGCGACGAGGCCGTCGAGCACCGCATCCGCTCGTACGTACGCTGGAACGCCGCCATGACGGTCCACCGCGCGCAGCGACCCGGCATCGGCGTGGGCGGGCACATCTCGACGTACGCGTCGGCCGCGAACCTCTACGAGGTCGGCTACAACCACTTCTTCCGCGGCCGCGACCACGAGGGCGGCGGCGACCAGATCTTCTTCCAGGGCCACGCCTCCCCCGGCATGTACGCCCGCTCCTTTGTGGAAGGCCGGCTGAACGAGGACGACCTCGACGGCTTCCGCCAGGAGGTCTCGCGCCCGCAGGGCGGCCTGCCGTCCTACCCGCACCCCCGCCTCATGCCGGACTACTGGCAGTTCCCCACCGTGTCGATGGGCCTGGGCCCGATCAACGCCATCTACCAGGCGCTGTTCAACCGCTACATGGACGACCGCGGCATCAAGGACACCAAGAAGCAGCAGGTCTGGGCGTTCCTCGGCGACGGCGAGATGGACGAGGTCGAGTCGCGCGGCGCGCTGCAGTTCGCCGCCGGGGCCGAGCTCGACAACCTCACCTTCGTCGTCAACTGCAACCTCCAGCGCCTCGACGGCCCGGTGCGCGGCAACGGCAAGATCGTCCAGGAGCTCGAGTCGTACTTCCGCGGCGCGGGCTGGAACGTCATCAAGGTCATGTGGGGCCGCGAGTGGGACCCGCTGCTCGCCGCCGACGCCGACGGCGCGCTGGTGAACCTCATGAACACCACCCCCGACGGCGACTTCCAGACCTTCAAGGCCGAGTCGGGCGCGTTCATCCGCGAGCACTTCTTCGGCCGCGACACCCGCACCAAGGCGATGGCGCAGCCCCTGTCGGACGACGACATCTGGAACCTGCGCCGCGGCGGCCACGACGACCGCAAGATCTACGCCGCGTACAAGGCCGCGATGGACCACGAGGGCCAGCCGACGGTGATCCTCGCGCACACCGTCAAGGGCTACAAGCTCGGCTCGACCTTCGAGGGCCGCAACGCGACCCACCAGATGAAGAAGCTCTCGCTCGACGACCTCAAGGGCTTCCGCGACGCCCTGGAGATGCCCGTCACCGACGCGCAGCTCGAGGCGAACCCGTACCTGCCGCCGTACGTCAAGCCCGCGGCCGGTTCGGCCGAGGACGAGTACCTGCAGGCCCGCCGCGCCGCGCTCGGCGGTTCGATCCCCAAGCGCCGCAACACGGTCATCCCGCTGGGCCTGCCCGGCGAGGAGGCCTACAAGTCGACCAAGCGCGGCTCGGGCAAGCAGAAGGCCGCCACCACGATGGCCCTCGTGCGCCTGCTCAAGGACCTCATGCGGGACAAGGAGACCGGCAAGCGCTGGGTCCCGATCATCCCCGACGAGGCGCGCACGTTCGGCATGGACGCGATGTTCCCGACGGCGAAGATCTGGTCGACGCACGGCCAGCAGTACCTGTCGGTCGACCGGGACCTGTTCCTCTCCTACAAGGAGTCCGAGCAGGGCCAGCTCATGCACGTGGGCATCAACGAGGCCGGCTCGATGGCCGCGTTCACCGCCGTGGGCACCTCGGGCGACACGCTCGGCGAGCCGATGATCCCGTTCTACATCTTCTACTCGATGTTCGGGTTCCAGCGGACCGCCGACGCGATCTGGGCCGCCACGGACCAGCTCGCGAACGGCTTCCTCATCGGCGCCACCGCCGGGCGCACCACGCTCAACGGCGAGGGCCTGCAGCACGAGGACGGCCACTCGCTGCTCCTGGCGCACACCAACCCGGCGGTCGTCTCCTACGACCCTGCGTACGGCTACGAGATCGGGCACATCGTCCAGGACGGCCTGCGCCGCATGTACGGCGAAGGCGAGCACGTCTTCTACTACATGACCGTGTACAACGAGCCGATCGTGCAGCCCGCCGAGCCCGAGAACGTGGACGTCGAGGGCATCCTCAAGGGCATCCACAAGGTCCAGACCGCCCAGGGCTCGGGCCCGCGAGTACAGCTCCTGACCTCGGGTTCGGGCATGTCCTGGGCGACGAAGGCCGCCGAGCTGCTCGAAGCGGACTGGGGCGTGGCCGCCGACGTCTGGTCGGTCACCTCCTGGACCGAGCTGAGCCGCGACGGCATCGAGGCCGACCGCCACAACCTCCGCCACCCGGAGGCCGAGAAGCAGGTCCCGTACGTGACGCAGAAGCTCGCCGACGCCGAGGGCCCGTTCATCGCCGTCAGCGACTACATGCGGGCCGTCCCGGACCTCATCAGCCGCTGGGTGCCGGGCGACTACACCTCGCTGGGCACGGACGGCTTCGGCCACTCCGACACCCGCGGGGCCCTGCGCCGCCACTTCAACGTCGACGCCGAGTCGATCGCCGTGGCCGCCCTCCAGCAGCTCGCCGCCCGCGGCGAGGTCAAGCCGGAGCTGGCCGCCCAGGCGGCCGCCAAGTACCAGATCACCGACCCGACCGCCGCCGAGGCGGGCGAAGCGGGCGGCGACTCCTAGTACGCGCATGACGAAGGGCCGCAGGCGATCGCCTGCGGCCCTTCGTCATGCGGTGCGTTTCAGCCCCGCTCTGCTCGTTCCTGCCGTTCGGAGTCCGCGGCCTAGGCCTCGGCCTCCTCCTTCTCGATCTCGGCGCGCACGGCGTCCATGTCGAGTTCCTTCACCTTCGAGATGATCTCCTCGAGCGCGGCCGGCGGCAGCGCGCCGGGCTGGCTGTAGAGGAGGATGCCGTCGCGGAACGCCATGAGCGTGGGGATCGACTGGATCCCGGCCTCGCCCGACAGCTCCGGCTGGTCCTCGGTGTCGATCTTCCCGAAGACGACGTCAGGGTGCTTCTCGCTCGACGCCTCGAACGTGGGCGCGAACATCTTGCACGGGCCGCACCAGTCGGCCCACCAGTCCACCAGCACGATGCCGTTACCGGTGACGGTCTCCTCGAAGTTGTCCTTGGTCAGTGCAACCGTGGCCATAGGGCCGCCTCTCTGTCGTGGCTTCTTTGGTGCTCTTCCGCGCAACAGTAGTGGCGGCCGAGCTATTCCGACAGACGGCCATGCGCGGCGTACGCCACGTCTGGCAGGCTATAGGGCATGGATCTGGCCACGACCATTCAGAACATCGAGCGCTCCTCCTCGGCGCTGACGACCCAGTCGCTCACCCGGATGGACGAACGCCTCCCCTGGTTCCGCGACCTCCCTGCCGAGCAGCGCTCCATGGTCACCCTGGTCGCGCAGGCCGGGGTGCGGCAGTTCCTCGAATGGCTGCGCAACGGCGGCGAGGACCTGGGCACCTCCGACATGGTCTTCGAGGCCGCCCCCGTCGAGCTCGCCCGCGCCATCAGCCTCCAGCACACCGTCGCCCTCATCCAGGTCGTCATCGACGTGGTCGAGGAGCAGGTGCCCCAGCTCGCCGCCGAAGGCGAGACGGACCAGCTGCGCGAGTCGGTGCTGCGCTTCAGCCGCGAGATCGCGTTCGCGTCCGCCCGCGTGTACGCGCGCGCCGCCGAGACGCGCGGCGCCTGGGACGCGCGGCTCCAGGCGATGCTCGTCGACGCGCTCCTGCGCGGCGACAACTCCGACGAGCTCATCTCCCGCGCCGCCGCCCTCGGCTGGTCCGAGACGCAGACGATCACCGTCGTCTGCGGCGCGACCCCCGGCGGCGAGGCCACGCTCGTGCTCCATTCGGTCCAGCGCGCCGCCCGCAGGCTCGGCCTCGACATCCTCGCGGGCGTCCACGGCGCCCGCCTCGTGCTGCTCCTCGGCGGCGTCAAGGAGCCGGTGGAGATCGTCGAGAAGCTCACCGGGCAGTTCGGCGACGGCCCTGTCGTGGTGGGCCCCACCGTGACCGGCCTCGCCGACGCGTCCACGTCCGCGCTCGCGGCCGTGGCCGGGCACCGGGCCGCCCCGGCCTGGCCCGACGCGCCCCGGCCCGTCACCGCGACCCAGCTCCTCCCGGAGCGGGCCATCGCGGGCGACGAGGAGGCGCGCCGCACCCTGCGCGAGAGCGTCTACCTGACGCTGCGGCGCGCGGGCGGGGAGCTGCTGGAGACCATGGACGCGTTCATCGCCTCCGGCGGGGTCCTCGAGGGCACCGCGCGCGAGCTCTACGTCCACCCGAACACGGTCCGGTACCGCCTCCGCCGCATCCAGGAGGTGACCGGTTTCTCCCCCACCGAACCGCATGAGGCCTTCGTCCTCCGTGTGGGGTTGACCATAGGCCGCCTGGAGAACGCATCGGGCACCCGGCGTTCGCGCAGTTGACAACGAGTGTTGTAGATTCCCTACAAGAACCGGACCGGCTTTCAGTCTCCAGGCTGCTCCCGTATCACCTGTTGTCAATGCGAAAGTCTTAATGTGCTTGCCATTCTCGCTCCCGGGCAGGGCTCGCAGAAGCCCGGGTTCCTGACGTCATGGATCGAATACGACCCCGCGGCCGAGGCCCGCCTGCGCGCCTGGTCCGAGCTCATCGGGCTCGACCTCGTGCACCTGGGCACCACCGCGGACCAGGCCGAGATCACCGACACCGCCAACACCCAGCCGCTCCTCGTGGCGGCCGGGCTGCTGGCCGCCGAGTACCTCCCCGTCTCGGCCGCGTCGGTCGTCGCGGGCCACTCGGTCGGCGAGCTCACCGCGCTCGCCCTCGCCGGGGTCCTCACCCCCGAGGACGCCGTCAAGCTCGCCGCCGTGCGCGGCCGCGAGATGGCCGCCGCCTGCAGCATCGAGCCGACCACGATGGCCGCCGTCCTCGGCGGCGTCGAGGCCGACGTGCTCGCCGCGATCGAGAACGCGGGCGCGTGGCCCGCGAACCGCAACGGCGCCGGGCAGATCGTCGCCGCCGGACCGGTCGCCGCGATCGAGAAGCTCACCCAGGGCCCGCCCGAGAGGGCCCGCATCATCCCGCTCAAGGTCGCCGGGGCGTTCCACACCCCGCACATGGCCCCCGCGCAGGAGGCGCTCGAGGCCGTCGCCGCCGAGATCCAGGTCAAGGACCCGGTGCGGACCCTCCTGTCGAACAAGGACGGGCGGCCCGTCGCGAGCGGCGCCCAGGCCTTGCAGCAGATCGTGGCCCAGGTCACGTCGCCGGTCCGGTGGGACGCGTGCATGAGTACGCTTGAGGAACTGGGCGTCACGGCGGTCCTCGAACTGCCGCCCGCCGGTACCCTCACCGGGCTCGCGAAGCGGGCTCTCAAGGGCGTCGACCGGCTCAATGTCAACACTCCCGACGAGCTCATGCTCGCCGCGGACTATGGCGTCGACGCCGAACACGAGTTGAACGAAGGAGCCGAGTGAGCGTCATCGGAACGCGCGTCGTCAGCGTCGGGCACTACCAGCCGGAGAAGATCCTCACCAACGCCGACCTCGCCGAAATGGTCGACACGAACGACGAGTGGATCGTCTCGCGTGTCGGCATCAAGGAGCGCCGCATCGCCGCCGACGGCCAGAAGGTCGCCGACCTCGCGATCGAGGCCGCCCGCGAGGCCATGAGCAACGGCGGGTTCACCCCGGACGACGTCGACTTCGTCATCGTCGCCACCGTCTCCGCCAAGGACATCTGCCCCAACACCGCCTGCCGCGTCGCCGACGCGCTCGGCATCAAGGCCCCGGCCGCCATCGACGTCAACACCGCCTGCTCGGGCTTCGAGTACGCGCTGGCCCAGGCCGACATGGCCATCCGGGTCGGCAGCGCCAAGCGCGCGCTGGTGATCGGCGCCGAGTGCCTCTCGGCCGTCACCGACTGGGAGGACCGCTCCTCGTGCGTCCTCTTCGGCGACGGCGCGGGCGCGGTGGTCATCGAGGGCACCGACAACCCGGAGCAGGCGATCAGCCCGGTCCTGTGGGGCTCGGAGCCGTCGATGAGCGACGTCATCCGCATCGAGGAGGACGTCCCGTTCATCAAGCAGGCCGGCCAGACCGTGTTCCGCTGGGCCACCACGCAGCTCGCGCCGCTCATCGAGCAGGTCGCCGAGCGGGCCGGCCTCAAGGTCAACGAGCTCGCGGCCTTCGTGCCGCACCAGGCGAACCTGCGGATCATCCAGGGCATCGCCAAGCGCCTCGACTTCAGCGACGACTGCGTCATCGCCGAGGACATCGTCTACTCCGGCAACACGTCCGCGGCATCGGTGCCGCTGGCGCTGTCGAAGTTGGTTCAAAGTGGCAAGGTGGCCTCCGGCGCCCCGATCCTCCTGTTCGGATTCGGCGGCGGACTCACCTACGCCGGGCAAGTCATCCGCTGCCCGTAATTATCGAGAGGAAATAACTCATGGCTCTGTCTCGTGACGAGATCCGCGAAGGCCTGTCCGACATTCTCGAAGAGGTCGCGGGCGTCAACCCCGACGATGTCGCCGACGGCAAGTCCTTCACCGACGACCTGGACGTCGACTCGCTCGCCATGGTCGAGGTCGTCGTCGCCGCCGAAGAGAAGTTCGGCGTCAAGATCCCCGACGACGAGGTCGCCAACCTGAAGACCGTCGGCGACGCCGTTTCCTTCATCGAAAAGGGCTGAATGTGACTGAGGTAGTCGTGACCGGGCTCGGCGCGACCACTCCCCTCGGCGGGGACGTGGCGTCGACCTGGGAAGCACTCGTGGCCGGTCGGTCGGGCGTGCACCTGCTCGAACACGAGTGGGCGCAGGAACTCCCGTGCCGTATCGCCGCCGAGCTGGCGGTGGAGCCGTCCGAGGTCCTGCCTCGGGTGCGGCTGCGCCGCCTGGACCGCTCCGAGCAGATCGCGCTCGTCGCGGCCCAGCAGGCGTGGGACGACGCGGGGCTGAACGACGACCTCGAGAAGGAACGCCTGGGCGTCGTCTTCGGTTCCGGCATCGGCGGGGCGCTGACGCTCCTCGCCCAGGACGACATCCTGGAGGAGAGCGGCGCCCGCAAGGTCTCCCCGTTCACCGTGCCCATGCTCATGCCCAACGGCCCCGCGGCCGTGGTCGGCCTCGAGTTCCACGCCCGCGCCGGCGTGCACGCCCCCACCAGCGCGTGCGCCACCTCTGCTGAGGCGATCTCGTGGGCCGCCGACATGATCCGCGTCGGCCGCGCCGACGTGGTCATCGCAGGCGGCGCCGAGGCGGTCATCGGCGGCCTGCCGATGGCCGGGTTCTCCTCGATGAAGGCCATGTCGACCCGCAACGACGACCCGACGCACGCCTCCCGGCCCTGGGACCGCGACCGCGACGGGTTCGTCATGGGCGAGGGCGGCGGCGCGCTGATCCTGGAGCGCCGCGACCACGCCGAGGCGCGCGGGGCGAAGATCTACGCGGTCGTCGCGGGCTCCGGCCTGACCTCCGACGGCTTCGACATGGTCCAGCCCGACCCGGAGTGCCGGGGCGGCGGCCGGGCGATGGCGGCGGCGATCAAGCAGGCCGGCATCGACCCGAAGGAGATCGGCCACGTCAACGCCCATGCGACGTCCACTCCGGTCGGCGACATGGCCGAGGTCAAGGGCGTCAAGCGCGAGGTCGGCGACCACGTGGTGCTGACCGCGACCAAGTCCATGACCGGGCACCTGCTCGGCGGGGCGGGAGCGGTCGAGTCGATCGCGGCGATCCTGGCGATCGTCGAAGGGGTCATCCCTCCGACCATCAACCTGGAGAACCCGGACCCGGCCCTGGACCTGGACGTCGCGGCGAACGAGGCGCGCAAGGTGGAGCTGAACGCCGCGCTCAACACGGCCTTCGGCTTCGGCGGCCACAACGCGGCGCTTTTGTTCACGAAGGCGTAGCCGTAGTGAACTCAAGGTTCAGCACGAAGGCGTAGCCGGCGCGAAGCGCCGGGGCTCCGCACGAAGTGCGGAGGCATAAGTGACGCAACAGCATCGGAGGGCCCTGCCGCGGAAGCGGCGGGGCCCTCCGTCTTTTTGGGGCGCGTAGTACCGGGGTACGACGCCGCGGTGTCGGGCTCCTTCTCCCGGACGAGACCAGTCTGTCCCGGCGACCGGGGCGCCGCGCGGGGTCCCGGCACTAGCGTGGACAACGCCCGGCCGTCGATCGACGGCCGGGTCCACGCACCCGCCGAGGAGTCCCCCGACCATGACCACCGCCCCCGCAGTGCGCACCGGGCCGGCCGGCCCGCCGCCGTCCATCGGCAGGGCCGAGCGCTCGCTCGCGCCGGACATCGCCCGAGGCGGCATGCTGCTGTTCATCGCGCTCGCCAACGTCCCGGCGCACCTGTGGGGCATGGGCGCGAACGACTACGCCCACAACACCGGCCAGTCCGGTGCCGACCACATCGCACTGTTCTTCGAGCAGCTGGTCGTCGCCGAGCGCTCGCGGCCGATGTTCGCGATCCTCTACGGCTTCGGCATCGCCGTCATGGCCTCGCGGATGTTCGCGCGCGGCATGGACCCCAAGGGAGTCCGGAAGGTCCTGCGCCGCCGCTCGTGGTGGCTCGTCGCGTTCGGCTTCGCGCACGCGGTGCTCCTGTTCGTGGGCGACATCCTGGCGCCCTACGGAGCTGCCGGACTGGTCGCCCTGTTCTTCGTGCACCTCTCCGACAAGTCGCTCAGGAAGTGGTTGTGGGGCAGCTCGCTCTACCTGGCGCTCATCGGGCTCCCGGTCATGGCGCTCCTCTCCGGAGGGGGCGGGGAGCCCCCGGCCGAGTCCACTCGGCCGCCGTACGTCGACCATCTGATCGACGGTGCGCTCGTCTCGACGGTGCTCACGGTCGTGAGCGTCCTCGTCGCCCTGTTCATCCCGCTGATCATCGCGGGGCTCATGCTCCACCGCGCGGGGTGGATCGACCACCCCGAAGCGCATCTGCCGCAGCTGAAGAAGGCGTTCGTCTCCGGCATGGCCGTGAACGTGCTCAGCTCGCTTCCCGTGGCGCTCACCGCACTCGGCGTCTGGGAGCCCTCGAGCGCGGTGTTCACGGCGGCCCTGTACCTGACGATCGCGGGCGGCATGTACGCCGGACTCGGCTACATCTGCGGCTTCGCGCTCCTGGCGCACCGCTTGCGCGGCTTCGGCCGCCGCGGCGTCCCCGGGGCGCTCGCCGCCGTTGGCGAACGCTCCCTCACCTGCTATCTGCTGCAGTCGATCATCATGGCCCCGCTCCTGACCGAATGGGGCTTCGGCCTCGGCGAGGACCTGGGCTACCTCGGCGCGTTCGGCTTCGCGGCCGCCACCTGGCTCGTCACCGTCCTCGTCGCGGTCGCGCTCGACAAGGCCGGGAGACGCGGCCCGTTCGAGGTGCTGCTGCGGCGGCTCACGTACGGTCCCAGGCGGGCCTGATCCTCCCCTGGTACGACGCCGGTCCGTCCGGGGAACGACAAGGGTCGGTACCGCAGGCGGGAGTGCCGGGCGGGGGTTGGCACTACCGTGAAAACGGGCCGTTTCTCATAGACTGAAACGGAAACCAGCACCCAACACGACCCGAAGGAGACCGTCGTGTCCGCCACCGCCCCCCTCACCGCGTCCGGGCCGCCCGGCGCGCCCGCCCCGATCACCAAGGCCGAGCGCTCACTCGCACCCGACATCGCGCGCGGCTTCATGCTCCTGTTCATCGCCCTCGCGAACGTCCCGATCCACTTGTGGGGCATGGGCCTCGACAAGTACAACCACAACACCGGGCAGTCGGCCGCCGACCACGTCGCGTACTTCCTGGAGCAGCTGCTCGTCGCCGAGCGCTCGCGCCCGATGTTCGCCGTCCTGTACGGCTTCGGCATCGCCGTCATGGCCTCGCGGATGTTCGCGCGCGGCATGGAGGCCAAGAGCGTCCGCAAGGTCCTGCGCCGCCGCTCGTGGTGGCTCATCGCGTTCGGCTTCGCGCACGCGGTGCTGCTGTTCTTCGGCGACATCCTCGCCCCGTACGGGGCGATGGGCCTCATCGCGCTGTTCTTCGTGCACCTCTCCGACAAGTCGCTCAAGCAGTGGCTGTGGGGCTCCGCCGCCTACGTCGCGCTGGTCGGCACCCCGGTCATGGCGTTCTTCTACACCACCACCTCGGCGCCGCCGGGCGGCGACGGCCTGCCGCCGTACGTCGGCCAGCTGGTCATGGGCGCGATCGCCTCGCCGACCTCGATGATCGCGATCGTGCTGACGGGCTCGTTCTTCCCGCTGATCGTCGCGGGCATGATGCTGCAGCGCGCGGGCTGGCTCGACCACCCCGAAGCGCACCTGCCGCAGCTGAAGAAGGTCTTCGTCTCCGGCATGGCCGTGAACGTGCTCAGCTCGCTTCCCGTGGCGCTCATCGGCCTCGGCGCGTGGGAGCCCTCGACGGAGATCTGGCGGGCCTCGGTCTACCTGACGCTCCTGGGCGGGCTCTACGCCGGGATCGGGTACATCTGCGGCTTCGCGCTCCTGGCGCACAAGCTGCGCGGCTTCGGCCGCCGGGGCGTCCCCGGGGCGCTCGCCGCGGTCGGCGAGCGGTCGCTCACCTGCTATCTGCTGCAGTCGATCATCATGGCCCCGCTGCTCACCGCCTGGGGCTTCGGCCTCGGCGAGGACCTGGGCTACCTCGGCGCGTTCGGCTTCGCGTTCGGGACCTGGCTGGTCACCGTCTTCATAGCGGTCGCCCTGGACAAGGCCGGGAAGCGCGGCCCGTTCGAGGTGCTGCTGCGGCGGCTCACCTACGGCCCCAAGCGGGCCTGAACCCGACACCCCCGCGTCGCATAGCCGACGCGGGGGTACCGCGGTTCCCGGGCGGCGTGACACAATACGCGCGTGCAAGTGAGGCAGACTCCGTTCCGACTGCTGCGGGCCGCCGTGTTCGCAGCGGTCTCGGCGTCCGCCTCGCTCCTGCTGCACCTGTGGAGCGGCGGGAACGCCCCCGGCCCGCTCCAGTTCGCCGCTGCCCTCTTCCTGCTCTTCGCCGCCGCGTACGGCGTCGGCGGACGCCAGCGCGGCTTCCTCGCGCTCACGCCCCTGTGCCTGGCGGCGCAGTACGGGCTGCACGAGTTCTTCGAGATCGGCGCGGTCGCCGCTCAGGGCCATGCGCACGGCGCGGGCCTGAGCATGTGGCTGGTGCACATCGCGGCCGCGCTGGCGCAGGCGTCGTGGCTGGCGCGCGGCGACGCCGCGTTCGCGAGGCTGCTCGACGCGCTGACGCTGTTCTTCGCGCGCGTGGTGCGGGTCCTCGGCGCGGGCGCGCTCGTGGTGATCCGGCCGCGCCGCTTCATACTGCGGACGCAGACGCCGCGTCCGGTCCCGGCGAGCCGCACCCAGATCTCGCATCGCGGTCCGCCGCTGTTCGCTTTCTCCTGAGTCCTTTTGTCCCCCAGCGCCTTCGGCGTTGACTCCTGCCCTGGTTCCCGTGTGCTCCGGGGCTGCTCGGAAAGCGAACAATGTCAGACAAACCCAAGATTTCGGCTGCCCTCAGGCAGCTGCTGCTCCGGCTGCATTTCTACGCCGGCATTCTCATAGCCCCTTTTCTGCTGGTCTCGGCTTTGACCGGGCTGGCCTACGCGCTGTCCTACCCCTTGGAGGACGCGCTCTACTCGGATCTGCGCACGGTCGATCCCGGCGGCGAGCGGATCGGCCTGGCCGACCAGGTCGAGGCCGTCACTGCGGCGCATCCGGACTGGACGGTGACGGCCGTGCGGCCCGCCGCCGAGGACGACGCGTCGACGGCGGTCGTCGTGGACGACGGCGTCGTCCGCGAGTCGGGCGCGGTCGCGGTCGTCTACGTCGACCCGTACACCGGTGACGTGCTGGGCGATTCGACCTCGTACGGGTCCTCGCAGGCCGGTCCGGTGCGCGAGTGGATCTCGACGCTGCACCGGAACCTGCACCTGGGCGAGCCGGGCCGCCTGTACTCGGAGCTGGCGGCGAGCTGGCTGTGGGTGGTGGCGCTCGGCGGCCTGGTCCTGTGGATCGCCCGCAAGCGCCGCGACGGCGGCCTGTGGCGGCCGAAGCCCCACGGCACTGGTCGTTCGCGCACGCTCGCGTGGCACGGCCCGGTGGGGCTGTGGCTGGTGCTCGTCCTGCTGTTCCTGTCGGTGACGGGCCTGACCTGGTCGCGGTACGCGGGCGAGAACGTCGCGGCGCTGCGCGAGACGCTGAGCTGGACCACGCCTTCGGTCACCGTGGAGGGCGCGACCGGCGGGGACCACGGCGGGCACGGCGGGCACCACGAGAGCGCTGCGGCGTCGCCGTTCGCGGTGGCGCTGCTCGACAGCGTGTACGCGACCGCGCGGGACGCGGACATGAACGGCCCCTTGCAGATCACCCTGCCCACGGGCGGGGGCACGCAGTACCTGGTGGCCGAGACGCACCGGTCGCTGCCGCTCGAGCAGGACCAGATGGTGGTCGACACCGCTTCGGGCGCGCCTGAGGTGGCCGAGGAGCTGCGGTTCGCGGACTGGCCGTTCATGGCGCAGGCGACGAACGTGTTCATCGCCGCGCACATGGGCCTGCTGTTCGGTTTGGCGAACCAGCTGCTGCTGGCGGCGGCGATGCTCGCGGTCGTGCTCATGATTGCGTGGGGCTACCGGATGTGGTGGCAGCGCCGCCCCAAGGGCGGGCTCGTGGGCCGTCCGTATGCGCGCGGGACGCTGCGGAGGCTGCCGTGGCCGCTGGTCGCGGTCGTCGTGGCGGTCACGGCCGGGGTCGGCTGGTGCTTCCCGCTGCTGGGGATCTCGTTGGCCGCGTTCGCCGTGATCGACGTGCTCATCGGTCTGTGGCAGCGGTTCCGCAAGCCGCCCAAGGAGAACGGGGACGGCGAGGCCGTGGTGTCGCGGCGTGCGGCGCTGGCGGGGGCGACGGTCGCGGCGGCGGTCGGCGCGGGCGTCGGCATGGGCATCGCGTCGTCGCAGGGCGACGGGGGCGAGGCGGCCGGGGCCGATGGGGCCGTGGAGCCGTTCTTCGGGGCTCGGCAGTCCGGGATCGAGACGCCCGCGCAGGGCCATGCGCTGTTCGCGTCGTTCGCCTTGTCGGACAAGGCGATGACCGGCGAGACGCTCGACCAGGCGGCGATGAGGGCGAACCTGCAGGCCCTGCTCCGGGACTGGTCGGCGGTCGCGGCGGCGCTCGCGGCCGGCGAGGCGCCGCCGAAGGCGAAGATCGACGGGGACGACCAGTTCGACGCCGAAGCGGTGGCGGCCGGGCTGGACCCGGCGCGGCTGACGGTGACGTTCGGGCTCGGCCCGGGCGTGTTCGCGAAGACGGGGCTGGAGGCGGCGCAGCCGTCGAAGCTGGTGGAGCTGCCCGAGTTCGACGGGGACAAGCTGAATCCGGCGTGGTCGGGCGGCGACCTGCTCCTGCAGGTGTGCGGCGACGACCAGCAGGTGGTGAGCGGCGCGTTCCTGGAGCTGCGCAAGCGCGCGGTCGGGTACGGGACGCTCGGCTGGGTGCAGCAGGGCTTCTCGTCGCGGCCCGCCGACGGCGGAACGCCCCGGAACCTCATGGGGTTCAAGGACGGCAGCGCGAACCCGGAGGTCGGGTCGAGCACGTTCGACGAGCGCGTGTGGGCGGTCGACTCGGAGCCGGGATGGTTCGAGGGCGGCACGTACCTGGTGTTCCGCAAGATCCGGATGCGGCTGCCGGACTGGTCGATGCTCACCGCCGAGGACCAGAACCTGACGTTCGGGCGCGAGCGGGACTCAGGGGTGCCGCTGAGCGGCGGCGGCGAGTTCGACCACCCGGACTTCGAGGCGCTCGACGCGTCCGGTCTGCCCGCCGTCCCGGCGGACTCGCACGTCGCGGTCGTGCACGACGCGCCGATGGTGCGGCGCGGCTACAACTACGACTACGGGTTCCTCACCGAGGGCGCGGTCAGCTCCGACGCCGCGACGGACGGGCACTTGGACGGGCACATGCACGCCGAGCACCCGTACGACGCGGGACTGCTGTTCGTGTCCTTCCAGGCCGACCCGCAGGCGTTCATCGACGCGCAGGAGAAGATGGCCGCGTCTGACCGGTTGAGCGAGTTCATCACCGCCGAAGGCAGCGCGGTGTTCGTGCTCCCACCGGGTGCGCCCGAGGGCGGCTACGTCGGCCAGGGGCTGTTCGAGGCCTGAGGATGATGGTGGCGGTGCGGGGCGCGCGGACGCGGTCCCAGCCCAGCGGCGGGCGGTCGAGCTGGGAGTACCAGAGGCAGAAGACCATCACGGCCCACACCTTGCGGGCGTTGTCGGCCTCCCCGGCGCGGTGGGCGCGCAGCAGGCCGCGCGCGAACTCGAGGTCGAGGAGGTGCCCGCAGGCGCTCGTGGCGAGCACGTGGTCGGCCCACTCGAACATGGGCCCGGCCAGCCACTGCCGGTGCGGGGTCGGGAAGCCCAGCTTCGGGCGCTCGACGATCGTGGGCGGCACGATGGCCTGCACGGCGCGGCGCAGCGCGACCTTTGTCTGCTTGCCCTGGAGGCGGTGCTCGACGGGGACGCGCGCGGCGACCTCCCACACGGCCCGGTCGAGGAACGGCACGCGCAGCTCCAGGCTGTGCGCCATGGACATCCGGTCGGCCTTGACGAGGATGTCGCCCTTCATCCAGGTGCGCAGGTCCATGTGCTGCATGCGGGTCGTCGGGTCGAGGTGCGCCGACTCGTCCCAGATCGGGTCGGTGACGGCGCGGTAGTCCGGGCCCTCGTGGCGCAGCAGGCGGCGCTTGTCCTCACCGGTGAAGATCTTCGCGTTGCCGACGAACCGCTCGCGCAGCTCGGCGGTGCCCCGCTCGAGGAAGCTCTTGCCCTTGACGCCGTCGGGCAGGACCGCGGACGCCTTGCGCAGCAGGCCCTTCGCGGGGTCGGGGAGCGCTTCGAGGCGTTTGAGCGAGTGCGGCTCGTGGTAGATCGTGTACCCGCCGAACAGCTCGTCGGCGCCTTCGCCGCCGAGGGCGACGGTGACGTGCTCGGCGGCCTTCTTCGTCACGAAGTACAGCGGCACGAGCGCCGGGTCGGCGACCGGGTCGTCCAGGTGCCACACGATCTTCGGCAGCTCCCGGATCACGTCGTCGACCGAGACGGGCGCGGGGATCGACCGGACCCCAAGGGCCGCAGCGGAGGCGGCGGCCACTTCGAGCTCGTCGTACAGGCCCGGGTCGGTGAACTGCGCGGTGAACGTCAGCAGGTTCGGGTTGACCTCGCGGGCCAGCGCGACCACGGCCGTCGAGTCGATGCCGCTGGACAGCAGCGCGCCGACCGGCACGTCCGAGCGCATGTGGATGCGCACGGAGTCGCGCAGGGCCGCGAGGATCTCGCCGTGGAGCGCTTCGGCGTCGTCGACGGGCCTGGGCTTGAACATCGGCTCGAAGTACCGCTGCGGGCGCGGTTCGGCGCCGGGGCGGAACATCGCGAAGTGCCCGGCCTCGAGCCGGTGGACGTGCCGGTGGAGCGTCGCCGGCTCGGGCGTGTACTGGAACGTCGCGTAGTGCGCGGTCTGGTCGGCGGCGATCATGTCGGGGTGGGTGAGGCCCGGCAGGAGCTTCTTCTCGCTGGCGAGCCAGGTCGCGCCGTCCCACTGGGTCCAGTAGAGCGGCTTGATGCCGAACGGGTCGCGGGCGGCGAAGAGCAGGTCGGCGGAGCGGTCGTAGATGACGAACGCGAACATGCCGCGGAGGCGGTGGACGACGTCGGGGCCCCAGTGCCGGTAGGCGGCCAGGATGACCTCGGTGTCGCCGCGGGTCGCGAAGGTCTCGCCGTGGACGCGGACGAGCTCGTCGCGCAGTTCCACGAAGTTGTAGATCTCGCCGTTGAAGACGATCGAGTAGCGCTCCGCGTCGGCGCCGTCGCCGCGGCGCATGGGCTGGTGGGAGCCTTCGACGTCGATGATCGAGAGGCGCTTGAAGCCCATGAGGACCTGCGGGCTCGCAGGGAGGACGGCCGTCTCGTCGGGGCCGCGGTGGCTGATGAGCTCCAGGGCGGCGGCGAACCGGGTCCCGTCGGGGTCGGCGCTCGCTCCGGCACGGACTGCGAAGCCGCACATGGTGCCTCCAAATCGGTGGGTCAGGTCAGGGGGACTTCCAGATTCGTTCAGCGGGAGCGCGTTCGCCTCCGGCGAAGTGCCGGAGCCGCCCCGGTGAAGGTCCCTCCGAAAAACCGTCCGATGGACTTCGCCGGGTCCGGCCGAAGGTCCCGAATCGACCCTCCGAAAGTCAGGAATGTCACCCCGCCATGTGGATGGGCCGGTACCCGACTTGCAGCGGGTTGCCGCCTCCGGGGATGATGAGCGTTCACATAACGAATAGGCCACAGGAGGCGCACGTGATTCGAGTGCTCATCGTCGACGACGAGGCGCTGATCCGCTCGGGGTTCACCCACATCCTCAGCGCCGCTGAGGACATCGAGGTCGTGGACGCGGTCTCGGGCGCCGACGCGGTCGACCGGGTGCTGTCCCTGCGGCCCGACGTCGTGCTCCTCGACATCCGCATGCCCGACGTCGACGGCCTCACCGTCCTCAAGCGCCTGCGGCACCTCTCCCACCCGCCCGTCACCGCCGCGCTGACGACCTTCGACACCGACGAGTACGTGTACGAGGCGCTGCGCCTGGGCGCGGCGGGCTTCCTCCTCAAGGACACCGAACCCGAGCACCTCGCCTACCAGGTGCGGGCCCTCGTCACCGAAGGCGCGGTCCTCTCGGCGAAGGTGACGCGCGCCGTCGTTGCCGGGTACCTCGACCGCGGCGCCGAGACGAAGGCGAACCCCCGCATCGACCGGCTCACCGAGCGCGAGAAGGAGATCCTGCTCCTGCTCTCCGAAGGGAAGTCGAACGGGGAGATCTCCGCGGAGCTGTTCCTCGGCCTGGGGACCGTCAAGGACCACGTCTCCTCGATCCTCACGAAGCTGCAGGTCTCCAACCGCGTCCAGGCCGCGCTCGCGGCGCACGACGCGGGCCTGCTCAAAGGCGACGGCGAGTGACGAGGCTCGGCCTGCCGGAGAAGATCCCGCAGTGGTGGTGGGACGCGGCGGTCATGGTCGTCGCGATCGCCCACCTGGCGTTCGTGATCGACCTGTGGAACCAGCCGGTCGCGACGTTCGCCTGCGTCGGGGTGCTCGCCCTGCTCTTCCGCAGGCGCTGGCCGTTCCTGGTGTTCCTCATAACGCTCCCGGCGGCGTTCATGGTGTTCGAGAAGGTCGCCTCGGCGATCGCGCTGTACACGCTGACCCGCTACTCCCGCAAGCCATGGGTGCCGGTCGCCGCGACGCTGATGCTCGCGTTCTGCTTCGTGTTCCAGGGCCTGGGCGTCTACTACCTGTTCTTCGGGGCGTGGGCGGAGACGTTCCCGGAGGCGCTGGCGCTGCTCCCCGACCACCTGGTGCCGTACGAGTCGTCGATGCGGCTGGCGCTCTACTACACGGCGATGGCGGTGGTGCCCGCGATCCTCGGGTACAGCCAGCGCGCGCGTCACGGCATGGCCGACCGGCTCGCCGAGATCGAGGAGGCCCGCGAGCACGAGCAGCTGCTGCTGACCCAGCAGGCGCTGGCGGCCGAGCGGGCGCAGCTGGCGCGGGAGATGCACGACGTCGTCTCGCACCAGGTGAGCCTGATCGCGGTGCAGGCCGGGGCGATGCAGGTGCGAGCGCAGGACGACGAGAGCCGCGAGATCGCCTCGACGATCCGGCGGCTGTCCGTCACGACCTTGGAAGAGCTGCGGCACATGGTGCAGGTGCTGCGGGTGTCGGGTTCGAGGGCGACCGAGCTGACGCCGCAGCCGACCCTCGACGCGCTGGACGCGCTCGTGCAGGGCTCGGGGATCGACGCGCGGCTGCAGGTCGAGCGGATCGTCGGGCTCGACCCGGCCGGGCAGCGCGCGATCTACCGGACTGTCCAGGAGGGGTTGACGAACGCCCGCAAGCACGCGCCGGGCGCGGCGGTGACGGTGACCGTGGTCAACTCCGGCGACGGCGCGGACGTGAGCGTCGTGAACGCGCCGGGGTCGCGGCCGGTGCTGGAGCTGCCGAGCTCCCGGCACGGGCTGCTGGGCCTGCGGCAGCGCGCCGAGCTGCTCGGCGGCAGCTTCCAGGCGGGCCCGACGCCCGAGGGCGGCTGGGCGGTGCGGGTGTGGGTGCCGCGGGTGACGGCGAGTCCGTTAGCTCCAGGTGCGGCCGGTGAGGAGCTCGTACGCCTCGATGTAGCGGGCGAGCGTGGCGTCGATGACGTCCTGCGGCATCTCGGGGGCGTCGGCGTCGTCGGGCTTCCAGCCGGTGGAGCGGGCCCAGTCGCGCACGTACTGCTTGTCGAAGGACGGCTGGGTGCGGCCGGGGTTCCAGGCGGCGGCGTCCCAGAAGCGGGACGAGTCGGAGGTGAGCGCCTCGTCGGCCAGGCGGAGGGTGCCTTCGGCGTCGATCCCGAACTCGAACTTGGTGTCGGCGATGATGATGCCCTTCGCGAGGGCGATGTCGGCGCCGCGGCGGTACAGCGCGAAGGTGAGGTCGCGGATGCGGGCGGCGAGGTCGGCGCCGACGAGGTCGGCGGTCTCCTCGTAGGTCATCGGCAGGTCGTGGTCGCCGACGTCGGCCTTGGTCGTGGGCGTGTAGATCGGCTCGGGCAGGCGCGAGCCGTCGACCAGGCCCGCGGGGAGCGCGATCCCGCAGACGGTGCCGTCCTTCTCGTAGCTGGCGAGGCCGGAGCCGGAGAGGTAGCCGCGGACGACCGCTTCGACCTTGACGATCTCCAGGCGCTTGACGCGCACGGCCCGCCCGGCGAACTCGGCGGGGACGTCGTCGGCGCAGACCACGTGGTTGGGGACGATGTCGGCGAGCTGCTCGAACCACCACAGGCTCAGCGCGGTCAGGAGCGCGCCCTTGCCGGGGACCGGCGTCGGCAGGACCACGTCGTAGACGCTGACGCGGTCGGAGGCGACGAGGACCAGGTCGTCCCCGTCGGCGTAGACGTCGCGGACCTTGCCCTGGTGAATGAGTTCCACTGCTGCTCCCCTGCTCGGCTCTCCCCTATTAGACCAGCGGGAACGTCATCCTACGTTTCACCGCGCGCGCCGCTGTGCCCAGCGACACCTGCCGTCCGGCGGATGCGCGGCGTAGGCTGGGCCGGTGACTTCCGTACAGCCCGAAGGACGCCGGATGCTGCGCCTCGAAGTGCGCAACGCCCAGACTCCGATCGAGAAGAAACCCTCCTGGATCAAGGTCAAAGCCAAGACCGGCCCGGAATACACCGAGCTGCGGGGCCTCGTCAAGAGCGAAGGCCTGCACACGGTCTGCCAAGAAGCCGGCTGTCCCAACATCTACGAGTGCTGGGAGGACCGCGAGGCGACGTTCCTCATCGGCGGCTCCCAGTGCACGCGCCGGTGCGACTTCTGCCAGATCGACACCGGCAAGCCCGACGCGCTCGACCGCGACGAGCCCCGCCGCGTCGCCGAATCGGTGCAGACCATGGGCCTGAAGTACGCCACGATCACCGGCGTCGCCCGCGACGACCTCGACGACGGCGGCGCCTGGCTCTACGCCGAGACCGTCCGCCGCATCCACGAAGCCGTCCCCGGCTGCGGCGTCGAGCTCCTCATCCCCGACTTCAACGCGGTCCCCGAGCAGCTCGCCGAGGTCTTCTCCTCCCGCCCGGAGGTGCTCGCGCACAACGTCGAGACCGTGCCGCGCATCTTCAAGCGCATCCGGCCCGCGTTCCGCTACGAGCGGTCCCTCGAGGTCATCACCAAGGCCCGCGAGGACGGCCTGGTCACCAAGTCGAACCTGATCCTCGGCATGGGCGAGACCCGCGACGAGGTCTCCCAGGCGCTCAAGGACCTGCACGCGGCGGGCTGCGAGCTCATCACCATCACCCAGTACCTGCGCCCGACCAAGCGCCACCACCCGGTGGACCGCTGGGTCAAGCCCGAGGAGTTCGTGGAGCTCACCGCCGAGGCCGAGGAGATCGGCTTCGCCGGGGTCATGAGCGGCCCGCTCGTGCGCTCCTCGTACCGGGCCGGGCGGCTCTACAAACAAGCGATCGACGCCCGCTCGGCGACGCTTGCGAGCCGTAAATTAGTGCGGCCCGCAGCCCCCGCTTAGTTCGCAACACCGACCACTAGAATTGACGACATGGCGAAGCAGCAGGAAAAAGAGACGTTCGGCTCCCGGATGAAGACCATCGGGATGGCGATCAAGTTCACCAACGAGCGGGACAAGCTGTTCCTGCCGCTGGAGGCCGCCGCGATCCTGCTGCCCTTCGCGATCATCACCGCGCTCGTCGTCTTCGCGAAGTTCTCCCTGCTCTGGTACGTCAGCGCCCTGTTCGTGGCGCTCCTGGCCGGCTTGATCGTGCTCAACATGCGCACGAGCAAAGTGGTGAACAAGGAGGCCGTGGGCAAGCCGGGCGCGGCGTACGCGCTCATCGACGGCATCCGCGGCTGGCAGGTCACCCCCGGCGTCGCGGCCCTGTCCGAGACGCAGATGGTGCACCGCGCGGTCGGCAAGGCCGGCGTGGTCCTCCTCGGCGAGGGCGGCGGCAAGGTCCGCAAGCTCCTCGGCCAGGAGAAGAAGCGCATCTCGCGCGTCGTCGGGTCCACCCCGGTGTACACGTTCCTCGTCGGCGAGACCTCCAGCGACGACTTCTCGGTCACCGAGGTCCGCAAGCGCCTCATGAAGCTGCCCAAGAACATCGACTCCAAGGACGCCAACCACATCGCCAAGCGCCTCGACGCGCTCGGCATCGGCATGGCCATCCCGAAGGGCCCGATCCCGACCAGCGCCAACGCCGGGAAGGGCGCCCGCCGCGCCATGCTGCGCGGCCGCTAGACACCGCAAGACGAGAACGGCCCGGCGGGGGAACCCGCCGGGCCGTTCTCGTCGCTGCCGGTCGTGCCGCAGCGCTGCGTCTGTGCCGTCTAGTAGATGTCGCCGTTGTCGCGGCGGCGGCGCCACCGCTCCTCCATGCGTGAGGTGAACCCGCCGGGCTTGGGGGACTTCGAGCCGCCGGTGGACCGGCTCGCCTTGCCGTCGACCGCCTTCAGCTTCACGTTCGAGCCGCGGCGCTGCGCCCAGAGGCCGAGGATCAGACCGCCGAACATGAGGACCGCGCCGATCGGCGCGCCGAACATCGCGACGTCGCCCCCGGCGATCACAGAGCCGATGACGACGCCGATGCCGATGACCGTGACGATGCCGGCCAGGATGAGCCTGCGCCGGGTCACGTGCGCCGGGTCGTGGGCGCGCACAGCAGAGGCGAACTGCGGGTCTTCGGACAAGGACTGCTCGATTTGCTCGAACAGACGTTGTTCGTGGTCGGAGAGCGGCACGACACTCCTCCTGCGCTAGTGCTCGACGGAGCCGCCGCCAAGCCGGCGACTCCACTGCTTGCATCCAAGTCTACGAGGCTTTCGCCCGAGGCGGAAGGCAGTTCGTGCTTGAATCGGTCCGTTCTGGCCGCGATGCGCGAGCTGACGGGGGCGCCCCGGCGCAATTGCGCTCACCGGCCCGGGTTCCCCGATTCCGGGGTGTCTACACGCGAGTCCCGCCGGGCCAGGCGCGCGGCCGAGCGCACCGCGCCCTTCCCGAACTTCGCGCTCGCCTCGTCCATGACCGCCTCGATGTCGCGCCAGCCGTGCTCGGGTTCGCCGAGCGCGACCTGGCGGCCCACGGCCGCCGCCTCCACGAGGTGGTCGAGCTTCACCCCGATCAGCCGCACCGGCGCCGTCGCGGCCGCGTCCGCCAGTTCCCTTGCGGCCGAATAGAGTTCACGGCCCACGTCCGTGGGCGCGGCGAGCATCCGCGAACGCGTGATCGTCTTGAAGTCCCCGAACCGGATCTTCACCGTGACCCCGCGCCCGGCCCAACCGGCCGCGCGGGCACGCGACGCCACCTTGCGCGACAGCTCCAGCAGCACCGGGCCCCAAACGGTCCCGTCAGGGGCGTCGGTGTCGAACGTCGTCTCGTTGGAGATCGACTTCTCGACCCGCTCGGGCCGCACCGGCCGGGGGTCGATGTTCCGCGACAGCGCGTACAGGTGCTCGGCGCTGGCGCTGCCGACCGAGGCGGCGAGGCTGTCGACATCCAGTCGCGCCAGGTCGCCGACCGTGCGCATGCCGAGCCGCGTCAGCTTCTCGGCGGTCTTCTCGCCGATCCCCCACACCGACCGGATCGGCAGGCGGTGCAGGAACTCCAGCTCGGTCGCCTTCGGCACCACCCCGAGTCCGTCGGGCTTGGAGGCCTCGCTCGCGAGCTTGGACAGGAACTTCGTGGACGCGATGCCCACGGTGCAGGTGATGCCGTGCTCGGACCGCACGCGCTCGCGGATCGCGCGGGCGATCTCCACGGGCGACCCGATGAGCCTGCGCGCGCCCGCTACGTCGAGGAACGCCTCGTCGACCGAGATCGGCTGGACGTGCGGGGTGAACTCGCGGAAGATCCCCATGACCGCCCGCGACACCTCGCCGTAGGAGGTCGTCGGGGTGAGGAACACGCCGTGCGGGCAGCGGCGGCGCGCGATCGCGGTCGGCAGCGCCGAGTGCACTCCGTACTTGCGGGCCTCGTACGAGGCGGCGGAGACGACCCCGCGGGGCCCGAGCCCTGCGACGATGACCGGCTTCCCGCGCAGGGACGGGTCGCGCGCGATCTCCACCGAGGCGAAGAACGCGTCCATGTCGACGTGCATGATCCCCAGACCGTCATCGGACAGCCCGGGCCCGATGAACCGATGAAGATCGCTGGCCACCCCCGAAGCCTAACCACAGGGACCGACAACCACCCCCGACAGAGCCGCGACAGCCCGGCCCCAACCGCGCCACCGCGCCACCGCGCCACCGCGCCACCGCGCCACCGCGCCACCGCGCCACCGCGCCACCGCGCCACCGCGCCACCGCGCCACCGCGCCGACATCATGACCTGCCCATACGCCCGAATGTCACACCCGCATGGGACAGTCATCGCATTTCTTCGGTTGGCAGGAAGGCGGATGCGGGTGGGAAGGGGCACGCCCTACGCCCACGCGGGCGCGTCTCGCGCGCCACGCCGCCCACACCGGACACCGCCCGCACCGTCAGCCCGTCAGCCGTTGCGGTAGCTCCAAAGCGGGACGGCCATCTCCGCCGCGGTCAAGCCACCGTGGTGGCCGATGAGCCTCGCGACGTGCGGCGGCTCGCCCTCGACGCCCACGATCGCGAACGTGTCGCGGCACGCCACCACCAGGTCCCCGATCCGCTCGCGCGCCGCCTCGGTGACCTTCGGGCCGAACCAGCCGCGCTCGACGGCCTCGTCCCGGTCGATCACCTCGGCGCGGTCGCCGACGGCCGCCGCCCACGCCTGCCGCACGTCCTCGACCGCGCCCGGCGCGGCGTACAGGTACCGCATCCGCCCGTCCCCGGCGACCGCCGCGACCCCGTGAGTCAGATCGGGCCGCCGGTCCACGTGCAGCCGGTCGGTGATGTTGACCATCCCGTGGTCGGCGGTCACCATGAGCGCCGCGTCCCGCGGCAGGCCGGTCAGGATCCCGTCGATCGCCTCCGCGACCTCCGCGACCGCCTCGAGCCACTGGGGCGAGCCGATCCCGTGGAAGTGCCCGGCCGTGTCGACGTCGGGCAGGTACGCGTACACCAGGCTCCGGTCCCCGCGCGCCAGCGCGGCGAGCGTGCCTTCGGCGACCTCGTGCGGGGCGATCGCGGGGAGCCAGTCGGCGCCGCGGTAGATGGCGCGGGTCAGGCCGGTGTCGCGGAACGTCCCGTTCGAGACGACGGTGCAGACGACGCCGTCGGCGGCGGCCTGCTCGAAGCAGGTCGGCTCGGGCTGCCAGGTCTCGGGGTCGGGCGCGCCGTCCCAGCGGATGTGGGTGACGAGGTCGCCGGTGTCGGGGACGCGCACGGTGAAGCCGATGATGCCGTGCTCGCCGGGCGGGAGGCCGCACGCGAGCGACGCGAGGCTGATCGGGGTCGAGGACGGGACCGTGGCGGTAATCGGGGTGAGGGTGCCGAGTTCGCCGTGGTGGATGGCGCCGACCGTGGCACTGGCTTGGGCGGCCTGGCCGAGGAGGTGGAAGCCGAAGCCGTCGAGGAGGAGCACGGCGACGCGGCGGACGCCGTCGAGCTCGGCGCTGCGCAGGTTGACGCCTCGGGTCGGGAGGCCAAGGGCCGCAAGGGCGGTCGGCATGACATCGGCGAGTGTGCCGGTGCCGTAGGCGGGTCGCGTCGCCGTGAGGTACGGGCTCGAAGGCATGGCCCGAGGCTAGCCGGTTTCGTGTCGGTTCGGCCACACCATGCACCGATGCGGCATGCCGTGCGGTGTGCGGGGCGTGGGCGGCGGGTGAACGGTGCTGCGCGGCGCCGCGTCTGCGGCTGTCAAGTTCGCGCACGGCTGCCGCGCGGCGGCCTGCGGGTCGTCCCGTTCCGCGATCCGAAGCGAATTGCGCTCATATTCTGATGGCATGTCCCAGACTCCCAGCCAGGGCGGACCGCCCGAAGGAGGGGACCCGCGGGAGTCCCCGCAGGGCGGCTGGCGGCCTCCCGCCGAATCCGGGCCGCAGCAGAGCGGCCCCGACCCGCAGTCCCCGGCGCCCGGCGCGCAGCAGCCCGGATGGCAGCAGCCGCCGGGCGGCCCCGGCCCGGCGTACGGCGGCTCGTGGCAGCCGCCGCAGGGCTCGCAGCAGTATTCGGGTGGGCAGCCTCCGCCGCCTCCGCCCGGCGGCTACGGGCAGCAGTACCAGTACGGGCAGCCGCCTCCCCAGGGCGGCAAGCGGACCGGCCTGATCATCGGTGTCGTCGTGGCCGTGGGTGTGCTGCTCGCGGGCGTGCTCGGCGTGATCGGCGTCAACATGATGCGCGGCGGGAACGACGAGGCCGCGACGGATTCGGGCACTTCCGAGCAGGCGCCGTCCGAAGAGGACCAGGCGGAGGAGGAGCAGCCGGGCCAGCCGGACGTGCCCGCGACTTCGTGCCTGCCGTACGAGCCGCAGCTCGCCGCGTTCGGCTTCGACCTGTCGACCGGGTGCGACAGCCCTGACGCGTTCTGGCGCATCACGGACTCCAGCGACACGACCGCGGCGACCGTGACCCCGGACGGGTCCCTCGCCGACATCCAGGTCGCGGTCGACCTGTGCGGCGCGGACTATGCCCGGCTGCAGCTCGGCGAGCTGTGGAAGGACTGGTACTTCACGTATGACAGCGCCTCGCTCGTGGTGGAGCAGCTGGTGTGCGTCGAAGCGCTCGGCACCCCGGACGCGGTCGGCCGCGTCCCGATCATGCCTGACACCGGGTCGTGCTTCGACGACAGCGACCGCTGGTGGACGGTCCCCTGCGAACTGCCCGAGGCGCTCTACGTCGTGGTCGACACGGTCGCGGTCGAGCCGCCGCGGGCCATGACGCTCGAGGAAGCCGACGCGGCATCCGCGCCGTGCTCCGGCGGCGCCCTGTTCTGGCAGGTCGCCGACGCCGACGGGCGCACGACCAACATCCTGTGCGGCGATCCGCTGTTACTCGCGTGAACCGGCGCCCGCAGAGCGAACCAGCGAACGGCCCACCGCGGTCCGCTCCTGCGCCGCATCCCGCACCAGCTCACCGATCCACCATCTAGCGCCTGGCACCCGGTGCCCGACGCCCGAATCTGGGGGCGCTCTACCGTGATCCAGCACGCTGAAGCCCGAACCGGCCCACCGCCTCCGCGCCCGGCGCCCCCGGCACCGGTGACCTGCAGGCGCCCCCGGTGGTGCCTCAACCTCCTCCCTGCACACCCTCCTCTCTGCGCGCGCCGCCTCCCTACCCGTTCTCCACTTCCTCTGTCGCCCTTCACACCTCCGGGATGTCGAGGCCGGACCGGTAGGCGATCGCGACCAGTCCGGCACGGTCGCGCGCCGCGAGCTTCGTGAGGAGCTTCCCGACGTGGGTGCGGACCGTCGCGGGGCTGATGAACAGCCGCTCGCCGATCTCGTCGTTCGCCAGGCCCGTGGCGACCCACCGCAGGATCTCCAGTTCGCGCTCGGTGAGGCCGCCGAGGCTCGGGTGCGGCTTCCCGGTGCTCGTGCCGCGTTCGGCGTACGCGTTGATGACCTTGCGGGTGACGTCCGGGCTCAGCAGCGAGTCCCCGGCGGCGGCGAGCCGCACGGCCCGCAGCAGGTCCTCGGGCGGCGCGTCCTTCATGACGAATCCGGCGGCGCCGTTGGAGAGCGCGTCGAAGATGTAGTCGTCGACCTCGAACGTGGTGATCATGACGACGCGGGTCGCTGCCAGCGCCTCGTCGCGGCTGATGCGGCGCAGCACTTCGAGCCCGTCGAGGCCGGGCATGCGGATGTCGAGGAGGGCCACGTCGGGCCGCAGCTGCGACACGAGGTCCCAGGCTTCCTGGCCGTTCTCGGCCTCGGCGGCGACGTGGATGTCGCCTTCGCTGTTGAAGAGGTTGCGCAGCGCCATCCTGATGAGGCTCTGGTCGTCGGCGATCACGAGTTCGATCATGCGAGTCCTCCGTTGGGGGCGTTGGCGAACGGGAATGGCGGTCAGGCGGTGCTGGGGACGTAGGGCATGTCGGCCTTGACGGCGAATCCGCCGCCGGGCCGGGGCGCGGCGCTGAAGACGCCGCCACTGGTGACGACCCGCTCCATCATGCCCGTGACGCCCTGGCCGATCCGATCGAAGTCGATCGGCCCGCCGCGGCCGTCGTCTTCGACGAGGATGCGGATCCACTTGGGGTCGCAGTCGATCCGGACCTCGGCCCGGGTCGCCTCGGCGTGGCGGATGACGTTCGTCAGCGATTCCTGGACGACCCGGTAGGCGGTGGCGGCGATATTGGTCGGCACGGTGCCGGGCTCCCCGGTGACGGTGTACCCCACATCCAGCCCCCCGGTGCGGATCGCCTCGACGAGGGGCGCGATGTCACTGATCGCGCCGGTGGGGCGCCGCTCGCCCTGGCGGCCCTGGCGCAGCGGCGCGAGGGTGGCGCGCAGGTCCTGGAGTGCGCGGGTCGAGGCGTCCCGGATGGCCTGGAGGTTCTCGACGACCTCCGGCGGCGCGCCCGGCCGCTTCTCCAGGACGTGCAGGGCGACACCGGCGTTCATGCTGACCACGGCGAGGCTGTGCCCGACGACGTCGTGGATCTCCCGGGCCATCTCGACGCGCTCGTCGGCCCGGTAGCGTTCGCGTTCGGCCTCGCGTTCCCGCGCCCGCGCATGGCGGGCCTCGCGCACGATCCGCCCGCCGGCCGCGGCGATGCCGAGCCACACGAGGGTGATGCTGGCGTTGACCCACAGGTCGGGGATGTCGCCGAGGACGAACGTCTGGAACGCCGTGTTGACCGCGAAGAGCCCGGCGAGGACGGCCAGGACGGTCTTGAGCGGCCGCGCGAACGCGAACGCGAAGACCGCGACCGCCGGGAGCATGTAGATCGGGCCCTCCGGCAGGCCGAGGAACAGGTACGTGTACAGGCCCGCAAGTGACCCGGCGAGTGCGATCTCGGGCCAGCGGCGCCGGACCGCGAGGAACGCGGCCGTGACTCCGATGAGGACGAACGCGAGCGGCCCGGGATGGTGGTCCGCGGCGGCGCCGATCGTCGTGCCCGCCGTAAGGATGCCGAGGAGCGCGGCGAGGCCGATGTCGAAGGCGAGGGCCGGGATCCTGGTCCGGGCGGCGGTTGGCGTGGTCACACGTCCAGGCTACGGTCCGGCGGCCCGATCGCCTTCGGCGCGACGACGTAAATCCGCCTACGCGTTTCGGCGTAGAGGCGTTCGGTCGGCGGGCCGATGCGATCGGGCCCAGGTGCCCCGGGCCCGACCGCGAGTGGGTCAGCGCATGGGTTTGCGGGCGAGCAGGTGGATGTGGGTGGCCATGTCCCGGAAGGGGACCCGTGAGGCGGTGGCGAGTTCGAACTCGCGCAGCCCCTCGCCCGAGTCGCCCTTGGCGGCGGAGGCCGGAAGGAGGTCGCCGACGACGCCGACGCCGTGGACCTGCTCGGTGACGAGGCCAGAGCCGCCGACGAGCGCGGTGAGCGTCGCGGTCTCGAAGCGGCGCTTGATGGTGTCGCGGCCGGGGACGACCCCGTCGACGTGGGTGAGCAGGTCGATCGCGGTCGGGAAGTGCCCGGCGAGGGCCTTGCCGAGGACGGCGGCGATGCGGTTGGCGACGAGGATGCTCACGGCGCCGCCTGGCGCGCAGACGCGGCCGAGGGCGTCGAGGGCGGTGTCGGGGTAGTCGACCATCTCGAGGACCGAGTGGCAGAGCACGAGGTCGGCCGTGCCCGGCTCGGCCACGTCGGGGAGCTCGTCGGCGTCAGCCTGGACGGCGCGGACGCGGTCGGTGACGCCCGCGTCGGCGGCGCGCTGGCGGAGGGAGGCGAGCGCGTTGGCGCTGGGTTCGACGACGGTGACGTCGTGGCCGAGTTCGGCGAGGGGGACGGCGAATCCGCCGGAGCCGCCGCCGACGTCGAGGATGCGGAGGGTCGCTCCGGTCCCGGCGGCGAATCGCTCGATCTCGGCCGACAGGACCGACCACACGACGGCCATGCGCGGGTGGTGCCCCGTGTGCGTGATCTCTTTGGGAATGTCGACCATGCGCCACAGCCTAGCGCCGCTGTGCCGCGCGGGGTAGGTGGGCGGGGAGAGAGGCGGGAACGGAAACGTGAACGGAGGGTCCTGGGCAAATCGGACTTCGTTGGGCCCCCGGTCTTAACCCTGCATCACGGGTACGACATCGTTCGCGGGTGCGAAAGGTGAACAGAGAGTCCCGGCAAATCGGACTTTGATGGGCCCCCGGTCTCAACCCTGACACAGGGGTGCGACAAGGCAGCGCCGCCCGGCTCCCTTGAGGGAGCCGGGCGGCGCCGTGCGTGTTCGTCGTGTGCGTGTCCGGAGGCCCGCCGCCCTGGCGAGTTCGTCGTGCGCAGGTCCGGAGGCCCGCCGGGCTAGTCGCGCAGGAACGGGGGCCGTTTGCGGATGGCCCGCAGGTAGGCCGGGTTGTTCTTGAAGTAGCGGCGCCAGAGGCGCTTGGGCTCCTTCGTGAGCCGGTAGAACCATTCGAGGCCGTTGCGCTGCATCCACGGCGGGGCCTGAGGGACGAGACCGGCGTGGAAGTCGAACGCGGCGCCGACGCCGAACATCGCAGGGGCGTTGAGGCGGTCGCGGTGGGCGGCCATCCAGCGCTCCTGCTTCGGCGTCGAGAGCCCCACCCACACCAGCTGCGCGCCGGAGTCGTTGATGCGCTTCACGATCGCCTCGTCCTCCTCCTCCGTCAGGGGACGGAACGGCGGCGAGTACATGCCGGCGAACTTGACGCCCGGAATCCGCTCGGCGAGCTTCTCGGCGAGCAGTTCGGGCACGCCGTCCTTGCCGCCGTACAGGAACGAGGTCCAGCCGCGTTCGGCGGCGCGGGCGAGCACGTTGAGCATCAGGTCGGGCCCGTAGACCCGGTCCATCCAGTCGGCGCCGGCCTTGTGCCCGGCCCACACCATCGGCATGCCGTCGGGCGTGGTGAGCCCGGAGGCGTTGTGGATGGCCAGGAGCTCGGGGTCGCGCTGGGACTCCATGACGCCGTGCACGCCGGTGACGCACACGTAGTGGCGTTCGCCCTGGTCGACCCAGCGGGTGACCTCGGCGAGCGCCATGTCCTGGTTGACGGTGGAGACGCCGACGCCGAGGACGTCGACGCGGCGGAGCTTCGGGTCGGACATCAGAGGCTGTACTTGGCCTTGACCTCGTTGTAGACCCACTCGTAGGTCTTCGTCATGCCCTCGCGGAGCGAGATGGACGGCTCCCAGCCGTAGTACTTCTGGATGAGCGTGTTGTCCGAGTTGCGGCCGCGCACGCCCAGGGGCCCGTCGATGTGCTTGAGCTCGATGTCGATCCCGGCGATGTCGGCGACCAGGTAGTACAGGTTGTTGATGGTGGTCAGCTCGGAGGAGCCGAGGTTCAGGGGCTCGGTGACGTCGCCGCGGGTGAACATCTTGGTGCCGTGGACGCAGTCGTCGATGTAGGTGAAGGAGCGGGTCTGCTCGCCGTCGCCCCAGATCTCGACGGTCTTCTCGCCCTTGAGGGCGGCGAGGGCGATCTTGCGGCAGGTCGCGGCGGGGGCCTTCTCGCGGCCGCCGTCCCACGTGCCCTCGGGGCCGTAGATGTTGTGGTAGCGGGCGATGCGGGTCTCCAGGCCGAAGTCCTCGCGGAAGTGGCGGCACATGCGCTCGGAGAACAGCTTCTCCCAGCCGTAGCCGTCCTCGGCGTCGGCCGGGTAGGCGTCCTCTTCCTTCAGGGGCGCGATGTTCGCCTCGGTCTGCTTGTACCCGGCGTAGACGCACGCGGAGGAGGAGTAGAAGAAGCGGCCGACCTCGGCGTCCTTCGCGGCCATGAGCATGTGCGTGGAGGGGAGCACCGAGAGCATGCACAGGGCCTTGTTGTTCTCGATGAAGCCCATGCCGCCCATGTTGCACGCGAGGTTGTAGACCTCGGCCGCGCCGTCGCCGACGGCTTCGCGGCACGCGTCGAGGTCGGCGAGGTCGCGCTGGAGGTTCTCGGTGTCGCCGTGGACCTGGTACCACTCGTCGAGGGGCTTGACGTCGACGGCGCGAACGGTCTTGCCCTCGGCGAGGAGGCTCGCCACCAGGTGCCCGCCGATGAATCCACCGGCTCCCGCCACTACCGCGTCCACGCTTGCCGCCATCGTCACTCCTCAAGGTTTCGGATACGGGGAAAGATGCCTCAGCCTACCCGCCGCGTCCGCGCGCCAACCAGCCGGGAAACGGGGTGTAAGTCACCTTTGGGGGCGGTTTCCTGGGGGTTCGCGGTCTCACCGGCGCCGCGCCGCAGCAGCTGCGCGGGGCCGATCACGAACAGGTCCGGGTCCGGGTCGGCGCTGATGGCGGCCTCGACGCGGGACGCGACGCAGTACAGGCGCGTCCGCGGGTCACCGAGGAGCCGCCTGACGTAGCGGAGGCGTTTGAGCTGGCGTTCGACCATCTGGAACTTCCAGCGGGTGGTGCCGAGCGCGATCGGCTCGCCCGCCTCGTTCCACGCGGCGAGCTCGATGGTCCGCAGCTGCCGGAAGCGCGGGTCGGGCACGGACAGGCGCGTGGTCTGGACCGCCGCCGGGTCGTTCAGCGCCCACTCGCGGGCGAGCCGGTGGAACTCGGGGCGGCACACGTACCGGTCGTAGCGGGCGTGGGTCATCCGCCACAGCCGGTCGGTGATGTACCCGCGCCGCCAGCGCGGCAGGTGCGCGGCGAGCATCGCGTAGTGGAAGCGGGCGAGGCGGTGCTCCATGGTCCAGAACGGCGCGTCCGGTTCGAGCGGGTTCGCGTCGGCGCGGACGAGCCCGGCCGCTTCGAGGCGCGGCAGGAGCACGTCGAGGTCCGCTTCGGACAGTCCGGTGGCGGCGCGCAGGTCGTAGGGGGTGCGGGGGCGGGTGGTGATCGCTTCGAGGACGTCGTTCTGGGCTTTGTCGGGGGCTTCGCCGAGGACGTCGGCGACGGCGCTCGCCGCGGTCTCGAGGAAGGGCCCGTCGGGCCGCAGGAACGCGTTCTTGACCCAGGTGTCGGCCTCCTGCCGGTTCTGGGGCAGGTCGCCGGCCCTCGCGAGGAGGGCGGGGTCGGAGCCGAGGAGGGCGTGGACGCTGACGGCCGTCTCGGGGTCGGCCACGCCTACGGAGAGGATGGACTCGCGCAGTTCGTTCATAGCGGTTGCGATGCTACACAAACGCTGCGCGGGTCACAGTTCCCGGAACATGAGGTGCATGCCGACCAAGCCCTGCACCGGGTGGCGGAAGGTCGCGGGGAGGACGGCGAGGGTGCGGAACCCGAGGGAGTGCCACAGGTCGACGGCGCGGGTGTTGGTGGCGACGACGGCGTTGAACTGCATGGCGGTGTACCCGTCGGCCTTGGCGCGGGCGATCGCGGCCTCGCCGAGGGCGCGGCCGAGGCCCTGGCCGCGCACGGCGGGGTCGACCATGAACCCGGCGTTGGCGATGTGCGAGCCGCGGCCGGGCTGGTTGGGGTGGATCTCGGCGATCCCGGCGACGCGGCCTCCGGGCGTCCCGTCCCCGGCCGATCCCTCCCCGACTACGGCGACGATCGCGCTCGCGGGCGCTTCCTTCTCGATCCAGTAGGCGCGCAGGCGTTCCTCGGGGGTGTCGGCCTCCCACACGAAGTGCTCGCCGGAGGCGACGATCGGCGCGGCGAAGGCCCACACGGCGGGCCAGTCCTCGGGCCGGGCGTCGCGGATCAGGGTCATCGCGGCGGCTGCCAGTCCGACAGGGACGCCGCCTGGTGCTGCACCCACGAGTCCGGGACGGCCCGCAGGAGGCTCTTGGTCATGCCGCGCCCGCCCGACGCGATCGTGTGGACGCGCCGCGACAGGCGCGCGACGCGTTTGACGCGCGCCATGCGGGCCCGGTCGTAGGAGCCGAGCGCGGCGGGCACCGACTCGGGGCTGCGCCGCAGCGCCCACCCGAGCGTGACCGCGTCCTCCAGGGCGAGGCTCGCGCCCTGCGCGAGGATCGGCGCGACTCCGTGCGCGGCGTCGCCGATGAGCACCAGGCCGCCGTTGCCGACCGGCTGGTGCAGGACCGGCGGGACCGGCCACACGTACCGCACCGACTGCTGCGTCAGCTCCGAGGGCCGGGTCGCGGCGATGAACTTCCCCACGGGCGCGGGCCAGTCCGCGAACCACCGGTTGATGAGCTCGTGCTGGATCTGCGGCGACTCCGGCCGCATCCCGCCCGGCACCGTCGCCCACCAGCACGCGCCCGCGTGCCCGAGGTCGCCGTAGCCGAACCGGCGCCGGTCGGGCCCGTAGATCTCGACGGCGTCCGTGGTCCGCTCGGGGGCGCGGTGGGCGGGCACGAGCCCGCGGAAGCACACCACCCCGGCGTCCACTGTGGGCGAACCGGGGGCGATGAGCTGCCGCGTCGGCGAGTCGATGCCGTCCGCGGCGACCACGAGGTCCGCGTCCCAGCGCCGCGACGCGTCACCGGCCGCCAGGTCCACCATGTCGATCCGGTCGACCTGCGTCGCCGGATGCACCTCGACGCTGTCGCCCAGGCGCGACACGAGCGCCTCGTACAGCATCGCGGTGTGCACCATGACCGACGGCGTCCCGTCGTCCGCGCCGAGCATCGCCGCCGCGAACGAGCTCGACACCCGGTCCTCGCTGCGGATCTCGAACCGGTCGACCGGCGTCCCGGAGGCGTCCAACAGGGCGTCGACCCCGAGCGCGCGCAGCGCGCGCACGCCCGAGGCCCACAGGACCATGCCGAGGTCGTCGCCTTTGAGGCGCTCGCGCCGCTCCAGCAGCGCGACCCTCCAGCCCAGCCGGGACAGGACGATCGCGCTGGCGAGCCCGGCGACGCCGGCGCCGACGACTACGGCTCTTCGGTTCTGCATCTGCACCTGCCAGGGGGATCGGCGGCGGTCAGCTGTCGTCGCGGGTCTTGCCCGCGTCGGCCGGGTCGTCCGCGGCGGCGGCGTCCTCGGCGGTCGGCTCGTCGGGGACGGCGTCGTCCTCGGGCCGGTCGGGCGCGTCGTCGGCCTCGGATTCGGCCTCGTACGCGGCGGATTCGATCTCGCCCGGCTCGGCGCCCTTGGGGAGGGCGCCGTCGACGTACCCGGCGGCCTCGGCCTCGGCGGAGTTCCAGGCGACGGTGACGCGCTCGCCGCCGTCGAGGACGAACACCTGGCGGGTGCCGCGCACGAACAGGAGGTACGCGAGGGCGGCGGCCACGACGACGATGCTCACCCACTGGTTGAGGCGCAGCCCGGCGAAGTCCTCGGCGGGGTCGATGCGCAGGCCCTCGATCCAGAACCGGCCGGTCCAGTACAGGACGACGAAGAGGGCGACGGCGCGCCCGGCCCCGAACTTCCACCTGCGGTCGGCGAGGATGAGCACGAGGGCGACGCCGAGGTTCCACAGCAGTTCGTACAGGAACGTGGGGTGGAACGACGCGTACTGGGAGTATCCGGCGACGCGGTGGTCGGCGTCGATGGCGATGGCCCACCAGGCGTCGAGGGGCTTGCCGTACAGCTCCTGGTTGAACCAGTTGCCGAGGCGGCCGATGGCCTGTCCGACGGGGACGCCGGGGACGCACGCGTCGGCGACCATCCCGAACGGCAGTTTCAGCTGGCGGCAGCCGAGCCACACGCCGACCGCGCCGAGGGCGACGGCGCCGGGGATGCCGAGGCCGCCCTCCCACACGGCGAGGGCCTTCCACGGGTCGCCGTCAGGCCCGAAATAGGCGTCGGGGCTGGTGAACACGTGGTAGATGCGGGCGCCGACGATGCCGAACGGCACGGCCCACACGGCGAGGTCGAGCACGGCCCACTTGGGGGCGCCCCTGGCGCGCATGCGCGCCTCGGCGATCCAGCAGGCGGCGACGATGCCCGCGATGAGGCACAGCGCGTAGGCGCGGATCGGGATGGGGCCGAGGTGCCAGACGGACTCCGACGGGCTCGGGATATATGCGAGGTCCACGACGAGTAAACCTATCGGTTCCGCGCGCGGCCCGCCGCACGGCCCCGAGCGGTCCCACGCCCCGGCCCCGCCGCCCGCCGCAAACCACGCAAACCGCCCCCGGGCACGGCGAAGCCCCGCGGACGCTCGCCCGCGGGGCTGCCTGGAAGACTAGCGCCGCACGCCCGCGGCGAGGTCCGCGGTGAGCTCGGCGAGCTTCTGGTGCCCGGTCGGGATGTCCTCGGAGTCCAGGTAGCAGTTGACGATCGCCGACCCGACGATGACCGCGTCACCGTACGCGCCGATCTCGGCGGCCTGGTCGCCGCTGCGGACCCCCAGGCCCACGCCGATCGGCAGGTCGGTGTGCTTGCGGGTGCGCTCGACCAGCGCCGGCGCGACCGCCGACGTCGCCGCGCGGGCGCCCGTGACGCCCATGACCGACTGCGCGTACACGAACCCGCGGCACGCCGCCACCGTCGCAGCGATCCGCTCCTCAGTGGACGACGGCGCGACCAGGAACACCCGGTCCAGACCGTGCTCGTCGGAAGCCTTGATCCACTCCCCCGCCTCGTCCGGGATCAGGTCCGGCGTGATCAGGCCCGCCCCGCCCGCCGCCGCGAAATCGGCCGCGAACCGGCCGACCCCGTACCGCTCCACCAGGTTCCAGTACGTCATCACCAGGATCGGGACGCGGCCCGCGACCGCCTCGGTCACCTCGAACACCTGCCGGGTCCGGAACCCGCCCGCGAGCGCCTGGTCGGCCGCCCGCTGGATCGCCGGGCCGTCCATCACCGGGTCCGAATACGGCAGGCCCAGCTCGATGATGTCGGCCCCGTGGTCGATCATGATCTCCACGGCCTTGATCGAGTCGGCCAGCGTCGGGTAGCCCGCGGGCAGGTACCCCACCAGCGCCGCCCGGCCCTCGGCCCGGGTCTTCGCGAAAGCGTCTGCAGCGTGCAGCATCTACTCGCCCTTCTGCTCGTCCGCGAAGCCGAAGTACTCGACCACGTTGCCCATGTCCTTGTCGCCGCGACCCGAGAGGTTCACCAGCACCTTCGCGCCCGGCTTCAGGCCCTTCGCGAGCCGCAGCGCCCCCGCCAGGCCGTGCGCCGACTCGATCGCGCAGATGATGCCCTCGGTGCGCGCCAGCTTCTCCAGCGCCGCCATCGCCTCCGCGTCGTCCACCGGCTCGTACGCGGCCCGGCCGGTCGCGGCCAGGTGCGCGTGCTCGGGGCCGACGCCCGGGTAGTCGAGCCCGGCCGAGATCGAGTGCGACTCGATCGTCTGCCCGTCCTCGTCCTGCAGCACGAACGTGCGTGCCCCATGGAGCACCCCGACCTGCCCGGCCGTGATCGTCGCCGCGTGCCGGCCCGTGTCGTAGCCGTCGCCGCCCGCCTCGAACCCGAACAGCCGCACGTCCGCGTCGTCCAGGAACGCCGTGAAGATCCCCATCGCGTTCGAACCGCCGCCGACGCACGCCGCGACGACGTCCGGCAGACCCCCGGTCCGCTCCAGGAACTGCGCGCGCGCCTCGTCCCCGATGCCGCGGCAGTAGTCCCGCACCAGCTGCGGGAACGGGTGCGGCCCGCCGACCGAGCCGATCAGGTAATGCGTGTGGTCCACCGACGCCACCCACTCGCGCAGCGCCTCGTTCATCGCGTCCTTCAACGTCCGCGAACCGGTCTTGACCGGCACGACCTCCGCGCCGAGCAGCCGCATCCGGGCGACGTTCAACGCCTGCCGGCGCGTGTCCTCCTCGCCCATGTACACCGTGCACTCCAGCCCGAAATAGGCCGCGGCGGTCGCCGACGCGACCCCGTGCTGACCCGCCCCGGTCTCGGCGATGATGCGCGTCTTGCCCATCCGCTTGGTCAGCAGCGCCTGCCCGAGCACATTCCGGATCTTGTGCGCGCCCGTGTGGTTCAAGTCCTCGCGCTTGAGCCACACCTCCACCCCGGCCTCCTCGGAGAGCCGCTCGGCGAAGTACAGCGGCGACGGCAGATTCCCGTACTCGCGGCCGAGCCGGTCCAGCTCGGACATGAACGCCGGGTCCGCGAGCGCGGCGGTGTGGGCGGCCTCGAGCTCGTCGAGGGCGGCAATGAGCGCTTCGGGGACGAAGCGGCCCCCGAATTCGCCCCAGTGGCCGCTGGCATCTGGGTTAGGCACGGTTCTTCGCTCCCTTTCGCAACTCGCTGCCCGGGCGCGCTGACGCGCACAGGCTCAACCTGTGTGTCCCGCCCCGACCGCTAGATCGGACGCGGCGTCGCCGGGTGGGATCCGGCGGTGACCAGCTCGGCGACGGCGTCGCGCGGGCTCTTCGTCTTGACGACGCCCTCGCCGACGAGCACGGCGTCGGCGCCGGCGCTGGCATAGCGGATGAGGTCGCGGGTGCCCCTGACGCCCGACTCGGCGACCTTGACGACGTCGCGGGGCAGACCGGGGGCGATGCGCTCGAACACCGAGCGGTCCACGTCGAGCGTAGTCAGGTCGCGGGCGTTGACGCCAATGACTTTCGCGCCGGCGCGCAGGGCCCGGTCGGCCTCGTACTCGGTGTGGACCTCGACGAGCGCGGTCATGCCGAGCCCTTCGATGCGCTCGTGGAGCGACACGAGCGTGTCCTGGTCGAGGGCGGCGACGATGAGGAGCACGAGGTCGGCGCCGTGGGCGCGCGCCTCGAGGACCTGGTAGGGGGAGACCACGAAGTCCTTGCGGAGCACCGGGATCTGGACCTTGGCGCGGACGGCGTCGAGGTCGTCGAGGCTGCCTTTGAAGTAGTGCTGCTCGGTGAGGACCGAGATGACGGACGCGCCGCCCGCGGCGTACTCGGCGGCGAGCACGGCCGGGTCGGGGATGTCGGCGAGGGCGCCCTTGGACGGGGAGGCCCGCTTGACCTCGGCGATGACGGAGACGCCGCCGCCGGAGAGCGCGGCGTACCCGTCGAGCGCGGGGCGGGCGGCCTCGGCGCGCTCGCGGATGACCTCGATGGGGGTCTGGGTCTGGCGCCGTTCGAGATCGGCGCGGACTTCGGTGATGATCTGCTCCAGCACGTTCACCTAAGATCGTCCCTTCTGCTGCGCCGATGCCGTGATATTAGGCGACGAGGGGTCCTCGCCGGAGTCGAGGGCGTTCCACAGCGACACCGGGTCCTCTGCTATGGCGCCGTTGCCGTCGGGTGCCGCTCCGTGGCGGTCGCCCGCGTCGTACCGGGAGGCGCTGTCGGGCCAGCCGCCCGCGCGCGCGGTGACGGCGGCCCCGGCGAAGGCGAGGACGAGCGCGGCGGCGCCCATCGCGATCGGCCACGGCCCCGCGTCGAGGTGGAGGACCCCGGCGAGGACGGTCGCGAGCCCGGCGAGGGCGGCGACGACGCCGAGGACGCGGCGGGCGCGGTTGCCGGTGGCGAGCATCGCCAGGAACGCGGCGCCGCCCGCGAGCGCGCACGGCAGAGCCCAGGACGCGAGGTCGGTGCCCGCCTGGGCGGTGGTGGCGGTGATCCCGGCGTGCCCGGTGTCGGTGGTGGTCGTCCAGTCGCGGGAGGCGGCGAGCGCGGCGACGGCGGCCCCGACGACGCCCGCGAGGAGGACGCGGGTGCGCTCGGCCGCGCGCCGCTCAGGGGCCCCGTTGTCGCTGTTCGCTTCGCTCATGCGATCTCCCTTCCGGTGAAGCAGGTGCGGGTGCCGGTGTGGCAGGCGGGCCCGGTCTGGTCCACCTGGAGCAGGACGGTGTCGGCGTCGCAGTCGACCGCGACCGACACCACGGCCTGGTGGTGGCCGGAGGTCTCGCCCTTGACCCAGTACTCGCCGCGGCTGCGCGACCAGTAGGTGGCCTTGCGGGTGGCGACGGTGCGCCGCAGCGCCTCGGCGTCCATCCACGCGAGCATGAGGACTTCGCCCGTGTCGTGCTGCTGCGCGACGGCGGGGACGAGCCCGTCCGCGTTGAACCGGATGCTCGCGATCACGTCGTCGCTGGTCTGTCCTGCTTCCACGTCTACTGATTGTGATCGCACCCCGGCGGTGACCGCCACCCGGGCCCGCTCGGTGAGTGCATCGTGGGATTCTCGGGGGTTATGGAGCGCCCTTATGTGATCGTTTCGGCCGCGATGAGCATCGACGGCTATCTCGACGACGTGTCCCCGAAGCGGCTGATGCTGTCGAACGCGGCGGATTTCGACCGGGTCGACGCGGTGCGCGCGGGCGTGGACGCGATCGCGGTCGGCGCCGGGACGGTGCGGGCGGACGACCCGCGCCTGCTCGTCCGCTCGCCCGAGCGCCGCGACGCCCGCGTCGAAGCGGGCAAGGCCCCGTCGCCGCTGCGCGTGGTGCTCTCCCCGTCGGGCGACCTCGACCCCGACGCGCGCCTGTTCGCCGGCGAGGGCGGCCCGGTCGTCGTCTACACCAGCGAACGCGGCAAGGAGGCCTGCGACCTCGCCCCGGGGGCCGCCGAGGTCGTGGCCCTCGGCGACACCCTGGAACTCGGGGACGCCCTGCGCGACCTCGCGGGACGCGGCGTCGAACGCCTCCTCGTCGAGGGCGGCGGCACGATCCACACCCTGTTCTTCGCCGGGGACCTCGTCGACGAGGCGCACCTGACCGTCGCGCCGTTCCTGCTCGGCGGCGCGGGCGGGCCGAAGTTCGTGCACGCGGCGGCGTTCCCGCAGTCCCCGGCGCGGCCGCTGCGGCTGGTCGAGACGCGCGCGCTGGGCGAGGTCGCGCTCCTGGTGTACCGGCGCGACTGAACCGGGACGGGGTCGCCGAACCGGCCGGACGGGTGCGTTTCGTCACTTATGGTGACTGGAGCGACACTCCACCGACGAACGGAGCCGCCCGATGGCCACGACCGAGACACCGCCCACCGACCCCGGCGAGGCCCCGCCGCCCCTGCCGCCGGTCGAGGCGGAGGAGCGGCAGGCCACCTACCCGGTGGACCGGCCGGTGTTCTGGATCAGCGCGGTCGTCATCCTTGCCGTGATCGTCTTCGGCGCGGTCTTCCCCGACCAGTTCGAGACCGGCTCGACGGCGGCCCTGAACTGGGTCATCGTGAACTTCGCGTGGCTGTTCATCATCGCCGGGAACATCTTCGTGGTCCTGGCGATCTACATCGCGGCGAGCCGGTACGGCAACATCAAGCTCGCCGCGAACGCCGACGAGGAGCCGGAGTTCGGGACGCTCCCGTGGATCTCGATGATGTTCGCCGCGGGCATGGGCATCGGCCTCATGTTCTACGGCGTCGCCGAGCCCCTCGCGCACTACTTCGACGCGCCCCCGCCGCTCGAGCTCGACCCGGCGTCCCCGTACTACAACGACCAGCTCACCGAGGGCTCGCTCGTCTACTCGTTCTTCCACTGGGGACTGCACCCGTGGGCGATCTACGCGGTCGCGGGCCTCGCCCTGGGCTACTCGACGTTCCGCAAGCAGCGCGGCAACAACATGAGCGACGCGTTCGCGCCCTTGACCGCGGGCAGGCGCTGGGGCCCGGTCACGGGCAAGGCGATCGACCTCCTGGCCGTGTTCGCCACGGTCTTCGGCACGGCCGCGAGCCTCGGCCTGGGCGCGCTGCAGGTCGCGGTCGGGCTCGACATCGTCGTCGGCGTGCCCGACTCGACGCAGCTGGAGCTCATCGTCATCATCGCGCTGACGGCGGCGTTCGTCGCCTCGGCGTTCTCGGGCGTGCACCGCGGCGTCAAATGGCTGTCGACCACGAACGTGGTCCTGGCGCTGTTCCTCGTCGTGTTCGTGTTCTTCGCCGGGCCGACCCTGTTCATCCTCGACGCGTGGCCGAGCGCCATCGGCGGCTACCTCACCGACCTCGTCGGGATCTCCAGCGCGACGGGCGCGTTCGGCGGTTCCGAATGGATGGGGACGTGGACGATCTTCTACTGGGCGTGGTGGCTGTCGTGGGCGCCGTTCGTGGGCACGTTCATCGCCCGCATCTCGCGCGGGCGCACCATCCGCCAGTTCATCGTCGGCGTGCTCCTCATCCCTTCGGCCGCTTCGACGCTGTGGTTCGCGATCCTGGGCGGGACGGCGCTGTGGCAGCAGAACCACGGGGAGGACTTCAGCGACGCCGTCGCCATGGGCGAGGAGTACTCGCTGTTCGCGCTCCTCGAATCGCTGCCGCTGTACAGCCTGCTCTCGGGCCTGTCCATGGTGCTCGTCGCGATCTACTTCGTGACCGGCGCCGACTCGGCGTCGCTGGTCCTCGGATCGCTGTCGAGCCACGGGTCGCTCGCCCCGAAGAAGCCGCTCGTGGTGTTCTGGGGCGCCACGATCGGCGCGGTCGCGGCCGTCCTGCTCATCTCGGGCGGCCTGCAGGGCCTGAAGAACGCGACGATCATCGTGGCGCTGCCGTTCGTCATCGTCATGCTGCTGCTGTGCGTGGCGCTCATGAAGGAGCTCACGCAGGACCCGGCGTCGCACCCGCTGCGGCACCAGCTGCGGCACAAGGGCTTCCGCGAGGCGATCCGCAAGCTCGTGGGCGAGGAGGTCGACTCCCGCACGGCCGCGCCGAGCCGGTGGGGCCAGAGCCGCCTGCGCTTCGGCGTGGGCAACGGCAAGCGCAGCAGCACGGACGAATAGCGCCGGATGCCGCTGCTATTTTATGAGGTGACCTTGCGGCGGAAGGAAACCTCATGAAGGCGATCGTGGTCGAGCAGACCGGCGGGCCGGGCGTGATGCGGGTTTTGGAGGGCGACGACCCGGGCCCGCGCCCGGGCCAGATCGCCGTCAGGGTCGCCGCGGCGGGCGTCAACTTCATCGACGTCTACCACCGCACCGGCGCTTACGGACTGCCGCTGCCGTTCACGCCGGGCCTCGAAGGCGGCGGGTACGTCGCCGCGGTCGGCGCGGGCGTCACCGGTTTCGCGGTCGGCGACGAGGTCGCCTGGAAGAGCGTCCCGGGGTCCTATGCGGACCTCGTGGTCGGCGACGCCGACGAGTTCGTGCCCGTCCCCGAGAAGGTCGCGGTCGAGACCGCCGCGGCCGTCATGCTCCAGGGCCTAACCGCGCACTACCTGTGCAACACGGTGTACGCGGTGCAGGAGGGCGACACGGTGATCGTCCACGCCGCCGCGGGCGGCATGGGGCTCCTCCTCACCCAGATGGTGAAGTCCAAGGGCGGCAAGGTCATCGGCACCGTCTCCACGGACGCGAAGGCGGAACTGGCGCGGCAGAACGGCGCCGACCACGTCATGCGCTACGAGGGTTTCGGCGCGAAGGCCCGCGAGCTCACCGGCGGCGAGGGCGTCGCGGCCGTGTTCGACGGCGTCGGCAAGACCACGTTCGGCGAGGGCCTTTCGGCGCTGCGCCGCCGCGGCGTGATGGCCCTGTTCGGCCAGTCCAGCGGACCCGTCCCGCCCGTCGACCCGCAAGACCTCCACCGCGGCGGCTCACTCGTCCTCACCCGTCCCACGCTCCACGACTTCACCGCGACCCGCGACGAATACCTCTGGCGCGCAGGCGAGGTCTTCCAGATGATCGAGGACGACGACCTTCTCGTCCGCGTCGGCGAGACCTTCCGCCTCGAAGAGGCCCCCGAGGCGCACCAGGCCCTCGAATCCCGCAAGACCACCGGGAAACTCCTGCTCATCCCCTGACCTCCATACCCCCCAGGGGTAAAAATCCGTTGTGGGCTAGCATCAACGACCATGGATGCGAGCAGCCCGCACATCAAGCGCGCCACCGGAGCCGACGCCGACCGAGTCAACACGCTCATCCACGCCTCCAGCGCCTACCACGGCGAGTACGCGCCGATCCTCGACGGCTACCGGCTGAGCACCGAGTACCTGGAACTGCACCCCACCTATCTCGCCGTCGACGAGGACGACACCCTCATGGGCTTCTACTCGCTGCTGGTCGACCCCGCCACCCTCGCCAGACACGACTTCGACGTCCCCGAACTCAACCTGCTCTTCGTCGACGACCGCCTGCAGGGCAAGGGCATCGGCCGGATGCTGATCGGCCACATGCTCGACCTCGCCAGGTCGGAGGGCCTCACGGAGATCCGGGTGGTGTCCAATCCGCCCGCGGAGGCGTTCTACCGCAGCGTCGGCGCCGAATGGACCGGGACGGTCCCGCCGTCGCCGCCGCGCGTCACCTGGGAGCGGCCGGAACTGCGCTTCCGGCTGTAGCCTCGCGCGCCCGGAACGCCTTGCGGTACACCGAGGGCGAGACCCCCAGTACCGCCCGCAGATGCTGGCGCAGCGAGACGCCCGTGCCCAGCCCGGCGCGCTGCGCGATCTGGTCCACCGTGAGGTCGCTCGATTCGAGCAGGTGCCGGGCGTGCTCGACGCGCTGCAGCGTGAGCCACTGCGCCGGGCTCTGCCCGACCTCCTCACGGAACCGGCGGGTGAAGGAGCGGCGGCTCATGCGCGCCCGCCGCGCGAGCTCGTCGATCGACAGGGGACGGTCGAGGTGCCGGAGCGCCCATTCGCGGGCCTCGGCGGTGCTCACACCCGACGCCTCGGGCACGGGCCGCTCGATGAACTGGGCCTGGCCGCCCTCGCGCCACGGGGGCACGACGCAGCGGCGCGCGACCGCGTTCGCGACCTGGCTGCCGTAGTCGCGGCGGACCAGGTGCAGGCAGAGGTCGACGGCCGCGCCAGCGCCCGCCGCGGTGAGGACGCGCCCCTCGTCGACGAACAGCACGTCGGGGTCGACGGTGACGTTCGGGTAGCGCCGGGCGAGCCGGTCGACGAGCATCCAGTGCGTGGCGGCCGACTTCCCTTCCAGCAGGCCGAGTTCGGCGAGCACGAACGCGCCCGAGCAGAACGAGACGATCCGCGCCTCGGGCCGGACCCGCTCGAAGCAGGCGTCCAGCCCTTCGGGCAGCTCCTGGACGTCGCAGATCGGGCTGTCGGGCTGGATCGTCACCACCACCACGGTGTCGGCCCAGGCCAGCGCCTCGGGGCCGTGGTCGACGGCGACGGTGAAGCCGCTCGCGGAGCGCACGGGCGCGCCGTCCATCGAGCAGACGCGCACCTCGTACCGCGGGGTCAGGTCGTCGCGCATCGCCGCGCCGAAGACCCGGTGGGGGATACCGAGTTCGAAGGCCATGACGCCTTCGAGCGCGAGAACGGCGACGCGGTGGGGCGCGGGGGAACCGGTCATGGCCCGATTCTTTCACATGATGGCCCTCGGGCCGCTAGGCGCGTGCCGCCCGATCCCGCAGACTGGTCCACACCGAAGCAACGCTCTCGAAAGGAATCCACAATGGCCACGATGCGAACCGTCAGGCAGGACGGACTCGGCGGACCCGAGGTGCTCAAGGTCGTCGAGACCGAGCGGCCCGAGCCGGGCGTCGGCGAGATCCTGGTGCGGGTGCACGCCGCGGGGCTCAACCCGGTGGACTGGAAGACGCGCGCCTACGGCGGCCTGCTGGGCCGCTCCGGCGATTTCACGCTCGGCTGGGACGTCTCGGGCACGGTCGCGGCGGTCGGATTCGGCGTGCGGCTCTACGAGGTCGGCGACGAGGTGTACGGCATGCCCCGGTTCCCGCAGTTCGCGAACGCGCACAGCGAGTACGTGACGGCTCCGGCCCGCCACTTCGCCCGCAAGCCCGCGGGCCTGTCGCACAGCGAGGCCGCCGCGCTCCCCCTCGCCGGTCTCACGGCGTACCAGTCGCTGGTCGACGTCGCCGGGGTCGAGCCGGGCCAGCGGGTGCTGGTGCACGCGGCCGCCGGGGGCGTCGGGCACCTCGCAGTACAGATCGCGAAAGCCAAGGGAGCGTATGTGATCGCGACCGCGAGCGCCGCGAAGCACGCCTACCTCAAGGAGATCGGAGCGGACGAGGTCGTCGACTACACGGCGGGCGACTTCGCCGAGCAGGTCAGCGGGGTCGACATCGTGCTCGACGGCGTCGGCGACGAGTACACGGCCCGCTCGGCCCCGGTGGTCCGCGACGGCGGCTACCTCATCACCCTGCCTGGCCCGGCCGACGTCCCCGAGGCCGAGCGCGCCCGGATCAAGACGGGCTTCTCGATCGTGGAGCCCGACCAGATCGGCCTCAACGCGATGACCGCCCTAGTCGAAGCCGGCAAGCTCAAGCCCACCGTCTCCGAGACCTACCCCCTCGACGAGGTCGCCAAGGCGCACGCCTCGCTCGAAACGGGCCGCACGATCGGCAAGATCGTCCTCACCATCACCGAGTGAATCATCCTCAATAAGTTATCCACAGGCATGTGATCAGGCAAAATGTCAAATACTCACGAAGTTATCCACAGGTAAAAAAGATTCCTTGAGTGTCTTGACTTTCTGTGGGAGGCTGGCTTCAGTTTTGGTGTAGGTCGGCGGTAAGTGGGAGCCGATCGGACCGCCGCAAGACTGGAGGCGCGGGTTGGCACCCGCGTCGCCGGCACCTGCACCAGACGGCCGCGGCAGCGAGGCGGCGGTCGGCCCTAGCCAGGCCGACCGCCCCCGCTACAACAACAGGAACAGAGCTTCAACTTCAAGCAGCACTTCTTCAGGCAGTGCTTGTTCAGGAATCGCTTCAGCTCGAACGGGTCTGCTCCACCCAGGAGCCGTGCAGCCCCGCGTAGACAGAACCGGCCTCGGCCGCCAATTCGGCATGCGGGCCGTGCTGCACCAGGTCCCCCGCGTCGAAGACCAGGACCTCATCCGAGGTCTCGGCCGTCGAGAGGCGGTGGGCGATGATCACCGTGGTGCGCCCCCGGGTCACGGCGTCGAGGGCCGAGGAGAGGCGCAGCTCCGTGGCCGGGTCGACGGCGCTCGTGGCCTCGTCGAGGACCAGCAGGTCGGGGTCGGCGACATAGGCGCGCACGAGGGACACCAGCTGGCGCTCGCCGACGCTCAGGTTCGCGCCGCCCTCGCCCAGTTCGGTGTCGAGGCCGGCGGGAAGGGTTTCGAGCCAGTCGTCGAGGCCGAGTTCGGCGAAGGCCACGTAGATCTCGGCGTCGGTGAGGTCGGGCCGGGCGAAGCGCACGTTGTGGGCGAGGGTGCCGTTGAACAGGAAGCCCTCCTGCGGGACCATCGTCACCCGGCCGCGCAGCGACGCGAAGGTGACCTCCGTGAGGGGGGCGCCGCCGATGATCACGTTTCCGGAGGTCGGGTCCATGAGTCGCGTCAGCAGCTTCGCGAACGTGGTCTTGCCCGAGCCGGTCTCGCCGACGACGGCGACCTTGGAGTGGGCGCGGATCTCCACGTCGATGCCGTGCAGGACCTCTTCGCCGCCCGGGTAGGCGAAGCGCACCCCTTCGAATCGGACCCCCAGGGGCCCTTCGGGAAGGGCGATGCCGTCGACCGGGTCGGCGACGTCGGGCTCGGTGTCGATGATGTCGAGCACCCGCCGCCAGCCGGAGACCGCGTTCTGGGCCTCGTTGAGCGTCTCGGTGCCGATGACGACGGGCTGGGTGAAGAGGATGACGAGGAACAGGAAGGCCGTCAGCTCACCCACGGTCATCGACCCGTCCGCGACGAGGAACGCGCCGAGCACGACCACGATCACGTTGACGCCCAGGTAGACCAGCTCCCCCGCGCCGAACGAGAACGCCGAGCGGCTGATCGCGCGGGTCTGGTCACGGCGGTGCTCGTCGATCGACGCGTCGAGCCGCTCGCTGGTGCGGGCCCCGACCCCGTACGCGCGCACCGTGCCCGCGCCGACCACCGATTCGGCGACGGCCGAGAGCATCTTGGAGACGCTCTTGCGCACGTCCGTGTAAGCGGCCGCGAGATGACCTTGGAGCCATTTGATGAGCCACGTGACCGGGATGAACACGATCCACACCGCGATCGCGAGCTGCCACGAGTAGACGGCCATGACCACGGTCGCGACGACGATCTGGGCGGCGGCCGTCACCAGGACCATGCCGCCCTGCTGCAGGAACGTGCTCACCTGGTCGATGTCGGTCGTCACCCGCGCGGTCAGCGCGCCGCGCCGCTCGGACTGCTGGTGCAGCATCGAGAGGTCGTGGATGTGCCGGAACGTCTTGCGCCGCAAGGACGCCAGCGCGTGTTCGGAGACGACGAAGAGGCGGCGGTTCATCAGGTAGTTCGTGCCGGTGGTGACCAGGAGGGCCGCGACGCCGAGGACGGTGACGAGGACGACGTAGCCGATGTCGGGTCCGCCTTCGCCGAGGAGGCCTTTGTCGAGGACCTGTTGTGCTCCGATGGGGACGACGAGGCGTCCGATGGAGGTGACAGCGGCGAGGAACACGGTGAAGCCGAGGCCGCGGCGGAGTTCGGGTGAGAGGCGGAGGCCGCGTTTGACGGTCTGCCAGGGGCCGGGTTGTGTTGCGGCGGTGTCGGGCGTGGTTCGGGTGGTCATGCCGCGGTCTCCTCGTCGTTGAGCTCGGCGCCGTTGAATTCGTTGTCGAATTCGCGCTCGGCTTCGGCCCGTTCGTAGGCGGTGACGAGGTCGGCGTAGGGCTGGTGGGTTTTCAGGAGGTGGTGGTGGGGGCCGCGGGCGGTGATGCGGCCGTCTTCGAGGAAGACGACTTCGTCGGCGAGGGCGATGGTGGCGCGGCGGTAGGCGACGACGAGGACGCTGGCGGTGTCGGAGGAGTCTTTGAGTCCGGTGAGGATCTGGGATTCGATCTTGGGGTCGACGGCGCTGGTGGCGTCGTCGAGGATGAGCAGTCGCGGTTTGCCGGCGAGGGCGCGGGCGAGGGTGAGGCGTTGGCGTTGGCCGCCGGAGAGGGTGGTGCCGCGTTCGCCGACTTCGGTGTCGAGGCCTTGGTCGAGGGCGGTGGTGAATTTTTCGGCTCCGGCGGCGACGAGGGCGTCCCAGAGGTGGTCGTCGGTGAGGCCGGGGCGGTCGAGGGCGAGGTTGGCGCGGACGGTGTCGTCGAAGACGAAGGGGATCTGCTGGACGAGTGCGGTGGTGCGGGCGAGGCTGGCGTGGGTGAGGTCGCGGAGGTCCTCGTGGTCGAGGGTGATGGTGCCGCGGGTGGGGTCGATGAGGCGGGCGGCGAGGTGGGCGAGGGTGGATTTGCCGGATCCGGTGGCGCCGACGAGGGCGACGGTGGTGCCGGGTTCGACGGTGAAGGTGACTTCGTGGAGGGCCTCGTGGCCGTCGGGGTAGGCGTACGCGACGGCGTCGAGTTCGAGCCGGGCGGGGGTGGTGGTCTCGGGGATCGTCTTGTGGCCGTAGGTCATGTCGCCGGTGGCGGAGAGGACGTGGTCGACGCGGCGGCGGCCGACGACGGAGCCGGGGAGGTCGCCGAGGACCCAGCCGATGGCGCGGACGGGGAAGGCGAGGACGGAGAACATGAAGGAGACGGTGACGAGTTGGCCGAGGTCGATGGCGCCTGCTTCGTAGCGGGCGAGGCCGACGAGGAGGGCGATGAGGACGCCGATCTCGGGGAGTCCGGAGATGGCGGGTTCGAAGGCGGCGCGGAGGCGGCCGACGCCGATCATGGCGTCGCGGAGTTGTTCGGCTGAGGCGCTGAAGCGTTCGGTTTCGGCGGTTTCGCGGCCCATGGCTTTGACGACGAGGGCGCCGTCGAAGGATTCGTGGCCGACGGCGGAGACTTCGGCGCGGAGTTCTTGGGCGCGTTTGGCGCGGGGTGCCATTTTGGTGGCGAAGAGGGCGTTGAGGGCGAAGAGGGCGGGGAACATGCCGAGGGCGACGAGGGCGATGGCCCAGTCGATCCAGAGGAAGGCGCCCATGGCGACGACGACCATGAAGAGGGTGCCGACGGCGAAGGGGAGGGGGGCGAGGGGGCGGGTGGCGGCTTCGACGTCGGCGTTGGCGTTGGAGAGGAGGGTGCCGGTGGGGTGTTTCTGGTGCCAGGAGACGGGGAGGGCGAGGTAGCGGCGGGTGATCTGGCGGCGCCAGTGGGCTTGGACTCCGAACATCATGACGCCGGCGCCGATGCGGCGGGCGCACATGGTGGAGAAGCGGATGATGGAGGTGCCGAGGAGTGCGGCGACGCCGGTCATGACGGCGGCGAGGGCGACTTCGCCGTTTTCGTAGGCGGGGACGGCGATGCTGGAGACGACCCAGCCGACGACGAAGGAGAGGAAGAGGGTCATGGCGGTGTTGGCCATGGCTCCGGCGGCGCCTACCGCGAACGGTTTGGGTTCGAGGCGGATCATGTCGCCGATGTTCCGCAGTCCTTGGCGGAGGATGCGGTCGTCGGCGGGTTGATCGTCGAGGGACGACGGTGTGTCGGCGCCGGTGGGCAGCGTCATCGGGTCTCCGGTCGGTGGGTTCGGGCGCCAGGCGTGGCGTGCGCTGGCTAGCCGGTCGGCAAGCAACCGCTAGCAATCATGCCTCGCTCCTGGGGCGGTCGCCAACCGGGATTCGACCTTGCGGCACCGTCCGGCATGGTCACGGACTGTAGGGCATGGAGTGGCAGATTGTCGTACCCCTAGGTCAGGGTTGATACCGGGGGGCCCATCGATGTCCGATTTGCCCGGACGCTCCGTTCACGTTTGGCTAGTGGTGAACGGTTGAGTCTGCGGACTCGGACTCGGATTCGCATCGAGCGCCGCGTCTCGCGACGCCCGCACGCGTTCGCGGCGGGCTGCGGGACCGGCCTAGCGGACGGGGTGGCCCGCTTCGCGGAGTTCTTGTTTGACTTCGCCGATGGCGACGTCGCCGAAGTGGAAGATCGAGGCGGCGAGCACGGCGTCGGCTCCGGCGTCGACGGCGGGCGGGAAGTGGGCGGCTTCGCCGGCCCCGCCGGAGGCGATGAGCGGGATGTCGACGGCGGCGCGGACGGCGGCGATGAGGTCGAGGTCGAAGCCCTGCTTCATGCCGTCGGAGTCGATCGAGTTGAGGAGGATCTCGCCGGCGCCGAGTTCGGCGGCGCGGGCGCACCAGGCGACGGCGTCGAGGCCGGTGGAGCGTTTCTGGCCGCCGTGGGTGGTGACCTCCCAGCCGGAGTCGGTGTCGCGGCCGGAGGCGACGTCGGCGGAGAGGACGAGGACCTGGTTGCCGAAGCGTTCGGCGATCTCGGAGATGACTTCGGGTCGGGCGATCGCGGCGGTGTTGATGCCGACCTTGTCCGCGCCGGCGCGCAGGAGCCGGTCGACGTCGTCGGGGGTGCGGACGCCGCCGCCGACGGTGAGCGGGATGAAGACCTGCTCGGCGGTGCGGGCGACGACGTCGTACATGGTGGCGCGGTCGCCGGAGGAGGCGCTGACGTCGAGGAAGGTGAGCTCGTCGGCTCCGGCGGCGTCGTAGGCGGCGGCGAGCGCGACGGGGTCGCCCGCGTCGCGCAGGTTCTCGAAGTTGACGCCTTTGACGACTCGGCCGTTGTCGACGTCGAGGCAGGGGATCACACGCACCGCTACTGTCACGCGGCAAGCCTACAGGCGGGGGCGGTGGTGGTCTCCGCCATATTTCCCCTCTGGTCTTGAACATGTTCAAGTCTTGGGTGTAACTTCGAATCAGAGTTGAACATGTTCAATTCAAACCCTGATCCACCCCGGATAGAACGGAGCACTGCCATGGACCCGGCAGTCGTCGGCTACATCGCCTACCTTCTCGTCGCCATCCCCCTCACCGTCTGGGTCGCCCGCACCCTGGGCGCCAACGGCTTCCACTTCATCAAGGACGTCTTCGCCGGAGACGAGCAGCTCGCCCGCGCCGTGAACAAGCTCCTGCAGGTCGGCTTCTACCTCCTCAACTTCGGGTTCGTGGCGCTGTGGCTGCGCACCGACACGCCCGTGGCCGACGCCCGCGGCGTGTTCGAGACCGTCGCCGTCAAGATCGGCGCCGTGCTCCTGGTGCTGGGCGTCCTCCACGTCCTCAACGTGGTCGTGCTCAACGGCTTCCGCAAGCGGGGGCACGTCGACGCCCGGGCGCTCGCGACGCTCGAGCCGCCGCACCCGCGCCCGCAGCTCCCGATCCACCCCGCCTGAGCCCAAGTAGGATCGCCTGCGTGAGCACCGAACCCGAGTCCTCCGACGCGTCCGCCCGCCCTTCCTCGAAGGGCGAGCGGACGCGGCAGCGCATCATCGACACCGCGCTCGACATGTTCGCCGAGCGCGGCTACGACAAGACGACGATGCGGGCGATCGCCGCCGAGGCCGGTGTCTCCGTGGGCAACGCCTACTACTACTTCAAGTCCAAGGAGCACCTCATCCAGGGCTTCTACGAGCAGGCGACCACCCGCCACGCGGAGCTGACGCCGCGCCTGCTCGACGGCAAGGAGACCCTCGCCGAGCGGATCGAGGCGGCCCTGCTCGCCTGGCTCGACATCGCCGGGCCCTACCACGCGTTCGCGGGCCAGTTCTTCCGGAACGCCGCCGATCCGTCCAGCCCGATGAGCCCGTTCTCGGAGGACTCGACGGAGAGCCGCGACCGTGACATCGCCCTCTACCGGGAGGTCCTGGAGGGCTCGAAGACGAAGGTGCCCAAGGACATGGCGGACATCCTCCCGGAGATGCTGTGGCTCCACCAGATGGTGGTCGTCCTCTACTGGGTGTACGACGCCTCCCCCGGCCAGGAGAAGTCGCGCGAGCTCGCGCGCCGGACCGCGCCCCTCGCGGCCCGCGTCGTCGCCCTCTCCCGCCTGAAGATCCTCCGGCCCCTGGTCAAGCAGGGCGAAGAGCTGGTGCGGGACTTCCTCATCACCAGACGCCCCGCGTAGACGCGGAACGGGCCGACGGGATCTCCATCCCGTCGGCCCGTTCTCCGTAGGCGCCGCAGTGGCCCGGTCAGCAGTCGCGCAGCTCCGGCGACTGGTTGAGGAGCTGCCCGCGCGGGGAGATGAACTTGCGGTACGTGTCCGAGTCGACCTCCGCGAGCGGGAACGCCGCGATCCGGTGGCAGTTCTGGAACGCGAGCTTCACGCCATAGTGGCGTTCGAGCGCGCCGCGCATCGAGTCCGAGGCGAGCACCCGCAGCAGCTGCCCGCGCGCCTGCTCGTCCGGCGGCGGCGTGGTGTTGTCGGCGAACTGCGTCGAGCCGCTCGACGACACCACCCCGTTCTTCAGGTCGTCGACGACCTTCGCGATGAGCTCCCACGCGAACGGCAGCGACTGCTTCACGCAGTCGACGAAGTCGGCGTCGCCGACCTCCCCTGCCTCGGCCTTGCGGAGCAGGTCTTCAGAGACGTCAAGGGACATGCGTTCTCCTCTCGGTTCGAATCGGTTCATTGTGCTCGGTGCCGGTGACCCTCCGCTGTCGGGAAATCGACGCAGAGAAGTCCTGAAAAATTCAGTCCGGCGCACGAGCGTCCACCGGGCCGCACGGCGCTGTGCGGCCCTCCGGTCAGACCGCCTGCGCGCGGAGCAGGTGCTCCCCCAGGACGTGACCGGGCACGATCTGGTCGGCCAGGTCCACCCCGGCCCGGTCGTTCCCCCAGGCCAGCGCGGCCTTGCGGTGGAATTCGTGGGCTTGGCGGGTGAACTTGGCCCAGTCCTTGCCGCCGGCGACGGCCCGCTCGCGGGCGGCGTCGATGACGGCGAGGTTCTCGGGTTCGAGGGCGTCGACGGGGCCGACGCTGCCGCGTTCGGCGGCCTTGACGTAGCGGGAGCGCGAGCACCATCCGGCGAGGGCGTCGCCGACGTGCTCGCGCAGGAACGCGACGTCGTCATCGTCGTCGATCTTGTTGCCGATGACGGAGATCCGGACGTCGTAGTCCTCGGCGTAGCCCAGGTACTGCTTGTAGACGCCGACGCTGCGGAGGGTCGGCTCGCAGACGAGGAAGGTGTGGTCGAAGCGGGTGAACATGCCCGATGCGAACGCTTCGGCGCCCGCGACCATGTCGACGACGACGAATTCGTCGGTGCCGTCGACGAGGTGGTTGAGGAGGAGTTCGACTGCGCCGACTTTGGAGTGGTAGCAGGCGACGCCGAGGTCGTCGTCGACGAAGCCGCCGGTGGCGGCGAAGCGGATGCCGTCGTGGTCGGTGAAGAGCGCGTCGAAGACCGGGTTGGTTTCGCCGACGGTGAGCAGGCGTGAGCCGGGTCCGGGCGGGGTGGTTTTGAGCATGAGGTCGGCGGACGGGATGAGCGGGTTGTTCCCGCGGAGGTAGTCCTTGATGTCGGCGAGGTGCTCGCCGAGGACGGGGCCCATCGCGGCGGCTTCGGCGTCGAGGCCGAGTGCGGCGGCGAGGTGCTGGTTGATGTCGGCGTCGATGGCCATGACCGGGTGTCCGAGTGCGGCTGCGCGGCGTGCGAACAGCGAGGCCATCGTGGTCTTGCCGGAGCCGCCCTTGCCGACGAAGGCGAGTTTCATGCTGTGGTCCCCCACCAATTGAAAATGGTTGCTGATTTCAAGAGGAGGGTAGCAGGGCGCGAATGTGCCTGTGCCTCATATCGACCGGGTTCGGGGGCTTGTCTGCGTCGGGCGGTAGTGCGTCACGTGTTACCGGGTCGGGAGCGGGGCAAGGCGGGTCGGGGAACGGCGACGGCCCCGCCGCGGATTGCGGCGGGGCCGTCGATGGTGCGTGACGCGTGATATGTGACGTGCTATTCGGCCATGGCGGCCGACTGCTCGATCTGCTGGACCGCTTTGGCGGGGGCCGCGGTCTTCTTGCGCAGGCGGCGCTCGGCCAGGACCACCAGCTTCGAGAGCGCGTAGGCGAGCACGAAGTAGATGAACGCGGCGATGATGAGCGCCTGCAGGAACGAGTTGCTGTAGTCGCGGCCGATGATGTTGGCCGAGTGCAGCAGCTCCGGGTAGGTGATGACGTACCCCAGCGAGGTGTCCTTGAGGAGGATCACCAGCTGCGCGAGCACCGCCGGGAGCATGTTCCGCAGCACCTGCGGCAGGACGACGAGGCGCTGGACCTGCCCGTGGCGCAGGCCGATCGCGTACCCGGCCATGGCCTGGCCGGGAGGCAGCGCCGCGACGCCGGCGCGGAGGATCTCGGCGAGGACCGCGCCGTTGTAGATGCCGAGGCCGAGCACGAGGAACGTGAGGCGCCGGGCGTCGCTGGACCAGCCGAGGACGTCGGAGGTGAACCCGAAGTAGCCGTCGATGGTGAAGGAGATCCAGATGAGGAGGATCAGCGGCAGCGCCCGGAAGAACTGGACGTACGCGGTCGAGGCCCAGCGGGTCAGCGCGAACCGCGAGATCCGCCCGAACCCGAAGATGACGCCGAGGATCAGCGCCAGGATCGAGCCGAGCGCGAACGCGGTGAGGGTGTCGAGGATCGCGGGGATCCAGGTGGTCTCGACGACGAGCGCGTCGAGGGGGTTGACCCACCGGGACTGCTCGAAGAACCCTTCGGCGGCGAGGACCGAGGCGGCGTAGGCGAGGACGCCGATGATGACGACCGCGGAGATGATGGAGGCGATGTTCGAGTTGCGGCGGCCCTTGGGGCCGAGCGCGTCGAACAGGACCGTGCTCTCGTGCTGTCTGCTCATGAGTCACCCGCTCTCATCGGACGAACGCGGTGCGTCGTTCGACGAGCCGCACCAGGTAGCTGAAGACGAAGGCGATCAGCAGGTAGCTGACGGTGACTCCGATGATGACCCCCCACAGGTCGAAGCGGCTCTCGTTGTCCTCGATGAGCCTGCGGGACTGGGCGGTCAGCTCGGTGACGCCGATGGCCAGCACCAGGGCGCTGTTCTTGATCAGGGCGATCAGGAGCGAGCCGAGGGGCGGGATGACGACGCGGACGGCCTGGGGCAGGATCACCGTGCCCAGGGACTGGCTGAACGTCAGGCCGATCGAGCGGGCGGCCTCGGCCTGGCCCAGCGGGATCGAGTTGATGCCCGAGCGCAGGGTCTCGCCGACGAACGCGCCGGTGTACATGCCGAGTCCGAGCAGGGCCCAGACCCAGTTGTCGGCGACGACGCCGACCTTGGGCAGGCCGAAGTACATGATGAACAGGACGGCCAGGAGCGGGACGTTCCGGAACAGCTGCGTGTAGGCGTTCGCGGCCCAGCGGGCGGGCCAGGCGGGGCTGACGTGCATGACCACGAGGACCATGCCGATGACGAGGGCGATCGCGAAGCTGGAGAGCGTGACCCACACGGTGGTCCATGCGCCCGCGCCCAGGGCCGCGACCATGAGGTCGAAATTGTCGAACAAGCGGACTCCTCCATAAGGCGGGCGGTGGCGGCCGCTTCACGCGGCCGCCACCGCCGTACCGAATGTTGCGGACCTAGTAGCGGTTCGGGGCGGGCAGCTCGGCCGGGGTCGGCATGCCCGCGGCGCCGAAGGTGAGGTCGAAGGCCTTCTGCCAGTCGCCGTTGCTGGTGGCCTCTTCGATCATGTCGTTGACGAACATGCGCGCGTCGGTCTCGCCGAGCTTCATGCCGACGCCGTAGGGCTCGTCGGTGAAGATGTTGGCCGAGTCGAGGACGCGGAACGCGTCGGGCTTGTCGACGGTGAAGCCGTAGAGGATGGTCTCGTCGGTGCTGACGGCGTCGGTCTGGCCGTTCTCGAGGGCTTCGGCACAGGCGGCGTAGTCGGCGAGCGGCGTGATCTTCGCTTCGGGGTTCTCCGCGGCGAGGTTGTCGATCGAGCCGGAGCCCTCAGCGATGCAGACGTCCTTGCCGGCGAGGTCGGCCACCGAGTTGATGTCGGTGTTGTCGGCGGCGACCATGACGTTCTGGCCGGTCTGGAAGTACGGGCCGGCGAAGTCGAACTTCTCGAGGCGCTCGGGGTACATCGAGTAGGACGCGATGACCACGTCGACGGTGCCGTCGTTGATGTAGGTCTCGCGGTTCTGCGAGGTGGTCTCGACGAACTTGAGGTTGGCGTCGTCGCCCTCCTCGTCGACGGTGCCGAAGATGCGCTGGGCGAGCAGGCGGCCCATCTCGGCGTCGAAGCCCTCGATCTTGCCGGTCGCGGTGTCCTTCTGGCCGATGAGCGGCTGGTCGAACTTGGAGCCGACGACGAGGACGCCCCGCTCCTGGATGTCGGCGATCAGGCCGGCGGGGATCTCGGTGGCCTGCTCCATGGAGTACGAGCCGACCTCTTCTTCGAGCTTGTCCTGCTCTTCCTGGTCCTGGCTGGCCTCGCCGGAGCACGCGGCGAGCGACATGGCCACGGCGGCCATCGCCGCGACGGCGGTTCTGCGGAACATACGCATTCGGAAGTGTCCTTTCAAAGGCCCGATGGTGTGGTGGTTTCGGGTGGCTTAGTGGGTCATGACCTTCGCGAGGAAGTCCTGGGCGCGGGCGGTCTTCGGGTCGTCGAAGAACTCGTCCGGCGGGGCGGTCTCGACGATCTGGCCGTCGGCCATGAACACGACCCGGTTGGCGGCGCGGCGGGCGAAGCCCATCTCGTGGGTGACCACGACCATCGTCATGCCCTCGCGGGCGAGGTCCTGCATGACGTCGAGGACCTCGTTGATCATCTCGGGGTCGAGCGCGGACGTGGGCTCGTCGAACATCATGAGCTTGGGGTCCATCGCGAGGCCGCGGGCGATCGCGACGCGCTGCTGCTGGCCGCCGGAGAGCTGGGACGGGAAGACGTCGGCCTTCTCGGCGAGGCCGACCCGTTCGAGGAGCTGGCGGGCGCGGGCGTCGGCCTTCGCCTTGGGGGTGCGGCGCACCTTGATGGGGCCGAGGGTGATGTTCTGCAGCACGGTGAGGTGCGCGAAGAGGTTGAAGTGCTGGAAGACCATGCCGACGTCGGCACGGAGGTTCGCCAGTTCGCGGCCCTCGGCCGGGAGGGGCTTGCCGTTCACCGTGATGTCGCCGCTGTCGATGGTCTCGAGGCGGTTGATCGTGCGGCACAGCGTCGACTTGCCGGAGCCGGAGGGTCCGATGAGGACCACCACTTCGCCGTCCTCCACGGTCAGGTCGATGTCCTTGAGCGCGTGCAGGTCTCCGAAGTGCTTGTTGACGCCGGAGATGCTGACCATCGGTGTCTTCGGCTGCGTTGCTTCCATTCGTGTCCCTGTTGTCGTGCAACCCTCGAGTGGCGCTGGGCGAGCGGATTGTCTTGATTACCTGGAAATAGTAGTGTGACAGCTCACGCGCGGTTAACGGGGCGGCCAGAGCCGCAACTAGTCGGCAATTAAGTAACAGCATCATAAAGAAGGACTGGCGCATAACGGGTGCGACGCGGCGCCGGAACAAGCGTGACGCAGACGGCGTCCGGTGGCCGCGGCAGCGGTGCGGGGATTAGTGTCGATCCATGACCGCAACCGTGGGAACCGCGAGCGCCGCAGGCGGAGGATTCACCGTCGCAGACGGAAGCATCACCGTCGAGCGGCGAGGCCTGGTGGACTACCAGGAGGCCTGGGACTACCAGAAGGAGCTGCAGCAGCGGCGCATCGACGACGAGATCGGCGACACGGTCCTGCTGCTGGAGCATCCGAGTGTGTACACCGCCGGAAGGCGGACGGAGACGTGGGCGCTGCCGCAGGACGGCACGCCCGTGGTCACGGTCGACCGGGGCGGGCAGATCACGTGGCACGGCCCGGGCCAGATCGTGGGCTACCCGATCATGAAGATGCGCAACAAGGTCGACGTCGTCGGTTATGTGCGCCGCGTCGAGGACACGATCGCGGCGGTCTGCCACGAGTTCGGGGTGACCTCGGCGCGCGGGCGGATGCACGACAGGACCGGCGTCTGGCTGCCCGAGGACGAGAAGGGCCCGGAGCGGAAGATCTGCGCCATCGGCGTGCGCGTGCGCTGGGCGACCACGATGCACGGGTTCGCGTTGAACTGCAACCCGGACATGAGCTACTGGGAGCGGATCGCGCCGTGCGCGATCACCGACGCCGACGTGACGAGCCTGTCGCAGGAACTGGGCCGCGAGGTCACCGTGGAGGAGGTGCTCCCCGTGGTGGAGAAGCACCTGGGTCTCCTGCTGGAACGCGAGTAGTCAGGGCTCTCGAGGACGGGCGCGGCCGCGGGCCGCGCCCGTTTCGCGTCCCGGCCCGTTCCGCTACGAGCAGCCTTCGTAAGCTTCGGGCTGCTCGTCGGCGAGCTCGGGGGCCTGGTTGAGCAGGACCTTGAGGATGTTGTTCCAGGCGTCGGACTCGGGGTAGAAGATCTCCGAGTGGGAGTGGACGCCTTCGACCGGTTTGCCGGAGATGCCCTGGTCGGCGAGGCTCAGGCCGTAGTCGTCGACCGCTTCCGGGTCGTCCGACAGGTTGCCGGTGACGAGGTTGCGGTTGCCGGGGAAGTCGTCGGGGTCGGCGCCGTGGCCCAGGAGCGGCACGTACGGCATGCCCTGGACGTACGAGATCGGATCGCCCGGACCGGTGATCGAGTAGCGGGGGCGGCAGGGCTCGGTGTAGTCGGCGGGGCTGTAGACGTCGTTGCCCATGCCCGCGGAGGCGATGTGGAGGACCTGGTCGGCGGCGACGTCGTAAGTCTCGGCATAGCCGATGACGGCGCCCCCGTACGAGTGCCCGGCGAGCGTGAGGGGCCTGTCGTCGCCGATCTGGTTGCGCAGGTCGAAGGTGAAGGAGGCGAGGCTCTCCGCTGCGACCTGCGACCAGGACGCCCAGGACTCCTCGATCCAGCCCGAAGGCCACGAGGCGGCGGCCCAGACGACGATCGCGAGCTCCCCGTCGGCGGCGTCGACGAACGACTTCGCGCGGTTGTAGTAGAGCTCGAAGTTCTCGCTGGAGAGGACCGCGGAGCCGCCGGGGACGAGGACGGCCACGTTCGCGGCGGTGTCGAGGTCGCCGACGACCTCGATCCAGGAGCCGTCGCCGTTGTTGTTGTACGGGTCCAGGTACAGGAACTGGCGGTCGGTGCCGACCAGGGCCTGGAGCTCTTCGCGGGCGGGACGCTCGGCCTCGTCGGTCCACGGCCTGTCGGGGCTGTCGTAGGAGGTGGAGGCGGCGGTGGTGGCCTGGAGGATGAGCTGGTTGGCGGTGATGCGGGCGTCGAAGGGGGCGCCGGGCATCTCGGCGACGACGGAGGGGTAGAGGACGGCGAGCCAGTCGGTGGCGTCCTCGCCGAGACCGGTGAAGAACGCGTTGACGTCGAGGGGATCGAGGCTGCCGCCGGCGCTGTAGAGCTCGGCGAGGGCGGCGCCGAGTTCCCCGGAGTCCGCGGTCGGCTCGGCGGCGACGAGGGCGGCGGCGAGGGCGGGGTCGGCGAGCGCGGTGTCGAGGGCCGCCGCGGGATCGTCGCCTGCGACAGGGGCGTCGGCGCGGAGCGCGGCGAGTTCCCCGGCGGGGTCGGCGGCGAGGACGGGGACCGCGTGGAGCTGGTCGGCCTCGGCTTCGCCCAGGCGCGTCAGTCCGGCGACGTAGACGAGCGCGAAAACGGCGACGGCCGTCACGACCGTCGCACGCCACCACCGAAATCTCACCGGGTCAGCGTAACCGAGGTTCGCCGGGGGCGACGAGCGCTGCGCGTGTGAGGGGAGCCTCGGGGCGGGGAAAACGGGGGTGCGGTCGCAGGTGCCGGGGGTTCGCGCCGGCGCGAGTCAGGGTGAGTGGGATTCGCGTTCGGGGTGGTTCGCGGGGCAGGGTTCGAGCCGCTGGAGGCCGTGTCGCGGGCCCCCGGTTTCAACCCTGACTTAGGGGTGCGACGTTTTCGGGCCGGTTCGGGGCCCGGGTGGCGGGGTTCACCTGGTGTGGGTCAGGCTGCGGTGGCGGTGAAGCGGTTGCCGTTGGCGGTGAGGGTGAGCGGGAGTCCGAAGGCCTTGGAGAGGGTCTCGGAGGTGAGCGCCTCGGCGATCGGGCCTGCGGCGATGACGCCGCCGCCGGAGAGGACGAGCGCGTGGGTGAACCCGGGCGGGATCTCCTCGACGTGGTGGGTGACGAGCACGAGCGCGGGGGCGGCCGCGTCGCGGGCGAGGCCGGCGAGGGTCGCGACCAGCGCTTCGCGGGCGCCGAGGTCGAGGCCCGCGGCAGGCTCGTCGAGGAGCAGCAGCTCAGGGTCGGTCATGAGCGCGCGGGCGATGAGGACGCGCTTGCGCTCGCCTTCGGAGAGCGTGCCGAAGAGGCGGTCGGCGAGCTGGGCGACGCCGAGCCAGCGCATGAGGGAGGCGGCGCGTTCGTCGTCCTGCGGGTCGTACTCCTCGCGCCAGTGGCCCATCATGCCCCAGGCGGCGGTGCGGACGACGTCGAAGGCCTTCTCGTCGTTCGGGATCGCGTCGGCGACCTGGGTGGTGGTGAGGCCGATGCGGGGGCGCAGTTCGAACACGTCGACGCGGCCGAGGCGCTCGCCGAGGATCTCGACGACGCCGGAGGTCGGGTGGTTGCGGGCGGCCGCTAGGTTGAGCAGCGTCGTCTTCCCGGCGCCGTTGGGGCCGAGGACGACCCAGCGCTGCGCGGCGTCGACTTGCCAGTCGACGCCGTCGAGGAGCTGGTTGCCGCCGCGTCGCACGGTGACGCCGGACAGGTCGAGGACGCGTTCAGACTGAGCCACGGGTCAATGAAACCACGTGCTCCCGACGAGCGGTCGCGGGCGGGCCTCGGCGGCGGTGCTACGACACACGGGCGAACACCGGGGCCGCGTCCCGGATCGGGTCGCCGGGGCGTGCAACGGCGCCGCCCCGAACGGCGTCTGCATAGGGACGCCGTTCCCCGACGGCGTCCGACCCGGCGACGCACCGCGTGCGGCCGGACCCGAACGCTGACCCTGACCACGCAAGTCCTAACTGGAATGAGCAGATGCCCCCCATCATCGAGATATCGGGGCTGAGGAAGACCTACAAGCGGTCCTTCCGTCAGCCGCACAACGCATTGGACGGCCTCGACCTCGAGGTCGCCGCCGGCCAGGTGCACGGCTTCCTGGGCCCCAACGGGTCCGGCAAGACCACGACACTGCGGGCCCTGCTCGGTCTCATCCGCGTCGACGGCGGGACCATGCGGATCTTCGGCGAGGAGGTGCCCCAGCGCCTGCCCGAGGTCGTCGGGCGCATCGGCGCCGTCGTCGAGTCCCCGCAGTTCTTCAAGCACTTCTCCGGGCGGTTGACGCTCCAGCTGCTCGCCGAGAGCGCGGGCGTGTCGAAGACGCGCGTCGAGGAGGTCCTGGAGCAGGTCGGCCTGCGCGACGCCGCGAAGTCCTCCGTCAAGGGCTACTCGCTGGGCATGCGCCAGCGCCTCGCGGTCGCGCAGGCGCTGCTGAAGCAGCCGCGGCTGTTGATCCTGGACGAGCCGGCGAACGGCCTCGACCCGGCCGGGATCCACCACATGCGGGAGCTGCTGCAGTGGCTGGCGCATTCGCAGGGCGTGACCGTGGTGGTCAGCTCGCACCTCTTGTCGGAGGTGCAGCAGCTGTGCGACTCGATGACGATCGTCTCGAGGGGACGGCGCATCGTGGACGGCAATGTCGCCGAGATCATCGCCGGGCACGGCGATGCGAGCCTGACCGTCCGGTTCCCGGACGCGGCCTCGCTGCCGGAGGCGGCCGAGGCGCTCGCTGCCGCTGGGGGCGCGCTGGATTCGGGGCGGGCGGTGTCGGCCGTCGTGGACCGGGACCGGCTCGTGGTGCGGGGCGCGCCGGAGGCCGCGTGGGTGACGAAGGCGCTCGCCGACGCGGGGATCTACCTGTCGGAGCTGCGGACCGAGACGAAGAACCTGGAGTCGGTGTTCCTGGAGCTGACCGGGACGGCGCCGGTGCCGGGGCAGACCGTGCAGATCGGGGAGTCGGTGGCGGTGCCGCAGGCGCCGGCCGCGCCGGTGGCCGCCGGTGAAGTGACGATCGAGGTCGAGCCGGAAGGGGCCGAGCGGTGAACCTGTTCAAAGCCGAACTGCGGCGGCTCGCGCGCCGCCGCCTGTCGCTGGTCTTCGGGATCATCGCGGCCGCGGGGCTGCTGGTGATGGCGGCGGTCTTCTGGTTCACGTCGAGCAAGGGCCCGACGGAGGAGGAGCTGGCGGCGGCGCAGGCCGAGGCCGATGTCATGAACGAGGGGAACTACGAGTTCCAGGAGTGCCTGGAGGACGAGGAGTTCTTCGAGCAGGACGACTACAGCTGGGTCGAGGGCGACCCGTACTACGAGGACATGTCGCACGAGGAGATATGCGCGATGGCCCTGGGCGGGGTGAACGCGGAGGATCTCATCTACACCTACACGTTCGTGTTCGCCGACCAGGGCCCCATGCTGCTCATCGGTGTCGCGATCGTGGCGGGGCTGATCATGATGATGCTCGCGTCGTCGGCGATCGGCGCTGAGTGGTCGAGCGGCGGCCTGGCGAACCTGCTGCTGTGGCACCCGAACCGGCTGAAGGTGTGGGGCTCGAAGCTCGGTGCAGCCGCGGTGGTGTGCGCGGCGGCGGTCCTCGCGCTGATGCTGCTGGCGTTCGGGCTGCTGTACGTGATCGCGGCGGCGCGCGGCGAGGTCGGGGACGTCGATGCCGGGTGGTGGGACGAGAACCTGCCGATGTTCGCTCGTGCCGCGGTGCTGTCGGTGGGGATGACCGTACTGGGCGCGTCGCTGGCGATGCTGGGGCGGCACACGGCGATCTCGGGCGGCATCATCGCGGGTTACCTGATCATCGGCGACCTGCTGGTGCGGTACGCGGGTATGGCCCTGCGGATGCCGTTCGAGGAACGGCTGTCCCTGTACACGTGGGTGATCGCGTGGATCGAGGGGCGGATCGAGCTCCAGCACTGGGACGACTATTCGGCGATGGCGCCGGAGGTCATGGTCATCACCTCGACCGAGGCCGGGATGCTGCTCGGCGGGATCGTGCTCGGCTTCGCCGTGTTGGCGACCTGGGCGTTCCAGCGCCGCGACGTGTCCTGACCGACGAGACGCCGCCCGCGTGGAGTCGCGGGCGGCGTTTCGCGTGTCGGGCGGTGGTCAGTCGAAGAGGCTTTCGCGGACGGCGTCGAGGCCGTGGAGGATCGCGCCGCGCATGACCGGTTCGTCGACGACGGAGCCTGCGACGACGCTCGGGTTGACCGGGGCGAGCTGGGAGGTCTGGGCGGCGACGCGTCCGGCGAGTTCGAGCCCGCCCGCGTAGCCGACGGGGCCGCCGAGGACGACGACCGTGGGGTCGAGGAGGACGCACACGGCGACGATGCCGAGGGCGATGCCGCGGGCGATCTCGTCCAGGCAGGCGGTGCCCTCCGGGCCCGCGTTGATCGCGGCGGTCAGGACCTCGTCGGGTTCGGCGGCTTCGAATCCGTGCTTGGCGCCGATGTCGACGACCGCGTCGCCGCCGATGACGCGCTGGTAGGAGCCTTTGGAGAGGCGGGTGACGACGCCGCCGGTCGGCAGTTCGCCGCCGGGTACCGGGAGGAAGCCGATCTCGCCGGCCGCGCCGCTGGCGCCCCGGTACAGCCGCCCGTTGAGGATGACGCCGAGGCCGAGGCCGCCGCCGAACCAGGCGTACACGAAGTCGGTGGCGCCGCCGGCGCCGCCGGAGCGCTGCTCGGCGAGGCAGGCGAGGTTCACGTCGTTCTCGATCTCGACCGCCGGTGTGAACTCCTCGTTCAGGGCGGTGCGCAGGCCGCGGTGCCAGGCGGGGAGGTTCCAGGAGAAGCCGATGTCGCCGCTGGCGGGGTCGATGACGCCGGGGGTGCCCAGGACGATCCGCTGCACCTTCGACATCTCGACGCCCGCGTCGGCGACCGAGTCGGTGACGACGCGGCGGACGACGGCAACCGGGTCGGTGGAGTGCTCGACGTCGATCTCCGCGCGGCCGACGATGCGGCCGGTGAAGTCGGCGCAGGCGCCCTTGGTGGTCACGGGGCCGACCTCGACGCCGACGACGTACGTGAAGGTCGGCACGGCCGCGTACAGCGACGCGTTCGGGCCGCGCCCGCCGGACTTGGAGCCGACGACCTCGACGAGGCCGCGCGTCTGCAGGCGCTCCATCATCTGCGAGGCGGTGACCTTGGACATCGAGGTCCGCTCCGCGAGCTGGGCGCGGGTCTGGGGGCCGTCCTCCAGCAGGAGCTTCAGCGCGGCCTGGTCGTTGAGGACGCGCAGCAGTTTCGGCACCCCGGGGGTGTGGCTCTTCGGCATTCGTACTTCCTTCTCCTCCGAGCCCACATTATCCACGGGGGCCCACACGTCACTGCCCCAGCTAGCGCGCGAAAGCCGAACGCGTGATCGGTAAACGCCCACCGGGCCTCCATCCGGGCCCGATCGGACCCGGTCCCCCCGCCGCCGCGGGAGGCCTGCATGACGCGTGATCGGTAAACGTCGACGGTATCGTCATCCGGCCCTGATCGGGCCCGGTGCCCGCGACCGCGGGAGGTCCGCATCCGGGAGCGCCCTCGCCGCGCACCGGCCCGGACCCGGTCGCCCGAGAATGTCGTACCCCTGTGTCAGGGTGTAGACCGGGGGCCCGGAATACGGCGCTCGGGGCCTCTGCCCCTGCCCGCGATACCGCCCGCGGGACCCCGGTCCTCCCCCGCTACTCGCCGTCGGTCTCGACGAGGCTCCTGATCTGGCGCAGCGACACCGACAGCACCGCGAGCTTCTCGTCCGAGCGCGCGGCCTCGGTCGTCGCCTCGTGGATCCGCTCGATCTCGGCCGCGTTCCGCTCGGCCCACGACTCGACCGCCTCGGCGGGGTCCGTGCCCGGCTTCGCCGCCATCACGCTCGCCGTCAGCCCCGCCATCGCGCCGTACAGGTCGTACCGCAGCGCCGACCGCGCCAGCGTCTGCCACCGGTTCGTGCGCGGCAGCGCCGAGATCTCGTTCAGGATCGAGTCGAGGTGCACGGTCGCGGCGATCCCGTAGTACACCTCGGCGGTCTCGCCGAGGTCAGTCTCGTTCAGCCGCGCGCACTCGACGACGTCGACCAGCCCGAACCCGAAGATCGGCGCGGAGGCGTCGCGCGCGATCTCGGCGGGCATGCCCTGCTCCTCCAGCTGGTCCGCGAACTCCTCGAACCCGACCGCCTCGGAGTCGTGCAGCAGCTCAGGCAGCCGCGGCTGCAGCACCGCGAGCCCCGGCCGCAGCCGCTCCGACTCCGCCGCCACGTCGAGCTGGCCGCGCCGGTGCTGCACCAGCCACCGCACGCCGCGGTCGAGCAGCCGCCGGATCACGAGCATCCCCGCGATCTGCGCCGCCTGCGGCACCTGGTTGTCCAGGGCCTCGATCCGCCGCCACAGCCCCGGAAGCCCGAACGCGTCGCGGATGATCACGTACGCGCGGATCACGTCCACCACGTCCGCGCCGGTCTCGTCGGCGATGCGGAACAGGAACGTCGTGCCCGCCCGGTTGACGGCCTCGCCGACGACCGCGGTCGCGACGATCTCGCGCCGCAGCGGGTGGTCGGCCATGAGGTCGGCGTACGGTTCGCGCAGCGGCGCGGGGAAGTACTCGCGCAGCACCGGCGCCGTCCAGTCCTCGTCGGGCAGCCCCGAGTCGAGCACGGCCCGCTTCGCCCAGATCTTCACGTACGAGAGCAGCACGGACAGTTCGGGCTCGGTGAGCGCGACCCCGGTCGCGATCCGCTCCTTCAGCTGCTTGTCGCTGGGCAGGCCCTCGATCTCGCGGTCGAGGCCGACGGTCTTCTCCAGGTGCTTCATCAGTCGGCTGTGGACGGGCAGGAGCCGCGTCCCCAGGCGCTTCGCGTTGGCCAGCGCCATGTTCTGCCCGTAGTTGTCGGCGAGGACGGCCTGGGCCACGTCGTCGGCCATGTCCATGAACAGCTTGTCGCGGTTGCCGGGGTCGACGCGGCCGGTGAGCGCGGCCGAGCGGAGGAGGATCTTGATGTTGACTTCGTGGTCGGAGGTGTCGACGCCGGCGGAGTTGTCGATGAAGTCGGTGTTCATGTGTCCGCCGTGGCCTTCGGGTCCGCCGGTCAGGGCGTATTCGATGCGGCCGAGCTGGGTGAAGCCGAGGTTGCCGCCTTCGCCGACGACGCGGCAGCGGAGCTGTTCGCCGTTGACGCGGACGGCGTCGTTGGCTTTGTCGCCCGCGTCGGCGTCGGTCTGGGTGGAGGCCTTGACGTAGGTGCCGATGCCGCCGTTCCAGAGGAGGTCGACGGGGGCGGTGAGGATCGCGCGGATGAGTTCGGGCGGGGTGAGGTCCTTGACGTCGGCGTCGATGCCGAGGGCGACGCGGACCTCGTCGCTGACGGGGATGGATTTCGCTGAGCGTTCCCAGACGCCGCCGCCTGCGGAGATGAGGGTGGGGTCGTAGTCGGCCCAGGTGGAGCGCGGCAGGTCGAAGAGGCGGCGGCGTTCCGTATAGGAGGCGGCGGCGACCGGGTTGGGGTCGATGAAGATGTGCATGTGGTTGAAGGCGGCGACGAGGCGGATGTGCTCGGAGAGGAGCATGCCGTTGCCGAAGACGTCGCCGCCCATGTCGCCGATGCCGACGGCGGTGAAGTCCTGCGTCTGGGTGTCGAGGCCTTCCGCACGGAAGTGGCGTTTCACGGATTCCCATGCGCCCCTTGCGGTGATGCCCATTTTCTTGTGGTCGTAGCCGACGGAGCCGCCGGAGGCGAAGGCGTCGCCGAGCCAGAAGCCGTATTCGGCGGCGACGCCGTTGGCGATGTCGGAGAAGGTGGCGGTGCCCTTGTCGGCGGCGACGACGAGGTAGGGGTCGTCGCCGTCGTGGCGGACGACGCCCGGCGGGGGGACGACGGTGTTGTCGGCGTCGCGGTTGTCGGTGATGTCCAGGAGCGCGGAGATGAACTCGCGGTAGCGGGCGACGCCTTCGGCCTGGAATTCGGCGCGGTCGGCGAAGTCGGTGCGTTTGAGGACGAAGCCGCCCTTGGCGCCGACGGGGGTGATGACGGTGTTCTTGACCTCCTGGGCCTTCACGAGGCCGAGGATCTCGGTTCTGAAGTCCTCCTTGCGGTCCGACCATCGCAGGCCGCCGCGGGCGACGCGGCCGTAGCGCATGTGGACGCCTTCGAAGTTCGGGGAGTACACGAACACTTCGAACATGGGGCGGGGTTTGGGGAGGAAGTCGATGGCGCGGGCGTCGAACTTGAACGCGACGTAGTCCTTGGGGCGGCCTGAGTCGGCCTGCTGGAAGTAGGAGGTGCGCAGGGTGGAGCGGATGAGGGTGAGGAACGCGCGCAGGATCCGGTCGGCGTCGAGGTTGGGGACGGCGGCGAGGCCTTCGGCGAGGGACGCGTCGATGCGGGCGACGGCGGCTTCGCGGTCGGCGCCGACGCGGGGGTCGAAGCGGGCCTCGAAGAGCCGCACGAGGTTCGCGGCGATCTCCGGGAAGTCGCCCAGTGTGGACGATATGAAGGCCTGGGAGAACACGAACCCGCACTGGCGCATGTATTTGGCGAGGGCGCGGAGGACGACGACCTGGCGCCAGGTGAGTCCGGCGGCGATGACGAGCTCGTTGAACCGGTCGGATTCGGCCTCGCCGGTCCAGGCGGCGCGGAACGCGTTCTCGAAGCGGATGCGCAGCTGCGGCACGGATTCGGCGGCGCGGCCGGGCAGTTCGAGTCCGAAGTCGTGCAGGTGGATGGTGCCGTCGGCGCGTTCGATGTGGTAGGGGCGTTCTTCGGAGACCTTCACGCCGAGGTGGCGCAGCACCGGGAGGGCTTCGGAGAGGCCGATGGGCTGGTCGAAGGCGTAGATCTTGAAGTGGACGTCGTCGTCGGAGCCGCCGCGGCGGAACAGTTGCAGTTCCATGTCGCCGGACTCGCGCAGCATCTCCAGCCTCGCGATGTCCTTGGCGGCGTCGATCGGCGAGTGCTCGGCTTTGTACGCGGGCGGGTACGCGCGCGCGTACGCCTTCGCGAGCATTCTCGCCTGGCCTTCGCCGATGTGGTTGTCGAGCTGGAGGACGAGGTCGGCGTCCCAGGAGCGGGTGGCGTCGGCGAGTTCGGCCTGGATCGCGTCGACGTCGACGGGCGGGTGGTCGGCGAACGGGTCGATGCGGACGACGAAGTGGAGGCGGGCGAGGACGGATTCGGTGACGCGGGCGTCGTAGTCGATCTGGGAGCCGCGCAGGCGGCGCCGGAGGATCTCCTCGATCTTGGTGCGGTTCTCGGTGTTGTACCTGTCGCGCGGCAGGTAGACGAGGCAGGAGTAGAAGCGGCCGTAGACGTCGCGGCGGGCGAACAGGCGCAGGCGGCGGCGTCCGGCGAGGCGCAGGACGCCCATCGCGGTGGTGTACAGGTCGTCGGTGCGGGCCTGGAAGAGCTCGTCGCGCGGGTAGGTCTCGAGGGCGGTGACGAGGTCTTTGCCGGAGTGGGAGGAGAGGGTGACGCCGGAGCGGGCGAGGACGTCCTGCACCTTGCGTTTGACGACGGGCAGTTCGGTGACGCTGGAGAGGTAGGCGGCGGAGGTGAAGAGGCCGAGGAACCGCAGTTCGCCGTCGGGTTCGCCGTTGGCGTCGAACGTCTTCACGCCGATGTAGTCCATGAAGGACGTGCGGTGCACGGTGGAGCGGGCGTTCGACTTGGTGATGACCAGGAGCCGTTTCGCGCCGATCTGGGAGCGGGCGTCGACGTTGAACGACGCGAGGGGGCGCGGCGCGGACGAGGCCTTGCGGAGCAGGCCCAGGCCGGTCTCGGCGAGCGGGGTGAGCGCCTCGTCGTCGCCGGAGCCGGTGAGCCGGTACTGGCGGAACCCGAGGAACGTGAACTTGTCGTCCGCGAGCCAGCGCAGGAGCTCGACGGTGTCGTCGATGTCTTTAGGAGGCACAGTCTTGGGAGGCACGGGGAGCGGGGAGGCACCAGCGGTGCCAGTGGCGGCCCGGTCGAGGTCCTCGGCGATCTGGAGGGCCTTGGCGCGCATGGCCTGCCAGTCGCCGACGCAGACGTCGACGTCGGAGAGGACTTCGAGGATGTCGGCTTCGAGTTCGGTGAGGAACGCCGCGTCGGCGACGCGCTGCGTCTCGATGTGCATCCAGGACTCGGCGCGCCCGCCCTCGGCGGGGGCCTCCTGGAGGACGCCGTCGTCGTCGCGGCGGACGGGGACGATCGGGTGCACGAACACGGAGATGTCGACGCCGTGCTTGTTGAACAGGCCGGTGAGGGAGTCCACGAGGAACGGGGAGTCGTCGCAGACGATGTCGACCCGGGTGGAGGAGGCGGCGTCGGGGCCGTCGGCGTCCTCGGGGCAGTCCAGTTCGAGCGCGACCTGGCCGGGTGCGCGGACCTCGGCCATGCGGCGGTGGTGGGCGGTGGTCTCCAGCAGCTGGTGGGCGGAGCGGCCGACGAGGTCGTCGTCGGAGACCAGGCTCCAGTACAGCTCGACCAGCCTCGCGAGCGATTCGTCCGATCCGGCCAGCCTGGCCGCCTCGTGGAGGAGTTCCTCCCGGTCGGGGAGGGTCTCGCGGAACTCTTCGTCGCCGATGAACGCCAACACGTCTCGATCTCCAGTCCGAATCGACTCGGCCCACCTCGTCGTGGGCCGCCTACAGGCTAGATCGTGGGATCCGCCCCCGGGATCGTAGGGTTCGCAGACGACGGCACTGTTACACGGCTGTTGCCTTCTCGGCTGCGGCGGCACTGCGGTAACACCGGTATTGCCAACTTGGCGGTAGAGTGACGTCAAGGAACCATCCCGCACCCACCTGTGAAGGCCAACGCCATGGAAGCCGTCATCATCCTCCTGCTCATCGCCGCCGCCGTGTTCGTCGGCTGGTGGCTGTGGCGCAAGAACACCCGCAAGAACGACACGGCCGCCCGCCCCGCCCCGGCCGACCCGTTCGCCGACGCCGACACCGACGTCCTGCGCGGCGACCCCCGGCGCATCAAGGCCGCCGACCTCGTCGAGCTGTACGGCAAGACCCTCGCCGTCCGCGGCACCCTCCGCCTCTCCGAGGGCGACTACCAGTGGGCCGAGCACTTCCTCGACACCGGCACCGGCGTCAGGCGCTGGCTGTCGGTCGAGGCCGACCCGGACGTCGAGATGGTCCTGTGGGAGGAGGTCACCGGCTCCGACCTCCAGCCCGGCCCGCGTGAACTCAGTCACGAAGGCGTCTCGTTCAAGTCGGACGAGAAGGGCAAGGCGAAGTACGTGAGCGAAGCCACCACCGGCCTCGCCCCCGCCGGCACCCTGCGCTACCACGACTATGCCGGCCCCGACGGGCAGAAGCTCTCGTTCGAGGCCTACGGCGACGACGCGAAGTGGGAGATGGCGAAGGGGCTTACCCTGGACCGCAACCAGGTCACGATCTACCACCAGAGCGACGAGGTCTGACCCCTTCTCCCCCGCCCCACGCAAGGAGCCCGCACTGATAGCGCATATCGAGGTGCCGTTCGTCGACGTCTCGGCCGCCTCGCTCACCTTCCGGCCCGACGCCCCGTCGATGCCGGTCCTCGACCTCCTCGAACGCGACGCCGGGCCGCTGCGCCTGTCCCTGCGGCTCCTCGGCGCCAGCCACCAGGCGGTCGTCGCCACCCCCGACGGGCTCATCGCCGAGACCCTCGCCTACCGGTCCGACTTCGCCCCCGACCTGCCCGAGGCGTTCAGCCAGCGCGTCGGGGCCTGGCGGCACCGGTACGAGTGCGCCGTCGAGAAGCTCACGGTTCCCGAACTGCGCCAGCGGGTCCGGTCCCTCAGGGACCGGGCCGTCATGCGCACCGGGGAGCCCGACCTGCTCGTGGGGGTGTTCGGGGAGGACCTGGACGCGCTCACGGCCCTGGAGGTCACCGGGACGGCGCCGCTGTCGTGGCGGACCGTCCACACCTACCCGCAGTACGGCGAAGTCGTGACCACGACGAGCACTGTGGTACCCGTCTAGGGGCGCAGCGCCCTTAAGCTGAACCGACTCCCCGTCGAGACGACCCGAGGACCACCGATGAGCAACCCGCAGCAGCCCCCACCGCCGCCCGCGTCGCGCGGCCTGAACTGGAAGCACTGGACGGCGATCATCGTCGTGCTCGTCCTGTGCTGCGGTGGCGTGTTCCTGATGAACACGAACTTCTCGAACCCGACGGACACCATCCGCGACCACTACACGCGCGCGGCGAACCTCGACGAGGGCGGCGGGAAGGCGTACACGTCGCCGTCGTCGCCGTCGGTGGTCGCCGACGAGATCGACGACGACGCCGAGGCCCGCCAGGAGCGGTCCTCCGGCGGCACGTACTACCTGCAGTACTCCAAGCACATCGTGGCCGTCTCGCCCTACAACGGCGGCTCGAAGATCATGCTGCACGACTACCGCTCCGGCTACAACCACTACTCCTCGGTGTTCATCCTGTGGGGTTGGTCCTCGTCCCCGCCGTCGCCGTTCCGCGGCGGCGGTCCCGGCTCCGGCAAGTAACCCGAACCCAACCCAGACAAGGAAAGGCAGCCCATCATGCAACTGGAGATCGACGTGTTCGGAGGGTTCGGGGGCGACGTCGTCGGCGCGCTCGCCTACAGCGTCATCGGCATCGCCCTGATGATCCTCGGCTTCTTCGTCGTCGACTGGCTCACGCCCGGGAAGCTCGGCGAGCTCATCTGGGCGCAGCGCAACCGCAACGCGGCGCTGCTGCTCTCGTCCAACCTGGTCGGCGTCGGATTGATCGTGGTCGGCGCGATCTGGGCGTCCGAGGGGAACATCGTGCAGGGCGTCGTGTCGACGTTCGTGTTCGGCGTCATCGGGATCGGCGCGATGGCCGTCGCGTTCCTGATCCTGGACGCGATCACGCCCGGCAAGCTCGGCGCGCTCGTCGTCGACGCCGAACCGCACCCGGCGGTGTGGGTCAGCTCGGCGATGCACCTCGCTTTGGGCGGGGTCATCGCGATGGCGCTGTCTTGACGACCGAGGCCGCCCCTCAAGCTGTGATGTCGGCGCGCCGGGTCCGCCTGGCGCGCTTCGGCCTGCTCGCGACCGCGTTCGCGGTGTCGGCGTGCGGGCTCGTGTACGAACTGGCGCTCATCACCTTGGGCGCCTACCTGGTCGGGAACACCGCGAAGCAGGCGTCGATCGTCCTGGCGGTCATGGTGTTCGCGATGGGCCTGGGGGCGCTCGCGGCGAAGCCGCTGCGGCGCTGGCCCGCGCTGGCGTTCGCGGCCGTGGAGCTCGCTCTGGCGCTGCTGGGCGGCTTCAGCGTGATGCTGCTGTACGCGGCGTTCTCGTGGACGGACCTGTACAGCCTGCCGCTCGTGGTCGTCGCGGCCGCGATCGGGCTGTTGATCGGCGCGGAGATCCCGCTGCTCATGGAACTGCTGCAGCGGATCAGGGAGCAGGCCGCGGGTGCGGCGGTCGCGGACCTGAACGCGGCGGACTACCTGGGCGGGCTCATCGGCGGGCTCGCGTTCCCGTTCGTGCTGCTGCCGTTCTTCGGGCAGATCCAGGGCGCGCTCCTGGTGGGCGCGATCAACGCCGTGGCCGGGGTGCTGCTGGTGTGGGTGCTGTTCAAGGACGACCTGTCGAAGGCCGCGAAGCAGCTGCTCACGCTCGTGGCCGGGTTGACGGCGGTGCTGCTGGTGGCGGCGTTCGCGTACACGGACCGGTTCGAGGCGAACGCGCGGCAGGCGCTCTACGCGGCGCCGATCGTGTACAGCGAGGACAGCCAGTACCAGCAGATCGTGATGACCGAGGCGGCGTCGCCGTTCGGCGAGCAGGACCTGCGGCTGTACCTGAACGGCGACCTCCAGTTCTCCTCTGTGGACGAATACCGGTACCACGAGGCGCTCGTGCACCCGGCCATGAACGGCCCGCACGAGAACGTCCTGGTCCTCGGCGGCGGCGACGGCCTCGCCGTCCGCGAGATCCTCCGCTACCCCGACGTCGAGACCGTCACCCTGGTCGACCTCGACGGGGCCGTCACCGACCTCGCGCAGACCTTCGACGACCTCGTCGACCTCAACGGCGGCGCGATGAACGACCCCAGGGTGGACGTCGTCAACGCCGACGCGTTCACGTGGCTGCGCGAGCAGACCGGCACGTGGGACACGATCATCGTCGACATGCCCGACCCCGACGCGACCGAGACCGCGAAGCTCTACTCCGTCGAGTTCTACGGCCTCGCGACGGACCACCTGGGCGAGGGCGGGCGGATGGTCGTCCAGTCCGGGTCGCCGTACTTCGCGCCCAAGACGTTCTGGACCATCGGGTCCACCCTCGAGGCCGCCGGATACGCGCCCACCCCGTACTGGGTGTCCGTGCCGAGCTTCGGCGACTGGGGCTACCAGCTCGTGCAGGCCGGCGGCGAAGCGCCCGTCCTGGGCCTGGACACCTCGGTCGGCCCGTTCCAGTCCCTCACACCGGAGCTCATGGACGCCGCGCAGGTCTTCCCGCCCGACCGCGACCGCATGGACATGGAGCCGTCCACCCTCATGCACCCGGTCATCCTCGACCGCGTCGAATCCGAGTGGAACAACTACTGAGATAGCCTGGCGTTCCATCCTCCCCGAACACTGGAACACACATGTCACAACAACAGAACCCCTACCTCCTCACCGCGCGGCTCAGCACCGTCCAGCGGGTCCTCTTCATCGTCCTCGGCAGCCTGCTGTTCGTCATCGCCCTGCTCGTCCTCGTCGCGGGCGGCGTCAGCGTCTACCTCGTCCTCGGCCCGCTGTTCCTGCTCATGGGCATCCTCTCGTCCACGAACCCGTACCTGCGCTTCGACACCTCCAACGGCGCGATGTACCTCTACTCGCCGCTCGGCTTCAAGTCGCACACGTACGGCGCCCCCAAGGGCGAGAACATCTACTACCAGGCCGCGACCGGCAAGATCATGCGCGCGCTGCCCAACGGCGCCCACCGCAAGGTCAGCACGTTCGGCGTCGACCGCAACGAGCTCGCCCGCATCATCGCGGCGCTCCCGCAAGCCTGACGCCCTGAGCCGCGAGCGGGGCGGCGGACCTGCCCGGTCCGCCGCCCCGCTCTCCACTGCGGCTCGCTTCGGCCCGGTATCCTGGGGTTCCCTTCCGCTCCCCGCCCTCCGGAGTCGTGATGTCAACCGCCCCTGACGCTTCCCGCTACATCGTGATCCGGTTCGCCCGCCGGTGGTCGGCGGTCATGTTCGCCATGGGCGTCGCGATGCTCGTCTGCGCGGCCCTGTCGCTGCTCATGCCGTTCGTGCCCACCATGGGGCCGTTCGCGATCGCGGGCCTCGCGTTCCTGGCCGGCGGCGTGCGCTCGCTGTTCCGGCCGCGCTACCGGTACGACACCGAGGCGAAGTCGCTCACCGTCTACATGGCCGTCGGGCCCGGCACGAAGGGCATCGGCGCACCCAAAGGCGAACGGGTCTACTTCGACGGCAGACGCATCATGCGCGAGCTCCCGAACGGCGACCGCCGCAAGGTGAGCACCGTGGGCGCCGACAAGGACGACCTCGCGCGACTCGTCGCGGTCCTCCCAGGGCCGATCCGCCGCATCGAGTCGTAGCCGACGCGAAAAGGGCCCGGACATGACGCCCGGGCCCCTTCCTCTTGCCTGCTAACGGGAGGCCAGCGCGGGCTCGTCCGCTTCCACCGCCGTGTCCTGCCTGCGGCGGGCGGGGATCGCGGCGGCGATCCCGGCGAGGAGCATCGCGAACGCGGGGAACAGGAACCAGTTGCCGAAGCGGCCGTAGACCGTCTCGACGTTGCCGGCGGGGACGTCGGCGACGGCGAGGCGCTCGTCTTCGGCGAGCACGTGACCGGAGGCGTCGCTGACGGTCATGAGGCCGATCTGCCCGGCGCGCACGAGCGAGAAGCCCTGCTCGACACCGCGGGTGACGGCGACCCGGCTGTGCCACCATCCGTCCACAGTGAAGTCGAGGGCGGGGGCGAGGACGAGTCCGGCGCCGCCGTCGCCGTACTCGGCGATCGTCGCGGTGTGGTCGAGGTCCTTGCAGACGGTCAGCGCCCAGCGCTGCTCGCCGACGAACGTCGGACCCGCCTCGGAGGCGGTCATCCAGTCCTCGAGGCCCGTGACGAGATGCTGCTTGTGGTACTCCCCCATGGCGGAGCCGTCGGCAGGGACCCACACGGCCGCGTTGAAGGTGTCGTCGCCGTGGTCGAGGGCGAGTCCGAGCACGAGGTCGATGCCGGACTCGGCGGCGAGGGCGGACCAGCGGTCGAGGTAGGGGCCGGATTCCTCCGCGGTGACGTGGAAGGTCTTCTCGGGGAGGACGAGCACGTCGATGTCGTCGGCCTGGCCGAGGCGGGTGATCTCGGCTTCGTAGTCGGCGAACAGGCGCTCGGCCTTGTCGGTGCCGATGCGGATGGAGTCCTCGTCGGTGGGGAGGGCGAGGGCGGCGGCGCGGATCGTGTCGCCCTGGTCGGCGGGGCGGGCGAGCCCGAAGGCGACGGTGGCGGCGAGGCAGGTGGCGGCGACTGCGGCGATGCCGATGCGGCCCTTGCGTTCGACGCCCGGGGCGAGGAGGGTCGCGAGGGCGGTGGGGACGGCGAGGAGGAGGAACGTCAGGCCCCAGATGCCGGTGACGGAGACGAGCTGGAGGACGGCGGTCTGGTCGGCCTGCGTGTAGGCGAAGCTCCACCATTCGCCGCCCGCTTCGGCGTTGACGACCGAGCCGACGTATTCGACGGCGACGACGGCGGCGGGCATGGCGAGGAACGCGGTCCAGTGGCGTCCGCGGCGGATCAGGGCCCGGTAGAGGAGGGTGGCGGCGGTGTACATGCCGGTGAACATGAGCGCGGAGACGATCACGAACACCGGGGGCATCTCGAGGGATTGGGCGAGGTAGTTCCAGATGCGGGCGGTGCCGCCGAGCCAGGCGAGTTCGGCGGTGAGGAGGGCGGCCCAGAAGCCGAGGCGGGGGACGGCGAGGAGGAGCGGGACGGGCGCGATCCACATGAGCCAGGGGACGGGGTCGAGGGCGAACCCGAACGCGTAGAGGAGGGCGGTCGCGGCGGCCGCGGCGATCGCCAGGGGCACGGGGTGTCTAGGCGAGGATGCCATTGAGGAGCCTTTCGAGGGAGTCGTGGCACAGCTCGCGGAAGCCCTTGTCGTCCAGGGCGATGCGGCCGCCCTGGTGGAGGGCGGCGAGGCCGTAGAGGTTGGCGGTGAGGGTCAGGCCGACTTTCCAGGAGTCGGCGGGGGCGAGGGTGCCGTTCGCGATGCCGGCGTCGATGATGCCGGTGAGCAGGCCGAAGAGGCGGGAGCGTCCGACGCTGAAGTCGCCGGGGAAGGTGCGGGCGCCTTCGCGGGGCTCGATGAACATGAACGCGAACTGGCGCGGGCGGTCGAGGGCGAGGTCGACGAGGTCGTCGACCGCGCCGTGGAGGGCTTCGACGGTGTCGGCGGGGATGTCCTTGCGGCTGAGGCGGTCGTAGACGTCGGCGAACATGTCGTCGGCGACGCGTTTGAGGAGCGCCTCGCGGTTCGGGAAGTGCCGGTAGACGGCCATCGGGGACAGGCCGAGGGCGTCGCCGATCTTGCGCATGCTGACGGCGGCGCTGCCGCCTTCGGTGACCAGTTCCTTTGCGACGGCGGCGATCCGGTCGGAAGTCGAACTCATGTTTACACCATACACAAGGCTGTGTACGGCGTAAACTCCAGTGGCGTGAAAACGGGCCCGAGCAAGCTGCCCGGGCCCGGATTCGCAGGTCAGCCGTTCGCGAGAGCGGGTTCCTCGCCCGGCGGGGTCTCGGCGAGGTCGACGGTCTCGCGGAGCTCGACCGGGCTGAGGAACAGCGCCGCGACGAACCCGGCGGCGGCGATGCACGCCGAGATCAGGAACAGGTGCCCGGTCGCGTCCCCGTAGGCGGCGCGCACGATCTCGGCGACCGGCTCCGGCATGGCGTCCAGGTTCAGGCTCGAGCTGCCGCCGCCCGCGCCCGCGTCGATGCCCAAGGCCGCCAGGCCGTCCGCGATCTTGTCGGCGACCTGGTTCGCCAGGACCGCGCCGAGGACCGAGACGCCGATCGTGCCGCCCAGCGAGCGGAAGAACGTGATCGCCCCGGAGGCCGCGCCCAGCTCGCGCAGCGGCACCGAGTTCTGGACGACGAGCACGAGGTTCTGCATCGACATGCCGACACCGGTGCCGACCAGGAACATGCCCGCGCCCATGAACACCAGGTTCGTGGTGTGGTCGATCGTCGCGAGCATCGCGAAACCGCCCGTCAGGACCAGCGTCCCGGCGATGATGTACGGCTTGACCCTCCCCGACTGGGAGACCAGCCGTCCGGCCACCGCCGAGGCGACCATGACGCCGAACATCATCGGGATCGTCAGCAGGCCCGCCTCCGTGGGCGAGAAGCCGCGCGAGATCTGGAAGTACTGTCCGAGGAACACCGCGCCGCCGAACATGGCCATGCCCACCGCGAGGCTGGCGACCGTGGCCAGCGCCGGATCGCGGCGCTTGAGGACGTGCACCGGGACGACCGGCTCGCGGACCTTCGTCTCGACGACCACGGCCGCGCCCAGCAGGAGCACCGCGCCGGCGCACATCACGGCGGTCTGCCACGAGATCCAGTCGAAGTCGTTGCCCACGAACGTGACCCACAGGAGCAGCAGGCTGACGCCCGCGGCGATCAGGGTCGCGCCCAGGTAGTCCACCTTGACGCCGGTGCGCCTGGCCTCGGCGAGGTGCAGGGTCCGCGAGAGCATCGCGAACGCCACGACGCAGATCGGGACGGCCAGGAAGAAGCACCACTGCCATCCGAGCCAGTCGGCGTCGGTGATCGCGCCGCCGAGCAGCGGACCGCCCACGGTGGAGACGGCCATGACGCCGCCGAGGTAGCCGTTGTAGCGGCCGCGTTCCTTCGGGCTGACCATCGCGCCGATGATGACCTGCACGAGGACCTGCAGCGCGCCCATGCCGAGGCCCTGGACGGCGCGGAGCGCGATGAGCTGGCCCGTGTTCTCGACCAGGCCGCACAGGAGCGAGGCCGTCGCGAAGATGCAGATCGCCACCTGCAGCAGGCGCTTCTTGTCGAACAGGTCGGCGAGCTTGCCCCACACCGGGGTCGAGGCGGTGCTGGCGAGGAGGGTCGCCGTGACGACCCACGTGTACTGGGACTGGGTCCCTTCGAGGTCGCCCACGATCTGCGGGAGCGCGACGGAGACCACGGTGGACGAGACCATCGCGGCGAACAGGACCATGAGCAGGCCCGAGAGCGCCCTGAGGACTTCGCGGTGGGTCATCGGCGCGGGTGCGGCGGTTGCGGCGGTTGCGGCGGTCAAGTGACGGCCTCCTAGGGTGTTGCTGGAGGAGGGCCGGGGGGTCGGAGGGCCCGGCGGCCGGAGACGAGCGAGACGCCGTGTAGTGAACGACGCGTCTCTTATGCCAAGCTAGCATTTAGTGAACGCTGCGTTCACTACTGAAGGGATGCCCGGTGACCGATTCCACAGCGAGCCGCCGACGCGGCGACGACCTCGAACGCGCCATCTTCGAGGCCGCCCTGGAGGAGTTGGCCGAGGTCGGCTACGCCAACCTCCGCATGGAGGCCATCGCCGCGCGCGCCAAAGCGGGCAAGGCGTCCCTGTACAAGCGCTGGCCCGACCGCGCGCACCTCGTCCGCGCCGCCGCCCGCTACAAGGCCACCGAGGTCGACACGTCGTTCGAGCCCACCGGCGACGTCAGGGCCGACATGGCGCGGGTCATGCGCGGCATCACCGAGAACCAGGCCGGCCCCGGGGGCGAGGCCATGCGCGGCTGGGTCGGCGAGCTGCGCGCCGCCGACGCGCAGGAGGACGAGCGGCTCCGCGAGGCGATCGAGCAGCCCCGCATCCGCGTCTTCGCCAAGATCTTCGAAGCGGGCATCGCGAACGGCACCGTCCGGCCCGACGCGCTCCGCCCCCGCATCGTGAACCTCGCGCCGAGCCTGCTCACCCAGCATTTCCTCATGAAGGGCCGCCCCGCCACGGCGACCGTGATCGACGAGATCCTCGACCAGATCGTCATGCCCCTCATCACCGCTTGAGACGGCGAGGGGCCGGACGGTTCCCCGTCCGGCCCTTCGTCTCCCCCAGGTCCGCCCGTATCGCGCCCTTGCGGGTGACCAGGAGGTCCTGGAAGAGATCTGTATCTCTTACGAAGGATTTACGTGACTCGGATCGTCGGACCGCATCCGCACAGTTGATCCATGTTCGACATAACGCGACCAGAAGTCGCCTACCTCATCGGCCTACTTCAGACGGACGGCACTCATGGCGGCAGTCTCGACGTCAAAGGCAAAGTCACGCTTGAACTCGCCGCGCGCGACGAAGCGGTGCTGCCGCGGCTAGCAGCCGTCATTCCTTGCTATACCTCGATCCGGCACCGGACTCGGGACACGAACTTCAGCAAGGCATACGAGTCCGTCACACTCAGCTTCTACGACCAGGACACCCGCAAGGCTCTCGCAGCGCTGGGAGTGCCGCCTGGCCGGAAATCGCGATCGATCGCGCCTCCACGGCAGCCGTTCTCAAGAGCCGACTACGTTCGCGGGGTGCTAGACGGCGACGGCTCGGTCGGGTTCACCGCGAAGGGCCTGCCATTCGTGAGCCTCGTGACCGCCAGCCCCGCGCTCGCCGAATTCTTCTGCGAAGTGCTCCAAGAGGTCTGCGGGGTCGCGCGGACCGCCCGGCAGAACCAGCGCGATGGCGTTGCGAACATCATAGTGGTCAACACGGCGGCCGCGAAACTTGCAACGTGGGCTTGGTACTCGCCCGACGCCCTCAGCATCGACAGGAAGCTGCGTGCGGCGACGCAGGTCGCCGCATGGGTTCCGGATCCGGCCAATGCCGCCCGTTACGACATCGTACGAAAGGCGTGGACGCCTGAGGAAGACCAGCCGATCGAAGAGCATTCGATCGCGGAGGCGGCGGCGCTCCTGGGCCGAACCGAGAAGAGCGTTTCAGCACGGAGGTCGCGACTCCGTGGAAGTGCAGCTCGCGCCGCGTGGCTGCGCTCGATTCAGGAGAAGACGATCCAGTAGGTCGCGGCCGCGGTCAGGACGATCACCGGGTAGGCGATGCGGGAGCCGACAGTGAGCCAGCGCAGGCGGCGCTTGCGGCCCTTCGCGGCCCAGGAGGAGCCGACCAGGTCGACGACGAGGAGGCCCACGCAGATGAGGATGAACAGGTAGTACAGCCATTCGATGGCGACGGTGTAGCTGATCGCCGGGAGCACGCTTGTCACCGAGTTGAGCATCACCGCGGAGCTGAGGATGCCGGTGATCGCCATCGACACCCGCGAGGTGACGGCGTCGTAGCCGAGGAACAGGGACACGTACGTGGCCAAGACGAGCAGGCACAGCGGCAGGAGGTTCTTCACGAGGAAGCCGCCGACGTCGCGGCGGACCTCGATGTCGGTGACGAACTGGCTGTAGTGGACGCCGGTCGAGTCGGACTCGGGGTCGCCGAGGTTCGCGGTGGTGCCGACGGTCTCGGCGTGGAAGTAGAGGCTGTCGACCTGCCAGTTGGGGATGCGGTCGATGGTGGTGCTCGAGTCGCCCGCGCTGGTGAGGCGTTCGGCCTGGGACTGGGAGCGGACCGTGGCGTCGAGAACGTAGACGACGCTCGAGTCGGGCAGGGTGCGGTGCTGGAGCACGATCGGCAGGTGCTGGCGGTCGAAGGGGAACGACCGGAACACCAGCTGCGCCTCGAAGACCCCTTCGACGTGGTAGAGCCGGTACTTGGTGTCGCCGACCTGCTTGGCCTCCAAGGGTTCGCCGAGTGCGAGGTTCTTGTCGGCGGCGTTGGGGAACCAGACGTCCGTGACCTCGTCGCCGCCGGTGTAGGTGAACCAGACGAACATGTCGGCGGCGAACGTCCCGGCCTGCGTGTTGAGGTCGCGGATCTCGTTGACGTTGAAGCCGGTGCTGACGATCTGGGTGGGGATGAGAACTTCCTGCTCGAACCGGACGGCCTCCCCGGCGGCGAGTTCGGCGGCGACGTCCTGGCCGGACGCCGGGTCGTAGGGCACGAGCTGGACGGGCGCGGAGACGGGCCTGGCGCCGTTGAAGACGCCCATGCGGACCGGGCGGACCAGGGTGCGGTCCTCGAAGTAGAGGGGGCCGGTGAGGCCTTCGGCGGCGGTCCCGGGGTCGGTCATGGCCTCCCACGCGGCGCGGAGGTCCTCGCGGGCGGCGGGAACGTCGGCGGGGTCGGTCCCGGCGAGCCCGGCGGCGATGAGGGTGACCGTGTCGCTGCCGGTGACGGCGGGCCAGTCGGGGACGTAGCCGTAGCGGCTGACGAAGGTCTGCACGAACTCGAGGGCGGCGCCGGTGAGCGAGTCGGTGAGCATCGGCGCGGTGGCGTAGACGGGCGCGGCGAGTTCGGCCTCGGTGGCGCCCTGATCGACGAGGGCCTGGTGGATCTCGGCGGTGAACGCCTCGGAGCTGAGCTTGTTGCCGCCGATGACCGGTTCGGTGACGCCCGCGGCGCGCAGCCCGGAGATCGTCCGCTCGGCCGCGTCGGGGCGCAGGCCCAGGACGATCGCGCCGCGGTCGGGGTCCGCGGCGATCCGGCCGACGAGCGCGTCGATCGCGGCCCCGGTGGCGTCGCTGAGCCCGTCGGTGTTGAGATTGGCGCTGTCGAGGGTGAGCGGGAGGTCGTGGACCTGGCCCTGGTAGGCGGAGACGAATCCGGCCCGCACGTCGCTGCCGTAGCCGTCGTCGCCCCACACGACGGTGGCGCGGTCGAGGTCGAGGACGCTGCCGATGTAGGCGGCCAGGAACGTGCCCTGCTGGCTGTCGTCGAAGATCCCCTGGAAGTACCAGGGCCGGTCGGCGGTGAGGGCGTCGCTGGTGACGACCGGGCTGATCACGGGGATCCCCGCGTTGGCGTAGGCGCGGTAGGCGGCCATCGACGCGGCGGTGCTGGTGTGGCCGATGACGGCGGCGACGCGGTCGTCGGCGGCGATCGCCTCGGCGTTGGCCTTGGCGCGCAGGGGGTCGTCGCCGTCGGCGTAGACGAGGAGTTCGACGGGGCGGCCGTCGATGCCGCCTGCGGCGTTGACCTTGTCGACGGCGATGCGCACGCCGGGGAGGAGGTCGGACTCGACGTGTCTGCCCTGGCCGGAGTCGTCGACGTTCCCGGCGACGGCGATGTAGACCGGCTCGGCGCCGGTGCCGCGGCTGAGCAGGGTGAACGCGACGGCGCCGAGCACGAGCAGGCACGCGGCCAGGACCAGCGCGAACACCCGGTTGCGTCGTGCCGCCGCGTCCGCCGTCGTCGATGCCATGCCGGCCCTCCTCCAGGTGCTTCCACTAGCAGTACTGGAATCGGCGCGGGGGTTCAGGCGTTTCGGGTTCTTCCCGGTCCTATTGGAGGGCTTCGACGAGGAGGTCGGCGAGGGCCTTCGCGTACTCGCCGTCGGGGTCGTAGTCGGGGTCGAACACGGTGAGGTCGAGCCCGGCGCACCGGTCGTCGGCGGCGCACGTGGTGATGATCTGGCTCAGCTCGCCGAGCGAGATCCCGCCGGGCGCGGGGCCGTCGACGGCGGGCATCACGGACGGGTCGAGGACGTCGGTGTCGACGTGGAGCCAGAACGTCGCGACGTCGCCGAGCGAGTCCAAGGCCCATTCGGCGGAGCGGCCGACCCCGTTGGCGCGCAGCGCGGGGACCGTGCGCATGGCGACGCCGGAGGCCTCGAGCTCGACCCGGTGCGGGTCGTCCGAGCGCAGCCCGAGCACGACCAGGTGGTCGGTGTCGACGTACGGGCGCAGGCCGCCGATGTCGGTCAGGTCGGGCTGGCCGCGGCCGGTCGCGAGCGCCAGCTCCTCGGCGGCGGCCGCGCCCACGTACTGCGAGTTGCCGGGGTGGCGGAAGTCGGAGTGCGCGTCGATGAACACCAGGCCGCGGTCCTGGCGGTCGCGTTCGGTGCGGCGGCGGGCGGCGAGGGCGGGCCCGAGGAGGATCGAGCAGTCGCCGCCGAGGACGAGTGGGAAGCGCCGCTCCTGCCAGAGGCGTTCGACGCGGTCGGCGAGGCGGCGGGTGTACTCGGCGATGGCCTTGGCCTGGCCGACGCCGTCGCCGGGCCGCCACGCGGAGGCGTCGAAGCGGGGCGGGGTGAGGCATCCGGCGTCGACGGCGTTGAGGCGCGAGAGGAGCCGGTGGTCGCGCAGCGCCCCGGGGGCCTTCGCGCAGCCGGGCACGGTGCTGGGGGTGGGCGGGCGGAGCCCGAGGTTGGAGGGCGCGTCGAGGACCGCTATGCGTCTCGTCCGAGTCGCTGGCAAACGCCCACCTCCCACACTGCACACCAGCTTGTCACAGGGGGCCGCCCCGGCACCAGGCCCGGCGGTCCTCCGAACGGCCGGACCTCCGCACCACGGTGTGGCGCGGAGGTCCGTTTCGTCTTGCGGCGCTTTCGGTTAGAACAGGACGGCGCTGAGCTTGCGGCGGGCCTTGGCGACGGCGGGGTCGTCGGTCCCGGCGACGGTGAACAGCTCGACGAGGCGCTTGCGCAGGCGCTCGCGGTCGTCGCCGAAGTTCTTGGCGACGAGCGCGATGAGCCGCTCGTAGGCGGCCTCGGCCTGCCCGGAGAGCAGCTGGAGGTCGGCGGCGGCGAGGGCCGCGTCGATGTTGTCCGGGTCGGCGTCGGCGATGGCCACGGCGTTGTCAGGGAGGGCCCCGACGCGGCGCAGCATCCGCACCTGCGCGAGCCCGGCTTCGGCCTCGCCGGACGCCGGGTGGTTCTTCAGGTACTTGTCGTACGCGGCCTCGGCCGCGTCGAGGTCGCCGTCGACCATGAGGTTCTCGGCGTTGGCGAGCTCGGGGTCCACCGGCTGGGGCACGTCGAGCCCGGCGGCCTGGGTGACCCGGCCGATCCACTGGCGCAGGCCCTGCTCGGACTGCGGGCCCTGGAGCAGGTCGAGCGGGCGGCCCTGCGCGAGCGCGACGACGGCGGGCAGCGACTGGAGCTGGAGGGCGGCGGCCAGCTGCTGGTTCTGCAGCACGTCGGCCTTCGCGAGCACCCACGCGCCCCCGGCCTCGGCGGCGAGGCGCTGCAATACGTCGCGCACCTGGAGGCTCTCGGGCACCTGGTCGGCCCAGAACGCGACGACGACCAGCGCGTCGAGGGAGCGTTCGAGCACCTCGGTCTGGACGGTCGCGTCGGTGACGTCGATCGCGAGCACGCCCCCGCCGGGGAGGCCGCCCTGCTGGGCCTGGGCGGCCTGCTGCTGGGCGGCGGCCGCGAGGGTGCTGAGGTCGACGCCTCCGGAGAATCGTGACGGTACCTGGTCGCTCATGGTGCTGATTGTTCCATTCTCATCGTGGCCGCGGGGCGGGGGCCGGGCGCTGTGTGGAGTGCATCGGGGCGGGAATAGGCCGGGCTCAGCGGCGCCCGGCGGCCTCGTCGCGGCCCTTGCAGGCGAGGCGGTCGGCGCGTTCGTTGCCGGGGTCGCCCGCGTGGCCCTTGACCCAGCGCCAGTCGACGCTGTGGCGGGCGGCGGCCGCGTCGAGGCGGCGCCACAGGTCGGCGTTCTTGACCGGCTCCTTCTTGGAGTTGATCCAGCCGTTGCGCTTCCAGCCGTTCATCCAGGACGTGATGCCGTTGCGCACGTACGAGGAGTCGGTGTAGAGCACGACGTCCATGGGGCGCTTGAGGGTCTCCAGGGCCTGGATGGCGGCCATGAGCTCCATGCGGTTGTTCGTGGTGGCCTTCTCGGAGCCGTACAGCTCCTTCTCGTGCTCGCCCCACTGGTAGTAGACGCCCCAGCCCCCCGGGCCGGGGTTGCCGGAGCACGCCCCGTCGGTGTAGATGACGGCGGTGTCCTCGTTCGCGTCCGGTTTCGGCATGAGCGCCAGCTTAGTCCGCGAGCGCCGTCACGGCCTCGACGCCCAGCAGGACGCCGATCACGAGGAACAGTCCGGAGGAGACGTACCGGATGACCTTCTCGGGGATGCGCTTGGCGACCCAGGCCCCGGCGAACACGGCGAGGAGGTCGGCGGCGAGCATTCCGGCGGTGCCGCCGATCCACACGCCCCACGGGTTGTAGCTGGAGCCCATGCCCATGGCGATGATCATGGTCTTGTCGCCGAACTCGGCGAGGAACATGGCGGTGACGACGGTGAGGAGGCCGGTGCGCCGCTCCTTGATCGGGCCCTCCTCCTCGTCGCCGTCCTTCTCGGGTTTGAGGCCCCAGAGCCCGAAGCCGATGAACATGACGGCGGCGGCCAGGCGGATCCAGTCGGTGGGCAGGAGGTTCCCGGCGGCGGCGCCGACGCCGACCGAGAGGCCGATGAGCGCGCCGATGGCGATGAGGAGGCCGAGGATGACCGTGCGCATCCGGTACTTCGTGGCGAACGTCAGGGCCATGAGCTGGCTCTTGTCCCCCATCTCGCCGACGAAGACGGCGCCGAAGGCGATGCCGGCGGCGATGAGCAGTGCGTCCATTGAGGGTGATCCTCCCAGTGTTCACGCCGGGAGGAGGGCAGTCGCGAACCTCGACCCGGCCGTACGGCCTTGGTCGAAGGTCTCGCTCGCCCCGGGGACCGAGGCCGTGCGGCCGGGTTCGGCGGAACCAGTGTGTCGACCGCAGCGTTGGGAGCTACTCCCCTTCTGCGCTGGCAACTATACGCGCGGACCCGCCGCGGGGGCGACGGGTCCGGGGCGTGACGTGCGCCGCGCCGGTCAGGCGACCGGCACGGTCTCCTTGTCGGCGTTCGGCTCCGCAACCCGTTCCCTGAAGAGGCGGCGGAGGGTGAGCGGCCCGGCGAAGGCGGCGAACGCCGCGAACACGGTGGGGACGAGGAGCCCGGCCGTGATGCTGGTGGCCTCGGCGATGTAGCCGATGGCGGCGGGGCCGATGAGGAGACCGACCGAGCCGGACATGGACATCAGGGCGACGTTCGAGGGCGTGCCTCCGGCTTCGCCGATGGCGCTGAACAGGACCGGGAGGATGATCGCGATGCCGCTCCCGGCGAGGAGCCACCCGGCCCAGGCGAGGGTGAGACCGCCGGCCGTGCCAGAGAAGAGGACGACCGCGTATCCGGCGGTGGCCGTGGCCCCGGCCCACAGGAAGGTCCGGCCGGGCCCGAGCTTCGCGCGGATGGGGTCGCCGAGGAGCCGGAAGACGGTCATGGCGACGGCGAACACGGTGTAGGAGAGGGGCGCGAGGGCGTCGTCGGCTTCGAGGACGTTGGCGGCGTGGAGGTTCGCCCAGTCGATCGCGCCGGACTCGATGAGCGTGCCGCCGAGGCCGAGGACGAACAGGGCGGCGAGGAGCACGGTGCCGATGCGGCGGACGGGGGCTCCGCTGCTGCCGCCGGAGTTGTCTCGACCCGGGGGCGGCAGCAGCGGACGGGTGAAGGCGGCCATGGCGACCGCGCCGACGACGGCGACCGCGACGAGCACGGTCTGGCCGCCCAGGCCGATGCCGAGGGCGACGGCGGTGGCCGCGCCCGCGAGAGCGCTGCCGAGGCTCCACAGGCCGTGGAACGCGGAGATGATGGGCCGCCCGTAGTGCTGCTCGAGCTCGACCGAGTGGGCATTGATGCCGACCTCGATGAAGCCGACGCCGATCCCGTAGAGCGCGGCGCAGGCGAGGAGCGTCGTGTAGTTCGGGGCGAGGGCGGGGGCGAGGAGTACGAGCTGCGTCGCGGGGGCGGTCCACAGGAGCATCTTGCGGCTGGTCACGCGGTCGGCGAGGCGGCCCGCGAACACCATCGCGCCGAGCCCGACGAGCTGGATGAGCAGGAGCGCGGTGCCGAGCTTCGCTTCGCCGAGGCCGAGGCGGGCGTCGATGCCGGGCAGCGACGCGGACCAGGCGCCCATGACGAAGCCGGAGGTGGCGAAGGCGCCGTGCAGCCCGATGCGGGCGCGGCGCAGGACCAGCGGGTCCGGGGTGTTCGTTGCGGTGGGCACAGCCGAGGGTTCCTTGCCGTCGAAGAGGAGGCGGGCCCGGGGACGGCCCGCTTTTTGTTCTCGATACGAACATAACAAGGCCCGGACGCGATCGTCAAGGTTTATGTTCAAGCCGTGCACAAAAATTTCCGGACGGCTGGCATAATCCCTGCATGCCCCAGACGATGACCAGCGCCGACCTCCGCGTCCACAACCAGGTCCGGCTGCTGCGCGCCGTCCACGACGCCGCCGAGCCGTTCACCAGGGCCGAGGCCGCCCGGCTGCTCGGCATCGGCCGCAACACCGCCGCCGCGCTCGTCGGCGAACTCGAACAGGCCCGCCTGCTCCACGAGGTCCCCGCAGAAAGCGGCGGGCGCGGTCGGCCCACGACCTTGCTCGTCCCGCATCCCGAAGGGCCGCAGGCGTTCGCGGTGGACTTCCGGGAGGACGCGTGGACGCTCGCCTCGGTCGGGCTCGGCGGCGCTATCACCGAACTCGAGACCGGGGAGCACGACCGCACCCCTGCGGTCTTCGCGCAGATCCGCGCCGCCGTGGCGCGGCACGAGACGCCGCGGCTGGCGATCCTCGGCTTCGCCACCTCCGGCCCGATCAGGGACGGCCACCGGCTCCACATCTCGCACCTGGGGTGGGACGAGGTCGAACTCGACGACCTCATCGGACCCGACTGGCCGACCACGGTGATCGACAACGACGCGCGGCTGGCGGGCCTCGCCGAAGCGCGGCGGGGTGCGTTGCGGGGCATGGGGACCGCGCTGCACTTCCACATCGACTTCGACATCGGCGGCACCCTGCTGCTCGCCGGAGACGCGCAGCGCGGCGGCCACAACATCGCCGGGGAGTTCGGGCACATGCCGCTGAGCGGGTCGCCGCTGCGGTGCATGTGCGGCGTCCAAGGGTGCTGGAGCCTCGATGTGGGCGCGAACGCGCTCATCCGCAGGTTCGGGGAAGCCCCGGGCTACGGGGCGGGCAGAGCGCTCGCCGGGGAGGTCCTGCGCCGGGCCGAGGCCGGAGACGACGAGGCGGGCGCGGCCCTCGACGACAACGCGGCCGCGCTCGGGAAGGGGCTCGGCGCGCTGGCGAACGCGCTCGACCCGGAGGCGATCAGTCTCTCGGGGCTCGGCGTGGAGCTGATCCGCCTGCGGCGCGGGGTGATCGAAGCGCATTGCGCCGAGGCGCTGATGGAGTTCCGCCGGAGCGAGCCGCCGCGGATCGTGGCCGGGAAGCTCGGAGAGGCGGGCCCGCTGCGGGGGGCGGCGGAGATCGCGTGGGACGCGATCCTCAACGCCGACTGGGTGAAGGATCGCCTCGCGGACGGGCGCTGAGCTGCTTGGGCGGGGCCTACCGGATCACCGGGTCGTCGCGATCCGTGCTGCCGAAAGACGGATGCCCGACTGCGTTGATCGGTCTGCGGACCGATGTGCGGCAAGGGGTTCGGGGCGCAGGCTGGTGCGCGTCAACGATCCCGAGGAGTCCGCATGGTCCAAATCGCCGCCCCGCCGCGCCCCCGCCCGCTCGTCCGTCTGATCGCAGCCCGGCCGCTGCTGAGCTTCTTCGTCCTGTCCTTCGTCCCGTCGTTCGCGTACGAGCTGGTCTTCATCTTCGTACTCGACCTGCCGCTGGTGCCGTGGATGTTCGCGGCGCCGTTCATCGGTCCGTTCGCGGCTGCATTCATCGTCACCGCGGCCGCCGACGGGCGTGCCGGGGTGCGCGGGCTGCTGCGCGACCTCGTCCGCTGGCGGGTCGGCCTGCGCTGGTACGCGGTGGCCGCGATCGGCCTGCCCGCGGTGCTGATGCTGTGCGCGCTCCCGTTCTCAGGCGGCCCGGGGGCGTTCCGGCCCGATCCCGGGGCGCTGGGCGAGTGGGCGGTCGCGTTCGTCCTCGTGCTCGTCGTCGGCGGTCCGCTCGGGGAAGAGCCCGGGTGGCGGAACTTCGCGACGCCGCGGCTCCAGGAGCGGTTCGGGCCGGTCGCGGGCTCGCTCGTCCTCGGCGTCGTGTGGGGCCTGTGGCACATGCCGCTGTTCCTGGTCGAGGGTTACAACCACGCCGGGGGCGACCTGGCCGCGACGGTCCTCCCCTACCTGGTGTTCCTCGGGTTCACCACGGCGATCGCGTTCCTGTTCACGTGGCTGTACAACCGCAGCGACGGCAGCGGGCCGGTCGCGATCGTCGCGCACACGTTCTGCAACGTGTCGCTGCTGCCGGTGCTGTTCCCGGGCGTGGAGAACGACCTCCGGTACGAGGTCGTGCAGGTCGCGGCGTTCGCGGTCGTCGCGGTCGTCCTCATCGCCGCGACCCGCGGGCGCCTGGGCCGGCGCGGATAGGAAGAGGGGCGGGCCCGTCGGGCCCGCCCCTCGCTCGCCTTGCGGCGCTTGCTAGATGCCGCCCTCGAGGTGGTGGTAGACCTGGTTCCAGCGCAGTTCCTGCTTGAACTCGCGGGCGTTGGTGCCCTCGCCGATCACGACCAGCTCGATGCCGGAGATCTCGGCGAAGTCCTCCAGGACCTCGCGGCCGAACGCCTGCGTGAACGAGGTGTGGTGCGGCCCGCCCGCGGTCAGCCAGGACTCGGCGGAGGTCTGGAGGTCCGGCAGGGGCTCCCAGACGGCGCGCGCGACCGGCAGGTTCGGCAGGTCCTCGTCGGGCTCGACCGTGTTGACCTCGTTGGCCACCAGGCGCAGGCGCGTGCCGAGGTCCATCATGCCGACGCAGATCGCCGGGCCGGGCGGGGCGGTGAAGACCAGGCGGACCGGGTCCTCCTTGCCGCCGATGCCGAGCGGGTGGATCTCCGCCTTCGGCTTGTCCGAGGCGATCGTCGGGCACACCTCGAGCATGTGCGCGCCGAGGATCTGCGGGGACTCCGCGCCCAGGTTGTAGGTGTAGTCCTCCATGAAGGACGTGCCGCCTTCGAGACCCGTGGCCATGACCTTCATGAGGCGCACCAGGATCGAGGTCTTCCAGTCGCCCTCGCCGCCGAAGCCGTAGCCGTCGGCCATGAGGCGCTGCACCGCGATGCCCGGGAGCTGCTTGAGCGCGCCCAGGTCCTCGAAGGTGTCCGTGAACGCCTTCGCGCCGTGCTCTTCGAGGACGGAGCGCAGGGCCAGCTCGATGCGGGCCGCGTCGCGCAGCGACTCGTGGCGGTCGCCGCCCGCGCGCAGCTCCGGCACCACGTCGTAGTCGGCCTCGTAGACCTTGACGAGGTCGTCGACGGCCTTGTCCTCGATGGTCGCGACGCGCTCGACGAGCTCGTTCACGCCGTACGTGTTGACCTCGACGCCGAGCTTGATCTGCGCCTCGGTCTTGTCGCCCTCGGTGACGCCGACGTAGCGCATGTTGTCGCCGAAGCGGATGAGCTTGAGGTTCTGGGCCTCGTTCCAGCCCAGGGCGGCGCGCGACCAGTTGCCGATGCGCTCCTGGACCTGCGCGTCGTCCCAGTGGCCGACGACGGTCTTGCGGCGGTGGCGCATGCGGGTGAGCATGTACCCGAACTCGCGGTCGCCGTGGGCGGCCTGGTTCAGGTTCATGAAGTCCATGTCGATGTCGGCCCACGGCAGGTCGCGGTTGTGCTGCGTGTGCAGGTGCAGCAGCGGCTTCTGGAGCACGCCGAGACCGGAGATCCACATCTTCGACGGCGAGAAGGTGTGCATCCACGCGATGACGCCGATGCACGAGTCCGCGGCGTTGGCCTCCAGGAGGACCTTCCGGATCTCCTCGGGCGTGGTCAGCACCGGCTTCGCGACGACCTTGACGGGAATCGCGGCCGCGCCGTCGAGCCCGGCGACGATGTCGGCCGAGTTCTGGGCGACCTGCTCGATGGCTTCAGGGCCGTACAGGTGCTGGCTGCCGGTGACGAACCAGAGTTCTTTGGTTTCCATTGGTGTTACTGCTCCTTGGGGGCGGGCTGCTGGCCGTAGACGTTCTGGTAGCGGTCGTAGAGCTTGTCGATGTCCGCCTGCGGGATCGGGACGGGCTCGCCGAGCTGGCGCGAGATGTGGACGGTGCGGGCCACGTCCTCGGCCATGACGGCGGCCTTCACGGCCGACTTCGGGTCCTTGCCGATCGTGAACACGCCGTGGTTCTGCATGATCACGGCCGGGGAGCGGTGCCCCCGCAGGGTCTCGACGATGCCCTTGCCGATCGCGTCGGAGCCGATGCGCGCGAACGGGCCCAGCGGGATCTCCCCGCCGAACTCGTCGGCCATCGCCGTGATGACGCACGGGATCGGCTCGGCGCGCGCGGCCCACGCGGTCGCGTACGGGCTGTGCGTGTGGACCACGCCGCCGACCTCGGGCATCTCCTGGTAGACCACGTTGTGGCTCTCAGCGTCCGAAGAAGGCGCGAGGTCCCCGTCGAGGATGTTGCCCTCCAGGTCGGTGACGACCATGAGCTCGGGCTTCATGTCGTCGTAGGAGACGCCGCTGGGCTTGATGACGATGAGGTCGGTGCCCGGGACGCGGCCCGAGACGTTCCCGCTCGTCCAGGTCACCAGGCCCCAGCGGAGGAGCTCGGCGTGCAGGTCGCTGACCTTGACCTTCATCTCCTCGACGGCCGCGGTCGTCTTGAACGTCATTTCGTTGCCTCCGTGGCGATCTTGTGCAGCGTGTGCAGTGCGCGGGAGCCGCCGCGGCCGAAGTGGTCGTGCAGCTCCTCGTAGACGGCGTACAGCTCGTCGTAGGCGTCGGCGCGGGCCTCGTCGGGGACGTAGGCGTTGCGCTCGACCTTGCCCATGGCCTCGGCGGCCGCGACGATGTCCGGGTAGGCGCCCGCGGCGACGGCCGCGTGGATGGCCGAGCCCAGGGCCGGGCCCTGCTGCGAGGTGAGGACCGTGATCGGCATGCGCAGCACGTCCGAGTAGGTCTGCATGAGCCACTTGTTCTTCAGCAGGCCGCCCGCGGCGACGAACTCGTTGATCGGGACGCCCGCCTTGACGAGGGTCTCGACGATCATGCGGGTGCCGAACGCGGTGGCCTCGACGAGCGCCCGGTAGATGTCCTCGGGCTTGGACTGCAGGCCCAGGCCGAGGATGACGCCGTGCAGGTCGTGGTCGACCAGGACGGAGCGGTTCCCCGAGTGCCAGTCGAGCGCGACGAGGCCGTGCTGGCCGACGGCCTGGCCCTCGGCGAGCTCGGTCAGGTACTGGTGGATCGAGATGCCGCGCTTGTCGGCCTCGGCGGTGTACTCGCCGGGGACACCGTTCTTGGTGAACCACGCGAAGATGTCGCCCACGCCGGACTGACCGGCCTCGTAGCCCCACAGGCCCTTGGTGATGCCGTCGCGGACCACGCCGCACATGCCGGGGGCCTCGGTGAGGTTCTCGCCGTTGACGACGTGGCAGGTGCTGGTGCCCATGATGGCGACCATCTGGCCGGGGCCGACGGCCTTCGCGGAGGCGGCGGTGACGTGCGCGTCGACGTTCCCGGCGGCGATCACGGTGCCCGCGTTCAGGCCCGTCCACTCGGCGGCCTGCGCGGTGAGCTCGCCCGCCTTGTCGCCCAGGGGAAGCAGCGGGTGCTCCATCTTGGCGTTGAAGTCGGCGAAGTCGGGGTTGAGCGCGGCGAGGTACTCGCGGGAGGGGCGCTCGCCGTCCTGGACGATGCCCTTGTACCCGGCGGTGCAGGAGTTGCGGGTCTCCTGGCCGCACAGCTGCCACACGATCCAGTCGGCCGCCTCGATCCAGCGCTCGGCGCGGTCGTAGACCTCGCGGTCCTCCTCGAGGAGCTGGAGGCCCTTGGCGTAGGCCCACTCCGAGGAGATCTTGCCGCCGTAGCGCGGCAGCCAGGACTCGCCGCGCTCGGCGGCGACGGCGTTGATGCGGTCGGCCTGGCCCTGCGCGGCGTGGTGCTTCCACAGCTTCGGCCAGGCGTGCGGGCGGTCGCGGAACTCGTCGAGCTCGCACAGGGGCGTGCCGTCGGCGGTGGTCGGGAGGATCGTGCACGCGGTGAAGTCGGTGGCGATGCCCACGACCTGGTCGGGGCTCACACCGGCGGCCTCGATCGCCGCGGGCACGGCGTTGCGGAGCACGTCGACCCAGTCCTTGGGCGACTGGAGCGCCCAGCTGCGGCCGAGGCGGACGCCGGAGCCCGGGAGGGCCTCCTCGATCGCGCCGTGCTCGTACACGTGCTCGGCACTGGCCAGCTCGCGGCCGTCGGCTACCGACGCGACGACGACCCGGCCTGACAGGGTGCCGAAGTCGATCCCGATAGCAACGGCACCGTTGTCGCTGCCAGTCATTGCGCCTCCTTCAGGGGGACTCGTTTTCGACGGGTTCGTCGAGGTGCTCAAGTAAAAAGTGATCGCTCACATGATGCTGTTCCACCCTATGGGGGCGGCGTGTGCACGGTGTCGGATCCCCAACAACCTAACGCATTCGCACGTTCGGTACCAGCAGCGGTCCGGCGAACGGGACCTCGAACCGGATATACCCGACCGATTCCGGCGCACCCGAACCGGATAGACGTCTATCAGTGTGACGGAGACCCCAGAGCGATCACGCAGAAGCATCTTCGTACATTGTATGATGTACGTCGTACGGGATTACGCGGCTTCACGGCCGGGTATTCGCAGCTCCGGGACCCGGTCGGCAGGCGGCCGGGCACGGCGGAAGGAGCGGGCGATGGGCAAGCCGGGACAGCAGCAGGAACCCCCCGGGTACACCGAGGAGATGACCCCGAAGCCGAAGGATTCCATGGAGGGGTACGAAGGACGCGGGCTCCTGAAGGACCGCCGCGCCCTCGTCACCGGCGGCGACTCCGGCATCGGCCGGGCCGTCGCGATCGCCTTCGCCAAGGAGGGCGCCGACGTCGCCATCGCCTACCTCGAGGAGCACGAGGACGCCCGGCACACCGCCGACCTCGTCGAGGCCGAGCACCGCAAGTGCACGCTGCTTCCGGGCGACCTCGGCGACCGCGAGCACTGCCGCGACGTGGTCGAGCAGACCGTCAAGGCCCTCGGCGGCCTCGACCTGCTGGTGAACAACATCGCCACGCAGACGCCGGTCGACCGGCCCGAGGACATCGACGACGAACAGTGGGAGCACACGTTCGACGTCAACATGCACAGCTTCCACCGCGTCACCCGGGCGGCCCTGCCGCACATGGGCGACGGCGACGCGATCGTCAACTGCGCCTCCGTGAACGGGCTGCGCGGCAACAAGACGCTCATCGACTACTCCGCGACCAAGGGCGCGGTCATCGCCTGGACCTACTCGATGGCGCAGGCGCTCGCACCCAGGGGGATCCGCGTCAACTGCGTCGCGCCCGGCCCGGTGTGGACGCCGCTGATCCCCTCCACGCTGCCGGAGGACACCGTGGAGGGCTTCGGGTCGAACGTCCCGCTCGGCCGCCCGGCCGAGCCCGACGAGCTCGCGCCCGCGTTCGTGTTCCTCGCCGCCAACCGCATGTCCTCGTACATCACCGGCGAGGTCCTCGCCGCGCTCGGCGGTGAGACCATGCCCGGCTGACCCGCGAACCGACGTTCGCGCCGCGGCCGATCCGGCCGCGGCGCGAACGCGCAGGCAGCGACCACATGTCGTACCCATGTGTCAGGGTTGATACCGGGGGCCCATCGATGTCCGTTTTGCGGAGACCCTCCGCTCACGTTTCCCCCGACCCGGGCACAGGCGGACCGGCCCGACCCGGGCACAGGCACAGGCGACCCCGGGCACAAGCGGACCCAGGCAAGGCGAACCAGGCACAGGCGGACCCGCCCGACCCAGGCACAGGCGACCCGGGCACAGGCGGACCGGCCCGACCTGGCACAAGCGGACCAAGGCAAAGGCGAACCGGCGGGCCATGGCCCGCCGGTTCGCCGCTGTCGCGGATGCCTCAGTGACGTGCGAGGCGCCGCATCGCCTTGCCTCAGTGCGTGAGGCGCCGCATGGCCTTCTTGCGCCGCTTCTGCACGGCCACAGCGGCCGAGCCGAGGGCGTGCTTCGCCGCAGCCCAGCGCTTGCGCGCGGCCTTGCGCGTCGCCTTGCGGCGCCGCTCGGTCGCCTTGACCGCCTCGCGCGCCGCGTCGCGCGCGGCCTTCGAGGACCGGCGCTGGTCGCGGTAGACGTGCACCCCGACGACCGCGGCCGTCGTCGCGCCCGCCGCCGCGATCGCCACCGTCAACGGGTGGCGCCGCACCGGCGCGAACGGCCCGTGCGCGTGCGCCGCATCGGGATCGAGCCCGAGCTTCGCCCGCAGCTCGAGCACCGAGTCGTTGACCCGCTCGCGGGTCCGCTCGGCGTCCTTCTCCAAGTCCGCTGTGGACTTGTGCTGGTCCGCCTCGGCGTCCTGGAGGGCCCACTCGCGCTGCCGCACGAGGTTCTCCTCCTCCTCGGGCCGCTCGGCCTCCGGCAGGTAGGGCATCCCCACCGCCGGGGGCGGCGCGAGCCCGGCGCCGGGCGGGATGGCCGCACTCGGCGGCACCGTCCAACCGGTCATCGCTCCATCCTCCCTCGCAGGGCCCGGACGTCCTCCCGGGCGTGCTCCATCGTCTCGTCGGGGACCGGCGGCAGGGCCGAGCGCAGCTTGGCGCGGCCCACCAGCGCGAAGATCCCCGCGAGTGCGAAGAGCGCCAGGCCCGTCACGATCGCGGCGAGCCACGCCGGCCACACCAGTGCGAGCGCGATGCCCGCCGCGAGGGCCAGCGCCGCCCCGCCGTAGACGGCGACGACGCCCGCGACGGCGAACATCCCGCCGCCGACGGCGCCCCGCTTGGCCTTGTCGCCGATCTCGCGGGCGGCCAGTTGGGCTTCGACGCGTGCCAGGTGCGCCACCTGGGACGTCAGGTCGCCGACGATCTCGCCGACTGAGCGGTCCTGCTCGTCCCATTCGTGGCGGCCTCTGCCGCGACGGATGCGATCACGGACGCCGTGGTCGGTATCGGCCCGTTCGGCGTGCTCGCGCTCGGCGGCGCGGATGGCCTGGGCCTCGGGGTCGTGTCGGACCTCCATGTCCTCACCTCTCTCCGCCGGGCTCAGGAGCGCCGGTCGACGGCGCGTTGGAGCTCGGCCTTGTTCATCTTGGATCGGCCTTCGATGTTCTTCTTGCGGGCTTCCTGGTAGAGCTGCTCCTTGGTGCGGCCCTTGGGTCCCGAGTGGGACCGCTGCCCGCCGCGCTTGGAGGAGGACATGTCCTTGGTGGAGGTGCGGCTGGCCGTCTTGGTCTCGCCCTTGCGGGCGCGTTCCTTGTTGACGGTGCGCGCTGCCATCTCCTCGGCGCGGTCGTGCCCCATGCCCCGTTCTTCCGCTTGGTCGCGGATGTGCTTGTACTGGCGTTCTTCCTTCTTGGTCCACTGCCGCTGCGGCATGGTCCCTCACCTCCGCGGTGTCCGGTTTCGGCCAGGTGTGTCGCTGTTGGGTTCCCCGCCCGGGTGGCCCGAAAACCTGGGGTGCGCCTGGTCGGGGCGGTGCGCATACTTCGGCGGCGGGGAGGGTAGCCATTGTCGGCCAGTGAGGCTGGCGGGGAGATCCGCCGGGGCGGTTCGTAGAGGGCGCCGCGCCGGGCCCGGGTCCCCTTGAAGTGAACGGCACGGTCGGGCGGCGCTGCGGGAATCCATCCCGCGGCGCCGTCCGTCGGCGTGCGGTCAGCGGGCCGCGCCGCGGTTGGTCTCGCCGAAGTCGCCTTCGCCGCGCGCCTCGCTCTTCCTGGGGAGCTTGGAGTGCAGGAACAGGCCGAGGACGATCATGCCGATGCCGAGGCCCAGGTGCAGCCAGTCGTCGGCGGTGTTGGCGGGCAGGAAGTTGCCCGCGTGGTGGTCGCCGACGGGGAAGCCGTACATGCCGAGCAGCAGGTACACGACGCCGCCGCCGATGAGGTACCAGCGGGCGGTCTTGACGGTCCAGGCCATGAAGAGGCCGAGGACGCCGAAGACGAGGTGGACGAGGTTGTGCAGCACGGAGACTTGGAAGATGCCGAGGAGCTCGGCCCCCGAGTCGGACCCTGAGAAGGTCATGCTGGAGAAGTCCGTGGTGACGCCCGGCAGGAACCCGAGCACGCCGACGACCACGAACACGAGGCCCACGCCCGCCGCGCCGTCCTGGACGGCGGTGGTGCGGCGGCGCTCGGCCTCCCACCAGTGGTGGCCGGTGGTGGACATCGAGTGCGAGTTCATCGTTGCTCCCCCTTCGCTCGTTCGAGCGCGCCGCCCGCCCGCCTATGGGCATCCTCAGGCGGTGCGGCGCGCCGCGGAGTCCATGCGGACCCGCGGGTTCGGGGTACCCGGGAGGGCCGCGGCGACACCCGGTTTCGGCCTTGTGGACGCGGGTAGTCCTGGCTTCCAGGGAGCTGACACCAGGAGGAGCCGTGAGCGTCGTCGAGGCCCGGAGCAGTGATATCGCCGAGCTGGGGCAGCAGTTGCGAGTGGACGCGGTGCGCGCGTCGGCCCGGGCGGGTTCGGGCCATCCAACGTCGTCGATGTCGGCGGCGGATCTGATGGCGGGGCTGCTGGCGGGGCATCTGCACTACGACTTCGAGCATCCGCACCTGCCGGGGAACGACCGGCTGGTGTTCTCGAAGGGGCACGCGTCGCCGCTGCTGTACGCGATGCTGCACGCGGCGGGCGTGATCGACGAGGAGCACCTGCTGACGTACCGGAAGCTCGGTTCGGATCTGGAGGGGCATCCGACGCCGCGTCTGCCGTGGGTGGACGTGGCGACGGGGTCGCTCGGGCAGGGGCTGCCGATCGGGGTCGGGATGGCGCTCGGTGCGCGGCTGTCGGGTTCGCCCGCGCGCGTGTGGGTGCTGTGCGGCGACGGGGAGATCGCGGAGGGCTCCATGTGGGAGGCGTTCGCGGCGGCCGCCGATTTCGGGTTGGGGAACCTGTGCGCGATCGTGGACGTGAACCGGCTGGGCCAGACGGGTCCGACCCGTTACGGCTGGGACACGGGGGCGTACGCGGCGCAGATCGGCGGGTTCGGCTGGCACACGGTGGAGGTCGACGGGCACGATCCGGAGGCGATCGACCGGGCGTACGCGGAGGCCGAGGGCAGCGACCGGCCGACGGCGATCCTCGCGAAGACCCGCAAGGGCAAGGGGGTCGCGGCGGCCGAGGACAAGGAGGGGCTGCACGGGAAGCCGCTCGACGAGTCGGAGAAGGCGGTGGTGGAGCTCGGGGGCGTGCGGGAGGCGCGTGTGCGCGTGAATCCGCCGCGGTCTGCGGAGCCGAGGCGGTCGGCGCCGTCGCGGCCGCTGGAGCGGCCGTCGTTCTCGGTGGGGACCATGGCGGCGACCCGTGACGGTTTCGGTGCGGCGCTGGAGGCGCTGGGGGACGCGAACCCTGACGTGGTGGTGGTCGACGGCGAGGTGGCCGATTCGACGCGTACGGCGGCGTTCAAGAAGGCGTTCCCGAACCGCTTCTTCGAGTGCTACATCGCCGAGCAGCAGATGATCGGCGCGGCGGTGGGCCTGCAGTCGCAGGGCTGGATCCCGTACGCGTCGACGTTCGCGGCGTTCCTGACGCGCGCGCACGACTTCCTGCGGATGGCCGCGATCGGCGGCGCGGACCTGCGCGTGGTGGGTTCGCACGCGGGGGTGTCGATCGGTGCGGACGGGCCGAGCCAGATGGGTTTGGAGGACCTGGCGATGTTCCGGGCGCTGTGGCGCAGCGTCGTGCTGTACCCGTGCGACGCGAACCAGTGCGCGCACCTGACGGCGACGATGGCGGACCTGCCGGGCATCAGCTATCTGCGGACCACGCGCGCGGAGACGCCGGTGATCTACCGGGGCGACGAGTTGTTCCCGGTGGGCGGCAGCCGGACCCTGGTGGGTTCGGCGCATGACAGGGCGGTGATCGTCGCGGCGGGGGTCACCGTGTCGGAGAGTCTCGGCGCGGCGGAGCGGCTCGCGGACGAGGGCATCCCGGTGCGCGTCATCGACGCGTACTCGGTCAAGCCGCTCGATGCGGCGGCGATCCGCCAGGCCGCCGCGGACACGGGCCGCGTGCTCACGGTGGAGGACCACTGGCCGGTCGGGGGGCTCGGGGACGCCGTCCTCGACGCCGTGGCCGGGCAGATCCCCGACGTGCGCTTCCACAAGCTGGCGGTGCGCGGCATGCCCGGTTCGGCCGGGCCCGCCGAGCAGCTGGCGGCGGCCGGGATCGACGCGGCCGCGATCGTTCGGGCTACGCAGCGGCTCGTGGCCTGAGAACTCGGAAAACGCCGCATCTGACAGCGACGCGAACGATACTCGTGTCAACGGCTCAACGAATGGAGACGAGCAGCATGGCAACCGCACGCGACCTCATGCACACCGGGTGCACCTGCGTCAAAAGCAACGACACGGCCGCCAACGCGGCCCGGATGATGGCCGAGATGGACGTCGGCTCGATGCCCATCTGCGGCGCGGACGACGACAAGCTCCACGGCATGGTCACCGACAGGGACCTGGTCCTGCATGTCATGGCGAAGGGCCACGACGCGGAGACCTACACGGTCGACCAGCTGCCGCAGGGCCACCTGATCCTCGCCGACGCGAACGAGGACGTCGACATCACGATGGCCAAGATGAAGGAGCACCACATCTCGAGGCTGCCGGTGATCGACAACCACCGCCTCGTCGGGATCATCACGCTCGCGGACATCGCCAACCGCATGCCGGAGACGGCCGCCGGCGACGTCCTGAGTTCGATCAAGGCCTGACCCCGGTCCGACCGGGAGCCCCAGGGACGCAAGACCACAGGGGGTGGAAGCGCCGCCGCGGCACACAGCCGCGGCGGCGCTCCGCGTCCGGGGCCGGGCGAGGTGGCATGTCACGTACCACCGCTGGCCCGAGCAAGTGGCATGTCACGTATTACCGGCCTCGGCGGGGCTTTCGTCCGGGTTTCGCCGGGCAGGGCGCGGGTACGCCCTCAGTCCGACCGATCACACAGGAGGACCGATGCCGAACATCGAGGGCGACACCGACCTGATCGATGTCATCATCAAGGACCACCGCCAGTTCGAGGCCACCTTCACCGAGCTGGAGAGCCACACCGGGCACGCTTACGGCCGCAAGGAACTCGTCGACCACGTCATCGCCGAGCTCGTCAGACACGAGGTGGCCGAGGAGCAGTTCGTGTACCCCGTCGCGCGCGAGCGGCTGCGCAAGGGCGACGAGATCGCCGACCACGAGATCGAGGAGCACGCCGAGGCCGAAGAGGTGCTCAAGCAGCTCGAAGGGCTCGGGCCGGAGAGCCCGCAGTTCGAGGCGCTCGTCAAGAAGATGATCGACGACGTGCGGCACCACATGGAGGAAGAGGAGCGCGACCTCCTCCCGCGCCTGCGCGAGGTCTGCGACGAGGAGGAGCTGCAGGACCTCGGCCACAAGGTGCTGGCCGCCAAGGAGTTCGCGCCCACCCGGCCCCACCCGCACGCGCCCGACAAGCCCCCGGCCAACCTCATCCTCGGGCCCGGGATCGGCTTCATCGACAAGATCCGGGACACGCTGAGCCACCGCGACGTCTGAGCCGCGTGCCGCCGCGACACGCGCGCGGGGACCGCAGGACGAGACCGGAGCGGCGGGCCTTTCGGCCCGCCGCTCCGGCGTGGTGCTCCACTCGCTGGACCGCCGCCCCTAGGAGGACGACCGGTCCAAGCCGTCGCGCAGATCCTCCAGGGTCCGGTGGAGGAGCCGGGAGACGTGCATCTGCGAGATGCCCACCTCCTCGGCGATCTGCGTCTGCGTCATGTCGCCGTAGTACCGCAGCGCCAGGATCTTCCGCTCCCGCTTCGGGAGCTCCTGGATCAGCGGCACCAGCGACTCGTGGTTCTCGACGAGCTCGAGCGCGACGTCCTCCTCGCCCACCGATTCGGCGAGCGTCGTGCGCTCCCCGTCGGCGAACGGCGGCTCGTCGAGCGAGACCGCCCGGTAGGCCTGCCGCGCCTCGTAGCCCTCCTGCACCTCGGCGACGGTGATGTCCAGGTGCTCGGCCATCTCCTCGTCCGTGGGCGGGCGCCCCAGGCGCTGCGACAGCTCGCCGCCCGCCTGGTTCAACGCGATCCGCAGTTCCTGCAGGCGGCGCGGGACGCGCATCGGCCAGCTCGTGTCGCGGAAGTGCCGCCGGACCTCGCCCATCACCGTGGGGACCGCGTATGAGAGGAAATCCGCCCCCTGGTCGGGGTCGAAGCGGTCGACCGCGTGGATGAGGCCGACGGAGGCGACCTGCACGAGGTCGTCCTTCGCGATGCCCTTCCCCGCGAACCGCTGCGCGATGTGCTCCGCCAGGGGTAGATGCCCGGTGACCAGCCGCTCCCTGACTTCCGCTCTGCGGGGGTCGGCCTCGTCGAGGGAGGCCAGCTCCCGGAACAGCGGCGCCAGGTGGCCGTACTCGTCCGAACCCTTGCGCTTGCCATTTCGTTTGTCTGCCATGCGATCGCCCTCCAGTCCGGCTGGACATCGGTTGGAAGCATGTCGCCCGTTCGGGGCCTTGACGCTTCTCATTGTAAGTCTGATTGCGGGCCAAAGGCAATGATTAGCAGTGAATTCTGGATGACAACGGTTATAAGGGATTACAAGGGACACTGACCCCAGATATCAGGGTTACAGGCGCTTCGGGTACCCCGGGGACGGGATGCCGAAACCGAGAATCGTGCCTGACGTCACCGGAATCAGAAAATCCTTGGCCCGCAATGGGAACCGTCAGAGGCCCGTCGTCTCGCGGTACTCGCCCCACTCCTCGCGCAGCGCCCCGCAGATCTCCCCCAGGGTCGCCTCGGCGCGGGCGGCGGCCAGGATCGGCTCGATGAGGTTCGCCGTTCCCTTTGCGGCCGTGACGATGTCGACCAGCGCGCGGTCGACCGCGGCGTTGTCCCTGTCGGCGCGGCGGCGGCCGAGCACGGCGTTCTGCTCGATCTCGACGTCGCCGGAGATCCGGAGGATCTCCAGGTCGGGGGTGACGGTGTCGTGGAGCTCGGTGACGCCGACGATGTGCTTCGTGCCGTCCTCGAGCTGCTGCTGGTAGGTGAAGGCGGCCTCGGCGATCTCGGCGTTGAACCAGCCGTCCTCGATGCCTTGGAGGATGCCGGAGGTGACGGGGCCGATCGCATGGCGCCCAGCGGCTTCGACGGCGACCGCGGCCGGGTCCTCGCCAGCTTCGCCGCCCAGGGCGAGGATCTGGAGGAAGATCTTCTCGGCCTCGGCCTCGATCTTGTCGGTGAGGGCCTCGACGTACCAGGAGCCGCCGAGCGGGTCGGCGACGTTGAGGACGCCGGTCTCGTCGCGCAGCACCGACTGGGTGCGCAGGGCGATCTCGGCGGACTGGTCGGTGGGGAGGGCGAGGGTCTCGTCGAGTGCGTTGGTGTGCAGGGAGTTCGTGCCGCCCATGATCGCGGCGAGGGCTTCGACGGCGGTGCGCACGACGTTGTTGTAGGGCTGCTGGGCGGTGAGGGAGACGCCCGCGGTCTGGGTGTGGAAGCGGAGCCACTGGGCGCGGTCGGTCTTGGCGCCGTAGACGTCGCGGAGCCAGCGGGCCCAGATGCGGCGGGCGGCGCGGAACTTGGCGATCTCCTCGAAGAAGTCGATGTGCGCGTCGAAGAAGAACGAGAGACCGGGGGCGAAGCGGTCGACGTCGAGGCCGCGCGAGAGGCCCAGTTCCACATAGGAGAATCCGTCGGCGAGGGTGAACGCGAGTTCCTGCGCTGCGGTCGATCCGGCCTCGCGGATGTGGTAGCCGGAGACCGAGAGCGGCTTGTAGCGCGGGATGTTCTGGGAGCAGTACTCCATGAGGTCGCCGATGAGGCGCAGGTGCGGTTCGGGCGGGAACAGCCATTCCTTCTGGGCGATGTACTCCTTGTGGATGTCCGTCTGGAGCGTGCCGTCCAGTGTGGAGATGTCGACGCCCTGGCGTTCGGCGGCGGCGAGGTACATGCAGAAGATGGGGATCGCGGGACCGGAGATGGTCATGGAGGTGGTGACGCCGCTGAGGTCGATCCCGGCGAAGAGGCGGTCCATGTCGGCGGTGGAGTCGATGGCGACGCCGCAGTGGCCGACCTCGCCGAGGGAGGCGGGCTCGTCGGAGTCGCGGCCCATGAGGGTGGGCATGTCGAACGCGACGGAGAGGCCGCCGCCGCCCGCTTTGAGGAGCATCTTGTAGCGGGCGTTGGTCTGCTCGGCGTTGCCGAAGCCCGCGAACTGGCGGATGGTCCAGGGGCGGCCGCGGTAGCCGGTGGGATAGAGCCCGCGGGTGAAGGGGAACTCGCCGGGCCAGCCGATGCGTTCCATGCGGGGGTCGGCGACGCCTTCGGGCGGGCCGTAGACCGGCTCGGTCTCCAGCCCCGAGAGGGTGGTGAAGTCGGCTTCGCGCTTGGCGGCCGACGCGTAGCGCTTGGCCCAGCGCTCCCGGCCTTCGGCGATCGACTCAGCGTCCACGGTGACACCTCACTTTTGGCGAGTACGGGCGAGTCAGGGTGCGACTCGGTTCCCATACTACTGAACGATCGTTCAGGCGCACAGCATCGGAGAACCGCTACGTGATGTCACGTCTTCAGGCGTGTCTTCGCAAATCGGGCACCCGGGGACCCCCCGAATTCCATCATCCCGGAGGGGTACGACACCGTCGGCGCGCCGAGCGCGCCCCGCGGCGCTCAGTCGATGTCCCGCCAGGCCCGGAAGGCCTCGAGTTCGACGGCCACGATCTGGCCGGGGTGGAACAGGCCCGTCACGATCACCACGGTGGCCGTGGGCTTGACGACGCCGAAGAACTCGCCGTGGACCCGGCCCACCGGGTCGGCGTGGGCCGGGTCGGTCACGTAGAGGCGGGAGCGCACGACGTCGGAGACGCCCGCGCCGGCGTGGACCATCGCGTCCAGGGCGGTCCGGAAGGCCTCGCGGGCCTGCCCGGCGGCGTCGCCGCGCAGGTGCGGGCGGGCCTCGACGTCGGCGGTGCAGGCGCTCGTGACCACCAACGGCCCCACCGCGACCGCGCGCGAGTAGCCGTAGAGCTGCGCCCACGGCCCGGTCTCAGGTACCCGTTCGACCAATGCCATGCGCGCCTCCTCGGTGGTTACAGTCCCTTCAACAGGTTCAACGCCTCAGCGACCGTGAAGTTACGCTCGTACAGCGCCGTTCCCACGATGGCGCCCTCGACGCCGATGCCGGTGAGGCCCGCCAGGGCGCGCAGGTCGTCGAGCGAGGAGACGCCGCCGGAGGCGATCACCGGCTTGTCGGTGGCCTCGCAGACCGAGCGCAGCAGGTCCAGGTTCGGGCCCGAGAGCATCCCGTCGCTGTTCACGTCGGTGACGACGTACCGCTCGCACCCGGCGCGCTCGAGGCGCTCCAGGGTCTCGAAGAGCTCGCCGCCCTCGCGGGTCCAGCCGCGCGCGGCCAGGCGGCCGCCCTTGACGTCGAGGCCGATGGCGACGCGGTCGCCGTACTCGCCGCAGATGCGGTCGCACCACTCCGGGTTCTCGAGGGCGGCGGTGCCGATGTTGACGCGGCGGGCCCCGGAGTCCAAGGCGCGCTTGAGGGTCTCGTCGTCGCGGATGCCGCCCGAGATCTCCACCTTCATGTCCACTTTGGAGACGACCTCGGCGAGCAGCGCGTGGTTCGTGCCGCGCCCGAAGGCCGCGTCGAGGTCGACCAGGTGCAGCCACTCCGAGCCCTGGCGCTGCCATTCGAGGGCGGCCTCGATCGGGTCGCCGTAGGCCTTGCCGGAACCGGCGACGCCCTGGACGAGCTGGACGGCCTTGCCGCCGGTCACGTCGACGGCGGGAAGAAGCTGAAGTTCGGTCATCATTTGCCTTTCAGAAAGCAAGGTCCTTGATCCAGTTGGACAGCAGCGCGTACCCGGCGTCGCCGGACTTCTCGGGGTGGAACTGGGTCGCGGCCAGGCTGCCGCGCTCGACGGCGGCCACGAACGGCTCGCCGTGCACCGCGATCGCCGCCAGCGCCCCCGGCGGCACGGTCTTCGCCGCGTAGGAGTGCACGAAGTAGAAGCGCTCCTCCGGGCCGATCCCGGCGAACAGGCGCATGCCCTCGGCCGCTTCCACGGTGTTCCAGCCCATGTGCGGGATGCGGGGCGCGTCGAGGAGTTCGACGCGGCCTTCGAGGACGCCGACGCCGCGGGTCTCGACGCCGTGCTCGACGCCTTCCTCGAACATCACCTGCTCGCCGACGCACACGCCGAGGACCGGAGCCCCGGCGGCGACGCGTTCGCGGATGACGGTGTCGACGCCGTGCTTGAGGATGCCCTCCATGCAGGCGGCGTAGGCGCCCACGCCGGGCACGAAGAGCCCGGCGGCGCGGCGGGCCTTGTCGAGGTCGCTGGTGAGCTCGACGTCGGCCCCGGCGCGCTCCAGGGCGCGGAACGCGGACCTGAGATTGCCTGAGCCGTAGTCGAACAGGGCCACACTGGGTTTCGCCATGAGTACTCCCCTAGCCGTAGATCAGGTACAGGCCGCCGCCGAACGCGGCCAGCGCGAGCACCCCGACGACGATCGCGGCGGCGAACTTCGCGTTCTTGCGCAGGCTCCACGCCCCGCCGAGGAGGATCCCGGCGAGCGCCATGAGCAGGAGCGGCCCCGCGTAGCTCACAGGACGCCCTTGGTGGAGGGGATGTCGGTGCCGTCGATGCGGGTGGCGTACTTCAGGGCCCGCGCGAGGGCCTTGAACTGGGCCTCGATGACGTGGTGCGCGTCGGGCTTCTGGCCGGGGTTGGAGGCGCGGAGCACGGTGACGTGCAGGCAGATCCGGGCGTGGTAGGCGAAGGACTCGAGGATGTGGCGGGTCATCGAGGTGGGGTAGTCGGTGTTGATCATCGGGGCGATGTCGAGCGGCTCCTCGTGGACCATGTACGGGCGGCCCGAGAGGTCGACGACGGCGCGCGCGAGCACCTCGTCGAGCGGGACGGAGGCGTCGGCGAAGCGGACCACGCCGGCCTTGTCGCCGAGGGCCTCGGCGAAGGCCTGGCCGAGGGCGATCGCGGTGTCCTCCATGGTGTGGTGGGAGTCGATGTGGAGGTCGCCCTTGACGGCGATCTTGAGGTCGAAGCCGCCGTGCTTGCCGAGCTGGTGGAGCATGTGGTCGTAGAAGCCGACGCCGGTCGAGATGTCGACGGTCTTCTCGGTGCCGTCGAGGTCGACGTAGACGTCGACGCTGGTCTCGCCGGTGGTGCGGACGATGTGCGCGGTGCGGCTCACGGTTGTTGCTCCTGCAGGTCGAACATTTCGGGTCGCTGCTCGATCGCCGTTTCGAAGGCGTCGAGCAGCGCGGTGGTCTCGTCCTCGGTCCCGGCGGTGATCCGGAGGCGGCCGGGGAGGCCGACGTCGCGGATGAGCACGCCTTGGTCGAGGATCAGCTTCCAGACGGCCGCGGCGTCGCGGAGGCCGCCGACGAGCACGAAGTTCGCGTCGGAGTCGGCGACGGGGAGTCCCTTGGCGCGCAGGTTCTTCACGATGCGGTCGCGCTGGTGCTTGAGTTCGTCCACTTCGGCCTGGAGCTGGGCGGCGCACGCGAGCGCGCCGCGCGCGGCGGCCTGGGTGATGCTCGACAGGTGGTACGGCAGGCGCACCAGCAGCAGCTTCTCGACGAGTTCGGGGTCGGCGGCGAGGTAGCCGACGCGGGCCCCGGCGAACGCGAACGCCTTGCTGAGGGTCCGGGTGACGACGAGTCGCTTGCGTCCTTCCAAGCGGCCCAGCGCGGTCGAGCGCGGGTCGCGGGCGAACTCGGCGTAGGCCTCGTCGATGACGACGATGCCGCGGGCCGCTTCGTAGGCGGCGTCGATGACGTCGGGTTCGAGCGCGGTCCCGGTCGGGTTGTTCGGCGAGACGAGGAAGACCAGGTCCGGGTCGTGCTTCGCGATCGCGTCGCGCACGTACTGCGGGCTGATCGTGTAGTCGGCTTCGCGTCCGGCGTCGGTGAAGGCGGTGCCGGTGCCGCGGGCGAGCAGCGGGTGCATCGAGTACGAGGGCATGAAGCCGAGCACGGTGCGGCCCGGTCCGCCGAAGGCCTGGAGCAGCTGCTGCAGGATCTCGTTGGAGCCGTTGGCGGCCCACACGTGGTCGGCGGTGAGGCCGTGGCCCAGGTAGGCCGCGAGGTCGGTGCGGAGCGCGAAGGCGTCGCGGTCGGGGTAGCGGTTGAGGCCGCGCAGTTCGCGCCCGATGAACTCGGCCACCACGGCGGCCACGTCCTCGGGGATGGCGAACGCGTTCTCGTTGGTGTTCAACTGCACCGGGACTTCGAGCTGCGGCGCGCCGTACGGCGACTGCCCGCGCAGGTCCTCGCGGAGCAGGTTCTCGATCTCGCTCAACGCTCGAACCTCACTGACACCGCTTCACCGTGCGAGGGCAGGTCCTCGGAGTTCGCGAAGTTCACGACGTCGTCGGCGACGGCTTCGAGCGCTTCGCGCGTGTAGTCGATGATGTGGACCCCGCGCAGGAACGTGTGCACGTTGAGCCCGGCCGAGTGGCGGGCGCACCCGCCCGTGGGCAGCACGTGGTTCGACCCGGCGCAGTAGTCGCCGAGGGACACCGGCGAGTACGCGCCGACGAAGATCGCCCCGGCGTTGCGGATGCGCAGCGCCACCTCGCGGGCGTCCGCGGTCTGGATCTCCAGGTGCTCGGCGGCGTAGGCGTCGGCGACGGCCACGGCCTCGTCGACGTCGGCGACGAGGATCGTCCCCGACTGCTCCCCCTTGAGCGCGGTCATGATGCGCCCGGAGTGGCGGGTCTCGGGGACGCGGCGCTCGAGCTCGGCGTCGACGGCGTCCGCAAGATCGGCCGAGTCGGTGATGAGCACCGAGGCGGCGGCCGGGTCGTGCTCGGCCTGGCTGATGAGGTCGACGGCGACGTGCGCCGGGTCGGCGGTCGCGTCCGCGATCACGGCGATCTCGGTGGTCCCGGCCTCGGCGTCGATGCCGACGAGGCCGCGCACGGCGCGCTTCGCGGCGGTGACGTAGATGTTCCCCGGGCCCGTGATCATGTCCACGGGCGCGCACTCATCGGTGCCGTACGCGAACATGCCGATCGCGGCCGGGCCGCCCACGGCGTACACCTCCTCGATGCCGAGCATCCCGGCGACGGCGAGGATGCCCTGGTCGGGCAGGCCGTTGTTGTTCTTCTGGGCGGGGGACGCGAGCGCGATCGAGCCGACCCCGGCGATCTGGGCCGGGACGGCGTTCATGATCACGGAGGAGGCGAGCACGGCGAGGCCGCCGGGCGCGTACAGGCCGACGCGGCCCACGGGCAGGTACCGCTCGGTGACGGTGCCGCCCGGCGCAACCTCGGTGACGACCTCGGGGAGGCGCTGGGCCTCGTGCGCGGCGCGCACCCGGTCGATCGAGGTCTGGTAGGCGCGGCGCAGCTCCGGGTCGAGCTCCTCGACGGCGGTCTTGATCGCGGCGTCGGGGACCCGCAGCTGCTCGAGACGCACATGGTCGAAGCGCTCGACGATCTCCACGACCGCGGCGGTCCCGCGATGCCTGATGTCGTCGATCAGCGGCTGGACCGAGCGCAGGGCTTCGTTGACGTCGAAGGCGGCGCGCGGCATCAGCTCGCGCAGGGCGCGGGCCGAGTAACCGGGTACTTCTCCTGAAAGGTCGATGCGTCTGAGCACGGTCCAAGCGTAGTTGCCCGGCTTTCCAGGTCAAAAGGCATACCGCTATTCGGGAGCGTCCGTTCGAAGGCTGGGCCGACGTGACCAGCCCGCGCAGACGGTGTAAGTGAAGGTAGCGGCGAGGGCCATGACCGCCAGGGCCCCGAGCTGGAGCGCGTCCAGGGCCGTTGTGAAGTTGCCGACCTTCAGCGCCGCCCACGCCGCGGCGGGGTCCAGCTCGGTGAACAGCACCGACGGCGGCCGCCACATGTGGGCCCCGGCGGGGGCGTTCTCGACCGAGTCCCAGAAGTGCTGCCACTCCTTCGCGCCGATCTTCCACGCCACGACCTGGCAGCCGACCGAGCCGATGACCAGGCCGAGGAGCTGGATCGGGCCGCGGCTGCCGCGCATCGCCGTCCACGCCAGGACCGCCGCGAAGATCCCGAGGCCCAGCCCGATCGCGGCGAACACCAGGTCGCCCTCGACATAGCCGCTCGGGTAGGACTCGACGGAGGCCCAGCCGCCGTCGAGGACCACGAACTCCACGCGCGGGGACACGATCTGCCACAGCATCGCGGCCGGGAGGCCGAGCACGGTGAGGACGACCGCGAGGAACCCGGCCGAGGCGAGGTCGCGGCCGACGGTCCGCTGCGAACGGGCGGGCTTGCCGTAGACGTGCGCCGCCCCGGGGGCGCCGACCAGGGTCTCCTCGGCCCGGTTCGGGGCGACGAGCGCGCCCTCGCCGCTCGCACTGGCGTCCGGACGGAGGTTCACGGTGCGTTCGGCGTCGTCAGTCACGCCTGGAATCCTGCCACAGCACCGCCCGCACCCGTCAGGGATGTGCGGGGCGGACGCTGCGGAACGCCTCGGTCACAAACCGTCGACAATGGTCGCGGCCGCCTCGAACCAGGCCGCGCGCGTCTCGGGCCGCAGCGCCGAGAACTCGATCTTCGCGCCCGGCTCGAGCGACGGGTCGTACGGGACCACCGCGCACGCGCGCGTGCGCTGCGAGAAGTGCCGCTGCAGGTCGTTCAGCAGCGGGCCCGGGTTCGGGGTCGGCATCGACAGGAGCGTGACCGCGTTCTTCACGAGGTGCCCGTAGCCGCCCTCCTCGAGGTGGTCGAGCATCCAGTCCGCCGAGAACGCGGCGTCCTCGCGCGGCACCGTCGTGACCACGAGCCGGTCGACCGAGGAGACCACAGTGCGCCAGTTCGGGGACTCGACGTTGTTGCCCGTGTCGATGCAGACGATCCCGTGCGTGCGCGTGAGGATGTCGAGCACCCGCAGCACCGTGGTCGGGTCGAGGCGGCGCTGGAGCTTCGGGTCCTCGTCGCCCGCGAGCACGTCGAACGAGCCGTCCGAGGAGTGCCGCAGGAACTCGTCCAGGTGTTCGGGCAGGTGCACCCCGGCGGCCTCGACCTGGTCGAGGTGCTCCACGAGGTGGCGGATCGTGCGGCCGTGCCGCGCCGACCCGGCCCGCAGGCCCAGGGTGCCGCGCAGTTCGTTGTCGTCCCAGGCGATCACGCCGCCGTTGCGGGCCGTGCCCATCGCGGCCGCGGAGAGGACGGTCGCGGTCGTCTTGTGCACGCCGCCTTTGGGGTTGATGAACGCGATGACGCGGCTGCGGCCCAGGTCGCGGCGCAGGCGCTGCAGCGCGACCGGGCTCGGCTCGACGGCCTGCTGGCGGCGCGGCTGCGGCGGGAGGCCCTGCTGGGGCGGGCGGGCCAGCTGCGCGGCGCTCGGCGGCGTCTGCGTGGCGACGGGAGGAGGACGGCGGCCCGCGGTGGGCACCGAGTAGTGCGGCTGCCCCGGCGGGGGCCCCACCGGCGGCGACGGCGGATAGGACTCGCGCGGCGGGGGCGTCGGGGTCTGCTGCGCGCCACCGGCGCGACCGCGACCGCGACCCAGGAGCTTCTGCCAACGGGAGCCGTCTGACCGGTCGTTGTTCCAAGCTTCGGGCGTGTTCACCCACAACCTCCTCTCGGGCGGACCAAGCCGCGGACTCGCAGCTGCTCGCAAGCCGACTGGAGCGTCGCCGCCCCGACCGGAAACCATTACCACCCGCGACTATTAGATCACGACGATCCCTCAAGGCCCGTTGCGAATCGCGGGCCGCCGGGCCCGGGGGTGAGGCGTGCGTTACGCCCGGAGCGACGGTGCCGCGGGCGGAGACGTTCCTGAGCACAGTGTCTCAGAAGCCCAGTCTAATGGCTCCCTAGGAGTCGTCCCGCAACCGCGCCAGTGCCAATTCCAGGTCGTCCGGGTATTCACTCGTGAAGGTGACCGTGCGTCCCGTCGTCGGGTGCGCGAACTCCAGGCGGTACGCGTGCAGCCACTGCCGGGTCAGGCCCAGCCGCTCCGCCATCGTCGGGTCCGCGCCGTACGTCGCGTCGCCCACGAGCGGATGCCCCAGCGCCGAGAAGTGCACCCGGATCTGGTGCGTCCGACCGGTCTCCAACCCGATGTCCATGAGGGACGCCCCGGGGAAGACCTCGATCGTGTCGTAGTGCGTGACGCTCGGCTTGCCGTCCGCGACGACCGCCCAGCGGTAGTCGTGCCTCGGGTGCCGCCCGATCGGCGCGTCGATCGTCCCCGACAGCGGGTCCGGATGCCCTTGGGCCACAGCGCGGTACCGCTTCGAGACCCGGCGCTCCTTGAAGGCGCGCTTGAGCTCGGAGTACGCGGCCTCGCTCTTGGCGACCACCATCAGGCCGGACGTGCCCACGTCGAGGCGGTGCACGATCCCCTGCCGCTCGTCGGGACCGTGGCTGGAGATCCGGTACCCGGCGGCCGCGAGACCGCCGGTGACCGTGGGGCCGGTCCAGCCCGGGCTCGGGTGCGCCGCGACCCCGACCGGCTTCATGACCACCACGATGTCGTCGTCGTCGAACACGATGTCGAGACCCTCGACCGGCTCGACCGAGCGGACCAGCAGGTCCTCCGGCGGCGGCGGGAGCACGACCTCGAGCCACGCCCCGGCGCTCACCCGCTCGGACTTCGTCTGGCACGGAGCGCCGTCAACGGTCACGTCCCCGGCCGTCACGAGCTCGGCCGCGACGGTCCTGGACAGGCCGAGGAGGCGCGAGACGACCTGGTCGATCCGCTCGCCCTCGAAGCCCTCGGGAACCGGCATGGAACGGGTCTGGCGCGCAGCGACACCGCTCAAGCCGCCGCCTCCTTCTGCTGCTCGGTCTTGCGGGACTCGGGAGAGAACCCGCGCCCGGTCAGCTCGAGCAGCACGATGAGCACCACGCCGCAGCACAGCGCCGAGTCGGCGATGTTGAAGATCGGGAACGCCTGCGCGTCCGGCTTGAACACGCTGATGAAGTCCACGACGTGCCCGTTCGGGAAGCCCGGGTCCCGGAAGTACCGGTCGAGGAGGTTGCCCGCCGCGCCGCCCATGACCAGCCCGATCGCGATCGCCCACACCGGGTACACGATCCGCGTCGACAGCACGATGAGGAACACCACCACCGCCGAGGCGATGGTCGTGAAGATCCACGTGTAGTCGGTGCCGAGGCTGAACGCCGCCCCCGAGTTCCAGGTCAGGTCCAGGTAGACGAGACCGCCCAGGATCCGCACCGGATCGGCCGGGTCCAGGTTGGCCTCGGCCAGGTTCTTCGTCCACTGGTCCAGGCCGATCGCGAACGCCGCGATCAGCAGCGCCGCGACCATCAGCCCGGGACGGCGCCGGGGCTTCTCAGGGGTGGGGGTCTTCTCGTCGGGCCCCGAGCCGTTCCCGGCCTCGGGCTGCGTGTCCTCGCTCAGCGTCGCTCCTCCAGCTGTTTGCAACCGACGTCGAGGGTAGCCGACGGGAACGCGGCCAGCCGCGCCGCCGGGATCGGTTTACCGCACTTCTCACAGAAGCCGTAGGAGCCCTCGTCGAGCCGCTCGAGCGCGTGGCTGACCTGCCGGATCCGCTCCGACAGCGAATCGGCCACGGCCACCTCGTGCTCGTGCTCGACGGTCTTCGAACCGGAGTCGACCTGGTCGTCCCCGGCGGTGTCGCTCAACCGCTCGCGCTGGGCGACCGCGATCGAGTCGCTGTAGCGCCGCTGCTCCTCCACCAGCTCGTCCAGCCGCTCCTTGAGGGCCGCACGCAGCTCGGCCTGCTCGCTCTCGGTCCGCAGCTGCTGCGCCTCGGCCTCCTCGGCGGTCTCCACCGCCGCCGCTGCCGGAGCGGGCGGTGCGGCCTTCTTCGCGGCGGCCTTCTTGGCGGCCGGCTTCGCCGCGCTCGCCGCCGGCGGTTTCGCGGCGGCCTTCTTCACCGCCGTCTTCTTCACGGCGGCCTTCTTCACCGTCTTCTTCGCGGCCTGCTTCTGGGTCTTCTTCGCTGGAGTCATGACGCGCCTCTGGAGGGGTATGTCGGCTCGGGTTCCGGTCGCGTCAGAGCACGGCGGCGCCGCGGCTGCGGCCCGCATCGGGTGTTCGGCATAGCGGCTCCCGAAATCGCGTACTCGTGACGGCCTCGTCGAAACGAGGACACTGCGCGCCAGGCCCCGCCGAGGCGGGGTCCTGCCGCGCAGTTGAGCACACAGGATACGCAAGTCCTGCAAGTAGGTCAATTACTTCGAGAACTTGTGTCCGGACTGCGCGTCACCACGCGCGGGAGTCGGAAGCCGTGTGTGAAGAGGCAATCCTTTGCCGGGAGGAGGCCGCCTGTCAGCGGCCCGCCGTGGGGACCAGCAGCAGTCGCGAGACCGGCTCGCACATCGCGCACGGCGTGAAACCGAGCTCGAGCGCCTCCGAGACGGCCAGCGGCTCGTGGTCGCGCCCCGTCAGGTGCGCGCACGCCGAGTGGTGGAATCGGGGGCGGCCGTCGACGACCGCGACCTCCGTGTCCAGGCGCATGAGGGCCGCCGACTCGACGCTCGTCATCCGCTGCTCGGTCGGCTCGTCGGCCGTGGACTCCGGGGCGCGGTGGCGGTTCGGGGGCTGGCGCGGCGGGACGTCCTCGAACCGCAGTTCGGGGTCCCGGTCCACCGCGTAGTCCGTGGGCTCGAAGACCTTGCCTTCGAGGAGCGGCATCTCCGTGGTCGGGGTGTCGTCCGCCCCGATCCGGCGGAACTGCTGGGTGTCGTCGTCGTCGCGGCGCCTGCGCGGCGACCGGTCGAGGTCGGCGCGGCGCGAGGCGACGCGGGGTCGCCGGGCGGCGCGGCCGCGGATCCCGACGTACAGGGCTATGCCTGCGGCCAGGCTCGCCGCGATGGACGAGACCAGCAACTGGTTGTTCCCGGTGATCATGCCAATAACCAGCAAGACCGCCGCGGTGACGAGGATCAGCAGGCTGCTGACGATCACGTCGATTCCTCCCCTGCGCAAGGTAGCGGGGCCCTCGCGCGGTCCAACGCGGCCCCCGGCGGGGACCGCGGCATCGTTGAAGCATGGTGCGGCGGTGAGGGCGGCGGTGCAACCGCGCCCTCACCCGCTCAACCATGACTAACGAGGCGATCCCCGTTCAGGTTATGGCCCGGCGCGACGAATCTGCGCGCCTGGTGAGCCGTACCGGAGGAGGGTGTCCCGGGGAGGAGCGGGAAGGGTTACCCGCGCCCGCCCTGCATCACGAACGCGGACCTGGCACCGGTGCGCTCGCTCGGGGGCGTCTGCTGCGGGGCCTCCTCGAAGCCCTCGTCCTCGGTGCGGCCCTGCTGGCCGTTGAGGTCGCGCAGCTGGCTCTCGAGGTACAGCTTCAGACGAGTGCGGTACTCGCGCTCGAACGTCTTCAGCTCCTCGATGTTCTTCAGCAGCGACGAACGGGAGTCCTCCAGCTGGCCGATGACCTTCTGGCGTTCCTGCTCGGCTTCCATCTCCATGCGCTCGGCCTTGTCGCGGGCCTGTCCCACCAGGTCCTCGGCGGCGGCGCGGGACTCGGAGACCATGGTCTCGGACTCGCGCTGGGCGTCGGTCAGGAGGGCCTTCGACTCGCGCTGGGCCTCGGCCATCATCGCCTTCGACTCGCGCTGCGCCTGCGAGACCATCGTCTGCGCCTCGCGCTGCGCCTCGGAGACCATCGACTGGGCCTCGCGCTGCGCCTCGCCGAGCACGGTGTCGGCCTCCCGGCGGGAGTCCTCCAGGTGCTCGTCGGCGGTGCGCTGGGCGACCATCAGCAGGCGCAGGGCCTCCTGCTCGCCGCCGCCCGCGGGGGCCGAGGCCTCCTGCTGCGGGCCGCGCTGGGCCAGTTCCTGCTGGAGCTGCTGCGCCTGCTGCTGCGCGGCCACCATCTCCTGGTGCATACCGTGCAGCTCGGCGTCGAGCTCCTGGAGCTGCTGCTCCATGGCGTGCTTCTCCCGCTGCACTCGGTCGAGCGCGGCGGCCATCTCGGCGTGGTCGGCTGCCCCGGGGGGAGCACCGGCGCGGAGACTCTCGAGCTGTGCGCGAAGTTCGCCGTTCTCATCGCTGAGGCGTGCGAGCTCCCGCTCGACCTCATCGAGGAAACCGTCGACCTCGTCCTCGTCGTATCCGCGCTTCCCGAGCATGGGTTTCTTGAACGTGACGTTGTGAACGTCGGCTGGGGTCAGCGGCATTCGAAACTCCTTCTCAGCTGTTCGCCTGGCGCACAAGGCCACTCGACACGATAACCGTGTCTCGCACCCCCGCCAAGCGCTGCTAGGAGATGTTTCGCCCGACGACGAAGTCCATCAGGATCCACGTGATCAACAGCAGCGCGAGGAACGCCAGATCAATCGATACAGTACCAAGCCTGAGAGGCGGAATCACCTTCCTCAACCCCTTCAGGGGAGGGTCCGTCACGCTGTAGACCGTCTCCAGCAGGGCCGCGGACTTCGGTCCGGGCTCCCAGCGGCGGGAGAACTGCACCACGACGCTGCACACCAGACGGGCCAGGAGGAAGAGGTAGAACGCGAAGAGCGCCAGATAGATCAGCTGCAGTGCCAGGTTCACGGTTCGCAGTGTATCCCTCGGATCAGGTCTGGTTGAAGAACCCGCCCTCGGCGATCTTGGCCTTGTCCTCCGCCGTCACCTGAACATGAGGAGGCGAGAGCAAGAACACGCGGTTCGTCACCCGCTCGAACGAGCCCCGGGTGCCGAAGATGAGCCCCGCCGCGAAGTCGACCAGGCGCTTGGCGTCGGCCTCCTCCATCTCGGAGAGGTTCATGATGACGGGGGTGCCGTCGCGGTACCGCTCGCCGATCGTCCGCGCCTCGTTGTACGTGGTCGGGTGCAGCGTCGTGATCCGGTAGTTCGCGTGCGCGTCGTCCTCGGCGGGGACCGGCCGCACCGTGGCGGGCTCGGCCAGCGCGAGGTTGTCGCGCGTCAGGGTCTCCCGGGGGCTGAACTCCCGGGCGCCGGTGTCGCGGCCGGTCTCGCGGGAGAGCGGGGTCACCGAGCCGGAGCCGCGGTTGAGCTGGCGGACGGGGCGCTCGTCGGACGCGGCCCGGCCGACCCGGCCGGTGGTGCGCTGCGCGCCCCGCACGCGCTGGGGGGCCGCCGCCTGCTGCTGCTCCTCGGCGAACTCGTCGGTCTCTTCGTAGCCGCTGTTGTAGCCGCGATCGTCCTCGTCCTCGATGAGGCCGAGCCAGATGCCTGCCTTCCGCATCGCGCCCATCGATCGTGCTCCCTCCTCGGGCCGCCCCTGTTGAGTCAGGTACGCGGTCTCATCCTAGCGCCGACTCCTTACACGGATGTGTTTTTGCCCGACTAGTCAATCGTCGTCGTACGGCATCGTGCCACTGCTGCCCCACACCTTACGCCATCGGTTCACGTTCGCCGAGCACGTTTCTGCCCAGTCTGACCATTGTGGCCCCTGCTCGGATCGCCTCCCGGTAGTCGCCGCTCATGCCGGCGGAGACCTCGGTCGCGGCGGGGTCCACGCGCTGGATTGTCTTGGAGCACTCGGCAAGCAGGGCAAAGGCTTCGGCGGGGTCCCAGCCGAGGGGGGCCACGGCCATGACGCCTTTGAGGGTGAGCGCGGGGGCGGCGCTGACGGCCTCGGCGAGGGCTTCGAGTCCGGGGACGGGCGCGCCGCCGCGGGAGGTGTCGCCGTCGAGGCTCACCTGAATGAGTGCGTTCAGGTTGCGGCCGTGGGCGGCGGCGGCATTGGAGAGGGCGTTCGCGAGGGGGGCGCGGTCGACGGAGTGGACCCAGCGGGCGTACGCGGCGACGGACTTGGCCTTGTTGCGTTGGAGCTGGCCTACGAAGTGCCACACCGGTTCCAGGCCCGCGGCGGCGAGTTCGGCGGCTTTGGGAGCGGCCTCCTGGTCGCGGTTCTCGCCGAGGTCGGTCTGGCCGAGACCGACGAGGAGGGCGGCGTCCGCGGCGGGGAAGGTCTTGGTGACGGCGATGAGGCGGACCGAGCCGGGGGTGCGGCCCGCGTCGGCGCAGGCGGCCGCGATGGTCTCGCGCGTCCGGTCGAGGTTGTCCCGCAACCGGTCTCGGCGTGACTGGGTGGTCAAGAGCGAAGGTCCTAGCAGTCGGGTTTCATTGCTCCGGCGCGCGACGGCCGCCGAGACGCTTCGTCCCGACGGTCCGTCGCCGCTAGAAGCCGTCTTTGAGGAAGGCGGGGACGTCGACGTCGTCGAACAGGACCTTGCCGTTGCTCGACTCGCGCTCGGGCTCGGGCTTGGTCTCGCGCACCGGCTCGGGCTTCTGCTCGGGCAGGGCGGAGATGCGGCTCGGTTGGGCCAGTTCGAATTCGGCCTCGTCCTCGACGTCGAACCCCGCGGCGATGACGGTCACGCGGGCCTCTTCGCCGAGGGCGTCGTCGATGACCGCGCCGAAGATGATGTTGGCGTCGGTGTGGGCGCAGTCGGAGACGAGCTCGGCGGCGTCGTTGATCTCGAACAGGCCGAGGTCGGATCCGCCCGCGATGGAGAGGAGGACGCCGCGGGCGCCTTCCATGCTCTGCTCCAGCAGCGGCGACTCGATCGCGGCGCGGGCGGCCTCGACGGCGCGGTTCTCGCCGCGGGCCGAGCCGATGCCCATGAGCGCGGATCCGGCTCCGCTCATGACGCTCTTGACGTCGGCGAAGTCGAGGTTGATGAGGCCGGGCGTGGTGATGAGGTCGGTGATGCCCTGGACACCGGAGAGCAGCACCTGGTCGGCGAGGCGGAACGCGTCCATCATGGAGATGGAGCGGTCGCCGAGGTGGAGCAGCCGGTCGTTGGGGATGACGATGAGCGTGTCGCACTCGTTGCGCAGATCGTCTATCCCCGAGACGGCCTGGGTCTGGCGGCGCTTGCCTTCGAAGGCGAAGGGCCGGGTGACGACGCCGATGGTGAGCGCGCCGAGCTTGCGGGCGATGTTGGCGATGACGGGCGCGCCGCCGGTGCCGGTGCCGCCGCCCTCGCCGCAGGTCACGAACACCATGTCCGCTCCCTTGAGGACTTCCTCGATCTCGTCGCGGTGGTCCTCGCAGGCCTTCGCCCCGACTTCGGGGTTGGCGCCCGCGCCGAGGCCGCGGGTCAGTTCGCGGCCGACGTCGAGCTTGACGTCGGCGTCACTCATCAAGAGCGCCTGCGCATCGGTGTTGATGGCGATGAACTCGACGCCCTTGAGGCCCGCCTCGATCATCCGGTTGACAGCATTGACGCCGCCGCCTCCGACTCCAACGACTTTGATGACGGCGAGGTAGTTGTGCGGTGGTGTCATCGCTGCTGCCTTCCTTCCCCTTCGGCCCTGGGTACGGCAAACGGATGTGCGCGCACACCCGCTCCCCCCTTAACGCTAACTCACAGTGGGGGCATCTGGTGCGCTGACATCGACATGTTCGTACCCCCCGGCCAACAATCGATCGGCGACCTCGGCTTTCTGCTCGCTTTCCGAACCGTCGCCCCACCGGAGCGTCCGTCCATCTTCGAGATACAGGGTGATGCCCGCAGGCGACGGCGCTGCCACGTGTTCGACCTCGTCGGCGAGGTGGCGCGGGAGTGCCTGCAGCACTGCGAGGGTCTCGACGGTGGCGAGGTCGTCCGGTCCCGGGTCGTCGAGCTCGACCCTCCAAATTGTTCCGGGAGCAGTGTCGGTCTCGTCGAATACCACACCTTCGGAATCCACCATGAGAAAAGTCTCGTCACCCACCGGAACGGCCATATATGGCTCGCGTTCGGTGACGGCGACGCTCACGGCGTCCGGCCAGGCGCGGGTGACCTCGACGGATTTGACGGGGGCGAGAGCAGCGACGGCGTCGGCGATGCCGTCGAGGTCGGCGCCGAGCACCGAGTCGCCGACGGCGTCGCGGCCGAGCGCGGCGACCTCCTCGGGGGTGAGCACGGCGGTGCCGGTGACCTCGATCCGCTTCACTTCGAACAGCGGTGTGGTCCAGACGATCACGAAGGCGAGCAGCAGGACGGCGAGCACGCTGACGGAGATCCATCTCAAGCGCCGGTTGGGGAGCTTGCGGCGCACCACGTGGACGAGCCGCCAGGGGCCGGCTTCGGATGTGTGCTCAGGGCCGCGCATGGGTCGATGATTCCACGTCCCGGCCGTTCGGCGGTGGCGGCTCGCCCGGCCCTTCGGATAAGGTTAGGCAAACCTTAGCCGAGAAGAGGAGTGCCGCGTGGCGACGCAGACCGAGGAACAGACCGAGCCCACCGTCCGGCCGTTCGAGCTGTTCCCTGTGAGAGTGCAGGCGCTGCAACGGCTCAGCCCCTCGTTCATCCGCGTCACGTTCGCGGGCGAGACGCTCGCGCACTTCGCCGACAACGGCTACGACCAGCGGTTCAAACTCATCTTCCCGGCCGCCGCGTGCGGCTTCGAGAAGATGCCCACGAGCGAGCGCTGGTACTCCGAGCTGCGCGCCCTCCCCGAAGAGGAGCAGTGCGGCGTCCGCACCTACACCGTGCGCGCGGTGCGCCACGCCCTCGGCGAGGTCGACGTCGACATGGTCGTCCACGAGGCGCACAGCGAGGACGAGTGCGGCCCGGCCCTGCGGTGGCTGCGCGACGCGGCAGTCGGCGACGAGATCCTGCTGCTCGGCCCCGACGCGCGCTGGGACGGCCCGCACGGCGGCGTCGACTTCCACGCCCCCGAGGGCGCCGAGATCCTCATCGCCGGGGACGAGACCGCGGCCCCCGCGATCGCCGCGATCCTCGAAGACCTCCCGATCACCGCGCGCGGCAAGGCGTTCATCGAAGTCCCCGAGGAGGCCGACGTGCTCGACCTCGACGCCCCCGAGGACGTCGAGGTCGTGTGGCTCCCCCGCGGCGGCGCGGTCTGGGGCGACCGGCTCGTCCCGGCCGTCACCGAAGCGGCCCGCGCGATGGACTTCGCCAAGAGCGGTCAGTTCGACGAGAACGACGACGAGATGATCTGGGAGGCCCCGCAGGAGGTCGCGCAGAGCGACGCCTACGTGTGGATCGCCGCCGAGACCGGCGTCGTCAAGACCCTCCGCTTCACCGTCCGCAAGGAGCTCGGCCTCCCCAAGGAGTGCGGCGCGTTCATGGGCTACTGGCGCAACGGCGCCGCCTGGGACTAGGGCACGCTGGTCGGGGCCGCACCCTTTCGGGTGCGGCCCTTTCGTTTTGCGCTAGCGCAGGAGGTCGTCCGGCATGAGCTGGACGGGCGGGGCGCCCATGGTGACGACGACGTCGCCTTCGCCCGCGAGGGCCTTCACGGCGGCCGGCACGTCGTCCCATTCGGGCACGAAGACCTTGTCCCCCTCGGGAAGGGCGACGGCGTCCAGGAGCGCCTGGCCGCCTTCGCCTTCGGGGATGTCCTCGCCGGGGCCGAAGATCTCCATCACGACGGCCTTGTCCGCCAAGGAGAGCGCCTCGGCGATGTCGTCGCGCATGGCGATGGTGCGGTAGACGCGGTAGGGCTGGAAGACCACGACGAGCTTGCCGGGCGCGGCGACCTCTTTGAGGGTCTTGATGGCCTCGGTCATCGCGGTCGGGTGGTACGCGTACTCGTCGAAGACCGCGTAGCCGTCCTTCTCGCCGCGCTTCTCGAAGCGGCGCTTGACGCCGCCGAACGCGGCTATCCCCGCGGCGACCTGCTCCGGTTCGAGGCCCACGTAGAGTCCGACGGCGATCGCGGCCGCCGAGTTGAGCGCGATGTGCCTGCCGGGCATGGGCAGGTGGAAGCGGCCGAGCACCTGGTTCTGGTACAGGACCGTGTAGTCGACGCCGTCCTTGCCGGACTCGACCTCGCCGAGCTGGATGTCGGCGCCGTCGCTGTAGCCGTACGTGGCGACCGTGCGGCCCTCGCCGCGGAACTTCTTCGCGAGCGCGAGCGTGCCGGGGTTGTCGGCGCACAGGACGAGCAGGCCGTCCTTGTCGGTGTTGCGGCAGAAGCGCTCGAAGGCCTCGGTGAGCGAGTCCATGTCGCCGTAGGTGTTCAGGTGGTCGACGTCGATGTTGGTGACGATGCCGATCTCGGGGCGGAAGCGCAGGAACGAGCGGTCGGACTCGTCGGCTTCGGCGACGAAGTACTCGCCGTTCCCGTGGGCGCCGGTGTGGGCGCCGATGTTCTCGCCGCCGTTCACATAGGACGGGTCGAGCCCGGCGTGCGCGAGCATCTGCGTGATGATCGCGGTCGTCGTGGTCTTGCCGTGGGTGCCGGTGACGACGATCGAGCGGCGGCCGGTCATGGCGGCGGCCAGGGCCTCGGAGCGGTGGTAGACGCGGATGCCGCGCTTGCGGGCCTCGGCGACCTCGAGGTGCTCGTCGTTGTGCGCGGTCGAGCGGACGACGGTGTCGATCCCGTCGAGGTTGGAGGTCAGGTGCTCGCGGTAGATCGTGACTCCGAGGCGTTCGAGCTCGGGCAGGCTCGGCCAGTCCTTCCACTCCGAGCCGGAGACCGGCAGGCCGCGCGTCGCGTAGAGGCGGGTGAGGCCGTTCATGCCGACGCCGCCGACGCCGATGAACAGGACCCGGCCCAGGTCCTCGGCGGTGACGCCCTCGTCGATGGGGCTCGTCAGGTCGTTGGGGTCGTCGCTCATGCCTGCTCCAGGACTTTCAATGTGTAGTTGCGCAGCGCCTCGTCGCCGGTGCGGCTGCCGAACGCGGCCGAGGCCCGGGACATCGCGGCGACCCGGTGCGGGTCGGTGATGACCGGGATGAGGTTCGCCTCGATCCAGGAGGGGTTGAGGTTCTCGTCGTCGCAGAACATCGCGCCGCCCGCGTCCACGACGGGGCCCGCGTTGCGGTACTGCTCCTTGTTGCCCCAGGGCATGGGGACGAAGACGGTGGGGACGCCGAGCGCGGAGACCTCCGCGACGGTCATCGAGCCGCCGCGGGCGAGCACCATGTCGGCGGCGGCGTAGCCGAGGTCCATGCGGTCGAGGTACGGGAGCGTCCGGTACGGGACGGGCAGGCCCTCGGGGATGTGGATCGGCTCCTCGCGGCGCGCGCCGGTGATGTGGAGGACCTGGACGCCGCGGTGCGTGAGCGCTTGGGCCGCACCGGAGACGGCGTTGTTGATGGAGGCCGCGCCCTGCGAGCCGCCGTACACGAACAGGACGGGGCGGCGCGGGTCGAGCCCGAAGTACTGGCAGGCCTGGGCGCGCATCGCGGTGCGGTCGAGGTGGGCGATCTCGGGCCGCAGCGGGACGCCGGTGATCGTGCCGTCGGCGAGGATCGGCGAGGCCTGCGGCAGGTGCGGGAAGCCGAGCGCGAGGTTGTCGCTGAACTTGAGCGCCATCTTGTTGGCGACCCCGGGCGGGTCGTTGAACTCGAAGATGACCATGGGGGTCTTGCGGCGCCACGCGGCGAGGTAGGCGGGGACGGCGACGTAGCCGCCGAAGCCGACCACGACGTCGGCCTGGACCTCGTCCATGATGTCGCGGGTGGCCTTCATGGCCTTGAGCATCCTCGGCGCGGTGAGCAGCAGGTCGAGGTTGATCTTGCGCGGCAGCTGGTGGGCCGGGACGTTGCGCAGGTCGTAGCCCGCTTTGGGGATGAGGTCGTTCTCCAGGCCCTTCTCGGTGCCGAGGCAGGTGACGCGGATGTGCGGGTCGTGCCGGCGCAGGCAGTCGGCGTAGGCCAGGAGCGGGTAGATGTGGCCGCCGGTGCCGCCGCCGGCGAGGACGACCGATCGAAGCTGAGGCAACGTCATGTCTTTCTGGTCGTAGTTTTCTTCTTCTTGGTGGGCTCGGGGTCGGACTCCGAGCGGGGTGCGGGCGGCAGGGGGGCCCACAGCAAGCGTACGAGACGCGAGGGGTTGCGGGCCCGCAGCGCCGTGGCGGCGTCGGGTTCGGCACGTGCGAACCCGGCGAGCATCCCGACCGCCGCGAGGATCACGACCAGGGCCGTGCCGCCGTCGGAGATGAACGGCAGCGGCACCCCGGTCATGGGGATGAGGCCGAGGACGCCGCCGATGTTGATGAAGGCCTGGCCCGCGATCCAGATCGTGACACCCGCGGCGACGAGCGCCCGGAACGGGTCGTCCGAGCGGCGCGCGATCCGGAAGCCCGTGTAGACGAGCACGGCGAACAGCGCGAGGATCACCAGGCAGCCGATGACGCCCAGCTCCTCCGCGATGAGCGCGAAGATGAAGTCGTTGTGGCCGTTGGGGAGCCAGTCCCACTTCTGGCGGCTCTCGCCGAGGCCGACGCCGAACCAGCCGCCGTCCGCGATCGCGTAGTAGCCCTGGATGGCCTGGTAGCCCCAGGTGTCGGCGAAGTCCTCGGGCCGCGAGAACGAGATGATGCGCTGCATCCGGTAGCCCTCGAACGCGATGAGGACGGCCGAGCCGAGCAGGCCGATCGCGACGAGCACGCCGAGGATGCGCAGCGGCACGCCCGAAGCCCACAAGAGGCCCAGGAACATCGCCAGGATGATGAGCATCGTGCCGAGGTCGGCGTAGCCGATGATGATGAGCAGGAGCCCCGCGATCGGGAACATCGGGATCGCCAGCTCGCGCCACGACGCGATGCGCGGGCCGAGCCGCACCAGCGAGTCCGCGGCCCACAGCAGCAGCGCGAACTTGGCGATCTCTGCGGGCTGGAACTGGAAGGGCCCCAGGTCGATCCACAGCTGGTCGGTGGCGAGGCCGCCGGTGGACTCGCCGCCCGCGGCCTCCTGCTGCTTCTGGCGGATCGACATGACGACCAGGACGAGGCCGAGCAGGATCGCCACGACCAGGAGCGGCCGGGAGACCGCGCGGTAGGTGCGCGAGGGGAGGCGCTGGGCGACCCAGAAGCAGACGAGGCCGACGACGGCCCACACGACCTGCTGGAGGATCACGGCGAACGCGTTCCCCGTGGCCTCGTAGGACTCGACCATGGTGGCCGAGAAGACCATCACGAGCCCGATGGTGAGCAGCAGCGCTGAAGAGGAGAGCAGCAGGTAGTACGAGGCGAGCGGCCGGTCGAGCAGGCCGCGCAGCAACTCGGTGAACCCGCTCCTCACCCGGCCTCACCCTCGATCAGGGCCCGGGCGGCCGCGGCGAACGCGTCGCCGCGGTGCGCGTAGGAGGTGAACATGTCGTACGAGGCCCCGGCCGGGGACAGGAGCACCGTGTCCCCCGGCTCGGCCATCGCGGCGGCGTGCGAGGCGACTTCGGTCATCACCGCATCGTCCCGGCCGTCGAGCACGACCACGGGGAGGCCCGGGGCGTGTCGCGCCAGCGCTTCGGCGATGAGCGCGCGGTCCTGTCCGATGAGGACGGCCCCGCGCATCTTGGGGGCGTACTGGGCGACGAGGCCGTCGACGTCGACGCCTTTGAGCTGGCCGCCCGCGACCCACACGATGGAGTCGTAGGAGGCGAGCGCGGCGGCGGCGGCGTGCGGGTTGGTGGCCTTGGAGTCGTCGACCCAGGTGACGCCGCCGTGCTCGACGAGGGTGACGTTGCGGTGCGGCTCGGGCGTGTACTTGCGCAGGGCGTCGCCGATGTCGGCGTGGGTGACGCCGACCTGGCGGGCGAGCGCGGCGGCCGCGAGGGCGTTGGCGACGTTGTGCCACCCGGCCGGGTGCACGTCGTCGACCGAGCAGATCTGGACCGGCTCGGGGCCGGTGTAGTCGACGAGGAAGCCCAGGGCCACGCCGAACTGGCCGCGTTCGGGGTGGTTGAGGGTGAACCCGGTGACCTCGGCATCGGTGTGCTTGGCGAGGGCGACCACGGACGGGTCGTCGAGGTTGACGACCGCTTGGCCGCCGCGCCAGACGGCGGACTTCGCCTCGGCGTAGGCGTCGAAGCTGCCGTGCCAGTCGAGGTGGTCGGGGGCGAGGTTGAGGACGGCCCCGGCGGTCGGCGCGAGCTCGGCGGACCAGTGGAGCTGGTAGCTGGAGAGCTCGACGGCGATGACGTCGAAGGGGCCGTTGGCGGCGTGCACGAGCGGGACGCCGATGTTGCCGAGCGCGGCGGTGCGCAGGCCTGCGGTCTCGAGCATCGCGGCGAGCATGGTCGTCGTGGTGGTCTTGCCGTTGGTGCCGGTGACGGCGAGCCAGCGGGCGGCCCCGGGTTCCCTGAGCCGCCAGGCGAGTTCGGGTTCGGAGAAGGTCTCGATGCCGCGTGCGGCGGCGGCCTCGGCGATCGGGTGGTGGGGCGGGAAGCCCGGCGAGAGCACCACCTGGTCGACGCCTTCGAGGAGCGCGGGGTCGAACGTGTCGGCGACGACGCAGCGCGCGCCGCGGGCGGCGAGCGCCCGCATCCGCTCGGAGTCGCTGCGGTCGTAGACGACGACGTTCGCGCCCCGGTCGAGGAGGACGTCGGCGCAGGCGGCCCCGGCGACTCGGGCCCCGGCGACGAGCACGTTCGCACCGATCCGCGCCGGCACGGGTTCGGAGCGGTGCGCGCTGTCGGTCTGCGGCGGTTCGGGATCGGACATGCGCTACCCCGCGATCCGCAGGAAGTCGGCGAAGAAGAAGCCGAGGGCGATGGCGACGCCGATGCCCGCGATGATCCAGAACCGGACGACGATGGTCACTTCGGACCATCCGGCGAGCTCGAAGTGGTGCTGGATCGGCGACATGCGGAACACTCTTCGGCCGGTGAGCTTGAAGCTGGTCACCTGGATCATGACGCTGGCGGTGGTGATGACGAACAGGGCGCCGATGATCGGCAGGAGCAGGATCGTCTTGGAGGCGAAGGCGAGTCCGGCGATGAGCGCGCCGAGGCTGAGCGAGCCGGAGTCGCCCATGAAGATCTGCGCGGGCGAGGTGTTCCACCACAGGAAGCCGAACATCGCGCCGGCGCCGGCCCCGGCGATGAGGGCGATCTCGAGGGGGTCGCGCACGTCGTAGCAGAGGTTGTCGGCGGGCTGGGCGCCGCCGCACCAGTGCCGGTACTGCCAGAAGCCGATGATCATGAAGGCGAGGAAGGCCATCATGGACGCGCCGGTGGCGAGGCCGTCGAGGCCGTCGGTGAGGTTGACGCCGTTGGCGGTGGCGTTGACCAGGAGGACGATCACGACGACCATCCCGATCTTGGTCACGTTGAGGAAGTCGACGTCCTTGCCGGTGAAGGAGATGAAGGGGGTGGCGACGGTCTCGGAGATGTCCCGGGAGTCGATCGAGCCGGTGTAGTAGACGGCCATGAAGCCGAAGACGATGGCGGCGATGGTGAGGCCGAAGACCTTGGCGCGGCCGGAGATGCCGCCGGAGTGCTTGCGGCGGATCTTGAGCCAGTCGTCGATGAAGCCGACGAAGCCGCACGCCACGAAGAGTCCGATGAGGACGATGCCGGTGGCGGTGAAACCGGTGGGGCGGTTGAAGGTGACGCCGTCGACGGACTCGGGCAGGGCCATGAGGACGAGGTGGCCGGAGACGTAGGCGAGGACGGTGGTGAGGATGAAGACGACGCCGCCCATGGTGGGGGTGCCGGCCTTGGCGAGGTGGGTCTGGGGGCCGTCGGTGCGGATGGGCTGTCCGGCCTTGAGGCGGCGGAAGAGCTTCGCCGCGAGCGGTGTCAGCGCCATGGTGAGCGCGAACGCCACGAACGCGGCGACGATTACGGCTCTCACTGGTTCTAGTCCTCCTTGGCGCGCAGGTGGTCGGCGACGTCCCAGGTCCGGTATCGGGAGCCTTTCACCAGGACGGCGTCGCCGGGGCGCAGCCGGCTGCGCAGCAGCGCGATGGCTGCGGCTTGATCGGGTACGTGGGTGGCGGTGACGCCTTCGGCACCGTCCACGATGGGTTCCGTGCCGTCGCCCACGGCGATGACCTCGTCGAGGCCGGCTTCGCGGGCCTGCTCGCCGAGACGGCGGTGGCAGTCCTCGCTCTGCTCTTCGAGGTCGGCCATGAGTCCGAGGACCGCGATGCGGCGGCCCTCGGTGGGGAGCTGCCCGAGGGCGCGGACGGCCGCGCCCATCGAGGCCGGGTTGGCGTTGTACGAGTCGTCGATGACGGTGGTGCCGTCGGGTCGGGTGAAGACGTCCATGCGGCGCTCGGAGAGGCGACCGGCGCGGGACAGGCCCTCGGCGATCTTCTCGGTGGTCTGGCCGAGCCTCCAGAGGACCCCGGCGGCCGCGAGCGCGTTGTAGACGTGGTGGTCGCCCCACAGTTCGAGTTCGACGCGGGCGCGTCCGGCGGGGGTGACCAGTGTGAAGGCGTGGCGGCCGTCGCGCGGGTCGATGTCGGCGGCGGTGACGTCGGCGTCCGCGTCGTCGATGCCGAAGTACCGCACGTCGACGCTGTCGAGCCCGTTCGACATCGCCTTGACCCGGGGGTCGTCGGCGTTGAGGACGACGTGCCCGGTGTCCGCGCGGTCGCGGTAGTGGTCGTCGAGGAAGTGCGGCAGTTCGCTCTTGGCCTTGGCGGTGGTCTCGATCGAGCCGAAGCCGTCGAGGTGGGAGATGCCGACGTTGAGGACGACGCCGATCCGGGGCGGGGCGATCTCGCACAGCTGGGTGATGTGCCCGAGGCCGCGCGCGGCCAGTTCGAGGACCAGGTACTCGGTCTCGGGGCGGACGCGGCAGACCGTGTACGGGTGGCCCAGTTCGTTGTTGAAGTTGCCTTCGGTGGCGACCGTGGGGCCGAGGTCGGCGCAGAGCTGGCCGATGATGTCCTTTGTGGAGGTCTTGCCGTTGGAGCCGGTGACGCCGATGACCGTCGCGTTCGACTCCGCCGCGATGTGCCTGGCGAGCTTGGTGAGCGCGCCGACGGCGTCGTCCACGTAGATCGCGGGCGAGTCGATCGGGCGGGTGGCGATGGTCGCGACCGCGCCCTGCCCGTGGGCCTTGGCCGCGAAGTCGTGGCCGTCGACCTTGTCGCCGGGGATCGCCAGGAACAGTCCGCCGGGCCCGGCCTTGCGGGAGTCGAACTCGACGCCTCCGGTGACGACCGCTTCAGGGTCGGCCGTCTCGCTGAGCTTGCCGTCCGTGACGGCGGCGACCTGGGCCAGGCTCATGGGGATCACGCGGCGGTCTCCTCCTGTTGTGAGTGCGTTCGCTTTACGGGACTATCACGCTTCAACGCGGTGCGACGGTTTCACCGTTGGCCGCATCGCGTAGCGCGTTCGCCAGGAGTACCCGGTCGTCGCTCTCGACGAATCCCGTCGCGGTCTCGGTGGCGGTCTCGTGGCCCTTGCCGAGGAGGGCGATGGTGTCGCCGGGCGCGGCCAGTGCGGCGGCCTCCCGGACTGCGGTGTCCCGACCGGGGATGTTACGGCAGGGCACGCCCTGAACGGCGGCCGCCACCTCGTCGCGGATGCGCGCGGGGTCCTCGGTGCGGGGGTTGTCGTCGGTGACGACGACCAGGTCGGCGGCGCGCGCGGCGGCCGCGCCCATGAGGGGGCGCTTGGAGCGGTCGCGGTCGCCTCCGGCGCCGAGGATCGCGATGACCCTGCCGGGGGTGGAGTCGCGGAGCGCCTCGAGGACGGCGGTGATTGCCTCGGGCTTGTGGGCGTAGTCGACGACGCCGCGCACCGGGTTGTCGCCGGAGACGAGCTCCATGCGGCCGGGCACGCCGGTGCAGGAGGCGACGCCCGCGAGGGCGGTCGGGGTGTCGACGCCCGCCGCTTCGAGGAGGGCCACCGCGAGCGCGGCGTTGGCGACGTTGTGGCGGCCGGGCATGTTGACCAGGCCTTCACCGGCCCCGCTCGGGGTCTTGAGGTGGAAGGACTGCGTGAAGCCGTCGGTGGCGATGTCGGAGGCGACGTAGTCGGCGCCCGAATCGGTCAGCGAGAACTGGAGGGTGCCCCGCTCGGTGAGGGTCGCGACGCGCTTGTCGTCGGCGTTGAGGATCGCCACCTGCGCGCGGCCGTCGAAGAGGCGGGCCTTCGCCTCGAAGTAGTCGTCGAGGTCGGAGTGGAAGTCGAGGTGGTCGGTGCCGAACATGGTGAACCCGGCGGCGCGGAAGCGGCAGCCTTCGACGCGGCCGAGGACGAGCGCGTGGCTGGAGACCTCCATGACCACGTCGGTGACGCCCTTCTCGAGGGCGACGGCGAGGAGCGCCTGCAGTTCGGGGGCCTCGGGGGTGGTGCGGGCGGACTCGATGCGCTCGCCCGCGATGCGTGTCTCGACCGTGCCGATGATGCCCGTGGTGCGCCCGGCGTGCGCGAGCCCGGCCTCCACTAGATAAGCAGTGGAGGTCTTGCCGTTGGTGCCGGTGATGCCCAGGAGGTTCAGGCGCTCGGAGGGGCGGCCCCAGACGCGGGCGGCGACCTCGCCGGTGAGCGTGCGCGGGTCCTCGGCGACGAGGACGGGCAGCAGGCCGCCGACCAGGGAGGCGCCGTGTTCGTCGGTGAGGACGGCCACCGCGCCGCGCTCGGCGGCCTGGGCGCAGAACTCCGCGCCGTGGCGGTTGGCGCCGGGCAGGGCCGCGAAGAGGTCGCCGGGCTCGACGGCGTCGGCGGCGAGGCTCACCCCGGTGACGGCGAAGCCGAGTCCCGCGGCGGCGGGGAGGAGGTCGGACAGGCCGTCGAGGCGGTAGGGGACGGTCGTCTCAGGACGCGGAAAGCTCGGCACGGCCTGACCCTACACCGGTACGCACCGTCTGCGAGCCTTACACCGGCGGGGCGCACCGAAAGCGGTTACGCGGGGTCGGGGGCCCGGTGGTCGGGGTGGCCGATCGGGTTGCGGTCGTGCTCGTCGAGGTTGTCGGACCAGGTGCCGAGGAGCTTGTCGAGCTCGGCGGCCTGGTCGCAGTTGAGGGTGTCGAGGAAGAGCTCGCGGACCAGCGAGAGGATGCACGGCGCGGCGCCCTCCAGGCGCTCGACGCCCGCGTCGGTGAGCTTGACCCAGACGCCGCGGTTGTCGCGGTCGCACTTGTGGCGGTCGACCAGGCCCATCTCGGAGAGCTTGTTGACCTGGTAGGTGACCGCGCTCTTGGCGGTGACGATGCGTTCGGCGAGGTCGCTCATGCGCATGGCGCGCTCGTCGCTGTCGGCCAGGCGCACCAGGATCTCGTACTGGGTGTGCGTGATGTCGTGCTGCTCCTGGAGCCGCCGGTCGATGTGGTGCTCGAGGCGGTGCGTGACGTGGAGGAAGCGGGTCCACACCGCGTTCACGTCGGGGGCGAGCCAGCGGCTCTCGAAGTCTCCCGCGCCCATGTCGGGCCCTCCTTCCTCGGTCTCAACACCGGCCCGGACGGCTGGTTCAGATTTGAACAATCCTAGCAGGAGGAACGCCTGCGAACGGCCCGCGAGTTAGCCACGCCATAGCCCGCCGCGAAGCCCGTAGCGCCTCGGCTACCAGCGGTCATCCGGAATGACCCGATGCGCCCGAGGAATCCTCCCGTTCTAGGCTGTACGCCGACCATCCCGTCCACTCGGCTCCGAGCAACCGAAGGACCCTCACGCCTTGAACGCCGGTACTTCCTCCCCCGCGCGCGTGCGCGGCCCGCGACCGCTCCTCAGCGGCGCCAAGCGCGTCCTCTCCCTCCCCATCGTGGTGCTCGCAGGCGTGGTGTTCCTGGTCGCGCCCGCCTCGCAGTCCTCCGCGCAGGAGGAGGAGGGGAACGTCTCAGACACGCTCAGCGAGGCCATCACGGCCTACCTCGAAGCGCAGGACGAACTCGACTCGCTCCAGCAGCAGCAGGCCGACCTCGAGCAGGAGCTCGAAGACTCCGAAGCCGAGTCCATCGCGCTCCGGGCCGAGCTCGACGAGTACGCGTTCGTCGCGTCGACGACCTCGGACTTCCAGTCCACGGCCGCGCTCCTGTCCTCGGGCGACCCGCAGGCCGCCATCGCCGCCATGGAGCAGCTCCAGTTCCTGGGCGAGTCGCGCGCCGACCGGTTCAACGAGCTCGTCGCCCGGCTCCAGGAGATCGAGGCGACCCGCCAGACCCTCGCCGACAACATCGAGGAGCAGGAGAACACCACCGAGGAGATGGAGGCCGCCCGCGACGAGGCCGCCCGCGAGCTCGCGGCCTCCGGAGGCGACGACGCGGTCGGACCCTCAGCGTCGGACGCGCCCGCCGCCGAGCCCTTCGAAGGCGACAGCTACGGCTGCTCGGAGGACGACCCGACCACCGGGGGCTGCCTCAGCCCCCGCACCCTCCACGCCCTGGAACAGGCGCAGATCGTCGGGTTCACCCGGTATGTGAAGTGCTTCCGCGAGTCGTCCTTCGGCGAGCACGGCCTGGGCCGGGCCTGCGACTTCGCGGCCCAGCCCGACGGCTTCGGCGGCGACGCCGGGGGCGACGACTACGACTACGGCCAGAACCTCGCGGCCTGGTTCGTGGAGAACGCCGACGCGCTCGGCGTGCAGTACGTCATCTGGTACCGCCAGATCTGGCTGCCGGGCACGGGCTGGAAGTCCTACTCCGGCGCCGGCGGCGAGCCGAACTCCGACCACACGAACCACGTGCATCTGAGCATCCGGTCCTGAGCATCCGCCGATTCCGGTTTCGGTTGCCTTGACCTGTGGCCGAAAAGGTCACAAGTGCGAAGTAGACGACGTGTCGACGTGCCTGTGTAACGTGGTTCCATGAGCTTCGGACCGTCCTCCCTCTCCCGCCGCGGCGCCCTCGCCGCGGGAGGCCTCGCCGTGGTGGGCATCGCCGCCGCGGCCTGCACGAAGGAATCGGGCACCATCGGCGAAGACGGGGGCGGCGACGACGCGACCTCCGAAGCGCCGCAGAGTGCCGCAAAGGTGCAGATCACGCCCGCCGACGGCGACACCGCCGCGACCGCCGCCACCGAGATCTCCTGGACCGTCGAGTCCGGCGAGTTCAAGGAGTTCAAGCTCACTGACGCCGCGGGCGCCGAGGTCGAGGGCGCGATGCACCCCGACGGGACCACCTGGGTCCCCGCCAGCCCGCTCTCCTGGGAGACCGCCTACACCGCCACGGTCACCGCCGACGACGCGGCGGGCCTCACCGCCACCGCGACCTCGACGTTCACCACGATCGCGTCCCCGGGGAACCGGATCGGCATCGAGAACTACCTGCCCGGCGAGGGCTCCACGGTCGGCATGGGCGCGATCCTCGCGTTCCGCTTCAACGGCCACGAGGTCCCCGAGGACCTGCGGGCCTCGGTCGAGCGGCGCCTCTTCGTCACCTCCGAGCCGGCGCAGGAGGGCTCCTGGTACTGGATCACCCCGCGGGCCCTGGAGTACCGGCCGAAGGAGTACTGGCAGCCGAACACCACCGTCTCCGTGCGACTGGGCATCGGCGGCCTCGACATCGGCGACGGCGCCTACGGCGAGTTCGACGCCGAGACCAGCTTCAACATCGACTCGGAGTCCCGCTACCTCGAAGCGGACGACAACACGAAGCAGATGAAGGCCTACCGCGACGGGTCGGTCGTGCAGACCATTCCGATCTCCCTGGGCGCCAGGGAGATCGACGGCAACGACGCCCGTTCGTTCTCCGGCACCATGATCATCATGAGCCGCGAGGAGGAGTCGACGTTCGTCTCCGACCTGTACGACTACGAGACCGACGTCAAGTGGGCGATGCGACTGACCTTCTCGGGCCAGTTCATCCACGGCGCGCCCTGGGCCGCCGACCGGCTCGGCGTCTCCAACGGCTCCCACGGCTGCCTCAACGTCTCCAACGAGATGGGCGAGTGGATCTACAACTTCGTGCGCTGGGGCGACCCGGTGATCGTTCGCAACACAGGCAAGGACGTGCCCCAGGGCGACGGCTTCACCACCTGGAGCCTCGACTGGGAGACCGTCAAGGAAGGCTCGTACCTCTCCTAGGAGAGACGAAAGCCCGGCGAACCGAGTGTTCGCCGGGCTTTTCTCGTCTGATCAGACGGTCTCTTCGGTGCGGACCTTCGGGTCGGCGGCCTGCGGGTGCTCGGCGAGGATCTTGCGGTGCGCCCAGCGCTCCACGAAGAACGACGCGACCGGGACGGTGCCGCCGAGCATGAGGCCCACGGTCTGCGGCCAGAACCGCCAGCCCGCCTGCTGGGCGAGGTGGAAGGCGAGGACCAGGTAGACCATGTAGCACAGGCCGTGGATCGGGCTGATGACCGAGACCATCGTGTCGTTGCCGCCGAAGTACTTGAGCGGCATCGCGACGAACATGAGCAGGATCAGGAACGTGCCGACGATCCAGGCGACGATCCGGAAGCGTTTCAGAGCGGCGTTCATGCGTGGCTCCCCTGTACATCGGTTGCAGACTGTCGGGCCTTGAGGCCGAGCTCATGGTCATCGCGGCGAGCCGCGATGATCCCCGGCTCGAACGGCGAGGTCATGGGCGGCGGCTCGGGCTTGCCCCGGCGCGGCTCCTCGGGGCGGTCCTTGCGCAGTTCCAGGCGCATCTGCCGGATCCAGAGGGCGACGGTGAAGAGCGCGAACAGCGGCCACTCGAAGGCGTAACCCCAGCTGATGGCGTTGCCGCCCTGGGCGCGGGAGAGCTGCCACCATCCGAGCAGCCCGAAGGCGACCGTCAACACCACTGCGAAGAAGTGGAGGACGATCCAGGGAGGCGTCAGCAACCGTCGCACGGAACCCAGACTAGGGTGACCGACCCGATGTTGCCGCCGGGGGGCCGGGCGTGGTGACATAGGCCGTTGACTTCCCTCCCTCCCCGAAGGGAGGGAGTTCCCTAGGCTCGCGCCCGGGGTGGTTCCTGTTTCATCGCCGATCGCGGAAGGGAGAACCCTTGCCGTCTGACATCAGCTCCACAGGCCTCGCCGGAATCTCTCCCGGCTGCGACTCGACCAGCCGCAAGAATGTTCTTGGCCGCGTTAACATCCCGGTCGTGCCGGGTGCGGCAGCTCGGACATCGCCATGTCCGGGTGGACAAGTCGAGCCAGTCGAGCAGGTGCCCGCATTGCGAGCAGGTCTTCGAGGACGGGTACCACCGGTCGATCACGGCGAGAGTGCGTCCTGCGCGCTCGGCTTTGTACTCGAGCATCCGCCGGAACTCGCCCCAAGCAACGTCGCTGATCGCTTTCGAAAGGCTTCGGTTCTTCACCAGGTGCTCGATCGCGAGGTCTTCGACGACGACCAGGTCGTTTTCGCGGATGATCCGAGTGGTGGTCTTGTGAAGGAAGTCGGCACGGGCGTTGCGGATCTTCCGATGAGCCCTGGCTACTTTGACCTTCGCCTTTCGTCGGTTTGCCGAGCCCTTCTGGCAGCGGGCCATGCGCCGCTGATAGCGGGCAAGATTGCGAGCCTTCCGCTCAAGGTGACGAGGGTTGGGTATGCGCAGACCGTCGGAAGTGACGGCGAAATCCTTGATGCCAAGGTCGATGCCAATCTCGTCACCGGTGATCGGCTCAGCGTCGGGCTCTTCGATGTCGACGGCGAAGGTCACATACCAACGACCGTCCGGCTCACGGGAGACGACCACCATCGTCGGGTTGAGCGACGCGAGGTCAACGTCGTCAAAAGACCACACCAGCACCATCGGCGCAACTGTCTTAGCCAAGTGCAGCTCACCGTTGTTCATGCGAAACGCAGAGCGTGTGAAGTGCGCATTCTGGCGGGCAGACCGGCTCTTGAAGCGCGGGTACTTGGCACGCCCCGCGAAGAAGTTCTGGAAGGCGGCGTGCTGGTGCCGGAGGGTCTGCTGAAGCGGAACCGAAGAGACTTCGTTCAGGAAAGCCAGGTCCTCGGTCTTCTTCCAATCAGTCAGCTGCGCGTCGGTCTCACGGTAGGTGGTTCGCTTGCCGTCAGCGTGCCAGACGCGGTGCCGTTCTCCCAGGGTCTTGTTCCAGACCAGGCGCACGCACCCGAACGTGCGGGCCAGCAAGGCCTGCTGCTCGGAGTTGGGATAGGCCCGACACCTGTACGCCGTCCTCATCTCGACGATCTTACAGGACATCCCCATTTGTGTAAGCAGCTGCTCTCTGGTACAACTCGGATTCCTCCACGGCTTGAGGGCCGGAACTATTCTTCGGGAGATTCGATGACTCAGGACCTGCCGCAGCCCGGCGCCGTGAAGGCGTACCCCGAACCCGACGCCGCCGACGTCCGCGAACTCCTCCTCGACTGGTGCGGCGCCGAGACCGAGGACGCCGACGAGGCCGCGAAGGCCCTCGGCGCGCTCGACCCCGACGCGCGCGTGGCCGCCGACCGGCTCTACCAGTCGATCGCCGCCGACATGGGCGGGCGCAAATGGCTGACCTGGCCCAAACCGCCGGAGGCGCACCCGCTGCTGGGCCTGTACCCGCTGCTCGCGGCCGTCCCCGACATGCTCGCGTTCCACCGCGAGCGCGGCATCGACGAGGAGCTCTCGCGCAAGGTCCTCGCCGACATCGGCGAGAAGCTCCGCTTCAACCGCCGCATCTACGGGCGCGCGGGCCTCGATGCGGCCTACTGGTTCACCGGCCACGTGCGCGGCGCGCTGTATCAGCTCGGGCGGCTCCAGTTCTGCATCGAGGGGCCCGACCCGAAACCGTTCGTGGGCATGCACATCCGCGGCGAGGGCGGGCCGCTCACGCTCGACGCGGTGCGCGACTCGGTCGAATGGGCCCTCGAGTACTTCCCGGCGGTGTTCCCCGACCGGTACGACGGCCCGGAGGACATGGAGTTCATGTGCGAGTCGTGGCTGCTCGACCCGCAGCTGCGCGACTGGCTGCCGGAGCGGTCGAACATCCCCGGCTTCGGCGCGCTGTTCGACCTGCAGGGCCCGGGCGACCCGGCGGGCAACCGCTCCGACCTGTGGCGCTTCGTGTTCGGGCGCCCCGAGGCCACCCCGGTCGAGGAGCTGCCGCAGGACAACACGCTGCAGCGCTCGGTCATGGCGGGCATCCGGGCGGACGTGCCCTGGCGCAACCGCTTCGGCCGCCTGAACCTCGGCAGGCTGGGGCTCTAGACCGCAGACGCCAACGGCCGCAACCACTTCAGGTTGCGGCCGTTCGCGCTATGCGCGGGCCCGCTGCCAGGCCTCGCTCGCCACGTAGTGGTTGTCGTACTGCTCCCCCGAGGCCGGGATCTCCTTCGGGTCCGCTTCCCCCAGGTTGACGCGCTCGAGCAGGCGGTAGTAGTCGAAGCGGTCGGCGGCGGGGGTGAAGACGGCGAGCACGTCGGCGTCGTGCCCGGCGACCGCGCCGAAGGCGTGCGGCAGGCCCGGCGGGATGGTCACGAAGTCGCCCGCGTCCAGGACGATGACCTCGTCGCCGGTGAGGACCTGCAGCTTCCCGGAGATGACGAACAGCGATTCGCTGGTGCCGGTGTGGAAGTGCGAGGGCGCGCCGTCGCCGCCGTCGGGGAAGGTCGAGCGGTGGACCGAGAGCGCCCCGCCGGTCTGCGAGGAGTCGGCGAGCAGGGTCATGACGGACTGCTGGGCGTGGGCGAGCCGCTCTGCAGTGGCGGCGCGGGCGACGACGGGTGCGGGGACGGTGCTCATGGGATCTCCTCCGGTAGGCGTTCCGGCCCTCGCCGGAACTCATATCTAGATATTACATGTCTAGATAAAGATCCGCAACCGGGACACAGGCATTGACGCCCTCGTTAAATCAGGACAGCTAAGATCGAGGTTATGAAGATCAGCGAAGGCGTCGAATGGGCCGCGCACTGCTGCCTCCTCCTGGACTGGATGGGCGAGGACGGGCCCGTCTCCACCGCCCGGCTCGCCGCCGGGTACGGCCTGCCGCCCGCCTACCTCAACAAGCAGCTGCAGCCGCTCGTCAAGGCCGGCATCCTCACGTCCTCCGCAGGCAAGAAGGGCGGCTTCCGCCTTGCCAAGGGGCTCAAGGACATCACCCTCATGGACGTCCTGTCCGCCATCGAAGGACCCGCCGAGGCGTTCCAGTGCGCCGAGATCCGCCAGCAGGGCGTCTGGGGCGACGAGCCCGCCTCGGTGTTCCGCGCGCCGTGCGCGATCGACACCGCCATGCGCGGCGCCGAACTCGAATGGCGGCGGGCCCTCGCCGCCCAGTCTCTCGCGGCGATCCAGCAGAACGCCGAACTCAAGGCCCCGAACCTCCGTACCCAGGTTCAAGACTGGTACCGAGAGCCGAGGCCATAGGCTGTCGGTATGCGGATCGTCATCGCCGGGTCGAGCGGCTATCTCGGCAAGCCCCTGATGCAGGCCCTCGAAAGCGTCGGCGAGGGGCACGACCTCGTCCGGCTCGTGCGCCACCGCCCCGACGAGGAGAACGAGATCCTCTGGGACCCCTACAAAGGCCCCCTCGACCCGCAGATCCTCGACGGCGTCGACGCGGTCGTGAACCTCTGCGGCGTGAACGTCGGCGGCCAGCGCTGGAACGCCGCCTACAAGAAGCGCATCGAGACGAGCCGCGTCATCCCCACCAAGGTGCTCGCCGAAGCCGTTGCGGCGGCCGAGGTCCCGGTCATGGTCAACGCCTCGGCCGCCGGCTGGTACGGCGACCGCGCCGACGTCGAGGTGGACGAGTCGACCCCGGCAGCTGCGGACTTCCTCGGACGGCTCTCCCTGAAGTGGGAGTCGGCGACCGCCCCGGCCGAGGAAGCGGGCGCACGGGTGGTCCGGCTGCGGACGGGCCATGTGCTCGGCCCCGACAGCGTCTTGCTGGACAGGTTCGTCCCGGTCTGGAGGTGCTTCCTGGGCGGCCGTTTCGGCAGCGGACGCCAGTACCTGCCCTGGATCTCGTTGCGCGACTGGGTGAACGCCGCCGTCACCGCGATTGAGGACGACTCGATGCGCGGCCCCGTGAACATGGTCGGCCCGACCCCGGCCACGAACCGCGAGTTCACCAAGGCGCTGGGGGCCGTCGTCCACCGCCCGACCCCGTGGATCATCCCGGGCTGGGCGGTCAAGCTCGTCGCGGGAGAGGCCGCCACCGAAATCCTCCGGGGCGCCAGGATCAAACCGGGAGCCCTGCAAGCCCACGGCTTCCAGTACCAGGACGAGACGGTCTTCGAAGCCCTCCACTACGCTCTCAACGACTGACCCCCGCACCGACACAACGGCCCCGCGCATGCGCGGGGCCGTTCTTGCTTGCCCGCAAGGAGGTGGACGCAGCTCACAGACCTAAACTCTTCCCACTCAGGACCGACACGAGTTAAATTGAACATGTTCAACCTTGAACACGTTCAATTAAATCCCGCGAACGGACCCCCATGGACCCCAAGCCCCCTGCCCCGGACCCCGAACCTCAACCGCCGACGGACGCGCCCGCTGCCGAAATGCCGATCCTGGTTCGGCCTGTGCCCACTCCCAGCTGGCCGAAGGTCATTGCCCGCGTAAGGGTTCTCACCGGTTGGCAGGTCGCGCTGGTGATGCTCGGCGGGAACTGCTCGTTCGGGGTTCCGCTTGCCGCAGCGATCTCGGGGATTGCCATGCTATTCGGTTGGGACGATGTCGCCGAGTACGGGGCTCCGCTGGCCTGGGCCGTCGGTTTCGCTGCGATCTTCACCCACGCCTACTTCACCACCCGCTGGGCCGGCCGGGCGGACCGCCGGGCGCGGATCACGGTCGTCATCGCCATGGTCGTGCTGGCCACCTTCACTGCCATTACGGTCGTCTTCGTCGCCTTGATATGGCCGGCTCTTATCTGGGTCGTCCTCCTCACCGCCGCACCGTCGCTCATCATCCAGACGGTCGTTCCGCGGTGCGCCTTCGGCCCGGAAGGCCGCCGCTGGTTCGGTGAGCGCGATGAGCAGTGAAGAAGCCCGCGCCGTGAATGCCAACCGTTTGGGACAACGGGCCACGACCGATCCCGGCCCGAAACCGAGAGCTGTCGCTGTCGCCCAGGTCGGCATTTGGCTGCAGCCCTTCACGTTCGTCTGCTGCGGTTTCGCGCCTGCGCTGCTCACGATCCCCACCTTCGGGTTCTATACGTTCTGGGCCATCGCCGTCCTGCTCCCCGAAGCCCTACACCTGGTCCTCGTTTGGCTCGTGTTCGTTCCGTCGCTCGCCTACGTGATTCTCTTCAATGTTTGGATCACCCGCCGCATCGAGGAACGACGGCGATGGGCCGCCACCACCGCGACCGTCTTGTCGGCCAGCGCCGCGCTTTGGGCGACCGGCTTCTGCGTGTATCTCGCGGCGATCGAGGGCTTTGATCTCCTCTGGACCGCCTACACCTTCGGCACCGCCATACCGTGCCTCGCGGCGCAGGCGATGACCGTCATCGGCTTGCAGACCCCGGCGGCGAGGCGGTGGCGCGGAGGCGTCGGCCACGACAGCGACGGCTCGACGGTCAGGGCGGTGGCCTCCCAGCCATAAACTTGGGGGCCGCCCACCCGGAGGATCGCCCATGTACACGCCGCCCGCCACTCCGCCCGCTAATCCCCTGCCTCCCGAGCTCTTGCGCAGCAAGCCGGGCACGGTGACCACCGCGCAGGTGATGTTGTGGCTGCAGTTCTCATTCCTGATCTGCTGCGGTGCGGGTGGCGGGCTGACCGCGTTGTTCTGGTCGGAGGCGGTGAACTTCAGCGATTTCGAGTTCGAAGAAGACCTCTCGCAGGGCTTCGAGGACCTGGCGCTGGTGGTCACGCTCGTCATCGCCGCGACCATCGCACTGGTGATCCTGTTCGGGATCCTCGCCGTGAAGATCGGCGCGGGGCGGCGGTGGGCGCAGGTGACGACGATCGTGGTCATGCTCCTGGCGTTCGTGTCCGGCTTCATCGGGATCTACACGGGCTTCGAGGCGAGCAGTCAGGCGGGCGCGCCCGCGGACGGGACGCGGTTGATCTGGACACTGCTCAGTCTGGCGCTGCCGCTCGTGACACTGATCTGCCTGTTCACCGGTTCGGCGAACCAGTGGTTCCGGCAGAAGGGCCGCGACCCGCTCAAGGGGCTGCCGCCGCAGAGCCCTCCGGCAGGGCAGTACCGGCCTTACTGAAGGCCGCGCCAAGGGCGGCGATGTTGTCGCCCACGGCCTCGGGGTCGCCGATGCCTTCGACCATGAGGAGCTGACGGCGCACGCCCGTGGCCTCCGCAGAGGCGGCGAGGCGTTCGGCGACGTGGTCGGCGGGGCCGACGGCGTGGCGTTCGATCATCCAGTCGACGTAGGCGGCGTGGTCGCGTGCGCCGCGGCCGGGTTTGAGGCTGACGTACTGGCCGACGCCGCGGGTGAGCAGCTCGGTCAGGGAGGCCCGCAGCCGGTCGACCGTCGCGTGGTCGTCGGCGACCTGCGCGAGGTGCGTTGAGACGTGTTCGGCCGCTTCAGGATCGAACCCTGCGGTCTCGGCCTCCTGCCGCCAGGCGGCGAGGAGCGCGACGTGGTCTTCGTCGGGGGCGTGCATGCCGAGCAGGAGGGGCAGGCCGAGGCGTCCGGCGAGGCGGGCGGTGCCTTCGCCGGTGGCGGCGACCCATACGGGCCGTCCGGCGCCCGGGGGCATGACGCGTACGGGCAGGACGTCGAAGAACTCGCCGGTGTGGGCGACTTCGGCGTCGCCGGAAAGCCAGCGCGTCAGGAGCGTCAAGCTCTCGTCGAAGCCGCGTTCGTAACGGTCGAGGCCGGAGCCGAACACATCGAGGTCGATCCAGGGGCCGCCGCGGCCGACGCCGAGGCGGAAGCGGCCGGGGGCCAGCGCCTCCAAGGTCGCGGCCTCCTCCCCCAGCGCCACTGGGTGGCGGTTGGAGAGGACGGCGACGGCGGTGCCGATCTGGATCCGCTCGGTGGCGGCGAGGAGGTGGGCGGCCATGAGGGTCGCGGAGGGGCTGGCGCCGTATTCGATGAAGTGGTGCTCGGCGGTCCAGACGCCGTCGAGGCCGGAGGTTTCGGCTTGCCGCGCATAGGAGACGACTCGGCGGAGTGCCGCCGCCGGCGCGATGCCGGGGAACACTCCGCCGAGGAGGAAGAGATCGTGTGCGCTCATGCGCTCACTCTATGGCGTTTTCTTAGTGGCGCAACATCTCCGCGACGAGGAAGGCGAGTTCGAGCGACTGCTGCGTGTTGAGGCGCGGGTCGCACGCGGTCTCGTAGCGGTCGGAGAGCTGGTCGTCGCGGATCTCCTGGGCGCCGCCGACGCATTCGGTGACGTCCTCGCCGGTGAGCTCGATGTGGAT